>JANQNY010000085.1 GCA_028279345.1 Geminicoccaceae bacterium
GTCGCGCGCCATCGAGGCCGATCCGGCCTATGCGGGTGGCCGGTACGCGCGGCAGCCCAAGGCCGGCCTCGAGCAAGCCTTCTTGGGCATCTATCTCTGGTTCTACGGCGCGGCCTGGTACCAGCAGTTCGCGACGCCGAACGCCGTGCTGCAGGGCCTAGAAGCGGCAGCGAGCGGCACCGCGACGATGGACGCGAACGATGTCATCTGGCGCAACAGGGCCATGCTCAGCCATGATGTGCGTGCCAAGCTGCCAGCCGTTCGAGCCAAGGTTCTCCTTGTCGGCGTCAGCACCGACGAGCTGTTCCCGCCTGCCGAAGAGCTCGAACCCCTCGCAGCCGCCATCCCGGGCACCGACCTTGTCGTCTATCCGTCGCTGTTCGGGCACGAAGGCAGCGATATCGACATCGCCAAGGCCAACTCGGCGATCCAAGGGTTCCTCGATCACCAAGAGCGGTAGACGACCGTGCGCTACATGAAGCACTGGGTGGTAAGCTACGCGGTCTGGATAAGCCTCTACGTCGTCTAGACGACTGGGGCCGTCGTCCTAGACCTCGACGACAAGCCCTTCTGGGATCATGGCGGGCCCGCCTGGATCCTGCTACCGCTTGCCGGGCCGATGCCACGCGGCAACTGGAAGGCCCAGAAGCTCGGCGCCGCCGCCGCGGTGGCCAGCCATCAACCAAAACAGGGAGGTATCGACCATGCGTTGCAAGCTCATTGCCGGCCTCGCCTTGCTCACGGCACCGGCGTTCGCCCAGGACATTACGCTCGAGCCGCGCACATTCACGGTCTCCGGCTTCGAACTCGCCTCCGGCGAGCGTGTCGACGAGATGGTCGCCCAATATGCGACGCTCGGCGAGCCGGCGCGGGACGCCGACGGAACGATCACCAACGCCGTGCTCTTCGCCCACGGCTGGAGCGGCGACTACACCCAGAGCGTGACCTTGGCTAAGGACCTGTTTGCGTCCGGTGCGCCGTTCGACCCGGACCGCTGGTACCTGATCTTTCCGACGGCGTTGGGATCGCCCGGCTCGTCGGCACCGTCGACCTCGGGGCTCGGGCCAGACTTCCCCAGCTACACGATCGCGGACATGGTGAGCGTCCAGCACGAGCTCGTCACCGAGCATCTCGGCGTCGAGCGTCTGAAGGGGGTCGCCGGCATCTCGATGGGCGGGCACCAGACGCTGCAGTGGATCACGCAGTACCCCGACATGATGCAGTGGGCGGTCCCGATCGCGACGGGACCGGCGACGACCGGCCGGAACGTCGGCATCTGGGGCTTGATGTCGCTCGCCGTCGAGAGCGATCCCGCCTACGCAGGCGGGCGCTATGAGGCGCAGCCGAGAGACGGTCTCAAGCGAGCCTTCATGGGCACGTATCTCTGGTACTTCGCGACCGCCTGGTACCAGGAGGAGTTCGCCACGCCGGACGCGGTGATGAAGGGGCTAGAGAACGCCGGGCTCGGCAGCGAGAAAATGGACGCCAATGACATCATCTGGCGCAACCACGCGATGCGCAGCTACGATGTCCGGGCTCAGCTTCCCGACGTTCAAGCCGACGTGCTCGTCGTCGGTGTCAGTAGCGACGAGCTGTTCCCGCCGGCGGAGGAACTTGAGCCGGTGGCGGCCGCCATCCCCGGTGCCGAGCTGTTCGTCTACGATTCGATCTTCGGCCATGTGGGCAGCGCTCTCGACATCGCGACGGCGATCCCGGCCATTCAGACGTTCCTCGACGAGCAGGAATAGCGGGCCGTCGGTTGCGCTATCTGAAGCACTGGGTGGTCAACTACGCCGTGTGGGTGGGCCTCTACCTCGTCTATGCCACGGGCGCCTTGCTCCTCAATCTCGACGACAAGCCCTTCTGGGGTCATGGCGGGCCCGCCTGGATCCTGCTACCGCTGGTCGGCGTGGCGGCGGTGACCGCGCTCGTCACGCAGAAGAAGCCGCTGAGACGGCCACCTTCAGGGAAGCGACGATGAGCGCACCGCGCCGCACGCCCGACAGCCTGAGAAGCCGCCGCTGGTTCGGCGTGCAGGATCTCCGAGCCTTCGGCCACCGCTCGCGCGCCATGCAGATGGGCTATGACGCCCAGGATTGGGCCGGCAAGCCCGTCATCGCCATCGTCAACACCTGGTCCGACATCAACCCCTGCCACGCGCACTTCCCGGAGCGCGTCACCGCCATCAAGCGCGGCATCCTCCAGGCGGGCGGCTTTCCGATCGAACTGCCGGCGATGTCGCTCTCCGAGCCCTTCGTGAAGCCGACGACGATGCTCTATCGCAATTTCCTCGCGATGGAGACCGAGGAACTCTTGCGCTCGCACCCGATCGACGGCGCGGTGCTCCTGGGCGGCTGCGACAAGACCACCCCTGCGTTGATCATGGGCGCCATCTCGATGGGCCTGCCCGCGATCTTCGTGCCCGCGGGGCCGATGTTGCGCGGCAATTGGAAGGGGCAGCAGCTCGGCTCGGGCTCCGACGTCTGGAAGTACTGGGACGAGCTCCGCGCCGGTACGATCACGCAGGAGGACTGGACGGACATCGAGGCCGGCATCGCCCGCTCCTACGGCCACTGCATGACCATGGGCACCGCCTCCACGATGACCAGCATCGCCGAAGCCCTGGGCCTCACACTGCCGGGCGCCGCCTCGATCCCCGCCGCCGACAGCAACCACGTCCGGATGGCCGCCGCATCCGGCCGGCGCATCGTCGACATGGTGTGGGAGGACCTGACCCCGCAGCGCGTTCTCACCGCGGCCGCCTTCGAAAATGCGGTCGTCGCCACCATGGCCATGGGCGGGTCGACCAACGCGCTCATCCACCTTATCGCCATGGCGCGACGCGCCGGGCTTGCAACGTTCGGCCTCGACGATGTCGAGCAGGCGAGCCGGCAGGTACCGGTGATCGCCAACATCCGCCCTTCGGGCGACCGCTACCTGATGGAGGACTTCTACTACGCGGGCGGCCTGCGTGCACTTCTGGCGCGGCTCGACGCACCGCTCCACGGGAGCTGCCTGACGGTCAACGGCCGGACCGTCGCCGAGAACGTCAGTGGAGCCGAGGTCTACGACGACGACGTCATCCGCCCGCTCGACAATCCGGTCTACGGCGAGGGCGCGCTCGCCGTGCTGAAGGGCAACCTCGCGCCTGATGGTGCCGTCATGAAGCCCGCTGCCTGCGCCCCGCGTTTCCGCCAGCACACGGGCCCTGCCCTCGTCTTCGGGGACTACGCCGACCTCAAGGCGAACGTCGATCGCGATGATCTCGACGTCACGCCCGACAGCGTGCTGGTCTTGCAGAACGCTGGGCCGCAGGGTGCCCCGGGCATGCCCGAGTGGGGCATGCTGCCGATCCCGAAGAAGCTCGTCGCCCGAGGTGTGCGCGATATGGTCCGCCTTTCCGACGCGCGCATGAGCGGCACCAGCTACGGCGCCTGCATCCTCCATGTCGCGCCGGAGTCCTTTGTCGGCGGGCCCTTGGCGCTGGTCCGGACCGGCGACCGGATCACCGTCGACGTCCAAGGACGCCGCCTCCAGCTCGAGGTCGCCGACGACGAACTCGCGCGCCGCCGCGAGGCCTGGGTTCCGCCGACCCCTCGCTATCACCGCGGCTACGGCGCCCTCTTCGCCCGCCACATCCGTCAAGCCAATGACGGCTGCGACTTCGACATCCTAGAAACACAACGGGGCGCCGCGGTCGACGAGCCGGCGATCTTCTGAACGGCGCGCCTTGCCGTTCCCCGGCGAGCCGCTACGGCTGCTTCGGCTTCGAGTTACCCGCTACCGTGTTGACGCGTTCGGCGAAACCCCGCAGAACGCGCCGCTCGGAGGGGTGCCGGAGTGGTTGAACGGGCCGGTCTCGAAAACCGGTGTACCCGTGAGGGTACCGAGGGTTCGAATCCCTCTCCCTCCGCCACCAACCGTTTGTTTTCATTGTTTTTTCGAGAGAAAATCAAACTCTCGATACGGTTCGCGGCGTTTGGCTGGGGTTCCGGGCGTACGAACATAACGTTCGCGAGCCGGAGAAACCGGCCTCTCGCCCGGAGCTGCTGACGTGACCTTCTGAGCCAGTCCAGGCCGATACTACTGAAATCTCGGCATTGGAGGGAGGGTGAGACACAAGCGGTACATCGGCCTCAGAAGGTCATCGCAAAGCTGCGTGAGGTGGACGTGCTCCTCCGCCAAGCACCCCAACCGAAAGTCTCGTCCCCGTCGTCCGTCACCGAAGTTGAAACTCCGCTCAGGTTCATCTGTTCGACACATCGTCGGGACGATCAACCGCCTAGGTGCACACGCAGCAATGCCAAGGCACCACGCCAACATGCGCGTCGGCGTCATCGCGACGGCCCCGCGGGCGGAACTCGCTGACCAGCCGCCCTCGGACCTCGAGAGGATCGTCAGGTGCCCGAATTCACGATCGTTGGGTGACCGCAGCGACCCAAGCAGTAGAGGGGTCGCTGCTCACCGGGGAGAAATCGCCTCAACTCTTGGTAAGTCGTCGGCAATCTCTCACCTTGACCGTCGAGCGACGCCACTAGGAGGTCAACGCAACTCGTGTCGGTTGACGAATAGTAGGGATGCCAGAAAGGCAGCAGCTCAAGCGGACCGTCGTTGATTCGCTGGTACACCTTCTCCACTTTGACTTCGCAACCGCGCGCATGCAGTTTCACATCCAGGCCGCGCGACCAAATACTGTCTGCATTAACGCTACCATCGGGATTGAAATTATTTCTCAGATTTTCCGGAAGAACTAAATCGACATCAGGAAACGGGTTCGCTTCACTGGACTCTCTCTTATGCGCTCTTAAGCGTGCCTCAACATCCCAATGCAGGAATTCCCTGCGCAGCGGTGTCGTGAGAAAGGTTGTCTCGACGTCGACCGAGAGATGGCCGTGTTCAGATCTTGGATCATAAATGAAATCTCGTATTCTGCCCGCAACAATAAATTGCTCGGGTGTAAATTTCTGCAATCTTCCATAGAGATGTTGCAGCGTCACAGGCGCACCGAGCCCTTGAAATATCGCAACACTGTCGGAACTCCGGAGGCCATCCGGAATTACCTCCAGCTGTAACCTCAATTCCTCAGGCGTTGACGCCGCGAAAACGCGCTCAACGAAGTCGCACAGGTTGCGCTCCGCTTCGGATTTCAGACCGAGCTCGGCAAAGAACCGTGCACTGTCATTTGGATCATACCGGCGCCTGGGACCCGCATCGACCATCATTTGCAAGAGATCAAGGTCAAGCTCGTCATTCCAATTGTCAAATGGCTGCCTTCGCGAAGATTCTGGAAAACGTAATCCATAGCACAACATGAACACTGCCCTCCAACTCAGATGCAACTTTGATTACGACTTTGTACGGTGGGAGAATACTGCACATGAGGCCGGGTGTCGAGTAGACGTCGGCACCGGTCGGGTGGCGGGCTCGGCCGCGGCATTCCCAGCCCTACGCAAGTGCCGCGGCTCGGGCTAGAGTGCCGCGCCTTCGAACCGGACGGCGTCGTGGTATCGTTCGTCGCGCTAAAGGGGCTCTGCGGGAGAGAAGATGAATCAGCGTCCGCCGGAGCGTCGTCAGCTTACCGTCATGTTCTGCGACCTCGTCGGCTCGACGGAACTTGCGGAAGCTATGGACCCAGAAGACTACGCATCGTTTATTTTGGATTATCGTAGCGCCTGCTCAACGCCTGTCGCCAAGTTCGGCGGCACGGTCGCGCATTACCTAGGCGACGGCGTCCTCGTCTACTTCGGCTACCCCGATGCAAGCGAGTCGGCTGCTTATAGTGCCGTGCGCGCAGCGCTCGACATCGTTGCATCGCTGACCGGGCTCGAAGCGCGCAGCAGCGATACCGGACCGACTAACCTCGCCGTTCGCATCGGCATCCACACCGGGATCGTTGTTGTCGGCGATGTCGTTGAGGGCGAACCTCTGGAGCCCATGGCGATCTTCGGCTCCGTTCCCAATATTGCAGCGCGACTGCAGGCCGAAGCAGCGCCGAACGCCATCGTCTTGTCGGCGGACACGTTCCGCCTCTTGAGAGGCCAGATTCAGTGCCGCCATCTTGGCCCTCGCAAACTCCGGGGAGTGAGCACGCAACTCGACCTCTACGAAGCGGTCGCCGCTATGAGCAACGCCGCTGCGGGCCCGACGTCCAAGCAGTCATCGCGCCTCATCGGACGAGAGAACCAGCGGACCCTGCTTTCGGCCACTTGGGAGCGTGCGCTTGGTGGTGCCGGGCGGGCCCTGCTATTATACGGCGAGCCTGGCATCGGGAAATCCTGTCTTGTTCAGGACTTCGTTGAACGCTTGACGGCGCAGCAGCAGCGTTGGCTGATCGCGCGCGGCTCTGCGCACGCAAGGCTGAGCGAGTTCTTTCCGCTCGCGGAGATGTTCCGTCGTGAACTGTCCGGTGCCGATGCACACGGTGAGGTAAAAATAAGTTTTGAACGGCTTTCGGAGATGTTCGGCGAACGAATGGCGCCGATCGATGATGCTCTGGCGTTCACGAGTCTGCTGTCACTCGACCCACCTCCAGCGATGCGCAACGCGCTTGATGAACGACAACTCAACAGCCTTACAACTAGCGCCGTCATCCGATGGCTGGAGCACGAGGCAGGACGCGAGCCACTCGCGCTTATTGTTGAAGACCTGCACTGGGCTGACGCTTCGACGTTGGAACTGCTGAGCCGTCTACTTGTCGCCACGGAGAAGCTGCCGTTGCTCGTCCTACTTACCGCACGCGATGTTCAGGCCGAGTTGCCGGCCTACCTAGAGCGGCATCACCTACAACCGTTGGCGTCGGATGAAGCCGACGCGCTGCTCACGCTCCAGCCCAACGCAGCCAACCTCTCTCGCCAAACGCGGAACGCCATCCTTCGTCGAGCCAACGGCAATCCGTTGTTCATCGAAGAGTTGGTCAGGGCTCTAGGACAAGACGCGGATATGTCCGCGCAGGGCGCAGATCGGCTGTCCGACATCAGCATTCCGCCAACGCTCCGCGATACTCTAATGGCCCGGCTTGATCGCCTCGGTTCCCACAAGCTGGTGGCGCAGGTGGCCTCGGTCTTGGGCTATCGCTTTCCGCTCAGGCTAATCGAAGCAATGTGGCGCGGAGGAGAACGAGATCTCTGTGCAGGCTTGCAAGAGCTCACGCGCGCCGACCTGTTGATCACGGCACCGGAGAGCAAGGAGCCCACCTACGAATTCAAACACGCTCTGATCCAAGAGACCGCCTACTCATCGCTACTGAAACGCGACCGCCGTCGCCATCATGCACAGGCGGCCGACGCGATGCGCGAGCACTATCCGCACGACATCGCTGCCCGCCCAGAACAGATCGCGTGGCACTTGAGTGCATCTGACCAACCGAGTTCCGCGTTTGAAGCGTGGCTTGAGGCCGCAAGAGCCTCATCGCGCCGTTCGGCGAATGCGGAAGCGCTGTTTCATCTTCAGCGCGCAGAAGCGGAAATCGACAAGCTCTCAGCGCAAAGCGCGCATGAACGTGCTGCATATCGGCTGGAACTGAGACTAGCAAGCGCGCCGGTACTCATAGCAAGACTCGGCTGGGCTACGCTCGAGGTGGAAGAAGCGTATAGAGATGCTCTCGATGCTTGCGACGAGACAGAGGCTTCCGAGGCCGTGCGCTTTGAGGCCCTTCGCGGTCTTGCCAATGTCTATCTTTTGCGAGGTAATATCAATAAAGTCAATGAAATAATTCCACGTATCTGCAAAATTTCGCAAAAATCATCGAGCATGAATCTAACCATTGGTTCACATGGTATTCCGGGACTATGCCGATTTCTAGAAGCGAATTTTGCAAAAGCGGAATATCACTTGGATGCCGTTCTCCGACTCTACGACCCGACAAGGTATGGAAGAACAGCGGATCAGTACGGAGTTAATCCGATCGCCACGGCGACGGTGTGGCGCGCTTGGACAGCCTGGTTTAAGGGGCACTATGACTTGGTGGGGCCACTGCTCGACGACGCGGGTCGGCTCGCCGAAGGTCATCTCTTCAGTAGCGCTTACGTGTCGTGCTTCGCGGCATGCGTTGCACAGTTCGACGGCAACCCCGATGAAGCGCTGCACCATGCATCGGTTGCGCGAAAGCTCGCCGACAAGCACGAGTTCAACTACTGGCAGGCCTGGGCCGACGTGGTCAAAGGCTGGGCGCTGGTTAGGCAGGGAAATCGCGACGAGGGTCTGATCGTACTGACGGCCGGCATCGACGCGTATGCGGTCCTCGGTGCAGCGCAGATGCGCGGCTTGTGGCTTTGCCTGCTCGCCGACGCCCAACTCCGGGCGGGTCGACACTTGCAAGCCGCAGCGACCGCCCAGAGCGCCGTCGACGACGCGACGCACACAGGCATCTGCTTCTACCTACCGGAGGCGTACCGCTTGCTTGGCGAAGCGCAGCTCGCCTTGGCTCCTCAATGCCATGCCGGTGTCATCGCTCTTCTACGGGCCATTCAGGTGGCGCGTCGCCAATCGTCGCCCGTGCTGCTGGTCAAAGCCGCGCAGGCCGTTCTCTGGCAGGTCGAGCGAAACTGCGTGCGCCAAGTCGTCGAAACCTACGCGTGTCGCACTACGCGAGAGCTGCTGGAACGACCATCGATGAGCCCGGTCGTCAGCCGCGCGTTGGCCACCGCCGAACTTGCCCGACAACGATGAGCGATAGGCTTGCGTCCCACATCGAAGGCCGCGCCTGCTTCCCGATTGGAAGACTCCGGCAGGACCGTCCAATCGATCGAGCCCAGGCGCTTGCGGCACCGACGGCATGCGATGGGCGCTAGCCGGTACGCGGAAACCGATCTCGTCATCCCCGCCGTCGCGCGCGCTCGGCCTTGGCCCGACCCGCCGCCCGATCAATCCTTGAAGGCGTAGGCGAAGGTGCGTGAGAGCGGGTCGAGGAGGAAGCTCATCAGCGTGCGCTCGCCGCGTACGACGATCACCTCGACGGGCAGGCCGGGACGGAAGCGGCGGACCTCGCCGACCTCGTCCGGTAGCTCGACGCGGGCGAGGTAGTGCGGCTCGCCGAGTTGCGCCTGGGCGATCAGGTCCGCCGAAACGTTGACGACGCGGCCGCGGATCGGCGGCGAGGTGCGGCGTTGCGCGCCGGGGAGGTAAACATCTGCCGGCATGTCAGAGGCGACGTAGTCGACATCGCTGGGGCTGATCCGCGCATCGACCACGAGCGGGTCGTCGAGCGGAACGATCTCCATGAGCACGGAACCGGGGCCCACGACGCCGCCGATCGTGTGGACAGCGAGGTTGACCACCGTCCCGGCCGTGGGTGCCCGCATCTCGAGATCCGCGAGGCGATGGGTGATGCTGCGACGGTTCTCGCGCAAGGAGTAGATTTCCTTCTGCACCATCTGCAGCTCGCTCTCGACGGTCTCCTGATAAGCGGCGCGCGTCTGCTCGATTTCAAGCTCGTGGAACGAGGCGGAGCGCTGCGCGTCCTTGAGCGCGATCTCCAGCTCGGCGGTCCGCCCCTGCAACTGCGCGAGCGCGCGCTCGAGTTCGAGGAGCCGGCGGCGGGGCGCGAAGCCCTTTTCTGCCAGCACGCGCGTGTCGTCGATCTCGCTCTCCGTCAGCCTGACGCGCTCTTTTTGTTGGAACAGCTGCTGCTCCAGCCCGACCACCGAATCCTCCGCCTGTGCACGCTTGCTCTCGAGGGCCGTCGTCCGGCTGTCGAGGGCCGCACGCCGGGCGCGAAAGATGCTCTCCTGGTCGGCGACGATGCGGGCCGCATCTTCGAGGCTGGCGTCGAGCACGCTCGACGGGAACTCGATCTCGGCGGCGCCTTCGCGCTCCGCCCGCAGCCGTGCACGTTTCGCCTCGGCCATCAACAGGAGCTGCGAGGAGCGTGCATCGGCCGCCAGCAGCTCCTCATTGTGCAGCGAGACCAGAATCTGGCCCTCATCGACCACGTCGCCGTCGCGGACGTGGATCTGGCGAATCACGCCGCCCTCCGGGTGCTGCAGAATCTTGCGGCTGCTGTCGACGACCACGGTGCCGAGCGCCACCACCGCTGAACTGAGTGGCGCCGCGACCGACCAGGCGAACAGCGCGCCCAGGCTCAACATCAATACCAAGAGTCCGGCCAGCACGTGAAAGCTCGGATTGACGGGACCAACCGGCGGGAACTCGGCTTGGACATCGCGTTCCGCGTCTTCCAACGGCCCCAATGGTGCGCGCTTCATCGTTCCGTCCTCACCTTGAGCCCATGCGCGTAGCGCCTGCCGGCGCAGCACCCTGCTCGACCGCGCGTGGCCTTAGCAGCTCCGCAATGGAGGCATTCGCCTTGAACGCCGGGGGACGGCCGCGGCGCAGCATCAGCAAATGGTCTGCGAGATGCAGCAGCGACGCCGCCCGCGATGCCAACACGATCGTGCAGCCGGTCGCCTTCAGCTCGTGAAGGGCGGATGCGAGTTGCTGCTCGCCGGCGTCGTCCAGATGGAAGGTCGGCTCGTCGAGCACGATGAAGCGCGGCGACCCGTAAAAGGCACGCGCGAGCCCAATCATCTGACGCTCACCACTGGAGAGCCGGGTACCGGTCTCGCCAAGCTGGGTCTCATAGGCGTTTGGCAACGAGAGGATCTGCTCGTGCGCGCCGGCGAGTTGCGCCGCCGCGACCACCGCCGCGTCGTCGATTTCGCCGAAACGCGCGATGTTCTCGGCAACGGTGCCCTGAAAGAGCTGGAACTCCTGGGGTACGTAGCCGATCGATCCGCCCCATTGCTCCGGTGGCCAATCGGCTAGTGACGCGCCGTCCAGCCTGAGTTCGCCAGTCGTCGGCGGCTCGACGCCCGAGAGCAACCGGCAGAGCGTGCTCTTGCCCGCACCGACCGGACCAACGACGGCCAGGGTTTCGCCGGCACCTACCGCGAGGTTCAGTCCACGAATGACGAACGCATTGCGATCGCCGTAGCGCAACGAGATGTTCTCAGCCTGAAGCTGACCTGCGACGGCCGGGAGCCGTGTCCGTCTCGGCTTCGCCGATTCGCGCTCGAGCGTCGTCAGGCGACGCCAAGCCTGGCGACCTTCGCTCAGCTGGTGCCAACCGCTCGCAAGCTGTTCGAGCGGCGCAAGCGCACGGCCCAACAACAGCGACACCGCAATGATCGCGCCAGCCGGCACTTCCTGCAGCACGGCCAGCCAAGCGGCGACACCCAGCACCGCCAACTGCAGTGCCGACCGCCCGGCACGCCCCGCCGACCGACCAAGCGCCGAGGCGTAGCCGGCCTGGAGCTCGAGCCCGAGCCGGCGACCGCGTTGCGCTAGTACGCTGGCCTGCACCTCCTCGACGCCGCCCATAGCGCGCAGCGCGCCGTTCTCGCGCCCAAATTCGTCGACGATGGAGCCCGTCTGCCGCTCGATCAAACCAACGCGATTGGCCGCACGCCGTGCCCTGGCGTTCGTCAGGATGGCAACCAGCACGAGCACCGCCGCACCGCCCAGCCCGATTGCGCCCAGATACGGGTGGAGGCTGAACATCACGAGGATGAACAGCACCGACCAGGGCGCATCGAACACGGCGAGCGCAACGGGACCGCTCAAGACGCGGCGCACCGTCTCCACGTCGGTTGCCGGCTGGGTCGCCACAGATCGGCCGTCGCCGTGCAGGCCCGCCATGATGGCCGGGCCGGAAAGCCGCGCCGAGAGCTTCGCGCCGAGCTGCACCATGAGGCGCCCTCTGACCAGATCGAGCAGCAGCACCGCGAGAATCGTGCCAACAATAAGCGCGGTCAAAACGACCAGCGTCGCTTCGCTGCGCGTCGGCAGCACGCGATCGTAAATCTGCATCGAGAACAGCGGCAGGCCCAGCATCAGGAGATTGGCTCCCAAGCTGAAGACTGCCACCGGAACCAAAAACGCCAGTTGCGGCCCGCTTAAAAAACGCGTGGGCCGCGGCAATTTCGCAGCTTGGTCTCTCGACGTTCGCGCCGGTTTGTCTGCCGGCCGCGCGCTTTCCGGAGTGCCGCTCAACTAAGGCCCCCTTCGTTATTGGTGTCGAACGAGTCCTCGGTGTCCTCGGCCACATCCGGAACGTCGACGCCGCCAGAAGCTGGCGCTTCTTCGGTCTTGGGCGCGGCCGCAGCCGCCACTTCCTCTTCCTCAGGAGCGTCCACCGGCTCCGCGGCGGGCTCATCCAGCACTGCCCGCTCCAGACTGTCTAGTCGTGTCCCGTCGATCGGCGACAGCAGGTCAAGGAGCTTGGCAGCCAACTCCGCTGGCACGCCCATTCCCGCCGGCGGATAAGCGACGCCCCCACCTTCACCAAGGCCGCGGGAGCCCTCCTCACCGGCCTCGGCATCGGCCGGCGCAGACGCGGTTGGCACGGACGCCGGGTCCTCGGCGCCCGCATCATCTGCGATCATCTCTGATTGGGAGGCACCGTCTGAGCTGGCCAGATCGGTACCATCGCCATCTCCGTCGATCGCGCTGCCGTCGGCGTCCGTATCTCCAACTGACGTGGTCGGCGCACCGTCTCCAATCGCCGAAGGCTCCTCCGCCTGAGGTTCCGGCTCCCAAGCCGTGGGTGCCTCGGCGGCGGCCGCGGCAGGCAGTTCCGCGTCGGCGTCGTCGGTTGTCGCGTCAACGGGTGGCTCGAGCGCCACCGTTTCGGCCTCATCGGCCGCGCCAGCGATAGAGTCGGAAGCACCCAGCTCGGTGGATAGAAGGTCGTCGGACTGCAGCGTGAACGCGTCCGCCTGCTCCACTAGCGAGACCAGTGCGTCCAGATCGTCCTCTGTGATCGCAAAGCTCGCGGGCACGCTCTCCGTCGCCTCAGGTGACAGTGACGGGATCGTCGTCAACAGCGTCCCTGTGCGCGGGTCGAAGACGCGCACGTCATGCACCGTTTGCTCGGTCTCGTTCGTGATCCGCAACTCGTAGTTGACAATGTCACCCACACCCAAGCCGTCGGGCAGGCCGTCGCCCGCATAATCGATGCCGACGAAGTGCGGTTCCACGTCCAGCCCGCCTACCTCGACGACCTCGTCGGTCGAGATGTGGTTGAGCAGCTCCGTCTGATCGGGTGTTTCGTCATCGTCGCGCGGCGTGGTCGGGTCGTCCGCCGCGTCGCCCGGCACTTCCGTATCCACTGGTGTCGACGGCGATTCCGGCGCAACGACCTCCTCAGGACTCGTCGCTGCGTCGACAACCTCCTCATCGAGAATGGGAGGCACTGTCTCGACAGGTGCAACAGCGTTGACGTCCGCTGTCGCGTCGGACGGCTCAGCCGCGTTCTCCTCCGCAACGCCGCGATCCAGCGTTGGGGCCGACGGCGCTTCGTTGGTGTCGGCGCGAAGAATCGGCGCCGCACCACCATCAACGGGCGTGGACGAGCTGATCGCGCCGGTCGGTGCACCACTAGCGATGGCACCCAGCCGCCCCGCGGTGCCTTGGTCATCCTCACCGACGATCAACTCGTCGAACAGCAGCTCCGGATCGGGCTCGTCCAGCGGCTGCTCCGCTCGCACCACCAAGGCGGCGTTGGCCTCGAGGTCGCCATCGGCTTCGCTCAACTCAAACGCCGTTGCGTTGGCGATACTCGCCATCTGATCGAGAAAGGCATCACCCGTTGCGGGTTCCGCGCCGAAGTCAATCGGCGTGAGCAGAGTGGCTGCTTCGGCGGCTGCAGCACCCATGAGCATGCCCGTGGCTGGTGCGAACGCGCTAGCTGCCGTGGCGCGCACGGCTTCGGAGGGAAGCGGCGATGCCGAAGAGGTAGGTGACCCGAGCGGCCAGCTGGTGGGCAGTGCGTCGATGATCGCCAGAACATCGGCCGACATCGCATCGTTGGGCGCGGTATGCTCGGCGCCCATCAGGTGCTGACCTAGCGTGCTCCCTCCGAGGCTCTCACCGAAGGCACCGGGCTGCGGTACCCGGGAACCGTCACTGACCAAGCCGGGCCGCTCAAACCCGGCGTCGAAGTCGCTCGCCAGCCGCTGCTCGAAAGCGTGCAACTCGACGACCCCACGTGGACCCGACCCGAGGCCGAACTCCGGAAAGTCGGCGGCACCCTGACTGCGGCGCGGAATGCTGTCGACACCCTCCAGCAAAGAGTCCGAATCGAGGGGTAGTAGCCCCTGCAGGTCTGCATCGTCGGTGCCGGCGACCGCTGGCTCGAGCCAGATACCATCGCCGTCAGGCGGCGGCACATCGCTCAGTTGCGCGCTCTGAACGAGATCGAACTGCTCGTCACCTGCCTCACCCGCCGGTGCTTCGCCCAACTCGGCCTGCCAAACGCTCGCCGTTCCGCCGTTCGATGGATTAGCCATTCACGCTGGTCCCTGTCTCAACCAACACCGCGCGGCCTTCCCGGTGATCAAACACCCACCATTCTACACTCTCTGCGCTCACAAAATCGCCAAACATCAATTGCACCACTTCAATGTTCTAAACAACCATGCTCGCGAAAACTAAAATTCTTGTTTGCACCAATAATTACGTGATCGTGAAGCGATACACCGATTCTTTCCAAGGTTTGCGACAAAACATTCGTCATACTTACATCTGATTCGGACGGGGCAGCATCACCACTTGGGTGATTATGCACAATAATGACAGCATTCGCGTTCATCTCAATGACTCGGCGCACAACTTCTCGAGGGTACAGCGGACAATGATTGATGGTACCGCGGCTATGCACCTCTTCACCTTGTAGACGATTACTCGAATCCAGAAAGAGCAGCCGCACCATCTCGATGGGCTCATGCCGCATCGACGTACTGAGGTAGGTGTGTAACGCCGCAGATGAATCGATCAGCGGGCGCTCTTCGATCGGTTCGCGCGCAGCCTGCCTCATCAACAGTTGCAGCACCTTGAGCAGCACGGCGGCCTCGGCCGAGCCGAGATGCGCCGCAAGCCGCTCGACCGGCGCGGCGAGCAGCCCGCCCAACGTGCCGTAGCGCTGCATCAGCTCCTCAGCTCGACTAGCGGCGACCTCCGGTGCCAAGACCGTACCGAGAAGAAAGGTGAGAAGCTGCGACTTGCCCAACGCGTCCGTCGGCGTCTCAGCACCCGATTCCGAACCACGTAGAATCGCGTCGATCGTCTGTCGCCGATCGCTCTGCAGTGATCGTCGCGCCGAAGCAGCGTCGTCGCCGAACGCGCCGAGCAAGCGCTCCAGCGGAATATTTGCCGCTGGAAGCGGGTTCCACTTGCCGCCAGCCTGCGCCTCGTCGATGCGCTCCGACATCGTTAGTGCGTCGGACATGGCACGGGCAGCATGAATATGTCGAAAACGCGCAGCACGGTCGTTCTACATCCTGCTTTAGCAACATGCGGCTTCGGATCGAACGCGCTCGGTCGGTCAGCCGATCGCGTCCGTCACCGACGATGAGTGAAGCGGCTGCTGCAGTACCGGGCACACCACTTGCTCAGCCCTGAACAGCCCATTCCTTCGTGTCGCTCAAACCGCGAGGAAAACACGGCCACTTCACATATTGTAACCATAGCTGGTGATAATCGCCAGCAGAACAACCACGGTCAGTGCAGAAAAACTTCCTATTTTGGGCCAACTACGGCACCAAAGTCGGGCGTTTTGGAGCGCCCACGACCGCGACAAATCCCTATAGCCGCTGCTGCAAACTGCAACCTACGGTTTTCAACCGGGCCCGGAGTCTTCGCACATCGCGCCGCCCCACGGAGCACGGATGATCGCAGGCGGTCTGCCGCGGTCAGTGGGCCGTTCTGCGCGTCCCAAAGGCTGGCAGAGCGCCCCGGTCAGCCGGCGGCGATGCGGGCAGCCTGCGCAAGGTAGCCGCGGTTGTGGGTGGGGCTGATGAGGATCTCGTTGAGGAGCACGTGGGGCGGTTGGCTCACCGCGAACACGATCGCGTGCGCGACGTCCTCGGGCTGCAGCATCTGTGCGCGAACCTCGACCGACAGCTGTACGGGACGTCGGTCCAGTATCGGTGTGTCGACCTCGCCTGGCTCGATCACGACCGAGCGGACGCCGTTCTCGCACTCTTCGAGGTTGAGGCTATGGCTCATGGCAACGAGGCCATGCTTGGCGGCGATGTAGGCGGGCCCGGCCACCGAGCCGATAAACCGCCCAGCCCAAGAGGCGACATGGACGATGATGCCCCCGTCGGCCGCGCGCAACGCCGGCAGCACTGTACGGGCCACGTAAAACGGCGCCTTGAGATTGGCGTCGACGATGGCATCGACCGTCGCCACCTCCAGCGCCGCCCAGCGGCGCTCGGGGAGATTGAGCCCCGCATTGGAGACCACCACATCGAGGCCGCCGAAGGCTTGAAGCACCGCGTCGCGGGCGGCATCGACCTGAGGCGCATCCGTCAGATCGGCGGTCACCACGATCGCGCCATCGCCGATGAGGCTCGCCGTTTCCTCGAGCGGCTCGCGACGTCGGCCGGTGACCGCGACGCGCGCCCCAGCTTCGGCGAGGAGGCAGGCGGTAGCGCGCCCGATCCCCGAGCCGGCCCCCGTCACCCAAGCTGCCTTGCCGGCGAGCGCCGTCACACTCAGATCGCCGCGACGTGGTGATGACGGGGAAACGTTTCGCGCACAGCTTCTCTCCAGACACGCGCAACTCGAGAGCCTAGTGGGGAGGTGGGCATCTCACAACCACCGCCCACGCACCCAAGATGTGGTCCGGTGCCTCTTCCCCTTGCGCCGGCAATCGGCTGGGATAGCGACACGCTCGGTGATGGCTAGGGGGAGGCAAGACATGCGCAACAACCGCATCCGGGAGATCTGGAGCGAGGGCGGCAAGGCGGTCAACGGCTGGCTTGGCATTCCGGACAGCATCGCCAGCGAGGCGATGGTCCAGGCCGACTGGGACAGCCTCACGGTCGATCTGCAGCACGGCCTCATTCACTATGACCGCGCGCTCTCGATGTTGCAGGCGATCTCGACGAGCTCGATCGTACCGCTGGCGCGCGTGCCTTGGAACGAACCCGGCATCATCATGAAGATGCTCGACAGCGGCTGCTTCGGCATCATCTGCCCGATGATCAGCTCGCGCGAGGAGTGCGAGCGCTTCGTCGGCGCCTGCCGGTATCCGCCCCAAGGTTACCGCAGCTACGGGCCGACGCGCGCTACGTGGTACGCGGGCGCCGACTATGTCGCGCACGCCAACGACGAGGTACTGACCTTCGCCATGATCGAGACCGAGGGAGCCCTCGCCGATCTCGATGCGATCGTGCAGACGCCTGGCCTTGATGCCGTCTACGTCGGACCGAACGACTTGGCGCTAGCCATCGGCGAGCCGCCCGCCGCCGACCCGACCAGCGCGCGCACGCTGCAGGAGATCGAGCGGGTTGTCGTGACGGCGCGGCGTCATGGCATCCGCGCCGGCATCCACACCGGGAGCCCGGAAGGCGCCCGTCGCATGTTCGAGATGGGCTATGACCTATGCACGGTGCTTTCCGACAGCGGCCTCTTGGTCAGCGCTGCCAAGGCCACGGTCGCGCGCACCAGGGGTGACGCGACCCCGGCCGGGCCCAGCGGGCCCTATTGAGCGCCGACCAGCCGGTCAGCGCCGCCGGAGTGAACCCTCGGGAACGATGCCCTTGTCGCGCCAAGCCAAGACCAGCAACGCGATCAACGACGCGTGGAAGGCGAGCGACGTAACGCCCAGAAAGCTCAGCTGCCACACCAGGACGGCCGCCGCGCTCATCACCGTGACGCAAGCCGTATAGCCAAGCAGAATGCCGGCACCGACGTCCGCGCCGGCGCGCCAGAGCACAAGCCAGAGTGCCGGCACGAGAAACGCGGCCTTCACCATCGCCATCCCGCGCAGGAGACGTGCCGTCTCCGCATCCGCCGCCAGCCGTGGCACCGGGTCGCCCACCACCCAAGCAGCGGTCGCGGCGGCAACGCACGCCAGAAGGATGCCAGCCCGCCGTCCGCCTAGCGCCACACCCGGCACGCGGTGGGTGCGATCGATGATCGATGCCATCACCTGCTCTCCCTAAGGCAGCCTCGACTCTAGAGCCATTCCTGTTGGGCGGGAACCACCCTCGCCCCAATCCGACGCATACCGCGCGTTGCGCCGCAGGGCCCGCTTGCGGCAGAAGCAAGGGCGACCATTCGGGAGCCGCCTGCCGATGCGCATCCTCGACGGCTCGATCCTGACGCCCGACGGCTGGCGACGCGGGAACCTACAGTTCGGCACGACGATCGGCGCGGTCGACGGTGAAGCGACGACGGTCCCCTCCCCACCCTTCATCGTCCCCGGCTTCATCGACCTGCATGTCCATGGCGGCGGTGGCGCCGACGTCATGCAGGGCGAGGCGGCGGTGCGCACCATGGCAAGTACGCATGCGCGGCACGGTACGACCGCGCTCTTGGCTACCACGGTGACGAGCCCGGCTACCGCCATCGACGCCGCGCTCGACGGCATCGCTGCCGTCGTCGAACGCCCTGACGACGACGAGGCGGTCGTGCTGGGCGCCCATCTCGAAGGCCCGTTCCTCAATCCGGACAAGCTGGGCGCCCAGCCTCCGTTCGCGATCGCCCCCGACCTCGGCCTCTTCGCCACTTGGCTCCGGCGAGCGCCGGTGCGGGTGATGACCTACGCGCCCGAATGCGACCAGGACGACGCGCTCGCCCGTGCCTTGCGGGTGGCGGGCGTCCGCGCGCAGGTCGGGCACTCGCTGGCCGACGCCGCAACCGCCGCGCAAGTCTTCCAGGACGGCGCGGGTGCGACGCACCTCTTCAACGCGATGAGCGGCTTCGACCATCGCGCGCCCGGTGTCACCGGTGCCGCCTTGGCGCACGCCAAGCATGCAGAGATTATCTGCGATCTCGTGCATGTCGATGCCACAGCGATCCTCGCCGCGCGGCGCGCCATCTCTGGTCTCTACGTCGTCACCGACGCCACGGCCGGCGCCGCGATGCCCGACGGCGACTACCCGCTCGGCACGCAGGTGGCGCACAAGCGCGACGGTGTTCTGCGATTGGCCGACGGCAACCTTGCCGGCTCTTCGCTCACGATGGACCAAGCCCTCCGGAACCTCGTCGCGATGGGCCTGCCGCTCCACGAGACCGTCCGCAGGCTTACCGAGATCCCCGCCGCTTGGCTGGGGCTCAACGATCGCGGCCGCATAGCGCCGGGCGCCCGGGCCGATGTCGTCGTCCTCGACGAAGACCTATGCGTGGCGCAGGTTTGGATCGGAGGACAGCGGATCGATCGACGGGACGGCCTCTAGTGGTCGTTCGGCCGACGTGGGCGGAAGACGCCTTGTGGCTCAGTCCGGATGCTCAAGATCACCAGGTCCATGATCCTGCGAGGCCTTCGTGCGATGGCTACGCCGCCGCGTTCAGGCCCAGTCCGGAGTGCGCAGCGAGCTGTCGGCCCCGCTTCGCGATCGACAACATTTCTGCGTTTCGGAGAGCTTCCCAACTACCGAGTCGATCCACCGGCAGCGGCGAACCGGCCCTCCAACCCTTCAACGCTCCGGCCAAGAGCGCGGCGTCACCGAAAGCCTTCGATGTGCCCGACGCGGTATGTGGTCGAACGGTGCCTGCGGCATCCCCTATGAGGAAAACGCGGCCGTGCACGCGAGGTTGCACGTCGACGTCTTGGACTGGCTGCATGAACACGTTGGACGCCTCGACCAGATCGCGAAAGGGAGCTGGCAAGTCGCGCTGCGCCAAGTCCACAACAGCCCGACGAACCTCTGGCGAGCTATCGTGCGGCGGAAGAAAGGACCGGTAGTGCGTCCCGGACTCCCCTGTCATCAGCGTTTCGAGTCCCGCCTCGTGCGTGTTGACGTACCAAACCCAGTTCACGCGCCGCTCGCCGGGCACCGTGCTGCCGTCCGCGCCCGGAACGAGGTAGCAGAGCATCTGCATGCCTGGTCTCATGTAGGACGTGAACCGCTCGCTGAGCGTGTTCACGAGCTGCGGTGGTAGATCGCGCTCGTCCTCCAATCCGCGCCAGGCAACATAGCCAGTATAGCGCGCCGCTTCGGCAATTCCCGTCAGGAGGCTACGACAAGTCGAATTGACCCCGTCCGCGCCGACGACGATATCGGTGTTCGTCTCGTAACCATCCGCGAACGCGATTGCAGCAAAGCTCTCAGACTGATCGATGCTCAGCAGTTCGCTGTCCTGGCGATAGCAGTCGTCGACAAGGTGCGCATTCATGATCTTGTATAGCGCATCCCACGCCGTCATCAGTTGAGGGGCACGCTGCCGATGTGTCTGGCCATCCTGTTGTAGTGCAACACGCTCTTCCAGTTGAACGCAGACCGAGCGCTTTTCGACACCGATACGGTGCAGGAGTTCGTCGAGTTCGGGCTGCATGACGACGCCGGCGCCGCGCGCCTGCATGGTGCCCGAAGAACGTTCATAGACGGAAACGGCTGCGCCAAGGCCGTCCTTCAGCTCGATTGCCGCAGCCAGCCCGCCTAAGGACCCGCCGATGATCGCGGCTTTGAAAGGTGGATCGGCGTTCACGGCATGTGTCCGCATGATCTCGTCGGGTAAGCGGCCACCAAGATTGGTTCCGACTCAACCAAGCCAACATCGCAAACGAATCCGGAACGATCAGACAGTCCTCGTCTCGCCGGCGGCCCTCGGCGGCCAACGCCTCCTTCGCCACCTACTGGCGACGGATCGGACGCGCCCCGCGCCCAAATGGCCATCAGGACTCCGGCGGCTCCCAGCCGTCCGGCTTCTTGAAGAACAGCACGACCCTGCCGAGGGTGAACCCGAACTTGCTAACGGTGGCGGTGTTCAAGAGCACCTGCTCGTCCTGCAGGATCATCCAGTCGTCGAAGTGCACCTGCCAAGTGCGCTCGCCGACCGGCAGGTCGAACTCGTAGGTCCAGTTGAGTGCGGGACCAACGATACGGCCGGAGGCGACGCCGACGACGCCATCGGTGGTGCCCTCGTATTGGCCGTCACCAAGGATGCGGATGCGCCAGACCCGGTTCTCGGTCTCGCCGTCGTCGTAGACGAAATCCTCGTCGAGGATCAGTACGCCATCCTCCACCGTGCCCGTCATGTCGACGACGAACCGCCTCTGGATCTTGCCGAAGCGGTCCTCGAACCAGCCCCAGGCCTTGGTCGGTCCCAGGAAGTACTCCTCGAGCCGCAAGGTCGGCTGCTCGCCCTCAAAGTCGTCGAGGTCCATTCCACTTCCACACCCGCTCAGCACCACCAAGAAACTGAACACCGCAAATGGTCGGGTCCAGGAACACCACCACGACATCAAGAGCCCTCCGCGACGAGCCGCTCGCGCACGCGCGCGTGGGCGTCGGCATCGAGTTGAAAACCGGCGACCAGCCACGCCGCCAGGAGCTTGAAGGGGATCGGCGCGAGGCCGTAGAGCAAAGCGAGCGTCCAAAGCGCCGTGGCGTCATTGCCGCCGTTCGCATCGAAACCCACCGCGCCCAGGATCGGGAAGGCGATACCAACCGCGAGTGCGAAGGACAGCTTCGTCGCCATGCTCCAGACGGCGAAGAAGAAGCCCGTGCGGGCGCGACCGGAGAGCGAACGGTCGAGGTCGACGACGTCCGCCTGCATAGCCGCCGGCAGCGCGAGGTCGGCACCGAGGCTAGCACCCGACAACGCGCAGATGAGGAAGAACCACCCCACGTCGCCCGGTCCGAGGAAGGGCACGAAGGCGAAGACCACGCACGCCCAGAGGATCGAGATCAGCCAGGCGCGGTGCTTGCCGATCCGGTAGCTGCCGAGCAGCCACAAGGGTGCCGCAGCGATGCCGGAGAGGAAATAGACGAGGAGCAGCCAGCCGGTCGCGGCACCTGCCTCGAGCCGCTGCTCGGCGAACAGCAAGAAGAGCGTCGCCGGGAGGCCGTTGGCGAGGGAGTTGAGCAGGAATGCGCCAACCAAGGTCCGAAACGGCCGGTTTGCCCAGAGATGACGGAACTCGCCCAAGAAGCGCGCCGGCTGCGCGGGCGGCGCCGGCCGCTCCGGTATGAGGCGGATGACCGCGATGAGACAGAGGGGCAAGAGCGCGAGGACGCCGATCGCGAGCCAGTTCAAGATGACGCCGAGTTCCACTTCGCCGCCCAAGAGCGCCGGCATCGATGCACCGATTGCCACACCAGCGATGACGAACGCCTCGCGGAACGTCGTGATGCGGGTGCGCTCGTGATAGTCGTCCGAGAGTTCGGCCCCCCACGCATTGTAGGTGAGCGTCACCATCGTCCAGCCTAGATAGGCGATGCATGACCAGACGAAGAGTGTGAGCGCCGTGGACCCAGCCGGCGGGTGAAAGAGGACCCACATGCCGATGGCGACGAGCGGCGTGCCGGCGAGCACCCAGGGCCGCCGCCGGCCGAGGCGCGTGCGGGTTCGATCCGACAGCTCGCCGATCAGCGGATCGGTGAACGTGTCCAAGAGGCGCGCGGCCAGGAGTGCGGCACCGACGACGGCTAGACCGAGACCGACTTCGCTCGCCCAGAAGGTCGGCAGGAACACGTAGAGCGGCAGGTTGAGCGCGGCCAAGGGCAGTGCGAGGGCGCCATAAGCGAGCAGTCGTGCCGGACCTAGTGGCGCTTGCTCATTGGGCGCCTTCAAAGACAACCTGCTCAACATCGATGGTGCCGACCCGAAAACCTGCCTCGCAGTACGCCAGATAGTACGACCAGAGCCGGCGGAAACGCTCGTCAAAGCCGAGCGGCTCGATCTGCGGCCACGCCGCTTGGAACCGCTGCGCCCAGGAGCGAAGCGTTCGCGCGTAGTCCTGACCGAAGGCGAAGCGCTCCTTGATCGCGAGCCCATTCGCCGTAGCGGCGGTCCGGAGCGCGGTCGGCGAAGGCAGCATACCGCCCGGGAAGATGTAGCGCTGGATGAAATCGACGCTGTGCCGGTAGTCCTCGAAGTAGCGGTCGTCGATGGTGATCACCTGGAGCCCGGCACGACCGCCGCGGCGCAGCACGTCGCGGAGCTTTGCGAAATAGGTGGCCCAGTAGGCCTCGCCGACGGCCTCGAACATCTCGATCGAGACCACCGCGTCGAAATCGCCCTCGACGTCGCGGTAGTCCTGGAAGCGCACGTCGACCCGATCCGCCAGACCCGCCTCGGCCAAGCGCCGCTCGGCATAGGCGTGCTGCTGTTCGGAGATCGTGAGCGCGGTGACGCGACAGCCGTAGTCGCGCGCCGCGAGCGCTGCAAATCCGCCCCAACCGCAGCCCACCTCGAGCACGTGGTGGCCCCGCTGCAAGCCGAGGCGCTCGGCGAGCCGGCGATACTTGCGGAGCTGTGCCTGCTCGAGGTCGGAGACCTCGTCGAACAGCGCTGCCGAATAGGTCATCGTCGGGTCGAGCCAGAGGCCGTAGAAGGCGTTGCCGAGGTCGTAGTGGGCGTGGATGTTGCGGCGGCTGCCGCGTCTCGTGTTCGGGCGCAGCCGGTGCCAGAGGCGCCGCGCGAGCCGGCTCGCAGCGTTGGCCCGCCAACGATCCCCCAAGGCCGCGTAGTTGACGAGACAGAGTCGCAACAGGGCCTCGAGGTCCGGCGTATCGATAGAACCGTCAAGATAGGCTTCGGCGAAGCCCAAAGCACCGCCGCGCAGAACTCGGTAGACTGCCCCGGGCCGGTAAACGATCAGCGTCGCCTCGGGGCCCGTCTCGGCAGCACCAAATCGCCGCGTGCTGCCGTCGGGAACAACGATCGCGAGCCGGCCTTCGGTGATCCTCGAGGCAAGGCCTGTCAGGATTCGGAGTGCTGGCGCGTCCCAGCCGACCCGCGAGCGGCGATGGTCCGTGCTGTCGACTGCGCTGACGGTAAGTTCACCTTCCCTCATCTGTCGGCCCCCCTTTCGGCGGTGTTCCCGGCGACGACGGCGCGCGGGTGCGCCGAAGGTGGCCGGAATGGGGCACCACGCAGCCACAGCTTCAGCGCTTCCCAATGTATGCCCAAAATGACTTTGAGGGTCATCGGCCCGAACGCCAAGAGGGCCCGCGCCAATTCGCGGTCAGAAAGCGGCCGCCTTTGGCCAACCAGGGATGCGACGAGCTGTGGCCCCTCGGCGACGTGCTCGTTGATCACGACGTGCAGGCGCTCGCCCGGCGGCTGCAAGCTGAACGCGTAGCGCGCCGCCATCGGGATGAAGGGCGACACGTAGAAGTCCTTGTCGCAGCCGTGCTGCAGCCGAGGTACGTCGCCGTCTACCGCAAACGGATAGACGTGCTGGCCGCCGAAGGTGTTCTTCACCTCGTAGAGAATGGCGCGCAAGCGGCTCTTGGGATCGTAGGCGTAGTAGACCGTGAGCGGGTTGAAGACGAATCCGATGATCCGCGGGAAGGCCAGCATGAAGATCCGGCCACCGCCGTCGTCAATTCCGGCCTCGGCGAACCGTTCGCGCACCCAGGGTTCGAGCGGGCTGCCGTCGCGCCGGCCATGATCGCGCGCATCCAGGTTGACGAGGTTGGCGCGCCCGACAGAAAGGAGCCGCAGCTTCCGACCGACCGTTTCCAGCTCGTCGAGCGGCACGAGCAGCGTCCAAACGGCATAGGTGAAGCGCTGGCGAAACGGACGCAGCCGATGGTGCATGACCCGGCCGCGGTAGAGGCACGCGCGCGGACCATCCACCTCAGGCGGCACTCGCAGCGGCGCGCTCGATGAGCGTTGCGGCGCTGCCACCCAGCTGCGATCCGCGCCGCCAGGGCGGTAGAATGCCGAAGCCGTGCTCCGCCACCCACAAAGCCGAGCGGAGGCCATCCTCGTGAAAGCCGTGGCCGCACCAGGCACCGGCATACCAAACACCGCCACGCCCCTGGATGCGCCGCAGGCCCGCTTGGGCGTCCACGGTCGCCGAGTCGAAGACCGGATGCGCATAGGTGAAGCGCGCATGGACCAGTTCGTCGCGCGGCTCAGAGAGCGGATTGAGGCTCAAGAACAGCGGCGCGCGGTGGTCGATGTTCTGCAGCAGGTTCATCCAGTAGGTGACAGAGACCGGCATGTCCGGATCGGTGACGGGCCCTGTGAGGAAATTCCAGCTGGCCCACGACCGCCGGCGTCGGGGCATGAGTGCGGGATCGCTGTGCAGAACGGCGTGGTTCGGCTGATAGGGGAAGCGCTCCAGCAGCGACCGCTCGTCGGCATCGGCGTCCAGCAACGCGAGGCTCTGGTCGGCGTGTGCCGCCAGGACGACGGCGTCGAAGCGATCGCGCGCACCGAGCGCGTCCGTGATGACCACGCCATCCGCCATGCGTTGGACCGCAGCAACCGGCGTCGCTCGGCGGGTCTCACCGCGCAGCGCCTGCGCAAGGCGATCGACATAGGTCTTGGAGCCCCCGCTCACCGTGCGCCACCTCGGCTGATCGGTGATGGTGAGCAGGCCGTGATGCTCGAAGAACGTCAAGAAGCTCCGCGCCGAGAACCCCATCACCTTGCGGATGGGCGCCGACCAGATGGCTGCGGCCATCGGTAGCACGTAGCGGGGCGCCAGCCGCTCGCCGAAGCCGTGCTGATCGAGCCAGACGCCCAACGGCCGGTCGGCCTCCGCGCCGGCGAGGAAGGCGCGCGCGCGTGCATTGAAGCGCGGGATGTCCAGCAGTAGCGCGTAGTGCCGCGGGTTCAGCAGCTGGCGTCGCTGCGCAAACAGGGCATTCCACCTGACGCTCGCATATTCGAAGGCGCCGTGGTCCTGGCTCACACCGAACGACATGTTGGAGGGCTCGGTGACGATCCCGAGATGGTCGAAGAGCGCCACGAGGTTGGGATAGTTGCGATCGTTGTAGACGATGAAGCCCGTGTCGACCGGGGTCTCGAGCGTCCCGACGCGCGCACGCACAGTGTGGCTGTGTCCACCGATCCTGGTGTTGGCTTCGTAGAGGACGATCTCGTTGGAACGATCGAGCAGCCAAGCGGTGCTCAGTCCGGCGATGCCGGAGCCGACGATGGCAATGCGCAAACGAATTCTCCGCGGAGATCGAAACCAGAAGCGGCGGGCGACGTCTCGACGTCTCTGACGAAGAGCGAACGGCCGGCGCTAGACATATGCCGTAGGTAATCCAAATCCATGTTCGCTGCGTAACGCGATCGTGAGGCCGACGTGGAGATGCGACAAGCCGTCATCCGCAAGGGTCTAGCCGGCGCAGGCGCGTCGGGATAGTTGCGCACTGAGATAAGTCTGTTGGGGGCGAACCGTTGCAGCCGCTGCATCATCTGACCGACGAGCTACTGACCGCATTTGCTGCTGGCCTGATCGACGAGCCGCTTGAGCTGCTCGTGCGGACACATCTCAGTCTCTGCTCCGTTTGTCGTCATAAGGCCCGTGATCTGTTCACTGTCGGTGGCGGGTTGTTGGACGTGGAAGAGCCGGTGGAGCTTTCGCCGGCCTTGCGCAACGAGGTGCTGACCGCGCTCGACGGCACGGTCTCCGCTCCGTGCCGCAAGGCTGTGAGCACTGGCGACGTGCCTGCGCCCTTGGTGCCGTTTATCGGTGAGGACTTTTCGAACGTACGGTGGCGGACGTTCGGCTCAGTCGGCGAGATCCGGCTGCTTCCCGAGGCCAACGGCTACGTGACACGCTTGTTGAAGATCAGGCCGGGTGCCGGTGTGCCTGACCACACCCACGAAGGCATGGAGGCGACCGTCGTCATCCGGGGCGCTTTCAGTGACTGCACCGGCCGCTATGGGCCGGGGGACGTGGCGATGGTCGACGGCGAACTCGATCACAGCCCGATCGCCGAAGCGGGGGAGCCGTGCATCTGTCTCGCGGTGACCGACGCGCCGCTGCGCCTAACGGGGCGGATCGGACGGTTCCTGAACCCGTTCGTCCGGCTCTGACGCGTCAGAGCAATTCAAGCCCTGTCAACTCGCTAACCAAGCCCCGCATCGAGCGTACGCTGGCCACGGTGGGCCCGCGACCGGTGAGACCGTACGCGCTCAGGAAGTTGCCAACGGCGCCGCCGGCCTCGGCAACCAGGAGGAGCCCGGCGAGACAATCCCAGCTCTGATTGCCCGGCGCGTAGAGGACATCCAACCGGCCATCGGCGATATGCGCCAGGATCAAAGCCGTCGATCCGAGGCGGCGCATGTCGACGCCCCGCTCGAGGAAGCGTGCCTGCATGTCGACATATTGCCGCCAGTCGTCCTTGAAGCCGAAGCTAAGCGCGACACAGGCTTCGCCAGGGTGCTCGGGACGCCGACAGGCGATCTCGCCGCCATTGCGCCGCGCGCCGCGGCCACGCCATGCCACCCAGCTCTCGTCGTGGAGCGGGTCTGCGGTCAGACCGAGTTCCGTCTGTCCGTCAACGACGAAGGCCAGCACGACCGTCCAATAGGGAATGCCGCGAAGGAAATTCTGCGTGCCGTCGATCGGATCGATCACCCAGCAGCGTGACTGATCGCCCTCGGCACCATGCTCCTCGCCGAGGAAACCGTCGCCAGGGAAAGCGGCCGAGAGCCGCTCGCGGATCAGACGCTCGACCTCCCGATCAGCATGAGAGACGACGTCCTGCGGCCCCTTGAACTGGATCGCGAGCTCGTGTCGCCGGCGGAAATAGTCGAGCGCAAGCGCACCGGCTTCATGAAGAACCGCTTCGGCGATGGCCAGGCGCTCCGTCAACTCGTCCTCGCGCAAGCTCATCCGGGGCTCTCCAACAGGCGCTTCAGACGGGTCAATCGCCGCTCAACGGGGCGCGTGCGGACGGCACGCTCCAATGCGTCCCCCTCGACGAGGAGCACCGCGAGGTTCCGGGCACGGGTGAGCCCGGTATAGACGAGATCACGCCGCAAAAGGCGACCATGCTGGCGCGCGACCACCAGCACGATGGCTGGATACTCTGATCCTTGCGCCTTGTGCACCGTCACCGCGTAGGCCGGCTGCAACGCATCGATCTCGTCGAAGCGGTAGCTGAGCGCCCGGCCGTCGATGCTGACACGCAGCCAGCCCCCGTTGCGGTCGATGGCATCGAGCGTGCCCAGATCACCATTGTAGACGTCGCGCTCGTAGTCGTTCTCCACCTGCATCACGCGGTCGCCGACCGCAAAGATGCGCTCGCCGCGTGTCAGCGTGTCGACCGGATTGGGGTTGAGGCGCGCCCGAAGCACGTCATTCAGGGTGCGGGCACCGACGCTGCCACGGTTGGTCGGACAGAGGACCTGGACGTCGGCGACGCTGTCGAGGCCGAACCGCTCGGGAATGCGCTCGGCAACCAAGGCTGCGAGCTTGGCATGCGCATCGTCGGCTTCCCGGACCGCAACGACGTAGAAGTCGCGCAGCTCCCCATCGGCCGGCGGCAAGATCAAGGGCTCGCCGCGATTGAGCCGGTGCGCGTTGGCAACGATGAGGCTCGCCGCGGCCTGCCGGAAGATCTCCTCCAGCCGGACAACGGGCACGACGCCACTGTCGATGAGATCGCCGAGCACGCGACCGGGACCGACGGAGGGCAGTTGGTCGCGTGCTCGGCGATCTCATCGTCAGGGGCGTCGTGCCCGTTGTCCCGCTGGAGGAGATCTTCCGGCAGGCCGCGGCGAGCCTCATC
>JANQNY010000086.1 GCA_028279345.1 Geminicoccaceae bacterium
CATGAGCGTCCAGACGCCGACATTGCGGCCTCTCGTGCCCGACGCGGTTGCCATCGGGACGGCCCAGCGCATCCTGTCGGGATAGCGGGTGATCCACTCGAGCGTCTGATAGCCGCCCATGGAGCTGCCGGCGACGCCCGCGAGCTGCTTGATGCCCAGATGGTCCGTGACGAGCGCATGCTGCGCCTTAACCATGTCACCGACGCCATAGACCGGGAAGTCGGGACCGAGCCCCGACGTGGAGGGGGCCGACGAGCCGGGTGAGCCGAGGGCGGTCGGGAAGATCAGGTACCAGCGTGCCGGATCGAACGGCGCCCCCGCCTTGAACAGGTCTCCGGCAAAGTTCACGCCTTGGCGGTAGTCGCCGCTCCAGCCGTGTGCATAGAGGACGGCATTGGTGATGGCCCCCTCGACATCGCGCGCCGGCTCGCCCAGCGTCGCGTACTCTACGACCAGCTCGTCGAGCCGGCCGCCCGAGGCGAACTCGAAGTCCCGGATGCGGAAGGTGCGTGGTTCAACGGTTTGAACGGTTGTGGCCATGCTGCGTGCCGCTCGGCTGCGCTATCGATCTCGTTTGGGGGCGGGGACGCTCAGATCGCGAAGTCGATGCTGCGGCGGGCCTCGGAGGGCACCGAACTCTCCTCCGCACGGCGGCAGAGATCCTCGATGCTGACGCCGTCGAGCTGCTGCATCAGGTTCGCTTCGATCTCATCCCAGAAGGGTTGCACGACCGCTTCGCCAAGATCCGAACTCGCGCGTTCGTCCTCGTCGGCGATCTGGCCGTCGAGCCCGCGCACGACCCGGACGATCTCGCCAACCGTAATCCGTCGCCGTTCGCGCGCCAGCCGATAGCCACCACGCGGCCCGCGCACGCCTCGGAGGATACCGGAGCGGACCATCTGCTGCATCACCTGCTCGAGATAGCGGCGGGGCAGCTCGAGGCGGCGCGCGATGTCCTGGCTCTGCACGGGCTCGGCGCCACCGTGATAGGCAATGTCGCAGACGGCCTCGAGGGCCAAGGCCAATTTCTTGGACGGCCGCATCATGCCGTGGTGTCCTCCCTTTTATGCGTGTCGATGCCGGTCGAGCCGAACCCGCCGGCGCCGCGGGCCGTGCCGCTCGCGTCGACAACGGTCTCGACAAGCCGCGCGGAGACAATCGGCGCGAATACAATCTGAGCAATTCGCATGCCACGCTCGACCACGAAGGGCGTGTCGCCCAGATTGACGAGCGCCACCATCAGCTCGCCGCGGTAATCCGCGTCGATGGTTCCAGGCGCGTTGGCGACGGTGACGCCGTGGTTCAAAGCAAGTCCGGACCTCGGGCGTACCTGTCCCTCGAAACCGGCGGGAATGGCGAGACGAAGTCCGGTAGGCACCGCCAGGCGGGCACCGGGCTCGAGCACTGCCGCCTCTGCGACCGCGGCGCGGAGGTCGAGACCGGCGGCAGCGACCGTAGCGGCTTCCGGCAGCGGCAGATCGCGGGCATGCGCCAGCCGCTCGACGGCGATCTCGAGCCGTTCGCTCACGGCGTCGCTGTGCCAAGTTCGGCGGCGATGGATGCGACGAGCCGATCGGCGACGGCCGTCTTGTCGAGCTCCGGCCAGGTTTCCCGGCCACCGTCCTGCCGGTAGAGCGTGACGGTGTTGCGGGCACCGCCGAAGGTGCCGGTAGCCGGCGACACGTCGTTCGCGAGCAGCCAGTCGCAGCCCTTGCGCGCGAGCTTGGCGCGGGCGTTGGCATCCAGGTCGTCGGTCTCCGCGGCGAAGCCGACGACGAGGCGCGGTCGCTGCGGGCCGGGTGCAGCCAGCGTCTTGAGGATGTCGGGGTTCGTCGTGAGGCTCACCAGCGGCGCGCCCGTGCCGTCGGTCTTCTTCAGCTTACCCGAGGCCGCCTGTTCGGGGCGCCAGTCGGCGACGGCCGCCGCACACACGGCGATGTCGGCCGGCAGCGTGGTCTGGACGGCCTCCAGCATCTCTCGTGCGGTCTCGACCTGCACGGTGGTCACGCCCGGCGGCGTTGCGAGATTGACGGGACCCGTCACCAGGGTCACGTCGGCGCCGGCCGCAGCGAGGGCAGCGGCGATGGCGTGGCCTTGGCGCCCGGAGGAGCGGTTGGCGATGTAGCGGACGGGGTCGATCGGCTCGTGCGTCGGTCCGCTCGTCACGACGGCACGCCGCGCGGCAAGGGTGCCGGAGCCGCCCAGCCGAACAAGGATCGCCTCCAGGATCGTTTCCGGCTCGGCCATGCGGCCGGTGCCCACCTCGCCGCACGCCATGTCGCCGGCTGCCGGCCCTACCATGCTGACGCCGTCACGGTGGAGCCGCTCCACATTGCGTTGCGTTGCCGGATGCTGCCACATCTCGGGATTCATTGCTGGGGCGAGCAGGACCGGCTTGTCGGTCGCGAGCAAGGCGGTCGAGGCGAGATCGTCGGCGTGGCCGCCCGCCATCTTCGCCATCAGGTCGGCCGTGGCTGGGGCGACCACCACCAAATCGGCCTCGCGCGAGAGCCGGATGTGCCCCATCTCCGCTTCGTCCGTGAGCGAGAAGAGCTCCTCGTAGACCTTGTCCCCGGCGAGGCTTGCCACCGCGAGCGGCGTAACGAACTGCGCACCCGCCCGCGTGAGGACCGCGCGGACGGCGATGTCGCGGTCACGTAGGCGGCGAATCAGCTCGAGGCTCTTGTAGGCTGCAATACCACCGCTGATGATCAGCAATATGCGCCCCGAAGGCGTTCGGCCCATGGTCAATGCGATTACCCGTAAAACGCCTGTTGAACACGGTGCTACAACAACCGAGCGTTGGTGTGAACCCGCGAGGGCGCCGGCTCAGAGCCGGCTCAGAGGAGTAGCGCGCCCAACAGGAGGCCGGCGACGAGCCACAGGAGCGGCTGCAACCGGCGGCGGCGTTCGTTGCGGCGTTGGCCGTGCTGGGCCAGCGCCAGGACGGCGTCGGTCTCGCGGATGAGGCGCGGCAGGCGCTCGACCATATCGCGCGCATCGTCGGCCACCCTTCGCGCCGCGCCCACCACGCCGAGATGCGTGGCGATCCACTCCTCGACGAGCGGCTGGGCGAGCTGCCACATGTTGACCTTGGGATTGAGTGCGCGGCCGACGCCCTCGGCGACCAGCATGGTTTTCTGCAAAAGCAGCAGGTCCGGCCGCGCGCGCATCTCGAAGGTGCCGGCGACCTCGAACAGTTGGCCCAGCAGTCGTCCGACCGAGATCTCGTTCTGTGGCAGCCCCATGATCGGCTCGGCCATGGCTCTGAGCGCCTGCGAAAGGGCGCCGCGGTCGACGTGGTCCGGAACCAGCCCGCCTTTCACGAGCACGTTGGCCAGTCGCATGTAGTCGCGGTCGAGAAACACGACCAGCAGCTCGCCCAAGAAGAGCCGCGTCGGCAGGTCGAGCCGCCCCATGATCCCGTAGTCGACGGGAATGATCGTGCCGTCCGGTTGAACGAACACGTTACCCGGATGCATGTCACCGTGAAAGAAGCCGTGCACGAACACCTGGGTGAAGAAGACGTGCGACGCGCACTCGAGCACTTCTTCCGGGTTGATGGCGGACGCGCGCAATCGGTCGGGCTCGTCCGTGGGGATCCCTTGGACCCAGTCGAGCGTGAGCACGCGCCGACCGGTGAGCTGCCAGTCGACCGCCGGCACCCGGAACTTGTAGGCGTCCTTGTTGATCTCGCGGAATTCGTCGCATGCGGCCGCTTCCAAGCGCATGTCGAGCTCGCGGCGAGTGGTCTCGGCGAACACTCGGACCGCCGCCTCTGGTCGTAGCCGATCGCTCAACGGCAAGAGCAGGTCTGCCAGAGACGCAGCGAAGGCGAGGAAGCGGAGGTCCTGCTCGATCAGTCGCTCGACGCCTGGGCGTAGGACCTTGACCGCCATTTCGCGGCCGTCGGTGGTCGTCGCGTGGTGGACCTGGGCGATCGACGCTGCGGCGACGGGTGCGCGGTTGAAGCTCTCGAAGGCCTCCTCCAGCGGCAGACCCAGGGCGGCCTCGATGGTTGCCACCGCTTCATCGCCGGGGAACGGGGGAAGATCGTCATGCAGGGTCGCCAGGTCTTCGGCCACCTGCTGGCCGACAAGGTCGGCGCGGGTGCCAAGGCTCTGGCCGAGCTTGACGAAGATCGGGCCCAGGTCGATGAGCGCCTGCGCCAGCCGCTCACCCGGACGGCCGGGTGCCGATGCGTTGTTGATGCGCTTTAGGAGGCGCCGTTGCCAGCGAGGGATCGGATAGTCGTCGATGAACAGGATCGCGCCATGCCGGCCGAGCGTGCGGACGACCGTGATCGCACGCCAGACGTGGCTGGGCATTGCGAGCACGATGGTCTAGAGCCGCCAGCCCGAGTGGATGCAGGCGATCCCCGAGCTGACATTGCGGTGACGCACGCGCGCGAAGCCGGCCTGACGCATCAGCCCGGCGAAGCCCTCCTGGTCCGGAAACCGACGGATGCTCTCGGCGAGGTAGCGATAGCTTGCGGCGTCGCCCGCGACGAACCGGCCTAGGACCGGGAGCAGGGAGAAGGAGTAGCGGTCGTAGAGGGCAGAGAGCACCGGTAGCGTTACCTTCGAGAACTCGAGGCACAGAAAGCGGCCGCCGGGCTTGAGAACGCGTCGCATGTCGGCGAGCGCACGATCGATGTGGGTGACGTTGCGGATCGCAAACGCGATCGTCACCGAATCCAACGATCGGTCGGGCAGCGGTAGCCGCATCGCGTCGCCGACGGCCCAGTGGACACCCTCGTGCAGGTTGCGGTCGAACGCGCGATCGCGGCCGACGCGCACCATCTGTTCGTTGACGTCGATGACGGTAATGGCGGCGTCCGGACCCACGCGTCGGCGTATCCGAAGCGCGATGTCGCCGGTACCTCCGCCCACATCCCCATGGACGATACCTGGGCCAGGCGCCAGCCAATCGACAACCGCGTCCTTCCACAGCCGGTGCACGCCGACGCTCATGAGGTCGTTCATGAGGTCGTAGCGGCTCGCGACGGAATCAAACACGCCACGCACCATGCCGGCCTTGGCGTCGGGGTCGACATCCTTGAAACCGAACGAGCGGGCGAGACGGTCGGCGGGATCGGCCATGGGTGGGTTGCCTGTCAGAGAGACGCGGGCGGACATAGCATCGTCCGACGAACGCGGTTATAGGGCCGGGTCCAGCACCGGCAAGAGATGAGCCTGGTCGGCAAGAGTGCCTGAGCTTCCCGAGGTCGAGACCACGCGCCGCGCGTTGGAGCGGCGGCTGCCCGGTGCGCGCTTCGCGCGCGTGGTCCAGCGGCGCAGCGACCTGCGCTTTCCCTTGCCCGCGCGCTTGGCTAGTCGCCTGCGGGGGCGGCGTCTCGAGGGCGTGCGTCGCCGCGCCAAGTACCTTCTGTTCGATCTCGACGACGGCATGACGATGGTCATGCACTTCGGCATGTCCGGCCGCCTCGTGTTCGACGGTTCGCCGCTGGGCGCACACGAGCACCTCACCTTCGACTTCGAAGACGGCACGGTCCTGCGGTTCAACGATCCGCGCCGCTTCGGCATGGTCGATCTCGTGGCGACGGCGGATCTCGAACGTCACCGCTGGTTTGCGCATTTGGGGCTCGAACCCCTGGGCACCGAGTTCGACGGGGCGGCTCTCATGAGCCTGTTGGCCGGCCGCAGCCTCGCGCTCAAGCTGGCGATCATGGATCAGCGGCTCGTCGTCGGGGTCGGCAACATCTATGCGAGCGAGAGCCTGCACCGTGCCCGCTTGTCGCCGCGGCGCAGCGCCGGCTGGCTCAAGCCGGCGCAGGCGACGCGGCTGGTCGACGCGATCAAGGCGGTTCTCGGCGAGGCGATCGATGGCGGCGGGTCGAGCCTCCGCGACTACGTCCAGGCGTCCGGGGAGCTGGGGAACTTCCAGCGTTGCTTTCGCGTCTATGAGCGTGCCGGGGAGCCATGCGCGTGCGGCCGCTCCGTCGTCCGACGCATCGTGCAGGGTGGTCGTGCGACGTACTTCTGTCCGGCATGCCAGCGGTGACGATGCTCGGTCTGGACGTGCGGTGTGAACCCGTGGTTAAAGCCGCCGCCTAGCCAGGACGTCGCTGTGGACACGTCGAGGAGGACCGATGGCCTACGAAACCATTCTCTTGGAAACGCGTGGTCATGTGGGCGTGGTGCAGCTCAACCGGCCAAAGGCCCTGAATGCGCTCAACGCGCAGGTCATCGCCGAGTTGACGGAGGCGCTGAACACCTACGACGCGAACCCACAGATCGCGGCGGTCGTAATCACCGGCTCCGACAAGGCCTTCGCCGCCGGTGCCGACATCAAGGAGATGGCCGAGAAGGACTACATCGACGCTAGCGTCGGCAATTTCATCGCGCCTTGGCAGGCCATAGCCCGGGCCCGCAAGCCGGTCATCGCCGCCGTCGCCGGCTACGCCCTGGGTGGCGGATGCGAGCTGGCGATGATGTGCGATATCATCCTTTGTGCCGATAACGCGAAATTCGGTCAGCCGGAAATCAACCTTGGCACGATACCGGGTGCCGGTGGAACGCAGCGGCTCGCCCGCGTGGTCGGCAAGTCGAAAGCGATGGAGATGGTGCTGACGGGCCGCATGCTGGATGCCGCCGAGGCGGAACGATCGAACTTGGTGGCACGCGTCGTGCCGCTAGAGAATCTGGTCGACGAAGCGGTGAAGCTTGGCCAGGTGATCGGCGACAAGTCGAAGCCGGTGGTCGGCATGGCCAAACAGGCGGTCAACGTGGCCTATGAAACGACGCTTGAAACCGGCTTGCAGGTGGAGCGTCAGCTGTTCTACGCCACGTTTGCTACCGAAGATCGGCGCGAAGGCATGGCGGCGTTCGGCGAGAAGCGGAGCCCCGAGTTTCAGGACCGCTGACCGCGGGTGGTCCGCCGTTGACGCGATCAGCCGCCTGCGCTATCCGATCGCGCCTTCATTGAGGATTATCGACGCCGATGGCCAACACTCCCTCAGCCAAGAAGCGGGTGCGGCAGCTCGCACGCCGTTCCGCCGTGAACAAGGCTCGTTTGAGCCGCATTCGGACCTTCGTGAAGAGGGTGGAATCGGCGGTGGTGGCTGGCGATGCTGCTGGTGCCAAGGCGGCGCTTGGTCTGGCCGGGCCCGAACTGGCGCGCGGCGTTACCAAGGGCGTGCTTCACAAGAATACTGTATCGCGCAAAATTTCGCGGTTGACCAAGCAAGTTAACAAGCTCAACGCGAACGTGTGAATCGGCGCAGCGCCGCTGCGCGTTGGCTTCTAGACCACTTATCAGTCACCCCCTGTTGGTAACGTGTGCACAAGGCCGGGCAATATAGCCTTTTGTTCTTTAGCTACAATTTTACAGATTTTAGGCGACTGCTGTTCCCTTTTCAGCCCACTTGCTGGTCCGCTCCGACAGGGTCATAAGGGTTTGAGTGGCACGGGAGTCCGCCAGTTACTTCGCTAGAGATCGCCTTTGCTTGAAAAGAATGATGAAAAGTCGCGGAAATTCGCTGGTTTTGTCATCATCGTCTAGGTTGCATGGTCAGAACGGTCCGGCCATGCTGGCGACCTACAGTGACGCGGCCGTCGAGGTACAGTACGGACGCGAATGCTCGAAGGAGCGTCCCGGTCGCGTGGAAGATATTGGCGTTGGTGACTCCGCCGGACGTTTTTTTGGAGCGGGAGAGACGATGCTCGTGACAGCTGTCAATGAACTCGAGCAACAGTGGCGTGCGGTGCGGGACGCGTTGCGGGACGAAGTTGGCGACGCGGCGTATAGCACTTGGCTCGAGCCGTTGGTGGCGGCTGAGGTCGATGGCGACAGAGTGGTCATTGGCGCCCCGACCCCATTTCTCCGCGACTGGGTGATGCAACACTACGCAGATCGGATTCGTTCGGTTTGGCAGCACGTCAACCCACAGGTCCGGCGTGTGGCGCTAGACGTCCGCAAACATGCCGTGGCGCCGGTCGTCCGTCCGCCCGCCCCGCCGCCGAACGCCTCGGTCGCACCGGCTATCCGCCCGGCGTCCGATGGTGCGGCCCGCTCGCATCCGCTGATCGAGGACTATTCCGCACCGATCGATCCTCGGTTTACGTTCGACAACTTCGTCGTCGCCAAGAGCAACGACTTCGCCTTCGCCGCGGCGAAGCGTGTTTCCTCCGCCGACCGGCCGCCCTTCAATCCGCTGTTCCTCTATAGTGGGGTTGGCTTGGGCAAGACGCATCTGATGCATGCGATCGCCTGGGAGATTCGCCGCCAGGATCCTGATCGTCGTATCGTCTACTTGTCCGCCGAAAAGTTCATGTACCAGTTCGTCCGCGCGCTGACGACCAACTCGACGCTGAGCTTCAAGGATCTGTTTCGCTCCGTCGATCTCTTGATGGTCGACGATGTTCAGTTCATCGGCGGGAAGAACAATACACAGGAAGAGTTCTTCCATACCTTCAACGAGCTGATCGAGCGTGGCTCGCAGATCGTGATCTCGGCGGATCGGAGCCCGTCGGACCTGGAGGACTTGGAAGAGCGGGTGCGGTCGCGCCTCTCCTGGGGGCTGGTCGCCGACATCCATCCGACGACGTACGAGCTCCGCCTCGGCATTCTCCACAGTAAGGCGGCACGCATGCCCAACGTGGTGGTGCCCGACGAGTTGTTGCAGTTCCTCGCCGAGCGAATCACGTCGAACGTCCGGGAGCTCGAGGGAGCGCTCAATCGGGTCGTGCACCAGAGCACGCTCCTTGGCCGGCCGTTGACGCTCGACGTGGCGCAAGACGTGCTCCGCGATGTGCTCAGAGCCAATGAGAAGCGCATCACGATCGAGGAGATCCAGAAGGCGGTCGTCGCGCACTATAACCTCAAGCCTGCGGACATGCAGTCGAAGCGCCGCTCGCGTGTCGTCGCGCGGCCGCGTCAAGTGGCGATGTACCTCGCGAAGCAGCTGACGCCGCGCTCGCTGCCCGAAATCGGGCGACGGTTCGGCGGCCGCGATCACACGACGGTCATGCATGCGGTGCGTAAGATCGAGGAACTGATGGGCGAGGACGATTCGATCCTGCGCGACGTCGACGCACTCCGTCGGCGGCTCCAGGGTTGATGCCCGGCCGAGCCCCTTAAAAACCGCTGGCATCGGCGAGAACTCTGCTATGCTCCTCATCCGCCGGCGCGACGGTTCGTCGGCGGCCCAAACCCGGGTCGGTTCTGCCGCACCCGATAGAGAGATGTCATCGAGGATCTCCCGCCGACGATGCAGGTCAACATCGAACGGTCCGACTTCCTAGCGATCCTCAGCCACGCACAGAACGTGGTGGAACGTCGGACGACGATCCCCATCCTTGGCAATGTCAGGCTCGATACCGCAGAGGGACGCTTGAACCTGACGGCAACCGATCTCGAGCTGACGTTGCACGAGGCGGCCAAGGTCGAGGTTCTGCGAGCGGGCAGCACCACGTTGCAAGCGCACCGTCTGTTCGATGTCGTGCGCAAATTGCCGGAGGGTGCTCAGGTTCAGTTGGCCGTCGATGCCGATCGCTCCGAGGCACGGATCTCCGCCGGGCGCAGCATTTTCGATCTGCCGACGCTGCCGGCCGGCGACTTTCCGTCGACCAGCGCCGACAGCTTCGAGCGCAGCTTCAAACTCGGCGCTCAGGACCTCGCCCGGCTCATCGACAAGGCGCGTTTCGCGATGTCGACAGAGGAGGCGCGCTACTATCTCAATGGCCTCTTCCTGCACACCGTTGAGAACGGTGGAGCCGAAAAGCTCCGCGGCGTCGCCACCGACGGGCATCGCCTCGCGCGTGTCGAGATCCCGCTGCCCGAGGGGGCCGCTGGCATGCCGTCGATCATCATCCCCAGAAAGGCGGTTGCCGAGATCCGGAAACTCATCGACGGTGCCGAAGACCTGCATGTCTCGCTGTCTGCAAGCAGGATCCAGGTACGTGTTGGCGAGGCGACGCTGCTTTCGCGCCTCATCGACGGCACCTTCCCCGATTACGAGCGGGTCATCCCGCAGGGCAACGACAAGCGGGCCGTCGTCGATCGTGACGCCTTGAGCCAGGCGGTCGATCGGGTGTCGACGATCGCCACGGAGAAGACCCGCGCCGTCAAGCTGTCGTTCAAGAGTGGCCGCATGACCGTGTCCGCGATCAGCTCGGAGGCCGGACGCGGTCAGGACGAGCTCGACGTCGCCTTTTCCGACGCACCGATCGAAATCGGCTTCAACGCGCGTTACATCCTGGAAATGTTGCAGCAGATCTCCGGAGATCACGTGGAACTGGAGATCGCGAGCCCGTCGCAGCCCACACTGGTGCGCGACCCCGGTGACGCCGGCACGGTCTACGTGCTCATGCCGATGCGCGTGTGATGACCAGCGCCCTAAGGGCGCGACTGCGGGTCCCTGGATCGTGGCGGATCGCCGCGACGCGTCTCGCCTTCACTGCCTTTCGCAATTTCCGCCACCTGCGGCTCGAGGTGGGTCCGGAGCCTTGCATGCTCGCCGGGCCCAACGGTGCTGGTAAGACCAACGTCCTCGAGGCGTTGTCCCTGCTTGGACCCGGCCGCGGTCTCCGGCGCGCGCCCTTGCGCGAGCTCAACAGCGAGTGGGGCGGCAGCTTCGCCTTGCACGGCGCGTTCGAGACGCCCGATGGGCCCGTTGAGGTAGGAACTGCGTTCGATGCCGAGAGCGGCCGTCGCCTCGTGCATCTGGACGGCGCGGCGCTCGCCGGACCCGCAGCGTTGACGGGCGTTACCGGCTCGGTGTGGCTCACCCCGCCGATGGACCGCCTGTTTACCGAGGGAACGGCGGCACGCCGCCGTCTGCTCGATCGCCTCGTTTGCGCCGGCGATTCGGCGCGCGCGCGCGCGCTCGCCCGCTACGAGCATCTTTTGCGCGAACGCGGACGGGTGCTGCGTAGTCGGTCGGCCGATCCCGTCTGGCTCTCGAGCCTGGAGGAGCAGGCGGCGGCTGCAGGCGTAGCGGTCGCCGCCGCTCGGCTGGAAGTGCTCGCCGACCTCAATCGCCGGCTGCTCGACGCGGAGACGTCCTTCCCGCGCGCAAGGCTAGGTGTCGTCGGCGAGATCGAACGCGCGCTCGACGAGCGTCCTGCGCTCGATGTCGAAGAGCATCTGACGCGCTGCTTCGCGGCCAGCCGGGCGGACGATGCAGCCACGGGCGGTGCCCGGCATGGGCCCCACCGAAGCGATCTCGAGGTGGTGGATATCGAGCTCGCGAGCCCTGCCGCCAAACTATCAACCGGCCGCCAGAAAGCGCTCCTGATCGGCCTCGTGCTCGCCGAAGCGCGGCTCTATCTTGAGCGGAACGGTCACCTGCCGCTGGTGCTCCTCGACGAGGTGGGGGCGCATCTCGATCGCGACCGGCGCCATCAGCTCTGCTGTGAGGTCTCGGCGCTCGGTGCCCAGGCTTGGCTCACCGCGACCGAAGTCGACGGCTTCGAGCCGTTGAGGGGCGCAGCCCAATTCCTGCGAGTCGATCAAGCCAGGGTGCTCTTGGATGTCTGAACCGACGGAAAACGCTTACACCTCCTCCGCCATTCAGGTGCTCGAGGGGCTCGAGGCGGTGCGCCGTCGGCCCGGCATGTATATCGGCGATACGGACGACGGCTCGGGCCTCCACCACATGGTGTTCGAGGTCGTGGACAATGCGATCGACGAAGCGCTCGCCGGCTACGCCACAAAGGTCGAGGTGACGCTCAACAAGGATGGCTCGGTCGCCGTCACCGACGACGGTCGCGGCATTCCCGTGGACATCCACGAGAAGGAGGGCGTTTCCGCGGCAGAAGTGATCATGACCCGCCTGCACGCTGGCGGCAAGTTCAACCAGAACTCCTACAAGGTTTCGGGCGGCCTGCACGGCGTTGGCGTTTCCGTTGTTAATGGTCTCTCGGATTGGGTCGACCTCGAGATTTGGCGTGATGGTCGGCGCCACTACATGCGTTTCGAGAATGGCGGCGAACCGGTCGCGCCGTTGCAGCAGATGGAGACCACGCCGGGGCGGCGTGGCACCAAGCTGACCTTCATGCCGTCGATCGACATCTTCTCCGACACGCGCTTCAACTTTGCCACGCTCGAGCATCGCCTACGCGAGCTGGCCTTTCTCAATTCTGGCGTGCGGATCATCCTGAGGGACGAGCGCAACGAAGAGCCGGTTCACGCGGAGTTGCACTACGAAGGCGGGGTCGAGGCCTACGTTGCCTATCAGGATCGGAAGAAGCAGGCGCTGTTCCAGCCGCCGGTGGTGCTGCGTGGTGAGCGCAACGGCATCATCGTCGACTGCGCGCTGCAGTGGAACGACGGCTACCATGAGACCTGCCTCTGCTTTACCAACAACATCCCGCAGCGGGACGGCGGCACGCATCTGGCGGGCTTCCGCGCGGCGCTGACCCGCGCCATCAACGGTTACGTCCAGACCGTTGCCAATCAGCGTTCTCAGAAGGTGCTACTTACCGGTGACGACGCCCGTGAGGGCCTCACCTGCGTCCTGTCGGTGAAGATGCCTGATCCGAAATTCTCGTCGCAGACCAAGGACAAACTGGTCAGCTCCGAGGTTCAGCCCGTGGTCCAGAGCGTCGTGGCCGAGGGGCTCGCGCGTTGGCTCGAGGAGACGCCGCAGGCCGCCCGGCTGGTGGTCGCCAAGGTGGTCGATGCGGCTGCGGCCCGCGAGGCGGCGCGCAAGGCGCGTGAACTCACCCGGCGCAAGGGACCACTCGACGTCGCCAATCTGCCGGGGAAACTCGCCGACTGCCAGGAGCGCGATCCGGCCAGGGCCGAGCTGTTCATCGTCGAGGGCGATAGCGCCGGCGGCTCGGCCAAGCAGGGCCGCGACCGTGGTTTTCAGGCGATCCTGCCGCTGCGGGGCAAGATCCTTAACGTCGAGCGCGCGCGGCTCGACAAGGTGCTGTCATCGCAGGAGATCGGCACGCTGATCACCGCGCTCGGTACGGGCATCGGCGACGACTTCGACATCGCTAAGTTGCGGTACCACCGCATCGTCATCATGACGGACGCGGACGTCGACGGCTCGCATATCCGGACACTACTACTCACTTTTTTCTACAGGCATCTGCCAGAGATTATCGAAGGTGACTTCCTCTACATCGCGCAGCCGCCGCTCTACAAAGTGAAGCAGGGCCAGCGCGAGACATATCTCAAAGATGACGCGGCGCTCGACGCCCACCTCATCGCCAGCGCCGGCCACGAGGCTGAGTTGCTGGTGGGCGACGCCGTCGTCGAGCCGGAGCGGTTCGCCGCCATCGTCCAAGCCGCGCGGCGCGCGAGTGACCTCGTCCATACGCTGGCGCGCACCGTGCCGGTCGAGGTCATCGAGGCGCTCGCCTGCGTCGGAGCCTTCGGTGAGCGCGGCGGCATTGACGATACCGAGCTCCTAGCGACCGCGCAGCGCGCGACGGCGACACTGAGCCAGGCGGGTGCCGGACATTGGACGGTCGACCTCACGCCGGAGAATCTGCGCTTTCATCGTACCCGCGACGAACGCCGCGAGGCCTGGCGCGTCGAGCGGGCGCTGTTGCGCTCGGGCGAGGGACGCCGGCTCGGCCAAGCCCTGCTCGAGACCCCCGAGCTGTGCGGTGGTGGGGCCAAGCTACGGCGGAAGGACCACGAAACGGCGATCGGAGGGCCTGTGCAGCTCGTCGCTGCGCTGACCCGCGAGGGCCGTCGCGGCCTGTCGATCCAGCGCTACAAGGGCCTAGGCGAGATGAACCCGGAGCAGCTCTGGGAAACGACCCTCGACCCGGACGAGCGGTCGCTGATCCGCGTCAAGGTCGAGCACGCCGACGAGGCCGACGAGATCTTCACGACGCTGATGGGCGACATCGTCGATCCGCGCCGCGAGTTCATCCAGGACAACGCTCTCGAGGTCGTCAATCTCGATATATGAAGCCAGCGATCCGCGGGAGCGAGGCATGCGCAAGCTCTTCGTCGTCGGGATGGGCGCCGGCTCAGTCGGGCATCTGACCCTCGATGCGGTGGACACGTTGCGCGCCGTCGACGTCGTGTTCGTCCTGGAGAAAGCCGGCGCGGGCAAGGACGAACTCGGCCGGCTGCGCCGCGAGCTGCTGGAGCGCGTCGTGCCTGAGGGAACAGTTCGGCTGGAAGTGGCGCCGAGCCCGGAGCGCACGATCGACGAGGCGGCCTACGGTGCGGGCATCGAGGACTGGCGCCGGTCGCGTGCGGCAGTCGTCGAGGAGCTGATCGTCGAGCGCATGGCCGAGGGCGAGGCGGGAGCGTTCCTCGTTTGGGGTGATCCGTGCCTCTATGACGGCACGATCCAGATCCTCGAGGACCTGCAGGGGCGCGGGCTCGATCTGGCCTTCGAGGTTGTTCCCGGCATCTCCAGCGTGCAGGCGCTCACCGCCCGCCATCGCGTAACGCTCAACCGCATCGGCGAGAGCGTCACCATCACCACCGCGCGACAGCTCGCCGCAACTGCGCCCGGGACGATCACCAACAGCGTCGTCATGCTCGACGGCCGAGCGGCCTTCAAAAAGCTCGCCGAGAGCGATCTCGACATCTACTGGGGTGCCTATCTGGGCACGGCGGACGAGGTGCTGGTGGCGGGGCCCTTGCGCGAGTGTGCGAGGGAGATCGAGCAGCTCATCGAGCGCGAGCGTCGGCGGAAAGGTTGGATCATGGACACCTACCTCCTGAGACGCCCCTGAAGGATGCGGACGGAACAGCGTCGTGCTTGCGTCGCGTCGGCGTGGCGACCATAGATGCCGGTTAGCTCATTGCGCCGGAGCGCGCTGAAGAACGCTCCGGCATCAATCAACGAGGCAAACCAGGGAGTGCTGGATGGACGAGACCCACTGGCTGCTGATTCTCTTGGTCCTCGCCTTGATCTGGGCCACGCGCGCCTTGCCGGACCCGGTCCTCAAGTTCGTCCGGCGCCGCACGACGCGCTCGAAGCACGACTGAGACGGCGGACGCGCACGAGAGGCTTGCAGGCGCGGCGCCGACCGGCTTCTAAGGCGCGTGTCCGTCCGAGGTTCGCTTCACCGACATGACGCCCCAGCCTGTCGCCAAGCCGCGGCCCTGCGCCGTCACCGAGCTGTTCGGTCGCAAGAAGGCGATCATCGGCGTCATCCACTGCCTGCCGCTCCCAGGCGCCCCCGAACACGAGGGTCGGCCCATGGCGGCGATCGTCGACCACGCGCTAGCCGAGGCCGAACGCTACCGAGCTGCGGGCGTCGACGGGCTTATCGTCGAGAACCACGGCGACATTCCCTTCGCCAAGCCCGAGCACCTGGGCCCGGAGACCGCCGCCGCCATGGCCGTGATCACCGATCGCGTGCGGACCGCGGCGGGCCTACCGGTCGGTGTCAACGTGCTCGCGAATGCCGCTACGCAAGCCCTGGCAGTCGCTGTCGCTGGCGGTGCCGGCTTCATCCGCGTCAACCAGTGGGCCAACGCGTACGTCGCCAACGAAGGCCTTATCGAGGGGCCAGCAGCGGCCGCCTTGCGCTACCGTGCGCAGCTCCGCGCCCACCAGGTGCGGGTCTTCGCCGACGTCCACGTCAAGCACGGTGCCCACGCGATCACCGCCGACCGGACGATCGAGGAACTCGCGCGCGACGTCGCGTTCTTCGAAGCCGACGTCACCATCGCCACGGGTCAGCGCACCGGCGATTCGGCAACGCTCGACGAGCTCAGGACGATCAAGGAGGCGACGGAGCTGCCCGTCGTCGTCGGCAGCGGCGTCACGATCGACAATGTCCGTGACATTCTGAGCCTCGCCGACGGGGTCATCATCGCTTCGTCCTTGAAGCGCGACGGCGTCTGGTGGAACGAGGTCGATCCGGAGCGTGGAGCCGCCTTTATGGCGGAAGTCCGCCGGTTGCGCTGACCGATGCCGCCGACCCTGCACGCCAGCTGCCTCTAGCGAGGCGTCACCAACGTGGCGCATCTTGGAGGCAGATCGGCCATCCTGAGCGGGGGCTTGGGCGGTGTGGTCGATGGCTGCCAGGGTTCGTCGGTGAACCACCAGGCGAGCTCGGCACCGCAGCCATCGCCGGGCGGCGGTGGGTCCTGATCGCGGCAACCGACGCTGCCGGCAGGGCAGGCGAGCCGGACATGGAAATGGTAGTGGTGACCCCACCACGGGCGCACCTTGCGCAGCCAGTCCCGCTCGTCGCCAGCGCGGGCGCAGAAGCCCCGTTTGATCGCCGGGTGCACGAAGATCCGTGCGACCTCGGGATCGCGCGCAGCGGTCTTGACGACCTCCAAGGCGCCGAATGAATCGAAGGCTGCCCAGTCGAGCTCGCGCGTGCCCGTCTGAAGCAACGAGACGGCGCTGACGTTCTCCCGCGCCGCGTAGTCGAAGGGCGCTGCCGGCGCCGGCTTGAACCAGATGTCGGCATCGAGCCCGATCTGATGCGAGCGGTGGCCGGTGCGCATCGGCCCGCCGCGCGGCTGCGCCATATCGCCCACGAGGAGACCCGGATGACCACGGGTGCGCAGCTCGGCGGCCAGACGCTCCACATAGGCGACCAGCGAGGGATGCCCCCAATGCCGGTTGCGCGACGGCCGCATGGTCTGAAAGCCGGCGCCGGCTTCGGCGAGCGGTACGCCGCCGACGAGGCAACCGCGCGCATAGCTCCCCAAGGCTTGTGGGGCGTCGCTCGACGGACGCTCGATACCGCCGAAGAGCTCCTTGGCGGGCGGCTGGGCTTGCGCGTTTGCCGCTACTAGGCACGTCATGATCGCCGTCAGCATCAACCCCTGCGCACCTCGCCGCATCATCACCTCCACCATTGAATGGCGAGAGAAGGCGAGATCGCGTGGGCGCCGTCAAGCGGTTGACCCGACGGCTCGTCCTGCCCACGGGACGCGAACACCTTCGGTGGCTAGAGCGTGGAACCGGGCACCCGAGCAGCGACATCCACATCGAGTGCGACCGTCGTGGCGCGCGCAGAACGATGGTGCAGCAGCCGCGGCCAGCGGTTCACGTCGCTGCGCCGCCGAATGCTGGAAACCCAAGCGGGGGCCGACCAGCCGCTTGGCGCCTACGACATCATCACAAGGCTGGCGGCGGCGGACGGCCGTGTGGCACCGCCGACGGTCTACCGCGCGCTGGATTTTCTCGTCGGTCAGAGCTTCGCGCATCGCGTTTACAGCAAGAGCGTCTTCGTCGTCTGCCGCGCAGGCGATGTGCCGCACCACGCGGCCCTCCACCTCTGTCGGGCGTGCGGCCGGGTGGTGGAGGTCCCCTGTGATTTGCTCGATCATCAGGTCGTCGCGCGCGCAGTGGGCGCCAGCTTCTCCGTCGAGACACTGGCGGTAGAGGTGCGTGGCCCGTGCGATGCTTGCAGCGAACGAGCGCGGAGTGGTGCGGCGTTTTCCGCAGCATTTGCGGCGAAGTGGCGGCGACCGGATTGACGCGGTGGCGCCGATCGTCGATCGATGTCGCGCCAAACCTGGGAGAGCGATGGTGTTGAAGCTTGCGGGGTGCTTGATCATTGCAGCGGCGACTTGGGCGCTGCCACTGAGTTCGGCTTCGGCGACCGTGGACCCGTCGGACTTCGTGGTCGAGGATGCCAGCGTGCTGGTGCAGCTCTGCAGCGTCCCCGAGGATCACGAGTATTACGCTGAGGCGATACACATGTGCCACGGCTTCGTCAGCGGCGTTGCACAATACGCCTTTCTCCTGCTCGGCTCGGCAGAGGTGCAGTTGATCTGCTATCCGGACTCGCCTCCTTCGCGGACGGAGGCGATTGGCGAGTTCGTGACCTGGATGGGTACGCGTACAGACCTGGCGAATGCGGAGGCGAGCGAAGCCGTGGTCCGTTTCATGGAGGAGCGGTTCCCCTGCAACTGAGTTCCACGAGAGCTTTCCTTTGGAGACTGGATATGCCGAAACTTGCGAAGGGCGTTGTGCTGGCTTCCGCGCTTGCGATAGCCGGTTGTGCGGATCTGACCACGACGCAGCAGCGGACGTTGACGGGCGGTGCGGCCGGTGCGGCGGCAGGAGCAGGCATCGGGGCGCTCGCTGGTGACGCCGCGCTCGGGGCGGCCATCGGCGGTGCCATCGGGACCGCTGGCGGCTACCTGTTCAGTAAGAGCCAGGGCGAGTAGGAGCCACATTATCGCCGCGGCGACGACGGGATATCGTCCGTTCGTCGCCGCCCCGGCTCGATATGGCCGCCCGATGCCGACGGAGCGTTGGCGGGCGGTCATGCGCCGTGGTTGGACCCAAACGCGCGCGGCGTGAGCGCAGCCCGAATGCGACTGTCGTCGATGCGACGCACGTGCCCCGGGGGTATTGCCGAACGGCCGTGAGCATGAAAGACCAAGGCGGCGTTGACGCGCTCGCCAATCGAGCGCCAAGCCGAACGAGGGAGGGCTTCATCCGTGAGCGATTCCGAAACGCCGATCCTGCGCCTGGTGGAAGAGGTCCCGCACGCCCTGAACCACTCGGACGCATTTGAAGCTGCTTTAGCAGGGCGCCGCCCAGCGGTGTTTCTGGACTATGACGGCACGCTGACACCGATCGTGCAGCGGCCGGAGCTCGCTATCCTCTCCGACCGTGGCCGCCAGGTGGTGTCGGAGCTGGCGACGCGGCTGCCGACCGCGGTGGTGAGCGGTCGCGACCGTCCCGACGTCGAACGTCTCGTGGCACTCGACGAGCTCACCTATGTTGGCAGCCATGGCTTCGACATCGTCGTTCCGGGCGGGCGGCAGGTCGACAATCCCATCGCCGGTGATTTCACACCGCTGCTCGACGAAGTCGAGGCGAAGTTAGTGGAAGGGCTCGGCCCGATTCCGGGTGCGCAAGTGGAGCGAAAAAAGTTCTCCATCGCGGCACACTATCGAAATGTCGCCGATGCCGACTATGCGCGTTTCCGCGAAGTTCTCGATGGCGTCGTTAACGATCACGATGGCATCAAGGAAAAAACCGGCAAGAAGGTCTTCGAGCTGCAGCCCAAGCTGGATTGGGACAAGGGCAAGGCGGTGCTCTGGTTGCTCGAGGCATTGGAGATCAACCACAACGACGGTGTGCCGATCGACGATATCGTGCCGATGTTCTTTGGCGACGACGTCACGGACGAGGATGCCTTTGGTGCGCTTCAAGGTCAGGGCCTTTCGGTCATCGTTTCAGACCGCGAAGACGAAGGCACCGGCCGCCGTACGGCCGCCAGCTTTCGCGTCTACGACACCGAGGAGTTGTTGACCCTGCTCGAGCGCCTCAAACCTTAGCGCCGCGGCAACGGAAGTACGTTCCTCCTGGGCACCGAGGTGCCTCAATGGCTTGGATGGGGAGACCGCGCGATGGGCGACTGGAGCCTGAGCTACGACGCCTACGACCCCAAGGCACAGGGGCTGCGCGAGGCGCTATGCACCCTGGGCAATGGGAAGTTCTGCACGCGCGGCGCGTTCGCCTTCGAATCGGCTGGCGACGTGCACTATCCGGGCACCTACTTGGCGGGTGGCTACAACCGTTTGGCGACGCCGATCGCGGACCGCGAGGTGGTCAACGAAGACCTCGTCAACTTCCCGAACTGGCTCTGCCTAACCTGGCGCCCCGTCGACGGGGCGTGGTTCGCGGTCGACGCAGTCGAGGTACTGGCGTTTCGCCAGGAACTGGATCTGCGCCAGGGGTTGTTGACCATCGAGTTGCGGGTGCGCGACGACGCCCAGCGTGAGACCCAGCTCGTCGAGCGGCGCCTCGTCAGCATGGCGAACCCGCACTTGGCGGGCATCGAGCTGCGCATTACGCCGCTCAACTGGTCGGGCTCGATCGAGGTCGCCTCGGCACTGGACGGACGCGTCATCAACTACGGTGTCAAGCGCTACCGCGACCTCGCCAGCCACCACCTCAACGTCATCGACTGTGGCCACTTCCTGGGTGAGCTTGCCGGCGAGAACATGATCTCGCTCCTGGTCGAGACCACGCAGTCGCGGCTGGTGGTGGGTGAGGCGGCACGTACGCGCCTCTTCCGTGATGGTCGGCGTCTGGATGCTCAGCCGACCGCGAAGGACGAGCCGAACTTCCCGCGCCAGGTCTTCGCCTTCGGCGGGCACGAGGGTGAGGAGACCCGCGTCGAGAAGGTGGTAGCTCTTTACAGCTCGAAGGACAGCGCCATCTCGGAGCCAGGCGTGGCGAGCCGCGAGCTGGTTGACGAGGCACCGGACTTCGACGTGCTGCTGGCGCAGCACGCGCGCGCCTGGGCCGGCTTGTGGCGGCGCTGCGATGTCGAGACGGTGAGCGACGAGCCGGACATGCAGATGATCGTGCGACTGCACATCCTGCAGCTCCTCCAGACGACCTCGCCACACACGATCGACGTCGACGCCGGCACGCCAGCGCGTGGCTGGCACGGCGAGGCCTATCGCGGGCACGTCTTCTGGGACGAACTCTACATCCTGCCGTTCCTCGACAACCACTATCCGGAGATCGCCAAGGCGCTCCTGCGTTATCGTGGTCAGCGGCTCGAGAAGGCGCGCTCGGCCGCCGCGCACGCCGGTCACCAGGGGGCGATGTACCCCTGGCAGAGCGGCAGCGACGGTCGCGAAGAGAGTCAGATCATGCACCTCAACCCGCAGTCGGGACGGTGGGTGCCGGACTACAGCTGGCAGCAACGTCATGTGAATCTGGCGATCGCCTACAACATGTGGGCGCACTATCAGATCACCGGCGACCGGGCGGCGCTCGAAACGGGCAATGCCGACGTCATCGTCGAGATCGCACGGCTGTTCGCATCGCTCGCCAGTTGGAACCCCGATCGCGAGGGCGGCCGCTACGAGATCCACCAGGTGATGGGTCCGGACGAGTTCCACGAGGCCTATCCCGATTCGGAAGAGCACGGCCTCAAGAACAACGCCTACACCAATGTCATGGTGTCATGGCTCATGGAGACCGCGCTCGAGGTGATCGACACGCTCGACGACGAGCCGCGCGCCGACCTCCTGATGCGCCACGACATTACCCAGGAGGAGCGCGACCTCTGGGAGACGATGAGCCGGCGGATGTACGTGCCGATCCACGGCGACAACATCGTGAGCCAGTTCGAGGGGTATGGCGACCTGCTCGAGTTCGACTGGGAGGGGTATCGCGCCAAATATCCCAGCATCCAGCGCCTCGATCGGATCCTCGAGGCCGAGGGCGATACGGCCGACCGCTACAAGCTCGCCAAGCAGGCCGACATGCTGATGCTCTTCTACCTGTTCGACGAGCCGACGGTCGAGGCGCGGATGCGGCGGCTGGGCTACGAGCTGCCTGACGGCTGGATGGACGCCAATATCAACTACTACCTCCACCGCACGTCGCACGGGTCGACGCTGAGCTTTCTCGTGCATGCCTGGGTCCTGGCGCGGCACCGCCCAGAGGAGGCATGGGAGTATTTGCTGAAGGCGCTGAGCAGTGACGTTAGCGACATCCAGGGCGGAACGACCGCGGAAGGTATCCACTTGGGCCTCATGGCCGGCACCGTCGATCTCATCCAGCGGGGCCTCACCGGGCTGCAGGTGCACGACGACAAGCTGGTCTTCGACCCGCGCCTGCTCGGCTCGCTACGGAAGATCAGCACGCGCCTGCAGATCTTCAGGCACTGGGTCAGCATCGAGGTCACGCCGGATTCGCTGACGCTCGAGTTCGACGAGCGTTGGCGGCGCCGGGCGGACCGCATTGCCGTCGACGTTCGGGGCAACATGACTGAATTCGAGCCGGGCGTTCGCAAGACCGTCGCGCTGAGCTGACGAACGGCCGCTGGCGACTCAAGGGGTGCACGCATGGGTTGATGACGAAGCGACCTGAGACGGTCTAACGTTGTGGCGTTGTGACCGTCTCACGGATCGCTGCCGTGCGCCTATCACTCGTGACCGTTCTCGCCTTTTGCCTCACCTCGATGCTGCCAGGAGCAACGCTGGGAGCGCCCTTGCTCGTTGTCGTGGACGCCGGACATGGCGGTCGGGACCCAGGTGCGATCGGCGTGAGCGGGATCGAGGAGAAGGCGATCACGTTGGCGGCCGCACGGCGTCTCGTCGCTGAGTTCGACCGGCTGGACGGCCTCGAGGTGATCGCGACGCGGCTCGATGATCGGTTCCTCTCGTTGGCGGAACGCCTCGAGCGGATCGAGACGCTCGACGCTGATCTCCTCATATCGCTGCATGCTGACAGCCTGCCGGTCCGACCGCAGCTGCGCGGTGCATCCGTGTATACACTCGCCACGATCGCTTCGACGGCGGAGGCGGCGCGCAAGGCGCACCGGGAAAACGCTGCCACGGGCGACGTCGCGATCGAGCACTCCGCCGGCGAGAGCGCCGTCCGTCCAATCGTCACGTCGCTCATGCGTCGTTTCACCACGGAGCGTTCCGTGCTGGTGGCAGAAGCGATTGCCGCCGAGCTGGCGACGGTCACCAGGGTCTTGCCGCAGCCGCTTCTCGCGGCGAACTTCTTCGTGCTGCGGTCGCTCGACACCCCGTCCGTGCTCGTGGAACTCGGCTATCTCTCCAACGCCGAGGATGAGCGCCTGCTCGCGGACGCCGAGCACCTCAATCGTCTCGTGCGCGCCATCGCGCGTGGGGTCCAGCGCGCGCTCTTCGCTTCACCACCACAACCAGCGTCGGCCACTTCCGGTCCGGTCGACGCGGGGCGAGCCCTGGTCGATCGCGCGGTGCCGCTCTTGTCGCCGGGCCCGTGGACCGGGCGCGTCGTCGTGCCACGTTGAGCGATGCTGTTGCCGGCGCTGGACATCGCTTCCGGCTTTCACCTGCGCACGGTGCTCAATGGCCTGCGCCGAGAGGCGAGGGCGTCGAGCATGTAGCAAGTCGCCTTTGCACCCGGCAATGTTGCCGGCGCCAAGCCGAACGGTCAGAGCCGGGAGACCAGAGCGCCAGCCATGAACACGCGTGCATGCAGCGGTTTCTAGGACGGTTGCGGCCGCCGCTCTTCAGCGGCGTTCTGCCGCTCCGGCTGAACGAGGTTCCGGGCGACATCGTGGCCGGGTTTACCCTGGCCGCCCTCGCGATCCCCGAAGTGATGGGCTACACGCGCATCGCGGGAACGCCGGTCATCACCGGCCTCTACACCCTGCTCATTCCAGCTCTGCTGTTCGTGATCTTCGGTTCCTCGCGGCATCTGGTCGTTGGCGCCGACTCTGCTACGGCCGCCATTCTTGCGAGCGGCTTGGTGGGGATCGCGGCGGTCGGATCGGGCGAGTATCTGGCGCTCGCCAGCCTGCTTGCCCTCATGGTCGGTGTGCTCATGGTGCTCGCGAGCGTCATCGGCCTCGGCTTCATGGCGGACTTTCTGTCGCGGACCGTGTTGACCGGGTTTTTGACAGGGGTGGGCGTACAGGTTGCCGGCGGCGCGCTGCTGCAGCTCGCCGGCCTGACGGTGCAGAGCCACGGCACGGTTGCGGCACTCTGGACGGATGCGAAGCTGTCCTTCGACCCCAACGCGGCAGCGCTGGTCATGGCCGCAGCCGTCCTCGTCGTGATCGGCGCCGGCAAGCTTGCTACAAGGGCATTCAAGCGACGGGTGCCGGGGGCAATGATCGCCGTGATCGGCGCCATCCTTGCGAGCTGGGCCTATGATCTCGGCGCGCTGATGCCCGTTGTGGGGGCCGTTCCTTCGGGTCTGCCCGAACTCGGGTTGCCGGACGTGGCGCTCAGCCCAGGCCTCATCTGGGAGCTGTTGCCCATCGCCTTCGCCATGGCGGTGGTGGTGCTCGCCCAGAGCACCGCGACGGCACGGGCCTACGCCATCAAGCACGAGGACCGGTTCAGCGAGCGACAGGATCTCGTGGGTCTCGGCCTCGCCAATCTGGGGGCCGGGCTGAGCGGCACGTTCATGGTCAACGGAAGCCCCACCAAGACGGCGATGGTGGACAGCGCCGGCGGCCGCAGCCAGCTCTCGCTGCTCGTGGCGACGCTGGTGGTTCTCCTCACGCTCCTCTTCCTCACCGCGCCGCTCGCCTACCTGCCCGATGCCGTGCTCCTGGCCGTGGTCTTCCTCATCGGCCTGGAACTCGTCGATCTCCGTGGCCTCGCTAAGGTGTTTCGCGAGCGGCGATGGGAGTTCTGGGTGGCGCTCTCGACCGCTTTGGTCGTCGTAGCCTTCGGCGTCGAAGAGGGGATTGTCTTCGCGATTCTCTTGTCGCTCATGGTGCACACCCGCCACGGCTATATGCCGAAGAACTTCGTCATGGTTCCCGAGCCCTCAGGGCGATGGCGGGCGAAGACCCTCCAAAGCCGGGCCGAAGCGGTGCCAGGGCTCCTCATCTACCGCTTCAACCACAGCATGTACTACGCCAATGCAGAGCGCATGCGGACCGAGATCATCGGCCTCTCCAAGCGGGCGGGGCCGCCGCTTCGGTGGTTCTGCCTGGACGTCACGGCGGTTGACGACATCGACTTCACGGCCATCGAAGCGCTCGCCGAAATCCGCGCGACGCTTGGGGATCGTGGCACCGAGCTGGTTTTCGCCCAGAACATCGATGCGCGCGCCGAGAGCCGTGAGGAGATCGAGGCTCGGTTCGCTGACGCCCGCTTCTTCGAATCACTCGAAGACGTTCTGCACCACTACGGAGAGCGAGACTGACGCGCCGCGCCAGCGAGAGTCGAACGAACCGCTTCCGCAACGCGAAGTCTCAGTTGGTAGGGCCGTAGTGCATGAGGCGGGCGTAGCCGCCCGCCAATTCTTGTCTCGTTAGTGGTGCGCCCGTTTCAGCGACGAGCCGCGCCAGCGTTGCGCGGGGGGCGTCGGTAGGATGGACGTGAAAGCTCGCCAGCCAACGCATCAGCGCCCAGCGCGCAGGCGTTGGAAGCCTCTCCATCAAGCCAAAGTCGACCACGTGCAGCCGTCCGGCCGGGGCAAGCGCAGCGTGGGCGCTGGTGATCGCCGCTTCGGGGTCGTCGATCATGGAGAGCGCGTAGGAGAAGACGATGCGATCGAAGCCGTTCGGACGATCGAACAGCCGACGTTCCGAACCCTCGCCGGCGAGGCCGAAGGCGAGGCCGATTCGCTCGTCCAGGCCCGCGGCGCCCACTTTGGCGCGGGCTACGTCCAGCATGCTCTGCGATGCATCGAGGCCGAACAGCTTCGTCCCGGGGTAGCGCCTGGCAATCGCGATGAGGTTGCGCGCCGTGCCGCAGCCGATCTCCAGGAGGGTCTCGTCTGGGCGGACGTCCAACTCGTCCACTAGGCGGTCGCGACCCCACAGGTAGTATTTGCGCGACAGGTCGTAGAGATGCCGCTGCCAGCGGTACATCCGTTCCATGCGCGCCGCGGCATCGGCCGTCGTCCCGGCGTTGCTCACGCAGCACTGCGTTCGTAGAGGTGGAACCCACCGTAGACCGCCGAACGATCCGCCTTGAAGAATTCGGGGCTGCGCTCCGCGTCGTAGCGCCACTGCGCCAGGAGGTCTGACGGCAAATTCGCTTCGAGGATCGATTCGGCGCCTGCCGTTCTGAAGATGACCTTGGCATCGGCGCTCGACGTCCGGCTCACCTCGGTCCAGAGCTCGTTGAGCTGGGCAGGGCTCATCCAGTCCTGCGCATCGAGGAACACGTAGCGATCGTAGCTCGACGCAGGCACTTGGCGGAGGTGGTCGACGAGCAGGGTGTGCAGAACCTGGACCCTTTCCGCGCGCGGCTTGATCCGCTCGTAGACTTCCGCCTTGAGATAGGGGGGCACGGCCTGGCGACGCTCGACGTCGTAGCGCCGAGCGAAGGCCTGCCAGGCGAAGTAGTTGTCCTCAAGGTCGAAGTCGCAAGCCAGCCGACGGACGCGCTCGCGAATCTCCGCCGCCGGCTCGCTGCCGTTGGCGTGCAGCGACCGGTACTGCGCCGGTGGAATGCCGAGGCCGTAGTAGGCGGCCTTGAGGCGGGCGAGGCGTCGAATGGCGCCGTGGTCGAAGACGGGGGCGAGATGCTCCTCGAAGAAGCGGAGCTGCTCGTCGCGCGTCCGTGCCTCGATCATCGAACGCGGGCGCCCACCGAAAACGCGCGCGGTCATGTGCGCCGAGCGGATCGTGCGCCCCAGCAGCGATCGTCCGAAGAGACCCCGTCGGAACAGCTCGATCCGGCGCCCTCGAAAGGGGCGCGCGTCGTCCCAGTAGGCGCGGGTTTCGTCGTCGAGCAAACCGCGTAGCTGGCGATCATAGGCGACGACGTTGTCGGCGTGGTTGCCCTCGCCAAAGAAGCGGAAGAAGCTCTCGTGGTCCGGAAGGTGCTGGAGGGCTACGAGCTTGAGGCGCGTGAGCGCCACGTGGGCCGGGTTCAGGTCGACCGCTGTCACCAGGGCCGGATCGCCATCCAGATAGTTGAAGACGTTGCAACCGGCGGACGCGATCGTCAGGATCCGCTTGCCTTCGAGCGGCGCCATCGCCGCCATGTCGACAGCGGGGTCCTCCCAGATCTGGTTGTAGACGAAGCCGTCGAACGACCAGGTGAAGAGCTGCTCGGCCAAGCGGTCCCGCCGGCGTTTCGGACGCTGTAAGGCGGCGGTTTCCAACAGAGCGTTGGGCATACGGCAACAATCCTCGTGCGCGCCCGTTCGCGGCGGGCTTTCTTGTCAGCGACAGACGTGAAGACGAACGCCGGATGCGTCGACCGTTGCATAGTGCGACGGGCAGCGTGTCCAGCAGCCCGTATTGACGTATTCCAACGGCGAATCCGACCCCGTCATTCGCTCGTGTAGCGCGTTATGCGTATGTCCGCAAAAGATGACCTGCGCGCCGCGGTCGCGCGCTAGCGACAGCGCTCCCCGACGTACCCTGACGGACAGGCCGCGTAGGCGCTTGTGACGCTGGTCCGTCGCCGGAGCGCGCCCATAGCCAAGTCGCCGCTGGGCGAACGACAGGAGCCCGCCACCGACCTCCGTAAGCACCGGGTGGCGGGTCAACAGCCGATCGAAGCGGTCGCCATGCACGGCCAAGTGGTTTCGGCCGTGCGATTCCCACGTGTAGATCTCGCAGACGTCCACGCCCATCAGGTGAGAAGCCACTTGCGCGGCCTTGCGGTCGTGGTTGCCGAGCACCCAGACCACCTCCACCTGCCGCTTGGGATTGGAGAGCTTACGGACGTGCGACAGCAGCGCCCAGTGGTCCGCATTCAGCCGGTCGAAATTCAGGTCGTGGAAGATGTCGCCCAGCAGGATGAGCCGCCGGAAGCGCCAGGCCCTCAACGTGTCGAGCAAAGCGGCGGCACGGCTCGTCGGCAGGCCCAGGTGGAGATCCGATACCACCATGGTCTCCGCGTGGGTTGGGGCGACGGTCGAGAACGTCTGGCCGATCGAGGCCGTGTCGGGCAAGGTCGCACCTCGTTGCGCACTGGCCGCCGCAGGCGGGCGGGTATGGCCGGGGCGTAGATGACGTGTGTGCGCATTGCGTGACAAGTGCTTCGACCTAGGTCGCCGCGCACGTGAGCTTGGCGCTCCCGAACGAAACGCCTACGCCTGAGAGGTTTGGACCACGAGGTGCTGATGGCGGACCCGACGCTGGGCGTCGTCTTTGTTGCCGCCTTGATAACCGCCGTCGCCACTGGCATCGGGGCGCTGCCGCTGCTGGTTGCTAGGCGCGTGAGCCGTCGCTGGCTCGGACTCGCGAACGCCGTGGCCGCAGGGCTCATGCTTGCGGCCTGCCACGCGCTCATCGTCGAGGGTTTCGGGTTCAATCCGCTGCGCACCGTGGCCGGTATCGTCCTGGGCTTGGTCTTCATCGTTGCCGCGGGCCAGGTGCTGCGCCGCCACGACCGACTTGAGATCGCCGAGGTCAAGGACGCCGATGCGCGTCGCATCGTGCTGATCATCGGCATCATGACGCTGCACTCTGCCGCCGAGGGGATCGGCGTCGGTGTCGCGTATGGCGGCGACGAGGCACTCGGCAGGTTCATCACGGCGGCGATCGCGTTGCACAACATTCCGGAAGGCCTCGCGATTGCCCTCGTCATGGTGCCGCGCGGAGCGTCGGTGGCGAACGCGGCCGGCTGGAGTATTGTCTCGAGCCTCCCGCAGCCATTGCTGGCCGTCCCCGCCTTCGTCCTTGTTGCGGCCTTCGTGCCTTTGTTGCCTTTGGGGCTCGGCATCGCGGCCGGAGCGATGATCTGGATGGTCTTCGCCGAGCTCATGCCGGAGGCGAATGAGCGGGTGTCTCCCGCGATGGTGGGAATCGCCGTGACGCTCGCCTTTGCCGCCATGCTCAGTCTGCAGATGCTGTTCGCCGGCTGAGGCTGCGACGGACGGGTGGCCTCATTCGCCGCCGCGGAATGAACCTTTGACCCTCGCCGAACGCCCACGAGGATGCTGCTGCCGGCGGTCAGGCCGCGGGCGCGTGTTCAGAGGCGGCGGACGAAGCGGAACTCCCAAGTGTCGCTGAGGTCGGCGAGAAAGCGCTTTTCGCCCGTCTGCACGAAACCGTGCTTTCGGTAGAACTGGTGGCCGCGGGTGAACCTCGTGTCCGACCAGAGCTCGATCTGCTCGGCTCCGCGCTCGCGCGCAAAGACCGTGCCTCGCGCAAGGAGGTCGGCGGCAAGCCCGGAGCCGCGGTGCTCTGGCGCGACGTAGACCTTCAGGAGCTCGACGGCGCCGTCTGTGAGTGGCCGTGCGCCCAAGGAACCGACAATGCCGCTTGCTGCCTCGGCCACCCAAACGCGTCCGTCGTAGGCCCTGAAGTGGCCGGCGATCGCGTCGAGTTCGGGCATCTCGGCGGCGCGGTCGAACACGCAGCCGGGATACTCCGCAAAGCAGATGGCGATGAGCTTCGCGAGGCCGTCGCCGTCCCGATCGGTAGCGCTGCGGATCCTGGGCGCTGGTGGTGTCATCTGGACCTCGGCCTGCCGCGGGATGAGCGCGCGGAACTCTAGGGTGAGTCCGGCTATGCTCCAACGGCAGCGGATCTAACGGATCTGGCGGTTGCCCTGGTTTGCGGAACCGCGAAGTCGGCCTTCAAGCAGTGTCTTGAGCCTGCTCAATTCGTGGCGGTGATGAAAGCGGCAACGCTCGAGCTCGAGCCGCAAGCGACGTTGGGCGCGCGCGTCGGTCGACAGCCAACGCGCGATGCGTGCGCTCAACGACGTGCTGTTGCGCTCGTCGCGATCGAGTTGGCTGCGTAAGAGATCGCGCTGCGCCGTCACGGCCGGTAGCGCCGCGGCCGTCCCGCGTCGTCGAGCATCGAAGCGAAGCGCTCCGTGGCCTGGCGCACCTCGCTCACCAACGCCGTGTTCTGTCGGGTCCATTGAATGTTGTCCTGGATCGTTTCGCGGTGCGCTTTGATTTCCGCGCTCCAGGCGCGAAACAGGGCGAGGCAGACGCTCGACAAGCCGAGCAGTGCCACCATCAGCAGGAGCACGACAGGATCGTCGATCCTGCTCACGAGCTTGTCGAGTGCGCTTGCCATCGGCCCACCGGTTCATCACAGTCGGCCAACGAAATACAGGAAAAGATTCCACAAGACAATGCCGGCGGATCAGTCCGGCTGATGCAACGATGCGTCCGGGCGAAGAACGCCGAGCGCGGCGCGCTGCTAGGCCTCCTTGGGCACGGCTTCGAGCGCAGCTTCGAGCTTGGTGAAGTTGGGCTGGACCGGCGTCGGCACGTTGCCGCGGCCGATCTCCACAGCCACCTGCGGCGCCGATCCGTGGAGATAGGCGACCAGCACGTCCCGGATGATGAGATAGAGCTGGTGGTCCTCGTCGATGGTGGCTTTGACCTTCGCCGCCACCGGCGACACGATGCCGTAGGATAGGAAGACGCCGAGAAACGTGCCGGTGAGCGCGCCGGCGATCATTTTCCCTAGAATCTCCGGCGGCTGGTCGACCGCACTCATCGTCTTGATGACACCCAGGACGGCCGCGACGATGCCCAGCGCTGGGAACGCCTCGCCGAGCGTCGCCAGGGCGTTGGCGGGCGCAAGCGCCTCATGGTGGTGCTTCTCGAGAACCTTCTCCATCATGTCCTCGACGTGGTGCGGGTCGTCGAGGTTCATCGACATCATCCGCAGCGTGTCGCAGATGAAGTCCGTGGCGAAGTGATCCTTGAGGATGCGCGGATAGCGCCGGAAGATCTCGCTCTCTTTAGGGTTCTCGATATGCTGCTCGACGGCGATGATCCCCGCGGTCTTCACGAGGCGGGTGAGCGCGAACATCAGGCACAGCATGTCGGTGTAGTCGCTGCCACGCCACTTGCCGCCGACGATGGACCGGCTGAGTGCCGCCGGTGTCCCGCGGAGGACGGCGGCTGGGTTGCCCACCAGGTACGAGCCGACCCCGGCTCCGCCGATCATCATCATCTCGAACGGCAGCGCCTTGATGATGACGCCGAACTTGCCGCCCGCGAGCACATAGCCGCCGAAGACCATCACGAGGACGATGACGATGCCGACAATGGTCAGCATGGGCGCGGGCTCCGGGCATCAGCGAGGAACGCCCGAAGAATAACGTGGCGAAGGTTAAGGCGTGGCTAACCGAGCGGGTCCACCCAGCCCATCAGCTCGCGCCGGATGACCGTCTCGATCACGTGCATACCTTGCGGGCCGTCGTTCAGGCAGGGGATGTAGGTGAACTGCTCGCCGCCATTGGCGAGGAACTCCTCACGCACCTCCTGGTCGATCTCCTCCAGCGTCTCGACGCAATCCGAGACGAACGCGGGTGAGACGACCGCGAGGCGCCGCACGCCCTGCTTCGCCAACTCCTCAACGGTTTCGTCGAGATAAGGCTGGAGCCACGGCTCGGGTCCGAACCGGGACTGGAAACAGACCTTCAGCTTCTCCTTGGGCCAGCCGAGGCGTTCGCGTACCAGGCGGTTCGTCTTCGCGCAGTGGCAGTGATACGGATCGCCCGCGGTGTGATAGCGCTTGGGAAGCCCGTGGAAGGACGTGATCACAACCTCGGGCTCCCAGTCGAGAGCTCCCAGATGGTCTTCGATCGAAGTGGCGATGGCCTCGACGTAGGCCGGCTCATCGTGCCAGGGGCCCAAGGTCCGGATGGCTGGCTGCCAGCGCAGTTTCAAGAGCGCTTTGAACGCCTCGTCATAGGCGGTGGCGGTCGTGGTGGCGCTGTATTGCGGGTAGAGGGCCGCCATGAGGATGCGGGTGCAGCCTTGGTCGACCATCTGGTGGAGGACATCCGGCACGCTCGGCTGGCCGTAGCGCATCGCCCAGTCGACCACAACCTCGGGATGGCGGGCGAAGCGCTCGGTGAGGCGCTCGGACTGGCTGCGGGTGATGGTCCGAAGCGGGCTTTCATCGCGGTCCTCGTTCCAGATCGAGGCATAGGCGGCACCGCTGCGCTTCGGCCGGCTCGACAGAATGATACCCTGGAGGATCGGTTGCCAGAACCAACCCGGATAGTCGATCACCCGCTTGTCGCTCAAGAACTGGCTTAGATAGCGTCGCATCGGCCAGTAGGACGTCGCGTCGGGCGTGCCCAGATTGATCAGCATCACGCCCGTCTTCTGGCTGGAGACGGCCGGATGATCGGCCGGAAGGGCCACGCTGTGCGTCAAGCTGGCGGGAGCGTCGGGCATTGGCAACTTCGGATGATGAACGCTTAATCGCTGCAAATGAGACCTAGGACCCAGACCTCCGTGGAGCAAGGCCCGTGCCGGCAAGACGCCGATGAAGCTACACTTCGCGCCCGAGGAGTTCACCGCCCGACGCGCTCGGACGCTTGCCGGGATGGCCGACGAGCGTCTCGACGGCCTGTTGCTGTTCAAACCCGAGAGCCATTACTGGCTCACCGGCTACGACACCTTCGGCTACTGCTTCTTTCAGTGCCTGCTCCTGGCGCCAGACGGGACGACGCGGCTCCTGACGCGTTCGGCCGACCTGCGGCAGGCGGCACTGACCTCGATCGTCGACGAAGTTCGCGTCTGGCGCGACGGTCAGGACGCGGCGCCCGCCAAGGAACTGCTGGCGCTCGTCGCCGACGCGGGGCTCCTCGGAAAGCGCCTCGGCGTCGAGTGGGATACGGCCGGCCTAACGGCCGCCAACGGCCAAGCCATTTGCGACGTCTTCGACGACCGTGCGCAGCTGCTCGATGCTTCGCTGCTGGTCTCCCGCCTGCGGCTGGTGAAGAGTGCCGCCGAGCTGGCGTACATCCGCCGGGCCGGAGAGCTTTCTGACGCAGCATTGAAGGCTGCGCTGGACGTTACCGAGCCGGGCGCCGACGAAGCGCTGATCAAGTCGCGGCTGGTGGGCGCCATCTACGAGGGCGACGGTGACGACATGGGCAACCCGCTGATCATCGGCAGCGGCCCGTATGCGCTGCTCTGTCGCTCGCATAGCGGCCGCCGCCGCCTCGACGCACAGGACCAGCTGACGCTGGAGTGGGCCGGCGTCTATCGGCGCTATCACGCGGCGCAGATGCGGACGGTGTGCGTCGGCAGCGCTACGCAGCGCCATCAGGAGCTGTTCGAAGCCGCGCGCGACGCGTTGCTGGCGTGCGAGGAGCGGCTGCGCCCGGGTGGTGCGGTGGGCGAGGTGTACGCGGCGCACGCCCGGCCGCTCGATGTTCGGGGGCTGGCCGCGCATCGCCTCAATGCGTGCGGCTACTCCCTGGGTGCCGTCTACCCGCCCTCATGGATGGATTGGCCGATGTGCTACGCCGACAATCCGGTGGTGCTTGAACCCGATATGATCTTCTTTCTGCACATGATCTTGATGGACAGCGACAGCGGCGTGGCGATGACGCTGGGCCGCACGTCGAGGGTCACGACGGGTGCCGCGGAACCGCTCAGCCGGACGCCGCTTGAGCTGCTGGTCCGCTGAGGCCTTGACGAACCGGCGACATTGCGCGGGCGCGGCGGGGTTGATAGCTTCCGCGCCGACGCCCAACGGAGCTCCCGGATGAAGCTGCTCGCCGGCAACAGCAACCGCCCTCTCGCGGAGGCGATCGCCGCCTACCTGCGCGCCAATCTCACCAACGCCACCGTGCAGCGCTTCAACGACATGGAGGTTTGGGTAGAGATCCACGAGAACGTCCGTGGCGAGGATGTGTTCGTCGTCCAGTCTTCGTCCTATCCGGCCAACGACAACCTGATGGAGCTCCTGGTCTGCCTAGATGCGCTCAAGCGTGCATCGGCAAAGCGCGTAACGGCCGTGATCCCTTATTTCGGCTATGCTCGCCAGGACCGAAAGCCTGGCCCACGAACGCCTATCTCGGCGAAGCTCGTCGCCAATCTCATCACGGTCGCCGGTGCAGCACGCGTGCTGACGATGGATCTGCACGCGGGTCAGATCCAGGGTTTCTTCGATATCCCGGTGGACAATCTCTACGCCGCGCCGCTGTTCGCCCCTGACATCCAGAACAATCTCGGCACCGACGAGCTGGTGATCGTCTCGCCCGACGTCGGTGGCGTCGGGCGGGCACGGGCGCTAGCGAAGCGCCTCGATGTGCCTCTGGCCATCGTCGACAAGCGCCGCGAGCGCGCCGGGGTTTCCGAGGTCGTCAATGTGATCGGTGAGGTCGAGGGGCGCCGTTGCGTCCTCTTCGACGACATCATCGACAGCGGCGGAACGCTCGTGAACGCCGCCGACGCGTTGTTGGAAGCAGGCGCGAGTGCGGTCCACGCCTATGTGACCCACGGGGTGCTCTCGGCCGGTGCCGTGGCCCGGGTGGCCGCGAGTTCGCTCGAGCAGTTGGTTGTGACCGACAGCATTCGGGCGACCGAGGGCGTGCGCGTCACCGAGAAGATCCGCTTGCTGTCGATCGCCCAGCTCATGGGCGAGGCGATCAGCAGGATTTCCAGCGAGAGCTCGGTCTCGAGCCTGTTCGACTAGGGCGGTTCGCGTTGGAGTGTAGCCGGCGCGCGGCGGCGCCCGAAGGCATCGAGTGCGCGGGCGGCGAGGGTGGTTCCCGTGGAATGGCAAATGCGTTAGTGCTGCGATCAGGAATGATCTGTCCGAGGCGGGCCGCGTCCCGTGTCGGAGGGAAGGAGTGAAGCATGGTGGATATGGTAACGCTGCCCGCGGCGGCACGCTCAGCGACGGGCAAGGGGCCCAATCGTCGTCTGCGGGCGACCGGCATGGTTCCGGCGGTGATCTATGGCGGTGCGGACGAGCCCGAGCTCTGCGCGGTCGTCACGAAGGAGCTCAGAAAGCAGCTCCAGACCAATGCGAACTTCTTCAGCTCGGTGATTGCGTTGGACTTCGGCGACCGGAAGCTTGAGGTGGTGCCTCGCGAGGCGCAGCTCGACCCGGTGGTGGATGAGGCGCGACCGCTGCATGTCGACTTCCTCAGAGCCACCAGAGGTAGCAGCATTACGGTGCAGGTGCCGGTGGTCTTCCGCAACGAGGAAGAGTCGCCCGGGCTCAAACGGGGCGGTGTGCTCAACATCGTGCGCCGGGAGATCGAGCTGGTCTGTCCGATCAACGCTATTCCGGAGCAGATCGTTGTCGATCTCGCCGAGCGCGAGATCGGCGACTCGATTCACGTGAGCGCCGTGGCTCTGCCGCCTGACGTGAGTCCGACCATTACCGATCGTGATTTCACCATCGCGACCATCACGGGCAAGGGCGGCTCGGAGGACGGCGCCCAGCAGGACGAAGAGGAGACGAGCGAGGCTGCCGAAGACGAGGAGTAGGCCCGGCGCATGCTGCTGCTTGTCGGCGTCGGTAATCCCGGCCAGGGCTATGCAATGCACCGCCACAATATCGGCTTCATGGCGCTCGACCGGCTGGTCGAGCGCTTCGCTTTTCCCGCTTGGCGCCGTCGCTTTCAGGGCTGGTTTAGCGAAGGCACGATGGGCGGCGCGAAGGTTCTGCTGCTCAAGCCTGCGACCTACATGAACGAGAGTGGCCGTGCCGTCGGCGAGGCGGTCCGCTTCTACAAGCTATCGCCCGCAGATGTCGTGGTCTTCCACGACGAGCTCGACCTCCAGCCGTTCAAGTGCCGGGTGAAGACAGACGGTGGTGTCGCCGGCCACAATGGGCTGCGGTCCATCGCAGCACATCTCGGCACGCGCGAGTTCAAGCGCGTGCGCCTGGGCATCGGCCATCCCGGCATCAAGGAGCGGGTCACGGGCCACGTGCTCGGCAGCTTTGCCAAGGCCGAGCTTCCCGATCTCGTTCGGCTCCTTGATGCCCTTGCCGACGCTGCGCCCAAGCTGGTCGTGGGTGACGACGCGGGCTTCATGAACCGCGTCGCGCTTGCCATGCAGGCAGATGGCTGAAACCGCCTAGGGCAAACAAAGGGATGCAAGGAGCGCTCGGCCAGGACGACGATGAGCCCTGGTGACACGAGCTGGCGTCGGCGTGCATACAGGCAGGGAGTCATGCGCCTGCGCGTGCACGAGATATCGTGGCTACTAGCGGTTTCTAGGCCAAGATATTGGCCAAATCGAGATCACGATTAGTTGTCCACAGCATTTCCGAGTGGAGTACAAATATCGCGCTCTTTGCCACTCGACGAGATGCACTCTTGAAGATATCTCTGGCAGCCAAGCGGTTTCGCGCCGGCTGCGAAGGCTACTGGAGTAGATGCCAGACCATCGCGATCATTCTTCAGGTGACCACTCGCACGACAGTGTCGCGGCTGGCTTGGCAGAGGCCGTATCACCAACGGACTTCGCTATACGAGGGCGGCGGCGGGCCGTTGGTCACGATCAGGGGCGGCGCAACGAAATCCTACGATCCCTGTACTCGCGGATTGAGGTGAAAGTACGCGGTAACAAAGAAGCCGAAGTTCAAAGACAAGCAGCCGAGTTTATAAGACTCATCTCCATTCTACCTCTCGATGTTCTGGAGTATAGACGAGGTGAGCTAGAGCTTGCTTGTGATCTAATTGATGTACCTCACCTGAAGGCACCGATACTCCAGACATTGCATGCGACCGTCGTCTATTCCGTCGAGCGGCGTGGCTGGCTCTCCGGCCTTATTGTTCGTTTTGCTGGGACGACACCAATGCAGGCGGTGGTTTCCGGTCTATTACTCGTGCTTGTATTTTCGATTCTGACAATCACTTTTTCGATTTTTTTGCACATGGCGGCGAGTGGAGCAACCGTTGCCGGTGTTCGGCTTACGAATAACGGAGATGCGATCAATTATCTTGGAATATTTATTCAAAATAATTTATGGATGCATGAGTTTTTTATAGCCGTGCATGCATCAATGATCGGTAGTATCGTCAGCATAACTGTACGAATAAATGATTTTCTAAATAAGCCCTATTTCAGTGTTGTTCGTATTTTTATTTCAATCGTACTGAGACCGTTCATTGCATCTGCGTTTACTGTTTTTGTTATTGCAGCAATGCAATCGGGCCTTCTGTCCTTCGCTGGGCTGAGTTTGGATGGCGATCGTGGGCCGTTTTTGGCATGGGTGATTGGGTTTTTATGCGGATTCAGCGAACGATTGGCCGAAGATTTTGCTTCAAAGGCTAGTTCGTCGATTGGTGGAGCAGAAGAGTTCAAGAAGAACGGCTTCAGCCGTCACCGTGACAGCTGACGTTTGTCGCACGCGAAACGCGTGTCGGCGCGATCGGCTTGCCGACTCTCACAGGCTCGGCATCGGCTTGACCGTGGCAACGTGGCCAGTGGTCGTCGGTAGCGGGGTAGATGTCGCCTTCGCTTCGCTGCGGGCGCGGGCGGCCGCCGCGGCTTGGCCCGTGCCATCCAGCGCCTCGGCATATTTGAGCCAGCTGCCGTGGCTGTGCGGGCGGAGGGTGACACGCTCGCCGGCGAGCGTGCGGGCGAGCTCGAACCGCCCCGCGCGCAGGGCCGCCTCCAGTAGCAAGAGGTGAAACACGTCGCGCTGGGCGTGGCTGCCGCCAATGGCCGCGAGGTCGTCCTTTCTGGGCAGCAGCAGCTCGATCGCGTGGGCGTAGTCGCCTGAGTAGAATGCCTCGATGGCCGTGCACACCGGCAACACGTGATCGCGAACGCGCGGGGCACTGTCGTTGTCGGACTGGGCGAACGCGACGAGCGAGGCCAACTGGCGCTGCGTCTCCGGCCGACGCTCGTGGGCGAGTGGCATGATCGTGTGGACGTCGGTGAAGGCCATCTGGTGGTTGTCGACCCAGCCCACGGCGCGGTCAGCGAGGCTCGCCCAACGGTCGTTGACCGACCCACCCATCAGCTCCACACGGGCGAGCAGCGAGGCGCAGTTCTGCATGTCGATGTAGAACATGTCGGCGCCCGGATCGATCACGCTGTCATAGAGCACGAGCATCTCGTCGAGCTCGCCGCGCTCGAAATGGAAGAGTGCCCGGTGCCACCAGATGTGGGTGCGCATGGCCGCCCGATCCGCCCAGCGGTCGGCCGGGAAGCCGAGCCATTCGACGCCCTCGCCATGCCGATCCTGCATCTCCAGGACGTGGGCGACGGCATGGATCGACCACATGTCCTCGCCGTTCAGCTCGACCGCCTGCCGGCCCATGCGCTCGGCCGTGGCATAGTCGCCCAACTCTTCATGACCGAAGGCGGCCATGCCGAGGAGATCGCCATAGCGGGGCACGCTCTCGTCCCAGGATGGCAGCGCCCGGACGACGACGTTGCGCATGCGACGATGGGTGCCGAGCCAGAACGATTGGAAGTGCGCGAGCCGTAGCGCCAGGAGATCACGTGGCCACTGGACCAGGATTTCCTCCCACAGCCGCGTCGCACGCTCACCGCGACCGGAAGCCCACATTTCTAGAGCTTCGAGGTGGATCTTCTCACGCTGGGTTAAATCCTGGATCGGCTGCGCGCGGGCCTTTCCCAATGCGCGCCGCGCATCGCCGACGCCCTCCGGCGTGGCCCGCGCCATCATCAGATAGCCGACGAGCACGTGGCCCATGACGAAGGCCGGATCGGCCGCGAGCATCGCCTTGATCGCCTGGCCGATCCGCAGGCGGTATTCAAGGTAGCAGACGAGCACGTCGTCGAAGGCGCGGGCCGCCGCTTCGCTGGTGGTCGTGAGCTCGAGCCCGCGTTCGTCGGTGATCATCGCGTCTCCCCTGCCGACGGCGCTCGCGTCGCTGGTCGCCTGTGTCTGTCCGTGACGCCGGCGCCGCGGTGGTCTAAGCCCCGCTGCAATCTGCACGGGAACGTCGATGGGCTTCAACTGTGGCATCGTCGGTCTGCCGAATGTCGGCAAGTCGACCCTCTTCAACGCGCTCACCAAGACCGCGGCGGCCGCCGCCGCGAACTACCCTTTTTGCACGATCGAGCCCAATGTGGGCCGCGTACCCGTGCCGGACCCGCGGCTCGCGAAGATCGCCGCCCTCGCCAAGTCGGCGAAAGCCATCGACACCCAACTCGACATCAAGGACATCGCCGGGTTGGTGCGAGGTGCCTCCAAGGGCGAGGGCCTCGGAAACAAGTTCCTGGGCGCGATTCGCGAGGTCGATGCGATCGTCCACGTGCTCCGCTGCTTCGAGGACGAGGACGTCGCGCATGTCGAGGGCGGCGTCGACCCCATTCGTGATGCCGAACTGATCGAGACCGAGCTTCTGTTGGCGGACATCGAGAGCCTGGAGCGCCAGGAGGAGGGACTCGTGAAGCGCGCGCGCGGCCAGGACAAGGCCGCGAAGGCGCGGCTCGACGTGCTCAAGGCGGTCCTGCCGCGGATGCAGGAGGGCATTCCGGCCCGCGCGCTGGGGCTTGACGCTGATGCGCAGGCGTTACTCGCCGAGTTCAATCTGCTGACCGACAAGCCGGTACTCTACGTCTTGAACGTCGAGGAGGCATCGGCGGCGTGTGGCAACGCGCTGAGTGCCACAGCCGTGGCCTTCGCCGAGCGTCAGGGCGCTCGCTCGGTCGTCGTGGCGGCCGCGATCGAGGCCGAAGTGGCGAGCCTCGACACCGAGCAGGAGAAACACGAATACCTTGCGGCGTTGGGCCTGGAAGAGCCCGGCCTCAACCGCGTCATCCGCGAGGGCTACGCGCTTCTTGGGCTCCTCACGTTCTTCACCGGTGGACCGAAGGAGGCGCGCGCCTGGACCGTGCCGCAGGGTGCGACAGCGCCCGAGGCTGCCGGCGTCATCCACACTGATTTTCAGAAGGGTTTCATCGCCGCCGAGACGATCGCCTATGACGACTACATCGCCTGCGGCGGCGAGGCGGCGGCGCGCGATGCCGGCAAGCTGCGCCTCGAGGGCCGCGACTATGCGGTCAAGGACGGCGACGTCTTTCACTTCCGCTTCAACGTTTGACCGCGTGTCGGTCGTCACTTTCGGCAGTGCAGCATTGCGGTAAGCCGTCTGCGCGTTTCAGCAGTTCGGGGTGCGGCGGCAATGCTCAACTGTGGTCGTTTGGCGTGTGCGGTCGGGCTTGTTCTTGGTCTGAGTGTCGCACCGGGCGCTGCGGCGGATCTTCAGTCGGTGGTCGCCTTCGGCGACAATCCGGGCGAACTGGAGATGTTCGTCTATGCACCCGCCGAGGTCCCGCTCGGCGCGCCGCTGGTCGTAGCTCTGCACGGCTGCACACAACAGGCGGCCGACTTCGACGACGAGACCGGCCTCAAGGCGCTCGCCGACGAAGTACCGTTTGTTCTGCTGCTGCCCCAGCAGCGCGAGGCGAACAACAGCGAGCGCTGCTTCAACTGGTTCCACCCGGAGGACAATCGACCAGGCGAAGGGGAGAGCGCGTCGCTTCGCGCGATGATCCACCACGCTACGACCGAGTTCGAGACAGATCCTGGGCGCGTCTACGTCCTGGGCCTCTCCGCCGGCGGCTCGATGTCGGCTGTCTTGCTGGCGAACTACCCCGACGTCTTTGCGGGCGGCGCCGTGATTGCTGGAACGCCCTTCGACTGTAACCGGCCGACGTTGCTCACGGGCGGCTGGTGGTGGTTTCTCAATGCCGTCGGCGGCGATGCCGCCTCGGCCACCTTCGCCTGCGGTCTGCTAGGCAACCGTCCCACCGATCGCAACGGTGCCGACTGGGGAGCTGCCGTGCGCATTGCCGCCGGGGCCACACCCGACAGCTGGCCCGTCGTCTCGCTGTGGCAGGGTAGGGCCGACAGCGTCGTCCACCCACGCAACCAAGAGGAACTCCTGGAGCAGTGGGCAAACGTGCACGGCATCGACACAGAAGCCGACATGACCGAAACCGTCGGTGGTGCCGTCCGCGAGGTCTTCACCGACGCCACAGGACAGCCGCGCGTTGAGACTTGGCGGCTTGATGGCTTTCCGCACGCGATCGCCGTCGACCCCGACGCCGAGCCTACCGCCTGCGGCTTTGTCGGCGCGTTTATCGAGGATGCCGGGATATGCTCCACGCGTCGAATCTTACGCTTTTGGGAACTCGTCGAGTCGTGAATGTGGCGGTCGGCCCGTTTGGGCGGCTCGTGCTCAGTGACCGAAACTGATCATGTCTCGATCAGCCCACCTGCAGATGATACGTGCTCATCGGTATGCGTTTGCGGTGGACGGCGACCGTGAGTAAGCGGCTCGATGACCCGAGCCACACCTCAATGTCGGACCGTTGGCCGCGGCTCGTGGACCGTTGCGGGCTGCGCGCTTTCAATCATGCTGAGCACCGCTTCCTTCATACCGATCTGGACGAGGCCCGCGAGAAAGTACACCGTGTGGTGTGCCGCGCCTTCGAAGTGGAAACGGCAGCGGCGCAAGCGATTGTTGCGCAACAACGGCAACTGATTCCCGCGAAAAACCAACTCGCAACGGTCCATCACGCAGTCGATAAACTCGTTGCCATCGAGTTCGACGCTCGTGTCGCTAAACGAGCGGGCCACGTAGCTTGCCATGTACCACCCTCCCAATCTGCCGCAACGGCTGCCGACGAAATTCAACCATACGTCGATTTGGAAGCGGCAGGTTTAAACTTTATATACGTGCCAAAGCTGTGTTTGTTCCAAAGGCGCAGCACACTCACTCACCGTCTGAGGTCTTTGGACCCGCGCTGGCCTAGCCGCTGCAAGCGTGATCGCTGAGCCTAGAACATTCAGGTCATCACCTGGCCGCCGTCGACGTTGATCGTCTGGCCGGTGATGAAGCTGGCGTCGTCGCTAAGAAGAAAACGGATCACCCGGGCGATCTCCTCGGGCTCGCCGAAGCGACCGAGCGGGATGTCGGCGAGGAGCTTTCTCTTGGAGTTGGCGATCAGGCGCTCGGTCATGCCGGTCAGGATGATGCCGGGGGCCACCGCGTTGACGGTCGCGACCTCGCGGAAGCGGCGGGCGAGTGCGCGCGTCATGCCGACCAGTCCGCCCTTGGCCGCCGAATAGGCGACGTAGTCGACGGCGCCACGGCGGAAAGCCAAGGACGAGGTGAACACCATTCGCCCGGTACGGTCCGCCGGGAAGCGATCGGCCATCGCCGTCGCGAAGGCGTAGCCGTTGTCGAGGTTGTTCTGCATCACGCGCCGCCAGACTTCGGCCTCGTTGCCCAGTTCGGGATCGGGCTCGAACAAGCCGGCCAAGTGGGCGAAGCCTTGGATCGGGCCATTGACGGTGGCGAGCGCGGTGCGGCACGCGTTGGCGTCGGTGAAGGTTCCTTCCACGCCGATCGCCCCGAACCGGTCGGCAACCTCGCCCACGCCGCTGCCGGGGCGGTCGAACAGCATCAGGTCGCAGCCGTCGTCGGTGAGGATGGCCGCGAGCGCGCGGCCGATGCCTCCGGCTCCGCCGCTGATGGCGACGACGCGTTTCATGCGCCACCCGTTGCCGGCGCGGCTGGCCTTCGCGGCCGCTGCACGAGTCTACCAGTCGGTGGTTCGGGCGGTAGCGACATCGGCTCCTTCAACCCACCACGTGAGTATCGTCGATCGGGCGGTGTAGCGCCATGGCCTCGGACGACTGGCCCGCCGATCGCGTTCAGAAGCGGAAGCGGACCCAGCGCACCTCCGGCTGTTGGCGCGCGTAGGTCGGCTGGTCGCCACGGGCGGATTCCGCGGCGAGGTCGCGGCGCGACGCCCATTCGAAACGCTCGAGCTCGGCGCGGCTGATCCGCCCGTCGAGATTGGCGTCCGCCTCGAGGCGGGCGAGATCGATAGTGCGGAACTCCTCCACCGTGACACGGCCGTCGCGATCGCCGTCGGCCTCGTAAACGATGGCCGCATTCTCCTCCGCCACAATGAAGCCGTCGCCGTTCGTGTCGAACCGATCGAACGTCTCGGTGAACTCGACTTGCTCGATGGCGCCGTCAGAGTCGACGTCGAGGCTGTCGAAGCCGGCTCCCGGGGGTGGCCCGAGTTCCTCGCGTGCACAACCAACAAGCGAGAGGATCAGGACGGACGGCAGCAGACCGAAGGGTGCGCGCAAAGCTTCTCTCCAGGCTCAGTCTTCGGCGACACGGACCACCAACTTGCCTCGATTGCGCCCCTCCAGCAAACCGATGAATGCTCGGGGGGCTTCGTCGAGACCGTCTATCACGTCTTCCAGATAGTTGATCTCCTGGTTGCGGACGAGGGGGACAATTTCGCTTAAGAAGCGCTCGTGCAGATGCGCGTAGTCCCAGACGATCAGTCCCTGCACCGCGAGCCGCTTGGTGAGGATCTCGCGCATGAAGAGCGGCAGCCGATCGGGGCCGTCCTGGGTAGCAGCCGTGTTGTAGTGGGCGATCGTGCCGATGACCGGGACCCTGGCGTGGGTGTTGAGGAGCGGGCGAACGGCCGCGAAGACGGTGCCGCCCACCAGCTCGACATAGATGTCGACCCCATCGGGGCAGGCGGCGCGGAGCCGGTCCGCAAGATCCGGTGCTCGATGGTCGAGGCCCAGGTCGAAACCGAACAGGTCGGTGAGCAGTGTCGCCTTGTCGGGACCGCCGGCGATGCCCACCGTGCGCAAACCGTACCGCTTGGCGAGCTGGCCGGCGAGCGAGCCGACCGGGCCGGTGGCGGCCGCAACCACAAGCGTTTCGCCATTCTTGGGCCGACCCAGCTCCAAGACTCCCGCATAGGCTGTGAGGCCGGGCATGCCGAGCACGCCCAGGAAGAGCTGCGGGGGCAGGCCCAGCGGATCGAGGGGCGGCACGGCGGTTGCCGGCAGAACGGCGTGCGACTGCCAGCCCACGGGCGCTCGAACCAACGTGCCTTCCGGCAGGTCGGGCGCGCGTGAGGCGTCGATCCGGCCGACGACTTCGCCGGTCATCACGTCGCCCAGCGCAACGGGCGGTGCGTAGGACGGTGCATCGTTCATGCGACCGCGCATATAGGGGTCGAGCGACAGCCAGAGGGTGCGGACTCGAACCTCGCCGGTACAGGGCTCCGGTAGAGCGGTGCGGTCAAACTGAAAATCGTCGAGGACGGGAGCACCGGTGGGACGGCGTCGAAGGAGGATGCGCAGGCGCTGGTCACTCATCGATGTCTCCCCGCTGCTCGGGCTTTGACGGTGTTCCGGACGTGGGTCAAGGTTCGCCCCTTGTGTTCGACCTTCGTCCATGGCGTGATGGCGCGTCACCGAGGCGCCTGAACATGCTCACCCGAGAAAAGCTGGAGGCCGACTGGATCAGGCGCATGATTCGCGCCCAGGATCCGGCCGTCCACCTGTTGCCCGACGACGTGCTGGACGCCTCGCTCGAGGCGATCCTCGAAGGCTGGGACGGGCGCTCGCGCGTCTGGGTCTTCGGCTATGGCTCGCTGATCTGGAACCCCTGCATTCACGTCGCCGCCCGGGTCCGGGCGCGGCTCTTCGGCTATCATCGCGAGCTTTGCCTCTGGACGCCGCTCGGGCGCGGCAGTCACGACAATCCGGGTCTCGTCTTTGGGCTCGAGCGCGGTGGCTCTTGCCACGGCGTTGCCCTCGCCGTCGACGGCGCGCAGGCTCGCGACGAGCTGCGGCTGGTCTGGCGCCGGGAGATGCTGTCGGGCGCCTATTTGCCGCGTTGGGTCCGTCTGCGGGGGGGCAACGAGGACGTGCGGGCGATCGCCTTCGTGATGAACCCCCAGCACGAGCGCTACACCGGGACCATCACCGAGGCCGAGAAGGTGCGTGCGGTGGCCTCTGCGGCTGGCGCGCTCGGCACTTGCTACGAATATGTCGCCAGCACGCTCGACCATTTGGCCGAGCTCGGCGTGCGCGACCCACATCTCGAGCGGATCCGCCGTCTCGCCGAGGTTGAGCGTGGCCACATCGACGACGCGCTGCCGGCGGTCGGGCTGGGCTGACGGCAGGGCAGGCGCGCATCCGAGCCCGTTGACACGGGCGGTCCCCATGCGTTCTCTCCTCGCTTCGCCCACCTATCCCAATGTCGAGACGTTCGATGCGCAACGCCGCTGTCCCGGCCGTCATGCCCAACTACAACCGGCTCGACGTGATCTTCGAGCGAGGGCGCGGCTGCGCGCTGTGGGACGCGGACGGGCGGCGTTACCTCGACTTCGGCGCCGGCATCGCCGTCACCGGCCTTGGCCACTGCCACCCGCACGTGACGAGGGCGCTCACCGACCAGGCCCAAACGCTCTGGCACACCTCCAATCTCTACCGGATCGGTGAGCTGGAGCGGCTGTCGGACCGGCTCGTCGCCAACACTTTCGCCGAGACCGTGCTGCTCACCAATTCCGGAGCGGAGGCGGTCGAGGGCTGCATCAAGCTCGCGCGGCGGCACTTCTGGGCGAAGGGCGAACCCCAGCGGCACCGCATCGTCACCTTCGAGGGGGCCTTCCACGGCCGCACGATGGCCACGGTCTCGGCCGCCGGCGGCAAGAAGCTCGTCGAGGGCTTCGCACCCCTGTTGGAGGGCTTCGACATCGTGCCCTGGGGCGATCACGAGGCCCTTGAGGCGGCGACTACGGACGAGACCTGCGCCATCCTCGTCGAGCCCATCCAGGGCGAGGGCGGGATCCGGGTTCTACCGCCGCAATGCCTCAGGGGCCTCAGGGAGTTGTGCGACGAGCGCGGCATCTTGTTGATGCTCGACGAGGTGCAGACCGGGGTCGGTCGCACCGGCACGCTCTTCGTCCACGAGCAGGCCGGCATCGTCCCCGATGTGATGGCGGTCGCCAAGGGTATCGGCAACGGCTTTCCCGTGGGCTGTATGCTGGCGACGGCGCACGCCGCCTCGGGGCTCACGGCCGGCACCCACGGGAGTACCTACGCCGGCAACCCGCTTGCCTCGGCCGTCGCCAACGCGGTGCTCGACGTGATGCTGGAACCAGGCTTCCTCGACCGTGTGCAGATTGCCGGCGAGCGTCTGCGTGGCGGTCTCTTGGGTCTCATAGAGCGCCATCCAGACGTGCTGGAAGGCGTGCGGGGCCACGGGCTGATGCTGGGGCTCAAGCTCAAAGGCACGGCCGCTGCCTTCACGAAGTCGGCGCTTGCCCAGGGGCTGCTGGTGATCCCGGCCGCGGAGGAGGTCGTGCGCCTCCTCCCGCCGCTCATCGTCAGCGATGCGGAGATCGACGAGGGGCTCGCAACCATCGACCAGATCGCGCGGGAGGCGGCACCATGAGCGTCAAGCACTTTCTCGATCTCGACGCGCTTGATGCGGCGACACTCAACGACATTCTCGAGCGCGCGAAGACTTTGAAGGTCGAGCCGAAGCCGCTGTTGGCTGGGCGCGAGCTGGCCATGATCTTCGAGAAGCCCTCCACGCGGACGCGGGTCTCGTTCGAGGTGGCGATGCGCCAGCTCGGCGGTCACGCGGTGGTGCTCACGACGGGCGACATGCAGCTCGGGCGCGGCGAGACCTATGGCGACACGGCCCAGGTGCTCTCTCGCTATGTCGACGCGATGATGATCCGCACCTCCTCGCACGGCAAGCTGCAGGCGCTCGCCGAGCATAGCGCCGTACCGGTGATCAACGGCCTTACCGACCGTTCGCACCCCTGCCAGATCATGGCCGACATCCTCACGTTCGAGGAGCAGAGGGGGCCGATCCAGGGAGCCCGTGTGGCCTGGGTCGGCGACGCCAACAACGTGGCCACCTCGTGGATCCACGCCGCGGAACGGTTCGGGTTCGACCTGCACATCGCGTCGCCCAAGGATTTGGCCCCGGACCCGACGCTCGTCGCTTGGGCGGGATCGCGGCTCAAGCTGACGCGCGATCCCGCGGAGGCGGTCGCCGGCGCTGATGCGGTCGTCACCGACACCTGGGTGTCGATGGGCCAGCAGGATGCCGATGCGCGCGTGCAGGCGCTCGCACCCTACCAGGTGAACGAAGCGCTGATGGCCCGCGCGGACAAAGACGCCATCTTTCTGCATTGTCTGCCGGCACATCGCGGCCAAGAGGTGACGGACGCCGTCATGGACGGGCCGCGCTCCGTGGTCTTCGACGAGGCGGAGAACCGGCTGCACGCGCAGAAGGGGATCCTCGCATGGTGTCTCAGCTGAGAGACCAACTCCTACCGTTCCAGCTCGAGCGGTCGGGGCTTCGCGGGCGGCTCGTGCGCTTGGGCCCCGTCATCGACACGATCCTGCGCCGCCACGACTACCCGCCGCAGGTGGCTCAGCTCGTCGGAGAGTTCGTCGTCCTTGGTGCAACCCTCGCGGGCGGCCTCAAATTCTCCGGCAGCTTCTCGCTCCAGGCGCGTGGCGATGGCCCCGTGCCTCTGGTCCTGGCCGACATCACCAACGACGGCGACATCCGTGCCTATGCCGACACACGTCCCGAGGCGGAAGCCGCCGAACCACGGCTGGACCGATTGATGGGCAAGGGCCGGCTCGCGGTGACCGTCGACCAGTCGACGGTCGGTGGGCAGACCTACCAGGGCATCGTGGATCTCGAGGGCGGTACGCTCACCGACTGCATGCTTACCTATTTTCGTCGCTCGGAGCAGGTGCCAACCGGCATGCGGGCGGCCGTCGCCAACACCGATCAGGGCTGGCGGGGTGGCGCGCTGGTCATCCAGAAGCTGCCGGAAGCGAACCCGCACGCGCCCGAGGCCCAGGATGCCCAGGAGGACTGGCAGCGGACGATGCTACTGTTGGCGACGCTCACCGAACGTGAGCTCGCCGACCCGGCGCTCAGCGACGAGAATCTGCTGTTCCGGCTGTTTCACGAGGAGGGTGTGCGCGTCTTCCCGCGGCATGATCTCGCCGTCGGTTGCCGCTGCTCACCCGGCCGCATCGACCGCATGCTACAGACCTTCTCCGCCGCTGAGCTCGACGACATGGCCGATGATGACACGGGCGAGATCGGCGTGACCTGCCACTTCTGCAACAAGACCTTCACCGTCGACCGCGACGACTACAAGAAAAGCTAGACGCGGGCACGACCGATCGCCCGCTAGGCCAAGCTACGAGGCACCGATCCGTGAGCCATGTCCTCCACCGCCATCTCGCCGGCAGCTACCCGACCGCGGTCGCGGGCGACGGCGTCTACGTTATCGACGCGGAGGGTAGGCGCTATCTGGACGGTTCGGGTGGTGCGGCGGTCTCGTGCCTCGGCCACAGCCACCCGAGGGTGAGAGAGGCCATCAAGGCGCAGCTCGATCGGCTCGCCTTCGCACATACGAGCTTTTTCACTACCGACATCATGGAGCGTCTGGCCGACCGGCTCATCGCGACGGCACCGGCCGGTATGGAGAAGGTCTATTTCGTTTCCGGCGGCTCCGAGGCGGTCGAAGCGGCGCTCAAACTGGCGCGGCAGTACTTCTGCGAGCGCGGTGAGCCGCAGCGCGGGCGCTTCATCGCGCGGCGCCAGTCCTACCACGGCAACACGCTGGGGGCGCTCGCGGTCGGCGGCAACGCGTGGCGGCGGGCGCAGTTCGAGCCGATCCTCATCGACGTCGAGCACGTGACGCCCTGCTACGCCTATCGTGAACAGCGCGCCGGCGAGACCGATAGCGCCTTCGTCCACCGTCTCGCTGCCGAGCTCGACGCAACGATCGAACGGCTGGGGCCGGAGACCGTCATCGGCTTCGTCGCCGAGCCGGTGGTGGGCGCGACGATGGGGGCGGTGCCGGCCCTGCCGGGCTATTTCCAAGCGATCCGCCACGTGCTCGACAAGCACGGCTGCCTCCTGATCCTCGACGAGGTGATGTGCGGGATGGGCCGCACGGGCACACTCTATGCGTGTGAGCAGGACGGCGTCGCGCCCGACCTCGTCTGCATCGCAAAAGGCCTTGGCGCCGGGTACGAGCCGATCGGCGCGGTGCTCGTGCAGGGTGCCATCGTCGAGGCCATCCGAGAGGGCTCGGGTTTCTTCCAGCATGGGCACACCTATATCGGCCATGCGCTCGCCTGTGCGGCGGCGCTCGCCGTGCAGGAGGCGATCGAGGAGGAGGGGCTTCTAGAGCGCGTGCGCGCTCTCGGCGCGCGGCTGGATGCGGGCCTCCAGGACCGCTTCGGGAACCACCACCATGTCGGAGACATCAGGGGCCGTGGCCTCTTCCGCGGTATCGAGCTCGTTCGGGACCGAGCGAGCAAAGTACCCTTCGACCCGACGGCGAAGCTCCACGCCAAAGTCAAGGCCGAGGCGATGGCGCGTGGCCTGATGATCTACCCAATGGGCGGCACGATCGACGGCCGGCAAGGTGACCACGTGCTCATAGCCCCGCCCTTCATCTGCACCGAAGCGGAGATTGACGCGATCGTCGAGCGGCTGGGTGAGGCTGTGGATGAGGCAACCCTGCACATCTGATGCGCCGCGTCACCCTTCAGGCGCCACTAGCGCCAGTCGAGGATAGTAGGTGCGAAAGCGGCGCGCGTCTCTGGTGAGCAGGCGGTAGCTGCGAACCGCTGCGTGGGCGCCAATGTAGAAATCTGGCAATGCGGCCGAGCGACTGCCGCCGCGCCGCCTATATGCTACAAACGCTTTGCCGGCGAGGAACGCGGCCTCCCATGGCAGCGACTCTCGGCGGTACAAGGTTTGGGGCAGCGCCGCGTCCAGCGCTTCGATGGACGCGTAGGCTATCGAGACTTCCGCGAATACGAGCGGGTTGATGACCAGGGCACCAGCGTCCGCGGCGGCGGCAAGCTTGGCAGCGGACCAGCCGAGCCAATCCGGATCGGCGGTCGCCACGTCGATCAGGACGTTCGAGTCGACCAGCGTGACCGTCATTCGCCAGTGTCGCGCGTCAACGCCATGATCTCGTCCGTCGACATCCGCACGGTCGCGCTGCTTCGGAGCGCGCGCAGTGCCCGCTCGCCTCGGCCGAGACCTTTGCTGGCGTGGCCGGCACGCACGATCCGCACGGTATGCCCGTCTAGGAAGAACTCGACCTCAGCGCCCGGCTGTAGGCCGGCGCGCTCGCGAATCTCCGCAGGAATCGTAACCTGCCCCTTGCTCGTGATGCGCATCGACCATCTCCAGTTTCTTACATTGAGATGTAAGACTGGCTCGTCTTCCGCACAATGGTGGGGCAGACGCGTTCCGGCCGTAGGCCGAACCAAACGAAAAGGAGGCACCGATGAGCAGCTACCGCGTCGCGCTGAGCGGCGACTTCGTGAACCCCGACGGCAGCATGCATTTTCCGCTCGATCTATCGCCGCTCACGGACGACCCGCAGGTCGAGATGGCAATCGTCCATGCTGTCGACCGCGTGATGCCCGCCACCGGGCTCGAAGGCTTCGACGCTGTCGTCTTGGGTGCTTCCCGTTTCGCGCCTTCGAGCGTGCCGACCGACGGCCGGCTCTCGGTCGCGGCGCGCTTCGGCGTCGGCTTCGACACGGTCGACCTCGACGCGTGCACGGCAGCCGGGATCGCCGTCTGCAACACGCCCGAGGGCATCCGTCGGCCGATGGCCGTTGCCATCATGACCTATGTCCTGGCGCTCGCCGGTCACCTGCGTTTCAAGGATACGCTGACCCGCCAGGGGCCAGAGGGCTGGAAGCGGCGCGGGGAGCGCCTGGGCGTGGGGCTCATCGGCAAGACGTTGGGCCAGCTCGGCAAGGGCGGCATCGGCGCCGAGGTGATGCGGCTAGCAGCCCCCTTCGGCCTCCGCCTTATCGCGCACGACCCGAACGTGCACCCCGTCGTCGCTCGCAATCTCGGTGTCGAACTGGTGAGCCTCGAGGAGCTCTTTCGCCGATCGGACTTTCTCTCGGTGAGCGTGCCCTTGAGCGAGACCACGCACCATCTCGTCGACGCCGAGCGGCTGGCACTCATGAAGCCCACTTCGTTCCTGATCAACACCTCGCGCGGTCCCGTGGTCGATCAGCGCGCGCTCTACGACGCGCTCGCAGCAGGACGCATCGCAGGCGCTGGGCTCGATGTGTTCGAGGTCGAGCCGGTGCCGGCCGACGAGCCCTTGCTGCAGCTCGATAACGTCATCGTCACGCCGCATAACTTGGGCATGACCGATCAATGCGCCAGCGATCTCGGGTCCGGCGCCATCGGCGCAGCGCTCGCGCTACGGCGCGGCGAGGTGCCGTCCAACGTGGTCAACGCCGAGGTGCTAGACACGCCTCGTTGGCGGGAACGGCTCGCGGCCTACCGCGCACGCTTCGCCGACGCCTGACCCGGTGACGGAGCGACGAGACGGACATGTTTGCCGCGTGACGTGGAACGGTCGAAGCCGCCGCGCGTCGGTGCGTCCGGCGTCTCGGAGTAGCTGCTGCCATGCATGACCTGCTTCGCTTCGCTCACCACTTCATGGTGCTGACGCACTTCGCGCGGCATGTCCTGGCAGGGCTCCTGCTCATGCTCGTGCTCATCGCCGTCCTGCTTGCGGCCGTGGAGCGGCTCGGCTTTGGCGAAGCGCTCTACTTCACGCTGATCACGGGCCTTACCGTCGGCTATGGCGACATCGTGCCTGATACGCTCGTCGGGCGCATCGCCAGCGTCGTCGCGGCGTTCACCGGTCTGATGCTGACCGGCCTCTACATTGCAATCGCCACGAAGGCGCTCTCGCTCGCCGTCGAGGAGAGGACCGAAGCGACACGGCAGGGCAGCGGCGACCACCGGCGGTCGAGCCGGTAGGTGGACCGCGAGTGGCGCTCAACCCCAGCCTAGCCCAGCTCGTAGGTCGTGATGCCGAAGACCCTGTCGATGGCGATCCGTGGGGCGTCGCCCGTATACATGCGGGCGGTCTCGAAGATCGGCTCCATGCCGCGCGCCTCCGCCAGGTCTCGCGCCGCCGCATTGGTTTCCGGGAGATCGAGAAAGACCTCGCCCCCGCCCCAGCGGGCGACGAGACCGTCGAGTAGCGCCTCGGCCATCGGCAGGTTGGCTGCGATGAGGGGGCCGATCTTGGCGCCACGTCGGCAAGGCCGGAGCACGCCGTAGCCGCTGAGCCTGCCGTCTGTGCGGGCGCCCAGCGCGATGTGACCCGGGGCGGTCAGCCAGCCGTCGAGGAACGAGCGACGCGCGGTTGGGAACAGGGTCTGGTCGAGGACGTCGATCTCGTCGAGATGCGCCCGGTCGAGGGGAACGACGCCCGTGCTGTGAGCGCCTCTCAGCACGCCGCCATAGCGCACGTTCCGATGCGCATGCGCGAAGCCGCGGCGACGGTAGGCGAGTTGCTGCTCCACGACCCCGTCGAGGCCGACGAGCCGGTCGCCGGCATGCGCCATGCCGACATCCCACAAAGCCCGACCATGGCCACGCCCCCGAAACTCGGGCCGGACGATGAACAGGCCCAGAAAGGCGAAGGTGTCGTCGTAATTCACGACGGTGATCGAGCCCACCGGTTCGCCGTCGAGAAAGCCCATCAGAAGGCCTTCGGGGTCGACGGTCGCGAAGCAGAAGGCGTCTTGGAGCCCGGGGTTCCAGCCTTCCGCCGCCGCCCAATCGAGGGTGCGCTGGAGGTCGCCGGCGGTCATCGATCGGATCTCGAGCGCGCTCATGGCGCTGCCGGGTGCGTGGCGATCCAATGCCGGGCGATGTCCTCGCGGCGGCAGATCCAGACGCGATCACGCGCACACACGTAGTCGAGGAAGCGGGCGAGCGCGCGGGCACGGCCGGGCCTCCCGGCCAAGCGGCAATGCAGACCCACCGACATCATCTTCGGCGCAACGTCACCCTCGTCCCAGAGCTGATCGAAGCTGTCCCGGAGATAGGTGAAGAACTGATCACCAGAGTTGAAGCCCTGGGCGGTGGCGAAACGCATGTCGTTGGCGTCGAGCGTGTACGGGACGACGAGGTGCGGACGGCCGAAGTCGTGGGTCCAGTAGGGAAGCTCATCCGCGTAGCTGTCGGCGTCGTAGAGCAGCCCGCCATGCTCGACGACGAGCCGGCGTGTGTTGGCGCTGATGCGGCCCGTGTACCAGCCAACCGGGCGCACGCCGCAGGCCTGCTCGATCGCGTCGAGGCTGAGCTCAATGTGCTGGCGTTCCAGGGCCTCGTCCATGCCGTGATAGTCGATCCAGCGCCAGCCGTGGCTCGCCACCTCCCAACCGGCCTCGCGCATGGCGGCACCGGCTTCGTGGTTGCGCGCGATCGCCATGCCGACGGCGAAGACGGTGACCGGCAGGCGCCGCTCCGTGAAGAGGCGATGCAGGCGCCAAAATCCGGCTCGGCTGCCGTACTCGTAGAGCGATTCCATGTTGAGGTTCCGGGCACCCTCGAGTGGCATCGCGCCGATGACCTCGGAGAGAAAGCTCTCAGATGCCGCATCGCCATGCAGCACGCAGTTCTCGCCGCCTTCCTCGTAGTTGATGACGAATTGCAGCGCCACGCGGGCGCCGCCCGGCCACTGCGCGTCCGGAGGCGTCTGGCCATAGCCGACGAGGTCGCGCGGGTAGGGCGCCGAAGGGTCGCTCACCGCACGATGGCCTTGGCCAACGGAAAGCCGAAGCCGCCTACCTTGCTCGTCCGCACGCCCAGCCCGGCGAGGGCTTCGGCGAGCCGGGTCGCCGCCGCGACGCCGTCGATCACCGGCACGCCGACCCGCTCGGTGAGCGTGCGGGCGAGATCGGCCATGCCGACGCAACCCAGAAGGACGGCCTCGGCCCCATCGTCGGCAACCGCGCGCTCGACCTCGGCCTGGACCCGGTGCTGCGCCCCCGAGCCCGGGGTCTCCAAGGCGAGCACCGGGACGTTTGCCGCGCGCACCCGGCGGCACTTGCCCGCCATGCCGTAGCGGTGCGCAAGCTCCTCGATGACCGGGACCGCGCGGACGAGCGTCGTCACCACCGAAAAGCGGCTGGCGACGATCGAGGCCGTCAGCATGGCCGCCTCGCAGACCCCAAGCACCGGACGGTCGGTGATCGAGCGGACGGCATAGAGCCCTGGGTCGTCGAAGCAGGCGACGACACCCGCGTCGGACCCGGCGGCGAAGCCTCCCTGGAAGAGCTCCAGCATCGGCGGCACGGCGAGGGCCTCATCGTAGTGCCCCTCGATGCTGGCAGGGGTCTCCTCTGGATTGACGGCGATAATCTCCGTAGCGGGGTTTGCGACGCTCAAGGCGGCGGCCTCGATCTTCGCCGTCATCGAGGCGGTGCTGTTCGGATTGACGAAGAGGATGCGCATCGGCGGCCTACCGGGTCCTCGGGCGAGCGGCGCGCCGGCGCAGCCAGAGGACGCCCGTGATCGTGGTGACAATGACTATGAACGAGAGCGCGGTGGTTAACGTCCCAAGCGCGTAGATGACGGGCGTGGTCGCGTTGGTCTGCATCGCCAGAAGTTCGAGCGGCAGGGTGTTCTCGAAGCCGGTCGCCTGACTGGAGCGGGCCACTTCGTCATAGGAGAGGGTGAAGGAGAAGAGCGCCACGCCGAGCAACGACGGCGCGACGATCGGCAGAACGACGTGGCGGATCGTCTGCCAACCAGAAGCACCCTGGTCGCGGGCTGCCTCCTCGTAGGCTGGGTTGAAACGGTTGAAGACCGCGAACATGATCAAGAGACCGAACGGTAACGTCCAGGTTAAGTGTGCGCCAAGGGCGGAACCGTACCAGTTGCGCGGCATGCCCAAAAGCTCGAAGGCCGCGCCAATGCCCAACGACACCACGATCGACGGCATGATCAGGCTGGCGATCGCGATGTAGAAGAGGAGCGTGGCCCCTCGAAAGCGCCGACGGAAGGCCAGCCCCGCCAGAAACGAGAAGAGCACGGTCAAGACCATCGTGATGAGGCCCAAGGCCAGCGAGCGCTGGAAGGCGCCGCCGATGTCACCGATCGACTGCGGTCGGAAGAGTTCCGCGAACCAATGCAGCGACACCCCGCGCATCGGGAAGACGAGGCCGCCCGTCGGGCCTTGGAACGACAACACGACGATCGTCAGGATGGGGCCATAGATGAACAGCACGAACAGCGTGAAGACCGCCAACAGCAAGTAGAAGCTCGCCGATCGCCGCTCGCCCATGGCTCAGAGCTCCTTCCGGATGTCGACGATGCGGATCAGCGCGAGGATCATGAGGATCGTCACGCCGAGCAGGACGACCGCATTGGCGGCAGCCGGCGGGAACTGCAGGTAGGAGAGTTCGGTCGCGATCGTCTTCCCCACCGAGGCGATCTGCCCGCCGCCGAGCACGTTCACGGTGACGAAGTCGCCCATGACAATCGCCACGACGAAGATCGAGCCGATGGCGATGCCCGGCTTGGCGAGCGGGATGACGACGTTGGTCAGCACCTGGAAAGCCGAGGCGCCCTGATCGCGTGCCGCCTCCAAGAGCGCCGGGTCGATCCGTAGCATCGAATTGAAAATCGGTACGATCATGAAGAGCGTGTAGAGATGCACGTAACCGAGCACGACGGTGAAGTCGGAATAGAGCAACCAGTCGATCGGTGCGTCGATGACGCCCCACGCCAGCAAGGTCTCGTTGACGAGCCCGTTGCGGCCCAGGAAAGGAATCCAGGCGATCATTCGGATGACGTTCGATGTCCAGAAGGGGATCGTGCAGAGGAGGAAACAGAAGATCTGCAAGGGCACCGAACGGATCTCGAATGCAAGAAAATAGGCGATCGTGAAGCCGAGAATCAGCGTAATCGCCCAGGTCAGCAAGCAGAATTTGAGCGTGTTCAGGTAAGTGCGATACGTAACATTGCTGGTGAAGACGTCGACATAGTTGAAGAAAACGAAATCAGGAATGAGTACCTGGTAGGTCTGATAGTCAAAGAAGCTGACAACGACGACGAGTGATACGGGCACGAGAAAAAACGTTGCGAAGACCAGCGCCAGCGGGAGGGCTTGAAGGTAAGGGGCTAGGGCGCGCATCGGCGGAGCTTCGGTCCGTGGCGGGAAGGGGCCGCGGACGATGCCGCGACCCCGAGCCTCAAGCGGCGATGAATTCGTTCCACTTGCGGACCATGTAGCGGTCCTCATCCATCACCGCATTCCAGCAGGCGACGGCGCCCATGCGCTCCCAATAGGAGCCGCCGTCCCTCACCGCACCTGGTTCATCCAAGAGCTCACCCGTCGGGCTGAGGATGGGCGCCGTGGCCGGTTGGCCCTCCATCCAAAAGCCCCACTCGTTGGGGGTCATGTACTCCTCCGCGGTCTCGAGCACGGCGGTGTAATACCCCTGGCGGTTGAGGAACGCGCCGACCCAGCCTGAGATGTACCAGTTCACGAACTCGTAGGCCGCGTCGCGCATCCGGTCGTCGAGGTGGACGGGCACCGTGAGCCCGGCCGCCCACGCCCGGTAGCCCTCCTTCAAGGGCTGGTAGACGCAGGGAATGCCCTGCTGGCGCACGGCCGTGACGGCGGGTGACCACATCGACTGGATCACGACCTCGCCCGAGGCCATGAGGTTGACGCTCTCGTTGAAGTCCTTCCAGAACGCCCGGAACTGACCATCCTTCTTGGCCTCGGTCAGGATGGCGATCGTCTGGTCGATCTCCTCCTTCGTCATGTTGCCCTTGTCGGCGTAGGTCACGGCACCCATGGCCTCGCAGACCATGGCGGCATCCATGATGCCGATCGAGGGGATGTTGAGGATTGAGGCCTTGCCCTGGAACTCCGGGTTCAAGAGCTCGGTCCAGCTCTCGATCGGCCGGCCGATCAGGTCGGGGCGGATGCCCAGCGTGTCCGCGTTGTAAACGGTAGGGATGGCGGTCATGAACTCGGTCGCGCCCGAGGCGAAGGTCTTCCCACCTTCCTCCTCGAGAAAGCTCACTTCGAAGGGTGCTGTCCCCTGGTCCGCTATCTTCGTGCCGTCGGGCAGCTCACCCTTGGTGAAGATCGGCACGATCTCGTCGAATAGCGCGATGCGCTTGGTATCCATGCCGAGAAGCGTCCCGGCGGGCACGATCTTCTTGATCATCCAATACTCGACGTCGAGCAGATCGAACGAGGTCGGCTGGGTGACCGCGCGTTTCACGACATCGTCGGAGACGAGCGTCGTGTACTGGATGTTGAAGCCCAGGTCCTCTTTGGCCTTCTCGGCGATCTCGTTGTAGGCGTTCACGCCGGTGCCGGCGATGCGCAGTGTCACCGGCTCCTGCGCGCGTAGCACCGTGGGAAAGCCGACAATAGCCGTCGCAGCGGCGAGGGCCGTCGTCTCCAACGCGCGCCGCCGGGTGATGCCGGTGCCTTCGGTCTTGGTCTGCTCACTCATCGTCTCAGGTCTCCCGAGCGTTGACGGTTGTTTTCATGCGGCGAGGATATGCGCCTCGTCCGTGGCGAAGGAGAGCCGCGCGGTCGTGCCGACGGCGAAGGGCGCGGCGAAGAACCTTCCCTCGGGAAGGCTGACCAGCAGCGTTTCGGTGCCCTCGGCGACTAGGCGCACCTCCACGTGGCTTCCCTGGTACTGCACGGACGTGACGGTCCCTTCGACGGTGTTCATGCGCTCGTCGGTCGGGGTTGCCCCGTCGCCGACGGCGACTTGGAGCGTTCGCACATGATCCAGCTCCAGGTGGTCCGCGCGCACGGCGAAGCTAACTAGGCTGCCGAGCGGGCGGTCGGTACCCAGCACGCGAAAGCGCCGACCGTTGTCGTCCTCAAGTTCGAGGTTGCGAGCGTCGGTGCCGACGACTCGCGCCGTGAGCACGTTGTGGCCGCCGATGAAGCGCGCGACGAAGGGCGTCGTAGGGCGGTTGTAGACATCGCGCGGCGCGCCAGCCTGGTCGATGACGCCGTCGCGCATGACGACGATCAGGTCGGCGAGCGCCAACGCCTCTTCTTGGCTGTGCGTCACGTGGATGAAGGTGATGCCGAGTTCCATCTGCAGGCGCTTGAGTTCGTCGCGCATGCGTACGCGCAAGAAGGGGTCCAACGCCGACAACGGCTCGTCGAGCAGCAAGATCGAGGGTTCGGTGATGAGCGCCCGAGCAAGCGCCACCCGCTGCTGCTGGCCGCCGGAAAGCTGGTGCGGCAGGCGGTCCGCCAAGTCCTCCATGTGGACGAGTGCTAGGAGTGCCGCCGCACGCTCGTGCCGGCGGGAGCGCGAGAGTCCCTGCATCTTCAACGAGAAGGCGACGTTGTCGATGCAACTGAGATGCGGGAAGAGCGCGTAGCTCTGGAACATCATCGCCGTCTTGCGGCGTGCGGGAGGCAGGCCGTCGATCTGCTTGTCGCCCAAGACGATGTCGCCGGCGCTGACGGCCTCGTGGCCGGCGATCATGCGCAATGTGGAGGTCTTGCCGCAGCCCGACGGACCCAGGAGACAGCAATAGGTGCCCGCCTTGACCTTGAGGTCGATGGCATGGACCGCCAGCGTCGGGCCGTAACGCTTGGTGAGCTTGATCAACTCCAGGTCGGCGGCAAGCGTCATGCGCCCTCCGATCGACGATACGCGCAGCGATGCGCAACGATCGTGCCAAGCCCGGCGGGCAGGCAACACGCCGCCCGGCGCGGTTGCGGCGGCTCAAGAGGGCCGCGCGAACAGGCACTGCGCCGAAAGGTTGGGCAGGAGGGCCGCAATTCCCGCCTGCGGTTGCGCCACGGCCGTCCGTGCCTCAATGCCATCCCGCGCTGTTCTCCCAGGCCGACGATGCGGCGTCCGCGCTACCTCCGGTCGACGCGGGCGGAAAGCTTGGTCACGATGTGCACGATCCGCTGCCCTCTGAGCGTCCGCTCCAGCTTAGCACAGGATCGTGGGCGGAGCGCCGGCTGCGCTCGGGTGGCCCCGCCGCTAGTCGGTGGCGACTGCCGCATCGCCGCTGACGATACGGAAACTCAACGGGCTCGCGCTGCCGTCGGGGCGGAACGCACGGTAGAGGCCGTTCTGCACATAGAGCCGGCTATTGTCGTTGCAAACCTCCACGGCAGACGCTGCGAGTTCCTCGCAAAACGCGCCGTCGGGGCCGACGCGCCAGCTTCGCTGCACGACACGATCTCCCACGGTTACGCGCTTGGTGCCGTCCTCGGCGTAGTAGACGGAGAAGCCGTCGCCGACGACCGTGTTGCCGACCAGGAGTTCCGCGCGCGCGGCCTTCGGCACCGAACGAGCGCCTGCCTCGATGAAGGCCGCCTCCTCTGTACGCGCGCCGACGGCGTTGCACGCGCCGAGCAGCAGCAACATTACGAGTACTAGCGATCTCATTCCTGGCCGGCCGTGGGGATGTGGATGGTGGTGCCGCAATGCTTGCAGTGCACCGCGTCCGGATCGTGCCGCCGCAACCCGCACTCCTCGCAAACGACACGCACCTTGGCCGGTCGGAAGACGGTCTGCAACAGCCGCAGGAACAACGAGATGCCGAGGATCATGATCATGACCGCCAGCAATCTGCCCCACTCGCCCTGGAGTGTGATGTCGCCGAAGCCGGTGGTCGTGAGAGTCGTCACGGCAAAGTAGAGCGCATCGACATAGTTCTCGATGTCCGGATTGATGTGGTGCTGCGTCACGAAGACGATCGCTGTGGTCACGAACAGGAAGACGGCGAGGTTCACGATCGCCATCAAGAGATCCTCATTCCGCCGCACCCAGCCCGAGTGGCGCCGGAGCATGCCCAGCACGTGGTAGGAGCGAAACAGCCGGAGCGCCCGCAGCACCCGCAGGAACCCGAGATTGTCGGCGAAGGACGCGGCGAACATCGAGATGATCACGATGACGTCGGCGATGGTCACGGGCCTTAGCACGAGCGCCAGCGGGCGCGCGCTGATGTAGAGCCGTGCCAGCAGATCGAGCAGCAGTAGAACGCCGAGCGCGAACTCAAAACCGATCATCCAAGGCGTTTCGGCGGCGAACGTCATCTCGACGAACAGGCCGATCGTCACGACGTCGAGAACCAATAGCCCCCAGCGAAACGCGATCGAGCTTCGGTCATTGCCGTCATAGAGCCGCCGTAGCGCTGTTCTGAGCGGTGCCGCCGCCTCAGCCGAAGAGGCCATCGCCCTGCTCGTCGATGACGCGCTTCGCTTTCATCACCGCGTGCTCGCCGGCCTGTTGCGCGTCGGTCAGCAAGTCCGCGCGGACGAGGTGATGCTCGCGCAGTTCGCCGTCGATCTCCTTCCGGATGCGCGCGGCGAGCTGCCATTGACCCTGCGCCCGGTAAGGTTCCGGGATGATCTCGAAGCCGTTGTACGACACGGTAGCGCCCGTGGCCGTTTCGGGCGAGGTTTCCGCCTTGCCGCCACCCAACCATTTGCCCAGAAGACCGAACACGGGCGTCCTCCCACGGCGATCGCTCGTGCGGCCGTGGTGGGCGCGTCGCCGCTGAAAGGCAAGAGGGCACCGATGGCGTGGTCACAAGGAGCCAGCGATGCGCATCGACGTTGAGGGCGAGGCCACCTTCGTCGCCACCGCAGGCCCGCCCCTCGATCACGCCCGGCGAACCGTGGTCCTGGTGCACGGTGCGGGCATGGCGCCGATCGTCTGGGCGGGCCAACAGACGGCGTTGGCCGACGCGGACACGGCGGTGCTGGCGCCGGCGCTGCCCGGTCATGGCGTTCCCGGCTCGAGCCGGGCGAGCGCTGGGCCGCCGCGCGCCTCGATCGAGGGTTACGCCGGTTGGATCATCGCTCTGCTGGACCGCCTCAAGGTCGAGCGCTTCATCCTCGTGGGACACTCGATGGGCGCGTTGGTGGCCTTCGCCACAGCGCTCACGTCGCCGCATCGGGTTGCCGGCATCGCAGCACTCGGCGCCGCGGCACGCATGCCTGTCCATCCGGCGCTCATCGAGGCAGCCAGCCAAGCGCCCACAAGGGCCGTCGAGCGAATCCTGGACTGGGGCCTGGCCTCGCCGCAGAGCCAGCGCCCGCCGGCCATCGCGCTGGTCCCGCTGGCCAGGCACGTCCTGCTCGCCTCCGCGCCAGGCGTGCTGGGCCAAGACCTGGCCGCCTGCAACGCCTACGGCGCCCTGGCCGAGCGGGCAGCCCAAATTCGCTGTCCTGTCCTCGTCGCGGTCGCGACCCGCGATCGCATGACCGCACCACGCGGCGGCCGCGCGCTCGCCGAAGCCTTGCCGAATGCTGACCTCGTAACGTTGGCGGGCGTTGGTCACATGGCACCGGTCGAGGCGCCGACAGCGGTCGCTCGGGAACTCAGGGCCTGGCTGCTTCGCCGCGCCGACGGCGGGGCAGCGGCAACTGGCGACTGAAGCGCTCGGCGCGACGGCGCAGCCCCTGTAGCCGCGTCACCGTATCGATCCGGCGATCCAGAAAGGCCCAGGTATCTGCGTGGTCCTCCGACGTGTCTTCGAGCCAGTAGAGCACGGTCGTCGAGTAGAGCCCGGCGAGGCTCAAGCGCTTGGTGTAGATGTTGGCGCCGTCGTCCTTGGTGTCGCCAGCAGCGAGCCAGATGCGGTCGACCGTGCGCCAGAGGTTCTGCAGCCCACCCATCATCATGGCCGGCAGGGTGCGCGCCGCGATGGCGCGTCTCGTCGCCTCTCGATAGGGCTCGAGCGCCTCCAGGCGCGCGCGAATGGCGCCGGTGATGCGGTCGCGGACACGGGAAGAGCTCACGGCCTCCGCCTCGATGCGGCTCAGCATCTCGCGGTCGGCCCAGTCGTCGAAGGCGTCCAGCAAGCTCTCGCCGCCGCGTGGAAACAGCCGACGCGCCGTGGTCGGATCGAGATCAAGGTCGCGCGCGGCATTGCCCAGCGCTTGGCGGCTCCAGCCGTCGAAGGGGACGTGCTCCAATGCGGCCTGAAGCAGTGCGTCCTTTTGAGCCTGGCGCTCGGTCATGCGGCGTCGTCCTCTCCATGGTCTTCAGCATAGGCGTGCAATCGCGCCGCAAGATGGCGCGCCTCACGAGCGAACGCCAGATCGCGCGGGTCCTCGAGGCGCATCGGGTAGAGAATGCCGTCGAGGTGGTCGACCTCGTGCTGCAGGACGCGCGCATGAAACCCGCTCGCCTCCCCGGCTAGGGGCTCGCCGTCGCGGTCGACGGCATCGTAGCGGACCGTTTCCCACCTCGGCACGATGCCCTGCCAGTCAGGGATCGAGAGACAGCCTTCGACGCCGTAGACCCTCGTCGTGCCGATCGGGGTGAGCTCCGGATTGACGAGCACCATCGGCGCGTCGGCCTCGCGATCCGGCTGAATCACGATGAGGCGGAGGCTCTGATAGACCTGCGGTGCCGCCAGCCCGACGCCCGGCGCGTCCCGCATCGTCGCGATCATGGCGTCGATCAGGTCCTGGGTCGCCGCGCTGAGCGGCAGCGGCACCGGTGTGGCGCGGGCCCAAAGCACCGGGTGACCCATGGCGGCGATCTTGAGGAGCGTCATGGCCGTAAGGTAGGCGGTACCGCTTGGGCCGCAACGCCATGCGCGGCACCGGCCTTGCAGCTGTCACGTGAACAGGTCTATATGCTCGCAACGCGTGTTTCCGAACGCGCGCTTATTTGTGCGCGCTGTGTCGGGTGTATTGGTTTCGAAGGGGATGGAATGACCGTCGAGGTTCAGGTTCGCGACAACAACGTCGATCAGGCGTTGCGCGCACTCAAGAAGAAGATGCAGCGCGAGGGCCTGTATCGCGAGATGCGGATGCGCCGGCACTACGAGAAGCCGTCGGAGCGCCGCGCGCGTGAGAAAGCGGAAGCGATTCGCCGGTTCCGCAAGCTGCAGAAGAAGCGCGCCGAACGCGACGAGATCTGAGCCGCGCGGGTTCACGCCCACGCCGTTTACGATGCCGCCATGTCCGCCTGCTGCGCTTGCCAGAGGGCCGCGTAGGCACCTTCGCGGGCGACCAGCTCCGTATGGCTGCCCGCCTCGATCGTGCGCCCTTCGGCCATCACGACGATGCGGTCCGCGTCCACGATGGTCGAGAGCCGGTGCGCGATGACGAGCGAGGTGCGTCCCCGGGTGATGCGTCGAATGGCGGTCTGCAGCGCCCGCTCGGTAGCTGTGTCCAGTGCTGAGGTGGCTTCATCCAGGACAAGAATTCGGGGGTCTTTCAAGACCATGCGCGCGATGGCGACGCGCTGCTTCTCACCACCCGACAGCTTGAGACCACGCTCGCCGACGCGCGTTTCGTAGCGGTCCGGCAGCGCCGCGATGAATGTGCTGATCTGCGCCACGTCGGCAGCCGCTTCGATCTCCGCCTGCGTTGCGCCCGGGCGGCCATAGCCGATATTGGCACCAATCGTATCGTTGAAGAGCACCGTGTCCTGCGGAACCACGCCGATCGCGCGTCGCACGCTTGCCTGGGTGACGTTTCGGATGTCCTGGCCATCGATCGTAATGCGACCGGCGTCGACGTCGTAGAAGCGACCGAGCAGCCGCACGAGCGTGGACTTGCCGGCACCGGTGCCGCCAACGACGGCGAGAGTCCCGCCCGCCGGCAGATCGAGATCGAGATCGCGCACGATGGGTCGACGTGCATCGTAGCCGAATGAGACCCGCTCGAAGCGCACATGGCCGGGCCCGTCGACAAGGTCCGGAGCACCCGGCAGGTCTGCGACGGCGGGCGCGATGTCCAAGAGCCCGGAGAGGTTCTCCAAGTCAGCGAGTGACTGCTTCACCTCCCGGTAGACGAAGCCGAGAATGTTGAGCGGCTGGTAGAGCTGCAGGATGAACGCGTTGACGAGGACGACGTCGCCCACCGTCATCGTGCCGGCAACCACGCCCCGCGCCGCGTTCAGCATCAATGCGGTGATCCCTAAGGCGACGATCGCCTGCTGGCCGAAGTTGAGCACGGCGAGCGAAGTTTGCGAGCGTACGGCGGCGTCCTCGTAGGCGCCGAGCGCGCGATCGAGGCGGTCCGCCTCATAGGCCTCGTTAGTGAATGTCTTGACCGTCTCGTAGTTCAAGAGGCCGTCGACGCTACTGCCGGCCACGTCGTTGTCGCGGGCGTTCATCTCGCGCCGGAAGGCCGTCCGCCACTCCGTCGCGACCACCGTGAACACGGCGTAGCCGACGATGGTGAGCGCCGTAGTTGCCGCGAACGACCAGTGGTAGTTCCAGAGCAGGAGCGCAAGGACGAGCAGGAACTCGAGCGCCGTGGGCGCCAGGTTGAAAAGCACCATCCCGAGGAGGAACGTCATCGCCTGGACGCCGCGGGCGATCGCGCGGGAGAGTTCACCCGTCCGGCGGTCGAGGTGGAACCGGAGCGGCAGGTCGAACAAGTGACGGTAGACGCGCAGCGAGAGCCGTCGGCCGGCACGCTGGGCGACCCGCGCAAACAGCCCCTCGCGCAGCTGCGTGAGCAACGCAGAGAGCAGTCGCGCTATGCCGTAAGCAAGCAGCATGAAGAGGGGCAGGGCGATCACGCCACTGACCGGCTCGCTCAAGCCGTCGACCACGGCCTTGTAGACGAATGGGATCTGCACGGCGACGAGCTTCGCGGCCACCACCAGCGCCAGTGCCGTCACGACTCGCGCCCGGAGGCCTGGCGCGCCCGTGGGCCACAGCTCGGGCAGCACCGCGCGGCGGAGCCACCCCCAGCCGGGGCGGTTCTTTTCGGCTGGCGTGTCGATCGATGTCACAGGTCGCCAGCTCCTTCGGCGCTTTATGAATTGAGCTGAAACGTGGCGTACACCCTACGCTTCGACAACCATGAGCCGTTACCGATGACAGGATGACACAACCTTAAGGCGAAAAACCTCTTGAATTTCCCCGCATAGATTGGCTACCAGCGCGGGAATCTATACCTGCGGGGAGGTGATGGAATGCAGGCGTCGAGTTCGCTGGCTGTGCTCGTTGTCGTCGCCGACGGCGATCCCGCGCAGATCGGTCATTGGCAGGGCCGGGCGGTGCCCTTCCTCGATCTTGCCATCTCGTCGAGCGTAGCGGACGCCGAGATGCGGCTCAGGCACGAGACGATCGACGCCGTGATGGTCGATGCACATCGCGGCGTTACCGAGGTGGTCGCCGCGGTGGAACGTCTCAAGCTGGTCGGGAACGGCCGACCGATCTTGATGCTGATCCCAGACGACAGTGGCGAGCAGGCGCCTTCGCTGGCTTCTGCAGCGGCCGAGGCGGGCGTAGGCGTGGTCCACGACGGTGGGCCGGTGCAGTTGTTTCGTTCGTTGCGGCAGGTCGTCGCCGAATGCCGACGAGCGGAGTTCGCCCGCCGCCAGGATCGCCTCGAGCCCGTCACGGGGCTGCCATCCCGTGCCAACTTCGTTGGGCTCGTCGGCTCAAAGCTGATGACGGAGACGTCTGTGGCCGTCCTCGCGATCGACGTCGACGCGTTCAATGCCGTCAACGATCTGGTCGGCCGCGAGATGGGTGATCGCGCCCTGGTGACGCTGGCCGACCGCTTGCTCGGCGCGCTTGGCGACGGCGATGCGATCGGGTGCGCTGGTGGTGGCCGATTCCTCGTGTGTACGCGGGTGACGATGTGTCCAGAGGAGGCGCTGGTTCGCGTACGGATGTTGCTCGACGTGGTGGCGCGGCCACTACCGGCGGGCGGCCGGCGTCTGCAGCTCACGGCTTCGGCCGGCGTCGCGCTCTTTCCCCAAGACGCCTCGACGGTCGAGACACTGGTTGCGCGTGCCGAAGGCGCCGTCTACCGCGCCAAGGCGCTGGGCCCGGGAAGCTACCGCCTCTTCCAGCCGCTGCTCTTGGGCGTGGCGCCTGGCCAGCTCAGAAAGCGCGCCGCCGTCCGGCGCGAGCTCGACCGCGACGCGCTTGAGCTGGTCTTCGAGCCGCAGCTCGATCTCAGGACCGAGCGGCCGCGTGCCGCCCGCCTGGCTCTCCGCGCGCGCGCCGATGGGGCGGTCCTCAAATTCGCTGCCGACGAACTCGACGACTTGGCGCTACCGGTGAGCCGTTGGGCGCTCGAGATGGCCGGCACGCAGATGGCGCAATGGCTTGCGCGCGATGTGCCGCTGGTGCCCTTGGTGATCGATGTGCCGCTACGCCTCGTCCATCGGAGCGACATGGTGGAGATGGTCCGCTCTCGCCTGCGGAGCGTCGGCTGCCATCCGGCCTGGTTCGAGATTTCCGTGCGCCGCGACGACGCCATGCCCGAGATCACCGACGCTGCCACCGCGGAGCACCTCCAGGCTCTGCGCGACCTGGGACTTCGGGTCACGCTTGCCGGCTATGGTGGTCGCACGTCGTCCTTCGCGCTCCTGCGCCATCTCCCCGCCGATGGCATCGAGCTCGCCGCCGAGCTTGTCGAAGGGTTTCGTCAGCGTCCGGTCGACGGCACGATCCTCAAGGCCCTGGTCGAGCTGGCGCAGGAACTAGGGCTCGAAGTCGGCGCCTCGGGCGTCGATCGCACGGCGCTTGCCCGCCAGCTGCGCGATGCGGGCTGCGATTGGGCCAGCGGCCCATGGGTAGGCGCGCCGATCGTCGCTGCGTCATTCACCGAGTGGCTCGCTGCCGACAACACCTTGATGGCGGCGTCGTGACCGTGCGTGACAAGCAGCAGACGGTAGGACGCACTTGGCTCAGCGCCCGCTGCTGGTCGCGAGCGCCTGACCGCCGACGACGAGTGCCAGGGCACTGAGCTCGATGACGCCCAACGGCTCGCCCAGGAGCAGCGCTGAGCTGACGACGCCTACCACCGGGATGGCCATGACCCCGATGGCGGCGACCGTGGCAGGCAGCAGCGTGACGAAACGAATGTAGGAATAGAAGCAGAACACCATGGCGACGAACGTGCAGTAGAGGAACCCCGTCCAAGCCGATGCCGGGATGCCCGCCAGATCGGCGTCGGCGCCACGCCAGGCCCAGATCAGGCCGATCGGCACCACGCCAAGGACCAGCTGCCAAGCGGTCAGGACCAGGATCGACACCTGCCAATCCCGCATCTTCACCGCGACCGTGCCCACCGCCCAGGCAAGCGCACCGCCGAACATCAAGAGCACGCCTGCCGGCGCCCTGCCGACGTTCTCGAGGTCGTCGACCAACAAGAGACCGAGGCCCAAGAGCCCGAGGGCGAGTGCCGCAACGCGCACCAGGGTCGGGCGCTCACCGAGCAGCCATATCGACAAGAGCATCGTCCAGAGTGGCATGGTGAAGGCGATGATGGCTGCCCGCCCGCCACCCACGGCCGCCACGCCGTAGGCCGAGAACATGTGCCAGGCGGTCACCGTGGCCGCCGGCAAGAGGATCGCCCAGCGCTGCTCGCGCGGCAGTGTCAGCCGATGACCTTGGAGCGCCGCCAAACCAAAGAGCGTTGCGCCGGCCAGCACCAGGACGAGCAGGCGGAAGGTCCATGGGTCGAAATGGTCGACAGCGGCCTTCATCGCCGGCCAATTGAGGCCCCACAACACCGTCACCAATGCGTAGCTGACGACGATGCCGGCGGCAGGTGTCTGGCCGCCGGCCGTCTCTGGCCTTGCCATGACACCGCTCCCTTCACCTCCGGAGGTAGACCGGCTGCGGTATTCGGGCTAGGCGCGAGAGTGGCGTGACCCACGCCATGGAGACATCGCAGCCTTGCAGAGCCGAGACGAGCTGGTCGACGCGCCTGTCGCACCGCTGGTGCGCCGGATCGCCCTACCGGCCGCCACGGGCTACCTCTTCAACACGCTCTACAACGTTGTCGACAGCGTCTACGCGGGGCTCTGGTCCACGGCAGCACTCGCGGCACTCGGGGCGAGCTTTCCCGTCTTCTTCGTAGTGATCGCCGTGATGATCGGGCTGGGTCAGGGGACGGCTGGCCTGATCGCACGCGCCCTGGGTGCCCGTGACGACGTCCGCGCCCGGGCGCTCGCCGATCAGTCGCTGCTGCTGGCTGCCGTCCTAGGCATCGCGGTTGGTGGTCTCGGGTTGGCGGTCGCGGGTCCCGTGTTGGACCTCTTCGCCCTCGAGGGCGACGCGCTCCGCTACGCGCATGCCTACCTCACGCCGATCATGTGTGCGGCCCCCTTACTTCTGCTGAACGCTGCCGCCAATGCGCGGCTGGCGGCACAGGGCGACACGAGGGCCTACAGGAACGCGCTGGTCGTAGGCGCCTTCGCCAATATCGCGATGAACCCGCTCTTCATGTTCGGGCTGGGGCTGGGCGTCGCCGGCATCGCCTGGGCGACCGCGCTCATTCAACTGGGGACGCTTGTCTACCTCCTGGCACGTGCCCGCGGCGACCGCCTCGCCGCGCTGGAGGCGAAGCCCGGTCTCGACTGGCCCCTCTTGCGCGCGCTGGTCCTGCAGAGCCTGCCCGCCGCCGGCAACATGGCGCTCATCGGAGTCTCGCTCTTCACCATCACGGCCTTCGTAGCGCGCCATGGTGAGGCGGCGGTCGCCGCCTACAGCGTAGCGCTCAGGATCGAGCAGCTCTTCCTCCTGCCGACGGTCGGGCTCAACGCCGCCGCGCTGACCCTCATCGGCAATGCCTTCGGCGCCGGCCGCTTCGAGCGGATCATGGAGATCTTGAGGAACTGCGTGCGGTGGGGGCTGGTGATCATGGGTGTCGGCACCGTGGTCATCTACCTCCTGCGGGAGCCGCTCATGCTGGTGTTCTCACACGATCCGGCCGTGGTGGCGGTCGGCACGCAGTATCTCGCGATCGCGGCGCTGATCCAGTGCGCCTACGTCTTTACGATGATGGGCAACGCGGCACTCCAAGGCATCGGCCAGCCGGTCTGGGGCTTCGTCGTCGCGCTTGGGCGCTCGTTGGTGGCCCCGCTGCTGCTTTTGTGGCTCGTGGAGGTGGTGCTGGGGTTGGGCTTGGGCGCCATGTTCTGGACGCTCTTCGGCATCAACTGGACCGCCGCCGCGGTGATGATCCTGCTCGTCCGCCATCGCTTGCGCATCGACTGCGGGCTGAGCCTTCGAGGTGCCGCCACGGCATGATCGCCTTAAAACGGCGCCGGCGTCTCGCCACCCAGCACCGTGCGTGCGACCGCCATGTCGATATTGCCGCCGCAGAGGATGACCGCCGACCGCTTGCCCGCCATGTGCTCACGCTCCAGGAGACGGGCAGCGAGGGGGGCCGCGCCGGCACCCTCGACAAGGTTGTGGGTGGCCGTGTGATAGAGCCGGATCGCCTGAGCAATGGCGTCCTCGTCCAGGACAACGACGCGCGCGGCGCCTTCGAGGATGGCGGCGAGCGCTTCGGGATCGGGCTCGCGGCACGCCATGCCGTCGGCGAAAGTGCGGGCCGCTTCCGTCGTGACCACGCGACGGGCCTCGAACGACAGCGCGTAGGCCGGAGCGCCGCGCGCGACGACGCCGACGATCTCGGTGCGGTAGCCCAGAAGGTCGCGCACGGCCATGAGCGCGCAGATCCCGGAGCCGAGGCCGATCGGCACGTAGACGGCATCGAGCTCGCCGGCCGCCTCGAAGAGTTCGGCCGCGTAGGTGGCGACGCCCAGGACGAGCCAGCGATGGAAGGAGGGCGTCATGGTCAGGCCCTCGCGCGCCGCGAGCGCGGCCGCGTGGGTGCGGGCGGCATCGAAGTCGGTGCCGTGCTCCACCAGTTCCGCGCCGAACGCGCGCATGGCCGCGTTCTTCTCTGGGCTGTTCGTCGTCGGCACGACGACGGCACAACGGAGCCCGGCACGCGTGGCCGCGCGCGCCAGGCTCTGGCCGTGGTTGCCGCGGGTCGCGGTGATCAGGCCCCGGACCTTGGGCTGAGCTTCGTGCAGACGTGTCACATAGACGATGCCACCGCGGACCTTGAAGGCACCCGTGGGCGTATGGTTCTCGTGCTTGACCCAGAGTTCACCGCCGACCGCCTCCTCCAGTAATGGCCAGCGATACTGTGGTGTGGTGCCCATTTCCCGGCGCACGAGCCGTCGCGCGCGCTCAAGGTCGTCGGCTGTGAGCATCCGTCGCCTCCTTCGGCCAGAATGATGGCGGCTCGACTTGGCTCGGGCGCCGTGCCAACTCTGCCGTGTGGCGAGGAAGGTGGGCAAGGTCTTGGCAACGATGGTGACAGAACCGGCGCTGAACGTCTTGGGTGAGCCGCTCGAGCCCTGCTCGCTGGCGCCGCTCACGGGCTTCTACCGCGATGGCTGCTGCAACACCGGTCCCGAGGACTTGGGGGCGCACGTGGTTTGCGCCGAGATGACCGCGGACTTTTTGGAGTTCAGCGCGCAGCAGGGCAACGACCTGTCGACGCCGCGTCCCGAGTTCGGTTTCGCGGGCCTCAAGGAGGGGGATCGCTGGTGCCTGTGCGCCGCGCGCTGGCAGGAGGCGTTCGTCGCAGGGATGGCGCCCCGCGTTGTCTTGAAGAGCACCCATGCCCGGGCGCTCGAGATCTGTGGCCTGGAGGAGCTCAAGGCGTTCGCCATGGATCTGAGCTAGGCGTGTGGCGAACACACGCTTATCCCCAAAATGATTGCATTTGAAACTATTTGGTTGCGCCAGGCGGTTTCTCGTGGTCTAACGCCTGTGGATTGTTGAGCGTCCTGCCCCTTGGCGCAAGGCCGCAGCGACGGTCTGGCTTGTGAGGGTCAGCGCTTGGAGACGAGCGCTTCGGCGCCGGTTACCTGGCCGAGATCTTGCGCCCATGAGGCGTCGGCGGAGCCCGGGGACCGCGGAGTAGGGGCCGCAAGGCGAGCCTGTCAGGGAGCGGACGGCCGGTGCTGATGCGCCGGCCGTCGTCGTTCCGGCCGTTGGTTGGGACGGAGGAGGCAGCGTCGTCGACGTTGCGAGCACGCTCTTGGTCGATGGTCGTTTGGATGACCCGGACGGCATCTACGAGCGTCTGCTCAAGACGCACGTTGGGTTGACGCCAAGCAGAGCGTCGCCTGCAACGCCCGGCTCGTCCTCATTCTCATGAATCAGATCGGCGACCAAGACGTGCTGGCCGAAGCGCTGACGCAGGCACGCCGCGTGACGACCGCCGGGACCTGACCGCACTGGGCGGCGTACGGCGCGTCTCGAGCGATAGGCACGTTGACCCGATGCTGCTCAGTTGTTTGTGACAACCATGTGCATGCTTTGGTCGTCGTTTCGCCATTTCGTCATGGCATTGTCACTAATGCGCGGCTTTTCCTCCTGACTCCACGGTTTTTCCACAGCATTCGCCGCGCTTCTGTCAATTTAAGCTAAACTGTCTAATTTTTGTCACTAAACTTATCATGCCGCCGCATCTCGATCACGACTTGCCACGTTGGTGAGGTAGCGGCATTTTGTCGAGACAAGAAACCGGCGTGAAACGTCGGAACTGGTGGATGAGGAAGATCGACATGCAGCCGTTACTCGAAGGGGGCGCGCTGCGCTCCCAATTTGCGTTGGGCGACTGGCCCAGGTGGGCTGGTGCCGCGCGCGTCGGAGAGGGCGAGCGGACGCGCTCGTTGCTCGTTCTTCGCTTTACGCTTTTGAACATGATCGGGCTGGCGCTGGTCGCCGCGGCGTGGCTCCAGGGCTGGATCGCACCACTGTTCGCCGGCTCGGCACAGTGGATGGTGGTGATCATCGTGCTGACCTTCACGTTCGGTCTCGTCTGGTGCGGACGGCTCTTGATGGACACCGGAGCTGAGCTGGATCAGGTGAAGTCGGGGCGGCTGCGGCCGGGCTCCCGCGTGAGCCGCTACCTCGCGGCGCTCGCGGGCTCAGGCAAGGGGCGGCGGCGCGCGTTGGAACAGTCCTTGAAGATCAAGCTGCGCGCCCGCATCGCCGGCGTGCGCCATATCGCCGGTAGCCTCGTCTTCTTGGGTCTCATTGGCACGGTGCTGGGCTTCATGATCGCGCTTTCCGGCATCGATCCGGCCCAGGCCGGCGATCCCGCGGCCGTGGCACCGATGGTCGCCAGGCTGATCGACGGCATGGGGCTGGCGCTCAGCACGACGTTGACGGGCGCCGTCCTGAACCTCTGGCTGATGGGTAATGTCCGGATGCTCGAGCATGGCACGGCGAAGCTCTATGCCGAACTTATCGAGCGCGGGGCGGCCGACGATGATGCGACCTGACGACCTGTTCGAGGACAGCGAGAGCACCGTCTTTCGCGATGTGCTGATGCTGGCGCTCGCCGGGTTCATGGCGATCGTCATTTTGCTGTTGCCGCACCTGCATCCGCCCGGCGAGCAGTCGACCGCCTCCGCCGTGCCGCCGGGCAATGTGATGGTCGAAGCACGTTGGGCCGATGGGCTGGCGACCGATGTGGACCTGTGGGTGCAGGCGCCGGGCGACGTTCCCGTCGGCTACTCCAACAAGGGCGGGGTGGTCTTCAACCTGCTGCGCGATGATCTGGGCATGCGCGCCGACGCCACGCCCTTGAACTATGAGGTCAGCTACTCGCGCGGCATCTTCGCCGGCGAGTACATCGTCAACCTGCATTTTTACCGCAATGACGAGGCCAAGGGCACGGTCGTGCCCGCGACGGTGCTGGTGAGCGTCAAGCCCGATCCGGATAGAAGCGCCAAGCAGATCCTGATGAGCGAGGTGCGGCTTGCGCGCGAAGGGCAGGAGGTGACGGTGTTTCGCTTCAGCCTCGACGAGCGCGGCGCGCTGGTTCCGGGCAGCGTGCACGGCCTGCCCAAGTCCCTGCGCAAAGGGAGCAAGGCATGACGCTCGTGCCTCTTTCCTATAGTGCGATGGTGGCGCTCGCCGCCGCGATCGCGGCGTTGGCACTCTGGGCGCGCGTGCGCCGCTCGCTCAAGATCGCCGTCTTGAGCCTCACCGCTGTTTGGCTCGTCGTCGCCTATGTCTCGCTGTCGGAGCTGTTGAGCCGACCGAAGCCCGTCGACCTCGAGTTCGTGCGTGCGAGCGTTGCCGAAGCGGAGGTGCTGGCGGGTCGGATCGTCGAGGACGAGGCGATCTATCTCTGGCTCGACCTGGACGAACTGCGGGAGCCGAGGGCCTATCGGCTACCCTTCGATCGCGACACGGCCGAGGAGCTGCGCAAAGCCCTGGAGGCGGGTGCACGCGACGGGGTCGGCGTGCGCATGCGTCTACCGTTCGAGCCCAGCCTCGACGACGGCGAGCCGCGCTTCTATGCGCCACCACAGCCGAAACTGCCCATGAAGCCCGATGATGACGGCGGTGGTCGGGCGCCGTTCCGCTTCAAGAGTCCGGGACAGCCCGCCTAGTGGGGGTGGCCGTTGGGCGCTGCCGGCGCTAGTTCCCGCGTCTTGGCGCGTGGCTCCGGCGATGTTGCCGGAGGCGCGACGAGCGAGGGCCAATGGAGATGAGCGTATCTGTGCGCGTCGCATGGCTATACACAACGTTTGCCGACATGGATCAGGCGGCAGCTTTTGCCGACGCCGTTTTGGAGGAGAGGTTGGCCGCGTGTGTGAACGCGCTGCCGTCGATGCGCTCATTCTATCGATGGCAAGGAGAGACGCGGCACGACGCCGAGATCGCCTGTCTGGTGAAGACCCACTCTGATCTCAAGGGCGCGCTGCTCGCGTTTGCCAAGACGAACCACCCCTACGAGACACCGGCGCTCTTGTGGTTCGACACAGACGAGGCAGGCGCCGAGTTCGCCGCCTGGATCGCGGCCGAGACCCGCAGCGGTTGAGGAAGGGGCTGGGGCCAAGCACTCAGGCGGCGGGTACGGCCAGAGGCGTGCCACGATCCGTTGCCTGCGCAATCAGCGGCACCAGCGGACGCTCGGCGCGCGGACCAAATTGTTGGATGATGAGGCCAGCGGAGAGCGAGCCCAGCCGCGCGCTGACGTGCACGTCGAGCCCGTTGGCTAAGCCGTAGAGAAAGCCGGCCGCGAAGAGATCACCCGCGCCGGTGGTGTCGACAAGCCGACCGATCTCCGCGGCATCGACCACGTGGACCTCATCGCCGGCCAGGACGACGCAGCCCTTCGGCCCCCGGGTCAGCGCCGCGACCTCGACCTTGCCGCGGATTGCCTGCAGTGCCTCGTCGAAGTCGGCCGCCTCATAGAGGCTCGTGACCTCGGCCTCGTTGGCGAACACGAGATCGACATGACCGTCGACCAGCTCGCGGAACTCCGCGCGCCAACGGTCCACGCAGAACGGATCGGAGAGGCTCAGCGCCACCTGGCGTCCAACCCGGTGCGCATGCGTTGCCGCCTTGAGGCACGCCGCCTTCGCGTCGGGCTTGTCCCAGAGATAGCCTTCGAGCAGCGTGATACGTGCACTCTCGATCAACGCGGTGTCGAGGTCGGCCGGGCCGAGCTCCGTGCACGCGCCGAGATAGGTCGCCATGGTCCGCTGCGCGTCCGGGTGAACGAAGACAAGGCAGCGGGCCGTGGGTGAGCCGCTGGTCGCCGGCGCGTTGTTGAACACGACGCCCGAAGCGCGGCAATCGTGCGCGAACACGGCGCCGAACTGATCGTCGCGGACGCGTCCGATATAGCCGGCCCGCCCGCCGAGGGCCGCAAGGGCCGCCATCGAGTTGGCGCAACTGCCCCCGGACATCTCGACCGACGGCCCCAACTTAGCGTAGAGCGCGTCCGATTGCGTTGCGTCGACGAGGGTCATCGCGCCGACATCGAGCCCAGCATCGGCGACGACCGACGCTTCGGCCGGCCCGATCACGTCGACGATGGCGTTGCCGATGCCGACGACATCGAGTTCCGAGGCTTGGCCCGTGGTGCTCATGAGCGCTCCGAGAATGGCGCCCGGAGCATAGGCAGGCGGCTGCGCACCGCAAGGCCAGCTCGAAGGAGAGCAGAATGGTCCGTGATATCGGGCGGGTGCTGGCCCAACTTGACGACGCACGGCTGTGGCGGATCGTCGTCAAGGCGGCGCTAGCGGCGTTGGTGTTGTTGGCGCTCGTCGTCACGGCCATCACGACGGCCGCGAACTGGTTCGTGGCGACCGGCTATGGTTGGCTGGACGCTTTGGCGCCCTGGCTTGCCGGCACTGGGAGTGTCGTCCTCGCCCTGCTCGTGTTGCCGCTCGCCGCCATGAGCGTGCTTGGGCTGTTCGTCGACGACGTCGCCGCCGCCGTGGAGGCCCGGTGCTATCCCGACCTGCCACCAGCGACGCCGCTAGGCATCGCCGCGGGTGCCGTCCAATCCTTGCGGCTGCTGCTTGTTGCCGGCGTCCTGAACCTCCTCGCGTTGCCCTTCTATCTTCTGCTGCCCGGTCTGAACGTGGTCCTATTTCTGATACTGAACGGGTACTTGCTCGGGCGGGAGTATTTCGAGGCGGTGGCGACCCGCCGGTTGACGTCGTCCGCCGCTGCCGCCCTCCGTCGTGAGCACCGCGGCGCGGTCTTCGCCGCCGGTGTGCTGATCGCTGCGGTTGCTTTGGTACCTGGTGTCAACCTGTTGGTGCCGGTTCTTGGGACGGCGCTGATGGTTCATCGGGTCCAGCGGCTGTGGCGGCCGCCCGGTGGTCCAAATCAATGATGACGGATATCCACTTCAGGTAGCGAAAGATACGTTGTCAGGAACCCAGTGGATGATTATCGTGATTGTGTGCCGCGGCAAGATGTGAGGAAGTTCCATGATTCGTAGACGCGAGAGCGTGGGCGGTGAGGACTTGGACGTCCGCGAGACGGAGATGCGCTTGGCGCTGCCGCGACGCGTCGTCGACATCCCGGTCGCCTCGTCGAACCCGACACATGGACCGTCGTCGTCGGCAGTGAGCCGCGTGGCCGTCGGCGGCGACTTGGCGCCGACCGCGTTCAGTCACGATCCGCATACGGACTCCGCCAGTGAGGCGCGCCAGCTTCTGATTGGCCGGGGTATTCGTGTGGAGGGCGCGGTCGAGGGCTGCGAGCACCTCATCGTCGAAGGTGAGCTGAAGGCGACCCTCGAGACGACCGGGCGTGTCGTCGTGCGTGATCAAGCCCGATTCGAAGGCGAGGGCGAGGTGGAAACGGCCGAGATCGCAGGCCTGTTCGAGGGTAGTCTCACGGTGCGTGGTCGGCTCCTGGTTCGGTCGACGGGTCGTGTTTGCGGTGACATTCACTTCGGCGAGTTGGAGGTCGAGCGCGGCGGACAAATCGCGGGCAAGGTCGACGCTCACGGCCGTGGTCCACAGCTGGCATCGGTCGCCGCGGCCTTCGGTGGAGGCGATTGAGCCCACGTTTCCTCAGGTCTCGCCCCGCCCCTCGCACACCCGTCTGCCCAAGTAGGGCAGCATTCTCATCAGCGGTCGCAGAACTGCGCTAGCCCTTGTCGTCGGCGCGTGCGCGCCCCTCGAGGATTTCTGGGTCCACGCCCATCGCCTCTGCGAGATTGACCATGCCGCTCCCGCGACGTGCCGGCTGCTGTTGGCTCGGGTGCGGCACCCAACCGGTGGCGAAGAGGACATCGACAGTTGCTCGGATCCGACCGTGCGCGTCGGCGTGGCGGGCAAGATAGAGTTCGCGTGCCCGCATCAGCACGTCACGTCTAAGCGGCTTGCGGTTGCGCTCGGCGAGCACGTTGGCCTCGCCGGCCGCGCGCATTTCTGCGAGCAGCGCCAATGGCTCAGCGTAGGTCAGCGTCAGGCGGTCGACGTCCGCTACCGGCAGGGCGAAGCCCGCGCGTTGCAGCAGAGCGCCGAGATCCCGGACATCGACGAAGGGAGTGACCCTTGGGCTCGCGCCGCCGGTAACCTGCAGCTCGCCCTCCATCAGCGCCTGCCGGAGCTCGGTGAGCGTCTCGCCGCCCACGAACGCAAGCAGCAGCAATCCGTCCGGTCTGAGCAAGCGGCGGAGCTGCGCCAGCGTGCCCGGCAGATCGTTGACGGCGTGCAGGCTCAACACGCTGAACGCGGCGTCGAAGCTGGCGTCCCTGAACGGTAGCGCTTCGAAGCTCGCAACGACACGCGCGCCGGGCGCTTCGGCCACCAGCTCCGGTGTCGGATCGGCAGAGACGATCTGCACACCGGGCCTCCTGGCGGCTAGCGCTCGGCCGAACACGCCGTGTCGGCTGCCCAGATCGAGCACATCGACGAACTCGCGACGGATGTCGTCGAGCCGGTCGAGGAGTCGTGTTGCGACCTCGTCGAGCAGGAACGTGTTTGCCTTGAGGCTGGCGGCGCGACGTCGCCGCTGCCGGTGCAGAGCCTTCAGATCGAACACGCTAGGGACGCTCATGACAGGCACTGTGGGGGCAGCCCGATGGCCCGGCAAGGGGGCTCGCCGGGCCGGCGATTTGAGCTTCTACTCAGCGTTGAACGTTTGTCGCGAGTGGACGAGTTGGTGTCTGCGTGGCATGCATTCATGAAGCTAGCGCGGGTGCGGAGACGTCACTTGCAGTGTCCGTCTTGTCACGGCCCGATCAGCCGAGGCGCACGTTTCTGCCCGAGTTGCGGCGTTGCGCTGCTGCCGACCTGCGCCGCCTGCGGCGCACTCGGGGCGCTGGGTGATCGCTATTGCGCCGCGTGCGGGCACCAGATTGCGCCACCCCTAGGCTTGGCCGATGCGCCGGCGGCATTCGTCCCGCCCGTCGACGAGCGACGGCAGCTCACGGTGATGTTTGTGGACATGGTCGGCTCGACCGAGCTCGCGACGCAACTGGATCCCGAGGAGCTTCGCGATCTCGTCGACCGGTTCCAGCAGGGCGCGGCGGTCGTCGTGGCCCGGCATGGCGGCAAGGTGGCGAAGCTGCTCGGCGACGGTGTGCTGGTCTATTTCGGCTTTCCGCGCGCCCACGAGGACGACGCCGAACAGGCCGTTCGTGCGGCGTTGATGGTCGTGGAGAGCGCTGAGGAGCCGGTGCTGCTCCGCATCGGGATCGCTACCGGCACGGTCGTGGTTGGCGATCGGCTGGGGCGGGACGGCAGTCGGGAATCGGTCGTCTTCGGCGAGACGCCGAACCTCGCGGCCAGGCTCCAGGAGGCGGCTCCGCCGGGTGCGGTCGTGGTCTGCCAGACGACGCGCCGGCTGGTTGCTGGGCACTTTGTCATCGGTGACCCGCGTGCCGCGCGGCTGAAGGGCTTCAGCCAGCCGGTCTCGGTCTCGACAGTCCAGCGCGACAGCGGCATCGCCGGGCGCTTCGAAGCGCGCCACCCGGCGCGCGCCGCACCTCTGTTGGGCCGCCAGGAGGAGCTGGATCTCCTGCGTCGACGGTGGGCGCAAGTCGTGACGGGTCAAGGCCGGGTCGTTTTGATGACCGGCGAACCGGGCATCGGCAAGTCGCGAATCGCTCTGGCGTTACGCGAGGCCGTCGCCCCCGACGCGCCTTGGATCCTAAGGTTCTACTGCTCGCCCAGGCACGCCCACAGTGCTCTTCATCCCTTCTTGGACTTTGTCGAGCGGGGCGCACGGCTCCGGCCGAACGACCCGGCGGTGCTGCGCCACGCCAAGCTCCGTGCCTTTCTCGAAGGCGCCGACGAAGCGAGTTTCGCGTCCGTCGCGGCGCTTCTTGGCGTCGGCGATGACGGCGCGGTGGCGGCGGACACGCCACAGCGTCACAAGGCGCAGACGTTCGACGCGCTCTTGACCCACATCCAGAACCGGACACGGCAGAAGGCGGTCCTGGCCGTCTTCGAGGACATCCACTGGATGGATCCGACCTCGCTCGAGCTGCTCGTGCAGTTGGTCGAGCAAACGACGGGGCGCCGGCTGTTCATCCTGGCGACATCGAGACCGGAGTTCACGGCGCCTTGGCCGAACCGCGCGCATGTCGCGACGCTGTCGCTTACCCGGCTGCCACCCCACGAGGCGACGGCGCTAGCGTGGCAGACGGCGGGCAATCGTTTGCTGCCGCCGGATCTCGTGGCTCAGCTGGTGGCGCGCGCGGATGGTGTTCCGCTGTTTGTCGAAGAGCTGACGAAGACGTTGCTCGAGAGTGGCGTCTTGGTCGAGCAGGACAGCGGGCTCGTCTTGGAGCAGCCGCTGCCTTCGCTCACGATTCCAGAGACGTTGCAGGGCTCGCTGGTCGCGCGTCTCGATCGGTTGGAGAGCGTTCGGGAAATCGCGCAGATCGGCGCCGCAATTGGCCGCGACTTTGACTGCGAGCTGTTGCAGGTGGTGGCCGGACTCACCCGGGATGAGCTGGCAAGGGCGCTCGACACCCTAATCGCTGCCGAGTTGCTCTACCGATCCGGCGAGACGGGTGATGTGATCTTCAGCTTCAAGCATAGCCTGGTTCGCGATGCGGCCTATGCGGGGCTCTTGAAGTCGCGGCGGCGCGAGCTGCATGGGGTCATCGCCCGCGCCATCGAGGACCAGTTCCCGGAGCGTGCTCGCCGCGCGCCGGAAACGATCGCCTATCACCTGACTGAGGCGGCCCAGCCTGCTGCTGCCGCGGGCTACTGGCTCAAGGCGGGCCGCAACGCGGCCGCGCGTTCCGCCAATCTGGAAGCCATCGCGCATTTCCGGAGTGGGCTGCAGGCGGTCGCCCAGCTGCCGCGCGACCCTGCCAACGCCCGCGTGGCGCTGGACTGCTTGTTCGGCCTAGGGCCGTGCCTGATCAGCACACAGGGACCGGCATCTGCCGAGGCGATCGCGGCCTTCGCCGAGGCGCGCGAGTTGTGCGTGCGCCTCGACGATGCACCCGAGCTGCCGCAGGTGATGTTCTGGATCGCTACGGCGAGCGTCATCCGTGGCGAACTGGCGAACGCCGACGAAGCGGTGACGGCCATGCTGCATGCCCTCAAGGGCGAGGGCAGCGAGCGCCCCGCACTCCTGAACGCACTCAGGGGGCGGGCGATGATCCTACTCTTCATGGGACGGCCGGCTGACGCGCGGCGCTCCGCCGAGCAGTTCCTGGAGCTGTTCGATGCTAGTTCCGCCGACGACCAGCTCGCCGCTCGGGTCGCCGGCCAGGATGCACGGGCCGCCGGCCTGGCCATCCTCTCTTGGGCGCTCTGGCTCGTGGGGGAGGCGTCCGCCGCCGACCAGGCTTGCCAACAGGCGCTCGGTCGGGCCGAAGCCACCGGCCACCCGCATACGCAGGCCTATGTGGCCTACTATGCCGCTGTACTCCACGGCCTGAGAGGCGATGCCGCGGGCATGGCGCGCCATGCCGCGCGTTGCGAAGAACTCGCCACGGCGCATGGGTTCGAGCAATGGCGCGGACTGGCACGCGCCGTACGCGCGATCTGCGCGCTGGGCCAGACACCGCAGCGCGCCTCCGAGGCCTTCGCCGAGGTGCGCGAGGCGACAGCCCGCTACCGGCAGTCTGGATACCAGCTCGGCATGACCGCGCTCGACGTCTTGTTCGTGCCCTTAATGATCACAGCCGGACGGCTAGAGACCGCACGCGAGTTGGTCGACGGAGGGTTGGCGATCGGGGACCGGAACGGCGAGCGGCTGTTTCTGGCCGAGCTGTACCGGCTGCGCGCGGCTGTCTTGGAAGCCTCGGCGTTGGAGGGTGGTGAAGCTGACCTGCTGATGGCCATCGACGTGGCGCGTCAACAGAAGGCGGCGGTTCTTGCCCGACGTGCGGAGCGCGATCTGCAGGCGTTGCGGCTAAGTCGGCCGCTAGGCCTCGCTGCCATGAGCCATCGCACTGCAGATTGAAGCTGGGAGAAAGACATGCGTCGCGCGATCACTCTTGCCGGGGGCGGTCCGGCTTGCGGGCTGCAGATCGGTGCCTTGAAACGGATTGCCGAGGAGCAGATCGACTTCGATATCTGGGCGCTTTCGTGCATCGGCGCCTGGGTGGGCGTCATCTACAATCAGTTCGACAAGGCAGAGGCACCGGCGAAGACAGAAGCGTTCTTTCGCGACAAGATCTTTCGCAACGATCGCTCCTACGCGCGCTTTCCCATCAATCAGGTGTTCGCACCAGACCTGCTCAACAATGTGGGTGCCGCTACGAGTTTTCTTGCCGATCCGCGAAGCTATCAGGATATCCTCATGCCTCGCGCGATGCTGGAGGCGGTGCGCAGCAATCTGGAGTTCGTTTTTGATCCGCGGCGCTGGAGCCAGGGCGAGTTCAACCTGCTGGTCCTCGAGAACATGGCAGCGCACCCGTTCAGCCGGTTGATGACGTCACTACTCTACCTGTCGCACGTTAATGGACTATCGCGTATCTACTACCCCGACAGCCGTTTTCTCGAATCCATTGACTTCGACGCTTTGACCGCGCCCAACAAGCCGTTCCTCTACCACAATGCTTGGAACCTGGATCAGCGGCGGCTTGAGTTGTTCGCCAACCGGCTCAAGCCCGGCTTCAAGAAGCTGACGGCCAATAGCCTCTGCGCGTGCTCGGCCTTGCCCTACATCGAAGAAACGGTGGAGTTGGACGGTGACACCTACTGCGAAGGTGCGCTCGTCGATACCGTGAACTTCAAGAACCTGCTGCAGGATTTCGGCAAGATCGACGAGGTTTGGATCCTACGCATTGTCGCCAAGTCGCAGATCAGGCAGCCGGTCAATCTGAAGGACGGCTTGGGCAATCTGTGCATGTTGTTCGCCGCCAGTGTTGGCGAGGACGACATCAAGCTGTTCAAGTATCACGCCCAGGAGGACGGCTGGGATGGCAAGATCATCGAAATTCCCGTGGACGCGAGCGTCGGGTTCGACTGGAACGAGTCGAACTTCGACGTCGGCGTCGAGGCAGGCTACCGGGCAGCGGATGCCCGGATCCAGAAGTACCGAGAGGACGAGGCCGCAGAAGCCGTGCCCAAACGGATGGGCAACGGAGAGGGCAAGCCTCCGGCCGCGGCGGCCACGTCGCGATCAAGCCCTGCTCGTGCGCCGTCTTGAGACCAGCCAGAAGCGCCAGCCGAGGAGCAACGCCGCCGTGGCGAGACCGGCGACGAGGCCCTGGATCAATCCCTCGATGCCGGCATCCAGCGTGAACCCCAGCGTGTAGCCAAGCGGTATTGCCACGCCGAGATAGGCTACCGCCTGGATCGCGAGCGGAATGCGGACATCGCCCGCACCGCGGAGCGCGCCCATGAGGATACCCTGGACGGCATCGACGACGATCAGCACGGCGACGACCGTCAGTGCTGGCAAGGCGTGCTCGATCACCTGCGCATCGCCCGTATAGATTTCGGCCAACGCGCTGCGCGAGATCATCACCGCTGGCGCCAGCAGGAGCGTGATGGCGAGGCCGAGAGCGAGAGCGACCCAGCCGGCCGCCGCCACGCCCGGCTGATCGCCCCGGCCGACGGCGTTGCCGACCCGCACGGACGCCGCGGTACCGAGGCCGAGCGCCAGCATGTAGATCAGCGCGCTGAAATTGAGGCAGATCAGGTAAGCAGCGGCTTCGAGCGTGCCGAGCCAGCCGGCGAAGAGGCTCATCGTCGTGAAGGCTAGGCTCTCGAGGCCGGTCGCGCCCGCGATCGGCAGCCCAAGCCAAATGAGTTTCGTGAACAGGCGCCGCGCGTCGACCGGTAGCCGGCCGATGCCGAGGGCCTGACGATCGAGCGCCGCCAGCACATAACCGACAATGACCGCTGCCATGAGCCAGCGGGTGAGGGTCGTGGCGAATGCGGCGTTCGCTGCGGCACCATCGAACAGGTCGAGCGGGCCGTAGAGGAAGAGCGCGTTGAGCGCCGCGTTGACGAGATTGGCTGCGACCATCACCGCGAGCCCGACGCCTGGGCGGGCGAGACCCTCAAGGAACAGGCTGCTTGCGGTGAACAGCAGCATCGGGACGAGCCCGAGCGCCAGGATCTGGAGCACCGTGCCGCCGTGCCGGACAAGATCGGGCGGCTGACCGAGCAGTTTCAGAAGTGCCGGGCCCGGCAGCAGCACGAGGGTCAAGCACAAGCCCGCCACCAGGGCGAGCGTCAATGCCAGTCGCCAGACCGCTCCCGCTCGCTGACGCTCACCGGCACCATCCGCCTGTGCCACCAGCACGACCGTGCCGATCAATAGGCCTGTGCCGACCAGCATGAAGAGCAGGAAAGGCGACATGGCGATGCCGTAATAGGCGAGGTCGGGCCCGCTCACATGGCCGATCATGACGGCATCCACGAGCGCCATGACGAGGAGGCCTGCCCGCGCCAGCATCACCGGCCAGGCCAGTTGGATGGTGCGGCGCAGATGATGCGCGAGGTTGCCGCTGGCGGTCGCGTCGAGCGTGGTCACCATTCACACCGCGCGAGCGCTCGCTCCTCAGGCCCCAACGTTGCCGTGAAGCTGGTTAATCTCATGTGTGTCCTTAGGTTACCCGTATAACCTTTTGACAAACAACGACTACCGATACGATACTGAGAACAGCACGAAACCGTCGCGGCGCCCAACCTCTTGGCCGCCGGTCTCGGCGACGAACGCGTCGAGATCCTGCGCTTCGGGACAGGCAACGAGATGCGCTGCGTCGTCGAGAAACCGGTTCGTGTAGGCGCTCTCACCGGCAATGCGGCACGGATCGCCCACGCTACGGTAGCCATCGCCGAACAACGGGACGTCGTTCGAGGTGGGGGGCGGTGCCGGCGCCTGGGCGCACCCCAGGAGGACGATCGCTAGTCCGGCGTGGACGACGGTGAGTTGCATGATGAGCCTCCCTAGGCTGACCAGACGACGTGGCAAAGGTAGGCGTCTTCGTGGCGAGCGCGGGCTTGGAAGCCAGCATCCGCTGTTGAGGGGCGGAGTGGACTCGACCACTGAGGTCGAGGATGGTCGCGCCGCAACCGGGCGCCTGCGCCGCCCGTTGGTAGCGTTTTGCGTTACGCAAGGCACCCGCAGAGCGCTTTTCGACAAGGGAGCGCCGGAGAGCGTTTGTAGCTGTCTCCGAGGCCAGGAGGCAGTGCCGCGGGCGATGGGGGACGTGAAGCGGCGCCGCTAGGTCCCCCCATTTGCATGTGCCGAAGGCTTGCCAGGCCTCGGTCTGGAGGTCGTCACGTTCACTAAGTTGCGGTATCGAGCGGCTTTCAGGAGGTGGCGATGGGCAGTGCGACGCCAAGGAAAGCCCTGCTGCAAGCACTGGCCGCGGTCGGGACCCTAGTGGTGGTTTCGACGGCTGCCCAGGCCCAGCCGATCGGCGAGATTCAGGGGGCTGGTCATCGCTCCCCGAGCGAAGGTGAGTTCGTCACCGTCGAAGGGGTGGTCACGCTCGCACTGCCCAATGGCTTCTACATCCAGGGCGAGCCCGACGGCGATGTCGCCACGTCGGATGGGCTCTATCTGTTCGCTAGCGACGCGGGGCTCGTCAGCGTAGGCGACCGTGTGCTGGCTGAAGGACGCGTCATCGAGTTCGTGCCGCCGAGCCGGCCCACAGCACTTCCGCTCTCCGAAATCGCCAGCCCTGACGTCGTCGTCGTCGAGAGCGGCGTGCCGCTGCCCACGCCGATCATGATTGGCGAGGGTGGTCGGATTCCCCCGACGGAGAGCATCGATGACGGGCCCGCGGCCTCTTTCGATCCGGCGAACGACGGCCTCGACTTCTACGAGAGCCTCGAAGGCATGCGCGTGATGGTCCCGCAGGCGACCGCCCTTTCGCCGGTCAACCGTTTCGGCGCCGTCTGGGTCGTTGCCGATAGTGGCACCGCAGCGACCAGCTTTGACGGCTCGGGTGCTTTGGTCATGACCGAGCGCGATGCGAACCCGGAGCGCATCTTGATCAACCTCGATCTCGTCGAGGTGCCCGAGGGCCTCGAGGCGGGGACCCGGCTGGGCAACATCACCGGTGTGCTGTCCTACCGCTTCGGCAATTTCACCGTGCTCGCAACGGACCTCGGGCAGGACGCGCCGCCGCCGTCGAACGACGTCGCGCTGACGATCGGTGTTTACAATGTCCAGAACCTCGATCCGAAACGGGAAGATCCAGCCCTTGTCGGCAACCCCGATCGGGACATCGACAACGACGTAGGCGAAGGCAGGTTCGAAGCCATCGGCGAGCACATCGTCGATGTGCTGGGCGCGCCGGCGATCGTGGCCCTCCAGGAGGTGCAGGACAATGACGGCACCGAGCAGACACCCATCGTTGCGGCGGACGCCACGCTGAGGCTGCTCGCGCGAGCGATCACCGCTGCCGGCGGTCCCGCCTATGACTTCGTCGACGTTCCGCCGGAAGACGATCAGGACGGCGGGCAGCTCGGCGGCAACATTCGGGTCGCCTTCCTGTTCGATCCGGAGCGCGCGCTGCCGGTCGCCGGTGGCATCCGTCGGCTGCGCGACGACGATCCCGATGACGGCGATGCGTTCCAGGACACGCCGAAGCCACTGCTGACCGCTTTCGAGACCGGCATTGGCGAGATCATCCTCGTCAACGTCGATCTCTCCTCCCGTGCCGGCAGCGATCCCGCGTTCGGCTCCATTCAGCCGCCGACCGTTGGCAACGCCGACAACAGGCTGGCGCAGACGCAACTCATGATTGGCGACATCAACGCACTCCTGGAAGCCAACCCCGAAGCGCAGGTCTTGGTGCTGGGCAGCTTCAATGCGTTCTACTTCGAGCCCGAGTTGGTGAGCCTCGAGGCAGAAGCGGGCCTAAGCAACCTCTGGCGCACGCTGCCGCAGATCGAACGCCGTAGCGTTGTGGTCGAGGGCCAGGCGCAAGCCGTAGACCATGTCCTCGTGTCATCGGCTTTGGAAGGACGCACGGAGCTGAAGGTGTTCAACGTCAACGCCGGCAGGGTTCAGCAGGCGAGCGATCACGATCCGCTCGTCGTCGGTATCCTCGCCGCTGGCGCGGACGCAGCGCCGCCGAGCTTGGACGTGCTCGGCCTGCCGCTGGCGCCTCTAGACCTGGAAGCCGACGAGCTTCGAGCTTGGCTTCGGGCACACTGGCACGAGGGCAGGCATCGGTTTCTCGGCTATAACCTCGCCCGACGCGCCATGTTCTCGTCGATTGACGTGGCGGAGGACGGTAGGGTCTACGGCGTCTACTCGGGCTTCAGTCAGCCGGCACGAGACACGACCTTCCTCGATCCGATCGACACCGAGCACACGGTGCCGCAGAGCTGGTTCGACCAGGACGAACCGATGCGCTCCGACCTGCACGCCCTCTTCCCGACCCACCGGCATGCCAATCAGGCGCGCGACGCCGACCCGTTCGGCGAAATCGACGATGCGCAAACGGAGGTTTGGTTCGGTGCCGACGGCAGTAGGCTAATCGAGCTGACGGAAGCGCCCGCCGACCGGCGCGACACCTTCGCCGAAGACCGGCGCGGCGAATTCGAGCCGCCCGAAGGCCATGAGGGCGACTTGGCCCGCGCGGTGTTCTACTTCTACACGATGTACCCGGACGTGGCGGGCACCATCGACGACATCGCGGCCGATGGGGTCGCACAGCTCCACCAATGGCACCTGGACGATCCGCCCGACGCCAAGGAGCGCGCGCGCAACGACCGCGTCGAGGGCATCCAGGGAAACCGCAACCCCTATGTGGATCGGCCGGGGTGGGCCTGCCGTGCGTTCGAAGTGCCGTGTCCTTAAGGATCGAACCGGGTCGACACCGATGAGCTTAGCCGCGGCGCTGATCGCCCCGCTGTGTCGAGGCGGGCGCAGCGACCGTGATCTCGAGCCAGTCGCTGGAGCGCTAGAGATGGAAGCCGCAGGCGGCGTGCTGCGCGCTTTGGAAATCCGCCAGCGAAGGCGCAGCTCCTGCAGCGGACGTGGCGACCATTCGTTCTTCACGAAGACCTGAAGGCCGACTATCGCAATCTCCGGCGCCGAGCGGCCGCGCTGCCAACCAGAGCGGAGACCTGGCATGACTGGAACGACGATCGGCTTCATCGGGCTCGGTCACATGGGTCGGCCGATGGCCGCCAACCTCGTTCGCGCCGGTCGAAGGCTCCTCGTCTACGACGCCGATGAGGAGCAGGCGCGATCGTTCACGAGCGAGCACGGCGATGCTGCGACTGCTGCGCATGGCCTCGACGACTTCGCCGCGGCCGAAGCCGTCGTGCTGATGCTGCCGAACGCTCAGATCGTGCGGCGCGTGACGCTGGAGAACGGGCTGCTCGCGGTGCTGTCGCCCGGCAGCCTGCTCGTCGACATGGGCTCCTCGGGTCCGTACGCCTACGACGACCTGCTGCCAGTTGCGGCAGAGCGCAACGTCGCTCTGGTCGACGCGCCGGTCTCCGGCAATGTGGATGGCGCTGCTGCCGGAACGCTGTCGATCATGGCTGGCGGCGACGACGCGGCGGTCGAGCGCGCGCGCCCCCTGTTCGACATCCTTGGCGGCACCGTCTTTCGCACGGGTGCCCTCGGAAGTGGGCAGGCCGTGAAGGCGCTCAACAATCTTGCCTCTGCCGGCGCGTTGATGCTGACGATCGAGGTGCTTCTGGCCGGCCAACGGTTCGGTCTCGATCCGCAGATGGTCAACGCGGTGCTCAACGCGTCGACGGGGCGCAACAATGCGACCGATCGCAAGATAGAGCCCTTCGTGCTGTCGCGCCAATTCAACTCGGGCTTCGGTCTCGGCCTGATGGCGAAGGACCTCCGCGCAGCCGGCGCGATCATCGCCAGGAGCGCCACCGAGGCACGACTTGCCGATGTGGTCATCGAGATCGCGGAGGCGGCCGAGAATGAACTCGGCGGCCGCGCCGACCACACCGAAGTCGCCAAGTGGTTCGAGGAGCGCACGGGCACCATCCTCCGGGCCGGTACCGTCTCACCGCACCGTTGACAGCGTGCCCGGCCGTGCTCGAGCGCGCGTGGACGGCAGGACGGCTTCGCCTCGCTTTGAACGCTCAAGACCCCCGCCGCGGGCCCGGCAAAGGCCGGGAACCACCCTGATGCCGGCAGGATGTCGACGCTGTTGGTGGGTGCACAGAGACTCGAACCCTGAACCCGCAGACTAGAATTTGAAGTTGGTATTTTGCGGCGTTTCCGGATGTCCTGACCCGCTCCCAGCGGTCGGTCCGGGCGCGGAGTTGGTGAAGCACGGCGTGGGACCTGACCCGGTTTCTGGTCCAGTTGTCATGCAACCTTCCGGGC
>JANQNY010000087.1 GCA_028279345.1 Geminicoccaceae bacterium
CGGTGCCGCTCCCACGTCCGAGGAGCTCGATGCGGCCGCCAGCGCCCGTGGCGCTGCTTGCGCGGACGATGCCCGAAGTATTGATCGCGGAATCGAGGACTGACGCGGCGGAGCCAGCAGTGAGCAGCACGCGGCCGTCGGGCGCATCGATGGTGCCGGTGTTGACGACGCCAGCAAGCGCTGTCGTCGCCTCGCCATCGACGGCGATCTTGACGAGCCCGTCACCCGTGAAGTCGATGGTGGTGGTGGCCCCGGACGCGAGCGCCACAGTCCCGCGCTCCGCAGCGATGACGCCGTGATTGGCGACATTGCCGCCGACCAGCGCCGCGAGCCCCGCTTCACCGATGGTCAGCGTGCCCTCGTTCACCACACGCGCATCCGGCAGTTCGCCGCCGCCGATGCTCAGATTGCCGGTCGCTTGGAAGCGGTCGGCGTCCACGAGCTGGCTGGTCGCGACGAGACTGCCGACATCAACGCGCGCGGAGCCCCGGAAGACGACACCGGCCGTGTTCTGGATGATGACCGTGCCCGGCGCCGAGATCCGTCCGGACACGACACTCTCGCGGCCCGCGTCGACCCGGTTGAGGGTCGCTGCTTTGCGCCCGGGTTGCTTGAAGCGAACATGGTGGTCCTTGCCGACGTCGAAGCGTCGCCAATCGACGACGGAGCGCTTCGAGGACTGCTTGACCGTCGTTCGGTTCTTGCCGGTCGAAATGCTTGCGTTGCCGCTTACGACCTTGCCGCCTTGCGGCGACTTCGCCGTGGCTGGCGCTGCAGCGAGTAGGGCCAAGCAACTGACGCCGACCAGCGCAAAAGATGCGATCGCACGGCATGTCTCCAGTCGAGGCCTACGAATGGTGTCGCGTACTGATCTCTTGTGGCGCATCGCAGTCATCGTCGTTACTCGGCACTAGTGGCGTTGCGGGCTCGAGAGGATCGCTCGGGGCTGCGATCACAAAGCTCATCCCGTCGTTTCGCGGACGCACCACGCTAGCGGACACGACGTTCCGCATTGGCGATAAATCAGCTTTCTCACAACAGGCTTCGCTAAACCCCAAGTAAAACTGTTGCAGCATGTGGCATTGTCGTCACGGTTGAGCGTGGCGGAACGACACTTGGCGGCATAGGCCGACCAAGCTTTCTTCCCAACCACATCGATGGGCGCTGGCTGCCGCGCGCCGACGAGCGGGCTACGGCAACATGAACGACCGCTGCCCAGCATTAGTGGTACTCAGGTTGTGGACCCCGAGCGCTGACCCTCCCGATGTTCACGCGAAAGTTTAGAGCGGATCGTCGATCAAGGCGACTACGAGCTGAGCAGTGGCGTCTTCCAGTACAGTATCGTTTGACTGGCCGGGCGCTGTTCGCGATCTGTTAACCATTTTGTCGAGGTGGTCATTGCACAGCGACGGCAGTGCGCGAATCACCAAGGCGTCGATGGTCAGGGTGGTGCGTCGGCGACGTCGGTCGTATAGCCAGGGTTGGTGACGGCGAGCCTTCGCGCAACCAGTGGTCTCAGACCGCCGACGTCGTGCGGTGCTGGCGAAAGCGCGGACCAGGCCGTGCCCGGATGCTCGAGAGCGCGGGCGACCTGGCCCATGGCGTTGGCGATCATCGCCGCGTCGAGTTTCGCCTCGCCGGTCACCTGCGGTTGTACGCGTGACCGTAGCAGCGCCTGTGCCGTCTTCAGCAGTGCTGCCATGGCCGTCGGATCATCGATCTCCATCGAGCGCCTCCACCAGATCGAGGATGTCCCACTCGAGCTGCGGCAGCACGGCGCCGGTGAGCGCCAGCTCCAGGCTCAGCTCGCCGTCGACGAAGTGCCGTGCGGCTTGCTGGAGCGCGATCACCGCCCAGCGCACCGTGCCCATGAGCTGCCAGTAGAGCAGTGCGGACGTGTCGACCTGCACGCCGGCAGCCTGTTGATAGGCTTCGACGAACGCCTGCTCCGAGGCGAGCCCACCTGCCTCGGCGGACCAGCGGCCGAAGCGCCAGAAGCGGCCGAGGAACCAGCCCAGGTCCTCCAGCGGGTCGCCGAAGGCGGCGAACTCCCAATCGAGGATGGCGGTCAGCTCGCCCGCGTCCACGAGGACGTTGCCGAGGCGAAAGTCGGCGTGGATCAGGGTCCGCCGTGGCGTCGAAGGGGCGCGCGCGGCCAGGAGGTCGAGGGCCAGCGACAGCACCGGATTGGCGATCCGGAGCTCGTCCAGGTGGCCACGGTACTCGGCGACGCGGGCCAGGGCAGGGTGGTCCGGAAGGTCGATGAAGGCGAGGCTCTCCAAGGGCGCATCGAGCCGGTGGAGGAGTGCCAGCTCGCGCGCGAGTCTTGCCACCAGCGGCGGCCCCCAGCGGTCGACTTCAAGGTCGCGGACGAGCAATCGGCCGCGGGCCTCCCCCGGATGCCGTGTCATCACGTAGAAGGGACGACTCCAAACGCTGGGCTCGGTGCAGAGCGCGATCGGTCGCGGCACGGTTAGCCCGGCCGCGTGGACGACCCGGAGTATCTTGAACTCCTCGACCTTTCCCCAGCTCACGGCCACCTGCGAGGGCGCATCGGTGCGCAGGACCCAGGCTTCCGGCACGCCCTCCAGCTCGACGTCGAGTGCCCAATTCTCCTGGATGGCGCCGCCGCCGAGGCGGGCCATCGCCGTCACTTCGACTGGTCGACCCAGCTCCGCCGCGAGCCATGCTGCCACTGCGGCTCTTGCGTCGCTGGCGTCGTCGCCGCTCACAGGTCGCTCCCGTGGCCCCAGCCGAAGGTCGCCGAGCCGTGCTTCAGGAAGCTCTTCGCCACCACCATCCGATGCACCTCCGAGGCGCCGTCGACGAGCCGCGCTTGGCGGGCGTAGCGGTACATCCACTCGAGCGGCGTATCCTTGGCGTAGCCCTTGCCGCCTAGCAGTTGCATGGCGGTGTCGATGGCGTTGTGGAGCGCGTCGGCGACCTGGATCTTGGCCATCGACACCTCTTTGCGCGCGCGGTCACCCTGCTCCAGGAGCCACGCGGCTCGCATGGTCAAGAGCCGCCCGACCTCGATCCGCATGGCCGCCTCGCCGAGCATGCCCTGGACGCTCTCCTTGTCGGCAAGCCGCTGGCCGAACGCCATGCGCTCCTCGATGTAGGGCTTCGCCACCTCGAGCGCGCGCTTCGCCATGCCGAGCCACCGCATGCAGTGTGTCAGCCGCGCCATGCCGAGCCGGATCTGGGTCACCTTCATGCCCATGCCTTCGCCCATCAACACCGCTTCGATCGGCACCTCGAGCCCGTCCAGCTCCAGCTCGCAATGGCCGCCGTGCTCCTCTGGTCCCATGATCGGAATGCGACGAACGATGCGCCAGCCGGGCTGATCCTTGTGGAACATCATCGCCGTGAGGCCGCGTCGGGGATCGTCCGACGTGCGCGCGAGCAGGAGGAAATGGGCAGCACCTTCGGCGCCGGTGATCCACCATTTGCGGCCATGAACGACGTAGCGGTCGCCCCGCTTCTCCGCGCGGGTCAGCATCATGCCCGCCGGATCGGAGCCCGAGCCAGGATGCGGCTCGGTCATGACGATCGCGGAGCGCACGGCGCCGTCGACAATGGGCTGGAGCCAGCAAGCCTGCTGCTCGGTCGTCGCCACCTGGTTCAGCACGTACATATTGCCGTCGTCCGGTGCGGCGCAGTTGAAGCAGACGGGCCCGAAGCGCGAGCGGCCCATCGCCTCGTAGAGTATCGCCATGCCGACAGGCCCCACGCCCATGCCACCGTGTTCGCGCGGCATTTGCGGCGCCCACAAGCCCCGCGCCTTCACCTCCTCGCGCATCGTCTGAACGTGCGACCAGGCGATGTTCTCGCCTTCGCCCCACGCGGTCGGGTCGTCCTCGAGCGGCAGGAGGCGCTCGGCGACGAAGGCTTCGACGCGGCGTCGGGTGTCGTCGAGCTCCGGGGGGAGGGTGAAGTCCATCGTTCAGGCTCCCGACCAGAGATGACCGCCGTCGACGGGAAGGACAACGCCGGTCATGTGCGCGCCGGCTTCGCTCGCGAGCAAGAGCAGCGGCCCGTCGAGGTCCGCGGGCTGTCCCAAGCGACCCTGCGGAACGCGATCGACCAGACGCCGTCCCGCTTCGCTCTCGAGGAAGGCCCGATTGAGGTCGGTGCTGATATAGCCCGGGGCCAGGGCGTTGACCCGAATGCCGTGCTTGGCGAGGTCGCGGCCAAGCGCGTGGGTCCGATGCGCGACGCCCGCCTTGCTGGCACAGTAGGCCGGCACGCCGGGCAGGACGTCCAGGCCCGCGAGCGAGGCGATGTTGACGATGGCGCCGGGCTGGCCCGCGCGGACGAGCCGCCGTGCCGTGAGGCTGCTCATGCGGAAGACGCTCGTGAGGTTGACTTCGACCACGCGCGCGAACTCGGCGGCCGACAACTCCAGCGGGTCCCGGCCATGCTCGACGACGCCGGCGTTGTTGACGAGCAGGTCCACGGCTCCCCAGGCGCTTTCGATCGTATCGAACGCAGCCTCGGCGGAGGCGTCGTCGGTGACGTCGAGGTCGATTGCGAGGCCGCCGATGGCGCCGGCTACCTGCGCGACGCGGTCGCGCCGGCGCGCGCCGACGGCCACCTTCGCGCCGGCTTTGGCCAGCACTCCGGCGCAGTGCGCGCCAAGCCCGCCGGATGCACCCGTCACCAGCGCGACACGCCCGGTAAGGTCGAAGCTCGTCCGGCTCACGCGGCCGTCCCCCTTACCCGTCGTCGCCGCGCCTGCGCGATCGTTTCCAGGGTCACCGGGCGGAAGTCCCAGGCGTCCACGCCGACGTCCGCCTGCCGGGTCAGTGGCGCGAGGCGCCCGTGGCTGTGGCCGTGCAGGTTCCACGCGCCGCGGCCCTGTCGGTTCCAGACGCGTAGCGCGTAGTGGCAGAGGACCACGGGCGTGCCGTCGACGTCGATCTCCGCATAGTCCTGGACGCTCGCCCAGCCGGACGACCGACGGGTTGCGTCCGGATCGTTGTTGCCGGTGATCAGGTGCTTATTGCCGTGCAGGGCGGCGAGCAACTCCAGGACGCGCTCCGCCTTGGCTCGGATGGCGAAGTCGCCCAGATGCCAAACGGTGTCTTCCGCGCGTACGCCGTCGTTCCAACGGTCGACCATCGCCGCGTCCATCGCGGCGATGTCCGCGAACGGCCTGCGGAACAGGCCGCGGGCGGCACCTTGGCCAAAATGGTGGTCGGCGGTGAAGAGGATGCGCACCGTGGCTCCGAAGCGTTCGGTTGTTCGCAATTCGTTAACGCGCTCGGCGCAGCGTGGCGAGTGCACGCTTGTCATTGTTCTGGAGGCTCGTCCGTGCGCAGTTGCTCAAAGCACCTCTCGTCACCACGCCTAGCCCTGCAGGTGCTCGGCACCTCACTCGTGCTTCTGGCGCTCGTTGCGTTTACGGCCGTCGAGCGGCCGATCGTGACCGATGTGCCGGAGGCGTGGAGCTCGATCCCCGTCTGACCATCCGGTGGCATCGGCGTGGGGAAATGGCGACGCAGCCCTGGCTGCTGGAGCTCTTGGCGGGTAGGCCGATGGCACTCGGCAGCGTCTTTGAGCGTTGGCGTGACCCGGAGGGTGGCGATCTGTGCACCTGCACGATCGTGACGACGGACGCCGGCACCGACATCGCTCTTCCCAAATGCCGGATGAGGCTGGTCCTCGGTGATGACGCCTGGGAGGCCTGACGGACGGGACCGCCGGAGGTGGCGTGAGGCCTGATCACGCCCGCGCCAGGAATCCCCGCCCGCGTCCGGTCGAGCAGCGCGCCAACCAGAGGCGGAAGAACACCCCAGGCCTCCTCCCGCCATTGCCCGCGGGTATCACTCTCCCGGCGCCGCACCGCGCGACGTCGGGAGAGCGCTCCACCTTCAGCCCTTCTTCGTACGCTCCAGCCGGATCGGGATGCCAGCGTCCTCCAGCATCCTCGATGCGGCGTCGAGCGTCCGCTTCTGGGGGTCGAGTCGCGCGAGGCTCGCCATGAGCGCCGCGGCCTCGTCTACCGGCGAGATAGGCTGCGGGACGGTGGGCACGCGCTCGGCCAGATCGGGTAGCCCAATGTCGGACAGGGTCAGAAAGCAGCTCGGCACGGACTCGATCTCGTTGAGCGCCTGGCCCGAGGCGAGGGCCACCGCCGTGCCGGTCTGGTCGAAGTCGAGGTCGCCAGCGACGATGGTCGGCCAGCCCTGGGGCAAATACGTCGCCCGGTGCTCGGCGTTGAGGAGGACGCGCGCCGGTGCGCCCGGCTGGGTCTGCAGCTGCGGAAAAGGCAGGGGTGGGTTCGGCTGGAAGGTGCAGGGCAGGATCAGCGAGACGTTCCCGCGCACCTCGATGTCGTCGGGACCGGTGAAAAAGTTGCAGGCGGTGATGTTCGGCAGGAGGACGACGAGCGCCGTCGCTCCGGCTGGCACCGAAAAAGTGGTGGTGAAGCGGTTGCTACCAACCGGGCTATTCACCAGAGACGTATTGAAGACGTTGCCTGGACCGGCGACGTCACTGATGAAGAGTGCATTGCCGTCGAGTGTGCGTGATGGATTTGCCGGGTTTGGCAGGCTGATGCGAAACTCGATACGGAAGACGAAATCATTGTCCTCATCGAGGTTCGAGACCGTCAGAAAATAGCCTTGCAAAACGCGTCGGGCGATCGCTTCGGTGCCCGCGCCGAGTGGAGGCGTAAGTGGCCTGTAGAGAATTTCGAATGTCGAAACTTCCATTTCATCCCCCTCTTTGATCGTGCAAGAATTCAACCACAGATGGGTGGTATTGACTGTGTTGTACAACACACAGGTCGATCTACTGCGCCTAACCAGTAGATTGGTGTAGAGCTGCAGCGTGGTGTCGCGGCGAATGGAATGGTGTCGTTGCTGGGCCGAGCATGGCGAAAACAAGGAGACGCGCTTTGGAACTCCACGCCCACCCGCTCTCGCCCTTCGTCCGTTTGGTGCGCGTGGCGCTCATCGAACTCGGCCTCGACGGTGCCGTTCGGTTGATCGAGACCCCAGTGTCACCCCTCGAGCGCAATGCCGACTACGCGCGGATCATGCCGTTGCGCCAGCTCCCGGCACTCAGGCTCGACGATGGCACGCTGCTCCACGATTCGACCATCATCCTCCTGTGGCTCGACGAGCGGAGCGGCGGCATGCTGCTGCCTTCGGGCGCCGACAAATGGCCCGCACTTGCTCGCTACCGGCTCGCGCACGGGATTTTGGAGGCGGCGCTCAGCATTCGGTATGAGCGGCTGATGCGGCCCGAGGAGCTGCGCTGGCAGGCTTGGATCGACGACAAGCTCGACAAGATTGGGTCGGCGCTCGATGTGCTGGAGAAGGGCCAGAATGATGTCGGCGTCGTACTCGACCTGGAGCAGATCGGTCTTGCCTGCGCGCTCGGCTATCTCGACTTCCGGGTGCCCGACTTGAGCTGGCGGGAGCGCTTTCCGCGCCTTGCCGTATGGTACGCGGAAGTCGCCCAGCGCCACTCGCTCGAGGCAACCGTGCCGGTCCAAGCCTCTCAATGATCTTGCAGAGCTTGGGAGCGTTGAAGGCTGACTGCGCCGTTGGGCCGCGCTCGGAGATGGCTAAGTCCTGACTGGACGACGATGGCGGAATTGCGGGCGCGTTTGCGGGTAAACCCCACTGTGTGGTCGGTGCCGAGGAGGCCGCCGCGCGGTTCGGCTCCAACTCTCCTGGCGACTGCTGCACCTGCGTATGGCGAAACGCGCCCGCTCGACGCCAACATGCGCTATGTGATGGGCGGACGCTTGTTGGGATCCCGCGTTGTTACTCGTGCCGGGGCGCCGCAACCAAGACAACAGCGGCTACAACTGGACGTCGCCACCGCCAAACGCCGGCCGTGTCGGCCGTCGTAAAATGAACATGTGGTAAACCCGGCACATGCGAGCGGCTTGTCGCCTGAGGGTCAGCATGTCTCATTAGGTGCAAACTCGGCGTCGCGCTCTTCAACCGTTGCGTGTCGTTTGACACCGGTTCGATACCAGGAAAGCAACCATATCATCTTGGTCAGAAAGTCCTGGACAAGGTTGCACCGACTGTCGACAACGGTCAGTATAACACACGCCGTTGCGCACGACTTCGCGACGAGCGGGGACACGCTATGTGCTGGACGAGACAACGAGGCGTCACCACGAGCCGGACGCTTGGGTTGATGCTCGCCGTGCTGATGACAGCCGGCTGCGTCGAGGAACGACTGATGGTCCAGTTCCCAACGCCGCCGCCGTCGCCGGACGAGCACGCGCTACGGCCCATTCCACCATCAGGCGAGCACATTGTTCAGCCGGGCGAGACTCTGTCCGGGATTGCTGGCCTCTACGGCCTCAACTCAACGAAGCTTGCGCGTGCGAACGAGATCGCCGACCGCGACACCATTTACGCCGGGAGTGTGCTGGCGCTGCGTTGGTCTGCAAGTGACGTCGCCGCTCGCCTCGCAGCTCAGCCCGAGGCTGAGCCCGGGCCGTTGCGCGTCGTCATTGCTCCGCCGGAAAGCGACGTGCCCACCGAACTCCTGGTCGTCAGACCGAGGGACATGGACAGTCTCGACCAGATGGCGCAGCATCTCGGCCCCGTGGAACCAGAGGCGGGCGAAGAGGTTCCACAACCGGTGTGGGACGGCGGACTCGAATAGGTCAGACGCGACTGTCTCATCAGGCGTGGTTCACGCCGGTTCAGGCACCTGCGGTTCTTCGAGGTCCCCTTCGTCGTCGCCGTCGCTGTCGCCGTCATCCGGTGGCGGCAGTAGCGATGGGCCGCTTCCGGCGGTGATGACGAAGCGCAACTCGTCGCCCTCGACCGTGACCAGGACACGGCCACCTCTGACGAGCTGGCCGAACAACAGCTCATCGGCAAGCGGACGCTTGATCTTGTCCTGAATGACGCGCGCCAGCGGGCGCGCGCCGAATAGGGGCTCATAGCCGCGCTCGGCGAGCCAGAGCCTCGCATCCTCGTCCACCTCGATCGCCACACGCTTGTCGGCGAGCTGGGCGCCGAGCTGCTTGACGAACTTGTCCACGACATGCGCCACGATCTCGGGCGTGAGCGCGCGGAACGGGATTACGGCGTCGAGACGATTGCGGAATTCGGGGGTGAACAAGCGGTTGATCGCCTCGGTGTCTTCGCCTTCGCGACCGTCGCGCATAAAGCCCATCGCCGGCTTCGTCATGTCGCTGGCACCCGCATTCGTCGTCATGATCAAGATGACGTTGCGGAAATCCACCGTCTTGCCGTTGTTGTCGGTGAGCTTGCCGTAGTCCATGACCTGCAAGAGGATGTTGAAGACCTCCGGATGCGCCTTCTCGATCTCGTCGAGCAACAGCACCGCGTGCGGATGCTGGTCGATGCTGTCCGTCAGCAGGCCGCCCTGATCGAAGCCGACATAGCCTGGCGGCGCCCCAATGAGCCGCGAAACGGCATGACGCTCCATGTATTCCGACATGTCGAAGCGCACGAGCTCGATCCCCATGACGCTCGCGAGCTGCCGTGCTACCTCGGTCTTGCCGACGCCTGTCGGCCCTGAGAAGAGATAGCAGCCGATCGGCTTCATCGGATCGCGCAAGCCCGCCCGGCTCAGTTTGATCGCGGCAGCGAGTGCCTCAATCGCCTTTTCCTGGCCGAACACGGCGGATCTCAGATCCGCATCGAGGCTCTTGAGCGCTTCTTTGTCGCGCGCGGTGACGTTCTTCACCGGCACGCGTGCGATCTTGGCGACGATCTCTTCGATGTCTTTGGACTGAATCGTCTTCTTGCGCTGGCTGTCGGGTTTCAAGGCCTGCGCTGCACCTACCTCGTCGATGACGTCGATCGCCTTGTCCGGCAACTTACGGTCGTGGATGTAGCGAACCGCCAGGTCGACGGCGGCCTTCAGCGCACTGGGCGTATACTTGACATTGTGGTGGTCCTCGAAGCTCGGCTTGAGACCCTCGAGGATCTTTACAGTGTCGTCCGGCGTGGGCTCGCTGATGTCGATCTTCTGGAAGCGACGAACCAACGCCCGGTCCTTCTCGAAGTAGGTCCGGAACTCCTTGTAGGTTGTCGAGCCGATACAACGCAGCGCACCCGAGGCCAACGCCGGCTTCAAGAGATTGGAGGCGTCGAGCGAGCCGCCCGACGTGGCGCCGGCGCCGATCACGGTGTGGATTTCGTCGATGAAGAGGATGGCGCGGTCGTCGCTCTCCAACTCGCCAAGCACCGCCTTGAGCCGCTCTTCGAAATCGCCGCGATAGCGGGTGCCGGCGAGCAGCGCCCCCATGTCGAGCGCGTAGATGATGGCGTTCTTGAGGACTTCGGGCACCTCGCCATTGACGATGCGGAGCGCCAGTCCTTCAGCAATGGCCGTCTTGCCGACGCCTGGATCGCCAACAAAGAGCGGGTTGTTCTTCGAGCGCCGGCACAGAATCTGGATCGTGCGCTCGACCTCAAGTTCGCGTCCGACGAGGATGTCGATCTTGCCGTCGCGAGCCTTCTTGTTGAGGTCGACACAGTAGGCGGCGAGCGCCTCACGATCTTGCTCTTCGGACTGCTCCTGTGCCTTCGGCTCCTCCGTGCCGCGGACCGAGCGGGTGTCGCCCATGCCCGGCCGCTTGGCGATGCCGTGACTGATGTAGTTCACGGCGTCGAGCCGCGACATGTTCTGCTCTTGCAGGAAGTAGACCGCGTGGCTTTCGCGCTCCGAGAACACCGCAACGAGCACGTTGGCGCCTGTGACCTCACTGCGTCCGGACGATTGGATGTGAATAGCCGCGCGCTGGATGACCCGCTGGAATCCCGCCGTCGGCTTGGCGTCGACCTGGCCCTCGACGACGAGGCTGCCCAGCTCATTGTCCAGGAACTCTGTGAGATCCTGCTTGAGCTTGTCGATGTCGACCGCGCATGCCTTGAGGACCGTGCCCGCGTCTTGATCGTCGGCGAGCGCCAGCAGGAGGTGCTCGATCGTGGCGAATTCGTGTTGCCGAGCGTTGGCGAGGGCCAGGGCACGTCGCAGCGCTCGCTCCAGATTTTTCGAGAGCATCGGCACGTCCTCAAGCCTCCGCTGACGGGTGTGGTCGACTATGGAACAGCGAGGTCACTCTTTTTCCATCGTGCACTGCAACGGATGCTGGTGCTGTCGGGCGTACTCGATGACTTGTGCGACCTTCGTCTCTGCCACCTCATACGTGTAGATGCCGCAGACACCGACACCCTTCTGGTGCACGTGGAGCATGATTCGCGTGGCGTCTTCTGCAGACTTGCAGAAGAAGCGCTGTAGCACGAGCACGACGAACTCCATCGGCGTGTAGTCGTCGTTCAACAGCAACACCTTGTAGAGCGACGGCCTTTGCGTCTTGGTCCGCGTCTTCGTCGCGACATCGCCGGTGGGGCTGTCCGGGTCGTGGAGAGGGTCGTTGGCCATCGCTCGACAGGATTGCCTAACACGCTACCGGGACGATACCGAAATTCTCATGCGGGGGGAACCAGTGACGAGCAGCCACATGGTCCATCCGCACTATGTGAACGTGGCCCTTCACGTCTCCGACGCAACCCCAGAACCGGTGGCTTGTTCATCCGCGCCCGATTCCCCGTCCTTTCCGGAAGAGCGCAGCGTAATCCGCGGGCGTCGCGGCGTGCCGCCTCGCGCCGCAGTGCGCGTACTTGGCTGCTCGCTTCGACTACGTCTCGGTGGCACATCAGCGGTAGGCGGCGGCTCGACCATCTCTCCCAGCGGGCTGCTCACAGCTGGCGCCGCTTCGGCGCTCGGTGCCATCAACGCCAGCGCAACGCGTTTCAAGCGCGCGCGATGCTCTTCCGCCTCCGCTTCCGCTCGCTGGCGCTCGGCGTCGGCTGCCGCGCGCGCTGCCTCCTCGTCGACCGGCTCCTCGGCCACGGCCTCGCCGTCAGCCTCCATCTCCTCGTCGGTGTCCTCGTCCGGCTCGGCCTCGAGTGGGCCAAACTCCTCCTCAGCGTCATTGACGGTCAACTTCAACAACGCCAGCTGCTCAAGAAAGTCCTCGCGATCACGAATGTTCAGACGATCGAGTTGCTTTTCCACAACCATTTGATCTGCCCGCTCGACCATGTTTCGGGCGTGGACGAACTGGCCCGATGCCTTGGTATTGCCGGCGAGAACCTGGGCCAAGGCCTTGGTTGCCGGCTGGATTAGTGGCAGCAGTTCCCTGGCAGTACCGGGCAGGCGTCGGCCGTTGCCCTTGTTGCGGCGCGCGGCGTTCCGCGGTCGCTTGCGCTGATTGTGACGACGATAGGGATACATGTGAGGTCCTTGCAACCTACGTACGCCGCGCGACGGTTTACGCCAAACTAGTCGAGATTGGCGTGGACGAAGTTGGCCGTGCGTTGCGCCGCAAGAGGGCGCGCAGCGACCACTCGGTTACAGTCCAAACGCGGTACGACCGACACTATCACCTCATTGCCAGGAGTCCAGTCGCAACCTCGATTTCATGGGAAAGGTGAAGTCTATTTCCGCGCAAGCACCACATGGCCAGCGCCGCGCTGCAGCGCACGCCCGGCGATGACCATGCTGCCTCCGCGGCGCGTCTCCAGTCGGAGCCCAGCGTCGCCGGCGCGCGTCTGCGCCACCCAAGTGGCCAAGGCGTCGTCACCACTGCCGCCGCCGCCAGGCTTGGCAACGACGCCAAGCTCCCCGTCCGCGGCGCGGACCGTCACCGTCTCAACGCCGCGGTGCAGCACTGCAGCAAGCAGAGCCTCGAGGACCATAGGCCAACCGCTCCACGCATCGCCTTCGAGACGAAAGCCCTCCGCAGCGATGCGCCGGCAGCCGACCGCTCGCCATGCCTCGGCCAGCACGGGCACGAGATCGACGCGCGGCGCACCGGGCAACGGCGGAGGCGGGAGGGTCGGGGTGAGCAACGCAAGTGTGCGCGACAGCGTACCCACGGCGTTGCGCATCGCCTGCACGGCGTCCGAGGTGTCATCGTCGAGGGGACCGAAGGCTCCGGATGCGAGCAGCCGCGTGTACCCCTGGAGAACGTTGATCGGCGTCCCGAGTTCGTGCGCCAGCAGTGCCGACGGCACCTGCAGGTCCGTCACCGCATCGCAGTTTGGTTGGCGATCGTCGTTGCGTAGCATCCGAGGCCCAAGTCTGTGGGACCCAGCTTGGCAGCGAGAGGTTAAGGATCGGTGAGCAGCTCAGCCCTCGCGACGGTAGTTGGGGGCCTCGCGGGTAATGCGCACATCGTGGACGTGGCCCTCGAGCACACCGGACTGGGTCACGCGCACGAAGCGGCAGTTCTCCTGCATGGCCGGGATATCGGCATTGCCGGTGTAGCCCATCGCCGCACGCAGCCCGCCCACGAGCTGGTGAACGATCGCCCGCAGTGGCCCCTTGTAAGGTACTTGTCCCTCGATCCCCTCCGGCACGAGCTTGAGCGGCTCGGCCACATCGGCCTGGAAGTAGCGGTCCGCCGAGCCGCGCGCCATCGCGCCGATCGAGCCCATGCCACGATAGGCCTTGTAGGAACGTCCCTCGTAGAGAAAGACCTCGCCCGGCGCCTCGTCGGTGCCCGCGAACATCGACCCGATCATCGCGCAGTCCGCGCCGGCGGCGATCGCCTTCGCGAGATCACCCGATGCGCGAATGCCGCCGTCGGCGATCACCGGCACACCCGCTCGTCGTGCCGGTTCCACCGCCGCCAGGATCGCCTGCAATTGCGGCATCCCGACGCCAGCAACGACGCGCGTGGTGCAGATCGAGCCGGGACCGATCCCGACCTTGATGCAGTCGGCCCCGGCGGCAACCAGCGCCTCGGTGCCGTCGGCGGTGGCGACGTTGCCGGCGATGATCTGGGTCGCGTTGTCGAGTTGGCGCAGGGCACCGACGGTGTCGACGACGCCCTGGGCGTGCCCATGCGCCGTGTCGACGACGATGACGTCGATGCCTGCGGCGATCAGCGCTTCGGCGCGCTCGAGGCCGGTACGACCAACGCCGACGGCAGCGCCGACGCGCAGCCGCCCGTGGTCGTCCTTGCACGCATCCGGATGCCGCTCGGCCTTCTCGATATCCTTGACCGTAATCAGGCCGATCAGGCGGTAGTCGTCGTCCACGACCAGGAGCTTCTCGATGCGGTGTTGATGCAGGAGCTGGCGACACCGCTCACGCGACACGCCCTCGGGCACCGTGATCAGCCGCTCGTGCGTCATCAGCTCGCGGACCGGCTGGTCCGGCTGATCGGCGAAGCGCACGTCGCGATTGGTCAGGATCCCAACCAGACGGCCGCCCGTGCCGGTCACGGGCACGCCCGAGATCTTGTGCTCACGCATCAGCGAAAGCGCGTCTGCCAGTCGGGCATCCGGGCCAATCGTCACCGGATTGACGACGATCCCCGCCTCAAACTTCTTTACCTGCCGCACTTCGTCTGCCTGCGCTTCGATCGACAGGTTCTTGTGGATCACGCCAAGGCCGCCCTGCTGCGCCATGGCAATGGCCAGCCGGCTCTCGGTTACCGTATCCATCGCCGCCGACAAGAGCGGGATCACCAGTTCGATTTCGCGTGTGACGCGGGTGCGGGTGTCGGCGGCGGCCGGAACGACGGACGACGCTTGTGGCACGAGCAGCACGTCGTCGAAGGTCAATGCCTCGCTGATTTTCCGTGCTGCGTCTGGATGCATGGGCCGCCGTCCGCTCTCGATCCTCGTCATGCGGCTCATATATAGGGTGGGGTCGCGCGGACCAAGCGGCGTGCGCCGCAAGATGGCCACCCGCCGACGGGGGAAGGATGAACGAGATCGAGACGAGCCTCTTGGCGCCGGGCAAATTCGGCGTCGGCCAGCCGGTGCCGCGCAAGGAGGATCCGCGGCTCATTCGCGGCCGCGGCTGCTATACCGACGATCTGCGCCTGCCCGATCAACTCCACGCGTTCATTCTCCGCTCGCCGGTCGCCGCCGCGAAGATCAACGGGTTCGACACGGCGGCTGCCGCCGCGGCACCGGGTGTTGTCGCGGTCTATACCGTGTTCGATTTCCTCGAGGCGGGTTATCGCGGCCAGCGGTGTAAGCTCCCGCTCGTCAATCGCGACGGCTCGAAGATGCACGCCGAGCCGCGACCGGCATTCGGCACGACCGACATCCGCCACATCGGCGAGCCCATGGCGGTGGTGATCGGCGAGACCTTGACCCAGGCGCGCGACGCCGCTGAACGCATCGAGGTCGATTTCGAGGTGAAGCCGACAGTCACCGATCCGCTAGAGGCGATGGCCGACGGCGCGCCGCAAGTGAGCGGCGACTACCCGAACAATGTGGGTCTCGACTATGTGTTCGGCGACGAGCAGGCGGTTGCCGAGGCCTTCGCACAAGCCGCCCACGTGACGACGCTCCGGCTCGTCAACAACCGGCTCGCCGTGGTGGCGATGGAGCCGCGCGCGGCGGTGGCCGAGTATGACGCCGAACGCGAGCATTTCACGCTGCATGTGGGCTCACAAGGTGTGTTCGGGCTCAAGAACACGCTCGCCAACGACATCCTCGGGATCGACCCAGCCAAGCTCAGGGTTCTGACCTATGACGTCGGCGGCTCGTTCGGGATGAAGATCTCCTCCTACCCTGAGTATGCCGCTGTCCTCCACGCAGCGCGCGCGCTGGGCCGACCGGTGCGTTGGCGCGACGAGCGCTCAGAGAGCTTCCTCTCCGACCATCAGGGGCGCGACAGCCTCTACGAAGCGAGCCTTGCCCTCGACGCGGACGGCAACTTCAAGGCGCTCAAGATCGACATGGTCGGCAATCTCGGCGCCTACATGGGCTTCGTCACGCCGATGATCGTGACCCTCAACATCCGCAAGAACGCCCCCGGCCCCTACCGGACACCGGTGATGGCGATGCGCTCGCGAAGCGTGCTGACACACACCGTCCCGATCGGGCCCTATCGCGGGGCCGGGCGCCCCGAAGGCGTCTACATCATGGAGCGCTTGATCGATGCCGCCGCGCGCGAGACCGGCTTCGATCCGATCGAGCTCCGCCGCAAGAATCTCGTCCCGCCCGAGGCGATGCCGTTCGCCGCGGCGTCAGGGCTGGCTTACGATTCCGGCGATTTCCCACGGCTGCTCGAGCGCGCACTGGAGCTCGCGGATGATGCCGGCTACGGCGCGCGGGCTGTCGAGAGTAGAGCGCGAGGCAAGCTGCGTGGGCGAGCGATCGCCTGCTACCTCGAGGTGACGGCGGACAAGGTGCCCGAGATGGGGGGGCTGCGCTTCGAGCCGGACGGGCGCGTCACGCTGATCACCGGCACCTCGGACTATGGTCAGGGCCATTGGTCGACCTTCGCGCAGATCCTGCACGACCGACTTGGCGTGCCCTTCGAACAGATCGATCTCCTGCAGAAGGACTCCGATCAGCTCCTTGCCGGTGGTGGCTCCGGCGGGTCCCGCTCGGTCATGAACTCGTCGCTCGCGCTCCTGGCGGCTGCCGACGAGGTCGAGGCGAAGGCACGCCAGTGGGCCGCCCACTCGCTCGAAGCACCCGAAGCCGACCTGGTCTTTGAGGCAGGTGCGTTCACGGTCGTCGGCACCGATCGCAAGGTAGGCCTCCTCGAGGTCGCCGAGATTGCCCGCAACACCGGGCCGGTCGACGGGCTTCCCGACGACGTCGACGCGAGCCTTACCGTGGAGGGCGCACCGAGCGCCTTTCCGAACGGGGTGCACTATTGCGAGCTGGAGGTCGACCTGGGGACCGGACGCGTCGCGATCGATCGCTACTTGTCGGTCAACGACTTCGGAACGATCGTCAACCCGATGCTCACCCGCGGGCAAATCCAGGGCGGCATCGTCCAGGGGATCGGCCAGGCGCTCGTCGAGAGCATGGTCTACAATGACGAGGGCCAGCTACTGTCCGGTTCGCTGATCGACTACAGCCTGCCGCGCGCCGACGATGTGCCGGCGATCCAGGTCGAGTTCGTCGAGGTGCCCTGCACGACCAATCCCCTGGGTGCCAAGGGCTGCGGCGAGGCAGGTGCCACAGGCGCGCCACCAACGGTTATGAACGCGCTTCTGGACGCGCTTGCTCCGCTCGGCATCACCCATCTCGACATGCCGGCGACGACCGAGGTGGTCTGGCAGGCGATTGCCGCAGCCAGGCCCGCGCAGGCAGCGGAGTAAGCGGGGCCTGCGGTGCCCTAGCTACCCGGCTCCAAGCCAACCAACGCCAACGCCTCGGCCTGCTGGCGTTCGACGCGGGCGACGTCGAAGTCCTCGATCAGCTCCATGAACATGCGGTGCCAGTTGAGGTCGGCGTTGAGGTGCAGGAAGACCGAGCCGAGGCCGATGGCGGCGCGGTCCATCAGCACAAACTCGCGCGGTGGGGTCACGCCGCCTACGTCCTTGAGCCGCTTGTGCACGTCCATCGCCACGCCCTGGCCGTACTGGCCCGAGTTCGTCTCGTCGATGAGCCGCGGCCGGTCCTCCATCAACGGCGCATAGAGGAAGGCCGCCCAGAGATTGAGGACCTCGAGTACCTCCTTCGAGAGGTTGCTAAAGCCCCACGCCTCATAGGCACTCACCGCCAACGCCTCGTCGCCGTCGCGCAGCGCCTTGTAGAGATCGATGACACCGCCCACGAACTTCGGTGGAAAGATGCGGATGCAGCCGAAGTCCAGAAGGTTGATGTCGGTGTCGTCGCGCACCGTGTAGTTGCCGAGATGCGGGTCGCCGTGGATCACGCCGTACTCGTAGAACGGCACGTACCAGGCCCGGAACATTTTGCGGGCGATCGCGCGGCGCGCTTCGAGATCGGCTTCCTTGAAAGCTAGGAGCTTCTGGCCAGAAACCCAGGAGAGGGTGATCAGCCGCTGGGTCGAAAGCTCGGTGACCACGTCGGGTATGTGCACATGTGCCTCGTCGCGGAGGATATGCCGGTAGAGCGCTGCGTTCTTCGCCTCGCGCTCGTAGTCCAGCTCCTCTTTCAGCCGCGCCGCGATCTCCTTGTAGATCTCCGAGGTGTCGATCGCGTTGTCGTAGCGCTTGTAGATCTCGAGCACGACGCGGAGCTGCGCGAGGTCGGCCTCGACCGAAGCCGCAATGCCGGGATATTGCAGCTTGCAGGCCACCTCGCGGCCATCTTTCAGGACGGCTTTGTGCACTTGGCCGAGCGACGCCGCGTGCGCCGCCTCCAGCGGAAAAGACTTGAAGTGCTTTTGCCAGTCCGGACCGAGCTCGGCCTGCATGCGCCGCCGCACGAAGGGCTTCCCCATCGGCGGGGCTTCCGACTGGAGCTGCGCCAGCTCGGCGGCGTAGTCGGCAGGCAGCGCGTCGGGAATGGTAGCGAGCATTTGCGCCACCTTCATCAGCGGACCCTTGAGTCCGCCCAAGGCCGCGCGCAACTCGCCCGCATAGCGACTGTCGTCGATCTCCAAACCCAGCACCCGCTTGCCGGCATAGCGCGCCGCGATTCCGCCCATGGCGGTGCCGACCTGCGCGTAGCGACGGACCCGGCCGCCGAGGGTGTTTTCGGAGCGCGGCTCACTCATTGGCTCAGGTCCGTCTCGAGCTGCTCGATCATGCGCGCAATGACGTCGAGCCCGCGATCCCAGAAGGCCGGGTCACGGGCATCGAGGCCGAACGGCGCAAGTAGCTCGGTGTGTCGCAGGGTGCCGCCGGCCCGCAGCAGATCGAGATATCGGTCCTCGAAGCCCGCGGGCTCCCGATCGTAGGCAGCGTAGAGCGCATTCACCAGACAATCACCGAAAGCATAGGCGTAGACGTAGAACGGAACGTGGATGAAGTGCGGAATGTACGACCAGAAGACCCGGTAATCGTCGCTGAAGTAGAACGCCGGGCCCAGGCTCTCCGTCTGCACGTCCATCCAAACATCACCGAGCTCGTCGACGGTCAGCTCAGCCTCGCGGCGCTTGGCGTGGACGCGGCGCTCGAACTCGACGAAAGCGATCTGCCTCACGACCGTATTGAGCGCGTCTTCGATCTTACCGGCGAGCAGTACCCGGCGCCGCCGGCGATCCGGCGCTGCCGCCAGCAGGCGGCGGAAGGTCAGCTGTTCGCCGAACACGGAAGCGGTCTCGGCCAACGTCAACGGCGTCGCTGCCATCAGCAAACCCTGTTCGCCCGCCAGAACCTGGTGCACGCCATGTCCGAGTTCGTGCGCGAGCGTCATCACATCGCGCGCGCGGCCCTGGTAGTTCATGAGCACGTAAGGATGCACCGACGGCACGGTCGGGTGACAGAAAGCGCCCGCATCCTTGCCCGGGCGGAGTTCCGCATCGATCCAGCGGTGCTCGAAGAAACGCTCGAGGATCGCCGACAACTCCGGCGAGAAGTCCCGATAGGCGTCGAGCACCACTACCTTGGCATCGTCCCAACCCATCCGCGTGTCGTCGTCTTCGGGCAGCGGTGCGTTGCGGTCGTAGTGGGCGAGCTTGTCGAGACCGAGCCACCGGGCCTTCAGCGCGTAGTAGCGGTGTGAGAGCTTCGGATAGGCCTTGCGCACGGCGCCGATCAGCGCGTCGACGACCTCGTCCTCGACGCGGTTGGCCAGATTCCGCGACGAGATCGGCTGACCGAACCGGCGCCAGCCGTCCTCGATCTGCTTGTCCTTGGCCAGCGTGTTGGTGATGCGCGCGAAGAGCCGCGTGCGCTCGCCGAGGACGCCCGCTACGGCCGCGCCAGCATCGCGGCGGACATGGCGGTCCTTGTCCTGCAGCTTGTCGAAGATCTGCGCGCTGGTCAGCCGCTCGTCGCCGAAGGGAAAGCGCAGCTCGGCCATCGTCTCGTCGAACAGCCGAACCCAGGCATGGCGTCCGGTGATCGACTTCTCGTGCAGCGTCTCCTCGATCGGGTCGTCGAGCTGATGTGGCCGATAGGCACGCACGTCGCGCAACCATGGCCGGTAGCGGGCGAGGGCCGCCGATTGTTCGAGTAGCGCCTCGAGCGACGCGTCCTCGATGCGGTTGAGCTCGAGCGTGACGAACAGGAGGCCCGTGGTGATGGCGTTGATCCGCTCCTGCGTCGACTGGAAAAAGCGGCCGACTTCCGGATCTTCCCGTTGCGCGGCGAAGCGCAGGCTGGCGAAGCTGTAGACGCGACCGATCCGCTCGCTCAGCTCTTCATAGCGGCGGATCAAGGTGGCGAGCGCGTCACCGTCGAGTGCGGCGAGGCGCCCGCGGTAGTCGTCCGCGAGGGACTGGGCTTCCGTCGCAGCCCAGCCGAGGTCGCGCGTCAGTGCCGGGTCGTCTAGGGCGCCATAGAGGTCCCTCAAATCCCACGTAGGGGCCTCAATCGAACGCGCAGCTCCGGACATATCGCACTCCTCGAACTGCTTCCCATATATGTGGTTCGGCAAGGTCTTCCAGGCGCTGTCACGCAGCACTGGCCAGGAGGGTCGTGTGCCGTTAGTTGCATGAAACGGATTGCTTTTCGGGGAGCCGGTGCGCGGTACCGGCGGGGAGGCGTGGTGTTCAGTGGTGGCAGTCTCGTCGAGCTCTTCCACAACGCCGTCGCGGCGCGCGGCGACCGGCCGTTTCTTTGGCGCAAGGCTGAGGACGGCTACGTCTCGCTGAGCTGGAGCGAGGTACGCAGACAGGTCACGAGCCTGGCGCAGGGCCTCCAGCAGCTCGGCGTGGAGCCGGGCGAGCGCATCGTTATCGTCGCGGAGAACAGGCCCGAGTGGATGATTGCCGATCTGGCCGCGCTGACGGTGGGCGCGGTGACGGTGCCCGCCTACACCACCAACACGGTACGCGACCATCAGTTCATCCTCGAGCACAGCGGCGCAGCCACCGTCATCTACTCAGGCGCGCAGGTGGCGCAGCGGCTCTTGCCGGCCCTCGAGCAGGTGCCCAGCGTGCGTCGCGTCATCGCGATGGAGCCGCCGACAACGTCTGGGACGGTGAGCGTGACGAGCTGGGACGAGGTGATCGCGCGAGGCGACGCGGCCGACAGGACACCTCTGCCGCTGCCCGACGGCGACGACCTAGCCTGCATCATCTACACGTCGGGAACGGCCGGCACGCCAAAAGGCGTAATGCTCACGCACGGCAACATCCTCGCCAACGTCATCGGCGCGATCGATCTGCTCGAGGAGCTCGGCGTCGGCGATGACGAGGTGTTCCTCTCCTTTCTACCGCTGTCGCACTCGTACGAGCACACCGCGGGCCAGTTCGTGCCGATCGGTATCGGTGCGCAGATCTACTATGCCGAGGGCGTCGACACGCTGGTGCAAAACCTCACGGAGGCGCGGCCGACGATCCTCACCTGCGTGCCGCGGCTCTACGAGGTCATGCGGACCCGCATCCAGGCGGGGGTCAACCGGGCCGGTCCTTTCCGCCAGTGGCTCTTCAAGAAGGCCGGCGAGCTGGGCGCCAAGCGCTATGAGGGCGAGCCGCTTGGACCCGCCGACCGGCTCCTTAACGCAGTGTTGGATCGGCTGGTGCGCCGCAAGGTCAACGAGCGGTTCGGCGGCCGCCTCAAGGCGATGGTCTCGGGTGGCGCGCCGCTCAACTACGACGTCGGGATCTTCTTCGCGGCGCTGGGCCTGCCGATCTACCAGGGCTACGGCCAGACCGAGGCAGCCCCGGTGATCAGCGCCAACCGGCCCAACAAGCACAAGCTCAAGAGCGTCGGCCTGCCGCTCAGGGACGTCGAGATCAAGATCGCCGACGATGGTGAGCTACTGGTCCGGGGTCCTCTGGTCATGCGCGGCTATTGGCACGACGAGGCTGCGACCGCTGCCACGCTGATCGACGGCTGGCTCCATACTGGCGACATCGGCACGATCGACGATGAGGGCTTCGTCTACATCACCGGCCGCAAGAAGGAGATGATCGTCAATTCCGGTGGCGACAACGTCTCGCCGCAGCGGGTTGAGGGGGTGCTGTCGCTGGAGCCGGAGATAGGCCAGGTGCTCGTCTACGGCGACCGGCGTCCGCACCTCGTGGCGTTGGTGGTACCCGACGCGGAGATGCTCGCCGGCTTCGCCCGCCAACACCAGCTCGAAAACGATCCTGAGGCACTCGCCGCCCACCCCGAGCTGCACAAGATCGTCAGCGCCGCGATCGGCCGCGCCAACGAGCAGCTTTCGGTGATCGAGCGGGTGCGGCGCTTCAAGATCATGCCGGAGGCCTTCACCATCGACAACGGCACGATGACGCCGACCCTCAAGCTCCGTCGCCCGATCATCGTCGATCGCTTCAAGGACGACCTCGAAGGGCTCTATGCCGCGAAGCAGGCGGCTTGACGAACCGCGCCCGCAGCGACGGAAGGGGGCACCGACGATGGCAGGCTGGCCGGAGATCCCCTACGAGCGCTGGGCGCCCACGGGTACCAGCCTGCACATGTGGGCGCAGATTGTCGGCAAGTTCCGTCTCGCCCTCGCACCTTGGATCAACCATTCATGGCACGCCGCGTTCTACGTGAACGCGCGCGGGCTGACGACTTCGCTGATTCCGGGACGTGCGGCCGGCTACGAGGTGCTCTTCGACTTCGTCGACCACGACCTGGTCGTCATGACGACGGAAGGTGCGACGGCGCGTTTGCCGTTGGAGGATCGTTCGGTTGCGGATTTCTACGGTGCCTTCCGGGCGTCGCTGCGTGACCTCGGCGCGCCCACCGATTTGCACGACCGGCCGAACGAGGTGGCCGATCCGATACCCTTCGCGGACCAGACGGCCCCAGGCCGCTACGACCCCGAGGCTGCCCGCGACTTTTGGCGCGCGTTGGTGGCCATCAGCGCCGTGTTCGAGCGATTTCGCACCGGTTTCGTGGGCAAGGTCAGTCCCGTGCATCTGTTCTGGGGCAGCTTCGACCTTGCCGTGACCCGCTTCTCAGGACGACCCGCTCCACTCCACCCGGGCGGCATCCCCGCCCTGCCGGACGACGTTACGCGCGAGGCCTACTCGCACGAAGTCAGCTCGGCCGGGTTCTGGCCGGGTGGGGGCGGCATCGACCATCCCGCCTTCTATAGCTACGCCTACCCGACGCCCGCCGGGTTCGAAGGCGCGCCGAACGTTCCGGAGGAAGCCTACTACAGCAAAGAGCTGGGCGAGTTCGTCCTCCCCTACGACGCGGTGAGGCGATCGGAGCAGCCCGAGCTGCTCTTGATGGCCTTTCTGCAGTCCACCTACGAAGCAGCGGCGAGCCTCGGCGGATGGGACAGGGACGCGTTGGAGTGCGAACTCGGGGAGCCGTGCGTGCCGCGAAGGCTGTCCAACGAGGCGCGTTGAGCGTCGACCCGACGTCGGCCGGCCAACGGTAGCACGAGCTTTCACGTCGCCATCGCCTCACGCATGGCCGCGATCGCGCGGTCGATGCCGGCGTCGTCGACGTCGATGTGGGTGCAGGCGCGCATGCGGTGTTTGTCGAGTGCACCAATGCGCACACCCTGGCGTAGCAGCGCTTCCTGAAGATCGGATGCGTTGCGGCCGGACGGCGCCGTCGAGAAGAAGACGAGATTGGTCTCGACCGGGCCGTTCAGCAGCTCCAGCCCGTTGGTCTCGGCGATCGCCGCGGCCAGGCGTCGGGCGCGCACGTGGTCCTCGGCCAGCCGCTCGACATGGTGGTCCAAGGCATAGAGCGCCGCGGCGGCGATGACGCCCGCCTGGCGCATGGCGCCACCGAGTTGCTGCTTGATGCGCCAAGCCTCGTCGATCGTCTCCCTCGAGCCTGCCAGGCAGGCGCCGACGGGAGCGCCGAGGCCCTTCGAGAAGTCCAGCCAGACGGTGTGGCAGAGGCGGCCATAGGCGCTGAGCGGTACGCCGGCGGCGATGGCGGCGTTGGCTAGCCGCGCGCCGTCCATGTGCACCTTGAGCCCGTGGTAGCGGGCCGTTTCCGCGACCGCCAGGACCTCGTCGACGGTCCAGACTGCGCCTCCGCCCATGTTCGTGGTGTTCTCGATGCAGACGAGGCTGGTGCGAGGGTTGTGGCGGTAAGCGCCTCGCGCGGCCGCCTCGACGTCCGACGCGGTGAACTTGCCGCGCTCGCCCTGCAGCGGCCGCAACATGCAGAAGCCGTTCGCCGCGGGACCGCCGCTCTCGAAGTGGATCGGGTGCGTCGTCGCCTCGAGCAACACTTCATCGCCGGGCCGGGTATGCAGGCGGAAGGCGATCTGATTGGCCATCGTGCCCGAGGGCAGAAAGACGGCCGCCTCGTGGCCCAAGAGCGCGGCCGCCCGCTCGCAGAGGGCGTTGACCGTCGGGTCCTCGAATGCCTGCTCGTCGCCCACCTCCGCCTCGGCCATGGCGCGGCGCATGGCGGCGGTCGGCCTCGACTTCGTGTCGCTCGCGAGATCGATGAGGGCGTTCATCGGGGGTGTCCTCCGGCGGTTCGCCGTATCGTGCAGGCTAATGGCCCCTAAGCAAGCATCAGTGGGCGCCGCGGCCCGGCGCGAAGGGGCGGAGGTCGATGGGTGGACGCGCGGCGCCAATCAGCGCCGCCATCGCCTCACCGGTCGCGGGCGCGTTGAGGATGCCCCAAACGCCGTGGCCGGTCGCCACAAAGGCGCCGTCGATATCGCCGACCGCACCGATGATCGGCAGGGAATCGCGGGTGACGGGCCGGTAGCACGCCTGGACGACGAGAGCCGGGGTCGCCGCGAGCGCCGGTGCCAAGGGTTCGAGGATCGCGCGCAGCGAGGCTTCGGCGTTGGGCTCCGGTGCAACGACCGCCGGGTCCGCCGGCAGCGACTGCTTGTCGCCGACCCCACACACATAGGTCGTGCCGTCGGGCCGCGTGAAGATCTCGGGTCCCTGCATGCCGCCCGCGGCCGTCTCGACCTGAGCGAAGACCGCATGCGGCGGCAGCTCGCTCGGATTGTCGAGCACGATGCTCGCGCCCTTGAGGCCATGGATCGGCGGCAGCGGCAGCCAGGCCCTGGCAAGCGCCGTCCAAGGCCCCATCGTCAGGACGACGGCATCACAGGTGAGCGCGCCCGCATCCGTTTCGACGGCGCGGACCGCACCTTCGTCGATCGTGAGACCCGTCACGACCGCATGAACGACGCGCGCGCCGGAGCGCTCGACGAGACCGCGGGTGAACGCCGCAGGATGCACCTGGGCGGTGGTCGCCGTCGTGCCCAGCCGCTCCTCGACGACTGCTTCGGCGGCGAGCCAGGTCAGTCCGTGTCCACGGCCACCCAGCGAGCGGCGGGCGCTCGCCGTGGCGGCGAACGTGTCGAGCCGGCGATAGTCCCAAGGGTTGTTGAAGCGTTCGGCCAGTTCTGCATGCAGCGCGAAGCTGCGGCGCGCCAGTGGGCCGAGCGCCGTCCCGTCGCACCAGTCGAGCGCCAGAAAGCCGCCGGCCTTGCCGGACGCGGCGCCAGCGATGGCGTGCCGCTCAACGATGGTCACCCGATGGCCGCGCTCGGCGAGGAAAAAGGCGGTCGCAGCACCGATGACCCCACCGCCGGCGATGACGACGTGCATCAGCCTACCAGCCTCCGCGTTCGAGCCAGAGATCGACCTGTTCCAGGCGGTCGTGCCCCCAGAAGGGCTCGCCGTCGACGAACACGTGCGGTGAGCCCCAGACGCCGGCTGCGGCCGCCGCTGCCGTCTCGTCGGCGAGACGTGCCTGCCAGTGGGTTTCGTCGAGCGCCTCGCGGGCGGCATCGGAGTCGGCGCCGAGTGCGGCGGCGATCGCGGCCATCTCTTCAGGCTCACCAGCGGGACGCTGCTCGACGAAGTAGGCGTGCATCGCCAGCTGAGCGAAGGCCTTGGCGGCGTCCTCGCCGAGCGTGTCGGCGAGCCAGTAGAAGAGGAGCGCGCCGCGCTTGGACGGACTTTCCGCGTTCTGCGGCAGTCCAGCGAAGGCGATGTTGTGGAGTCTGGCAGTGCGGTGCCAGTCGTGCTGATGGTAGCGGCCCTTGGTGGGGTAGGCGACGGTCGGCTGCAGACCTTCCTCGGCGAACAGCGCTCGGATATCGAACGGTCGCCAGCGAACCCCACGGCCGTGCTTTGCCGCAATCGCGTCGATCTGCGTGCTCGCGAAGTATCCGGGCGGCGAGCCGAAGGCGAAGTAGAAGTCTAGCGGCGCCCTCATGGTTGCTCCTCGCTGGGACGACGAGCTTAGCCTCCCGAGCCTCGACGCAAAAGCAGCGAGGTGCGGCGACAGCCGTGCCGCGCGCCGCTCGTGCGTGGACGCGAGCGTCGATGTACGCTCCGGCGTCACGCGACACGTTCTGGGAGGCGCAGCGTGAGCAATGACCGTTTCGAGCGCGGGCTGGAGCGCCAGCCCGCGAATTTCCAGCCGCTCAGCCCGTTGAGCTTCCTGGACTGGGCAGCGGGCACCTATCCGGACAAGGTGGCGGTCGTCGATGGCGATCGGCGCTTCACCTATCGCTTGTTCAGGGACCGCTGCTGTCGGCTCGCGGGCGCGCTCGCCGGGCGCGGAATAGGCGGAGGTGCTGTCGTTTCGCTGCTGGCGCCGAACACCTCGGCCTTGCTGGAGGCGCACTACGGCGTGCCGTTGGCGGGAACCGTGCTCAACGCGCTTAACACACGGCTCGATGCGAAGACCGTCGCCAACACGGTCCGACATGCACAGAGCCGGCTGCTCATCGTCGACCACGAGCTGGAAGAGGTGGCGCGCGCCGCGGTGGCGCTGATCGACACGCCGCCGGAACTGGTCGTCGCCGGCGGGTCTTTGGACGGCTACGAGGCGCTGCTCGAGGCGGCCGAGCCCGTGGCGGTCGCGCTTCCCGACGACGAGTGGGCCGCGCTCTCGCTCTGCTACACCTCCGGCACGACCGGCAATCCGAAGGGTGCCGTCTATCACCATCGTGGCGCGTATCTGAACGCCTTGGGGAACGCGCTGGTGTTCGGCCTCAGCCCTGAGAGTGTCTATCTCTGGACGCTGCCGATGTTCCACTGCAATGGCTGGACCTTCACCTGGGCCGTGACCGCTGTCGGCGGGACGCATGTGTGCCTCAGGCGGGTCGAGCCCAAGCCGGCCTTCGAGCTGATCGAGCGCGAGCGTGTGACCCATCTCTGCGGCGCGCCGATCGTTCTCAACATGTTTGCGCACAGCGCGGACAAGCCCGCGCGGCCGTTTGCGCACAAGATCAAAGCCGCGACAGGTGGAGCAGCTCCTCCGAGCGCCATCATCGCCGCGATGGAGCCCATGGGCTTCGAGGTGCTCCACCTCTATGGACTCACGGAGACCTACGGGCCCGCGACGGTCGCCTCGCCGCAGCCGGATTGGCCCGCGCTCGGCGTCGATGAGCGCGCGCGCGAGATGGCGCGCCAGGGCGTGCGCTATCCGACCATGGCGGATCTACTGATCGCCGATGGCGTTACGCTGGAACCAGTGCCGGCCGACGGCGAGACGATCGGCGAGGTGCTGTTTCGCGGCAACACCGTGATGAAGGGCTATCTGGAGAACGAGGCGGCTACGGGCGCCGCGTTTGCCGGTGGCTGGTATCACTCGGGCGATCTCGCCGTCCTGCATCCAGACGGGTATATGGAGGTAAAGGATCGGGCCAAGGACATCATCATTTCTGGCGGCGAGAACATCTCCTCGCTTGAGGTCGAGGAGGTGCTCTATCGCCACCCGGCAGTGCTGGAGGCGGCGGTCGTGGCGCAGCCGGACGAGCGTTGGGGCGAGAGCCCGTGCGCTTTCGTCACGCTCAAGAGCGGTGCGGAGGCGAGTGCGCCGGATCTCATCGGTTGGTGCAGGCAGGAGATGGCGCACTTCAAGGCGCCCGGGACCATCGTCTTCGGCGAGCTGCCCAAGACGTCGACGGGCAAGATCCAGAAGTTCGTGCTGCGCGAGCGCGCGAGGGCGCTTGGTAGTGCCGGCTGAGGGCCGGGCCACGCCGCCGCTCTCAGTTCGCCGCGGGTTCCGGTGGCAACGCTTCGGCCAGGCTCGCGTCGTGGCGACGGCGGGCGAGCTCGGCCGTCAGCCGGCGCGCAACCCTTGGCTCCATGGCAGCGACGATCGGGGCAAGCTTGCGCTCGCTGATGTCGAGCGCCAAGGGGGCCAGCACGTCGAAGTCCAGCTCATCGAAGATCAGCGCCGCCTTCTTGGGCTTCATCGCCTCGTAGAGCTTGACGAGGCCGGCGAGGCGTTCCTCGTCGCGCGCCTCCAGCTCGCCGAGCCGCGCATCGACCTCGGCCCGGAGTCCGTCGAGCTGATCGTAGAGGCCACGCAGCCGCCGCTCCGCGACCTCGAGAGCGACCTGTCGGACCTGCAGCGCCTCTTGCTGGCGGGCGAGGGCCTCACGTTCCTCCAAGAAGGGTTCGACGCGCAGGCGCTCATACGTGCCGGGCACGGGGCCGGCAGCCGGCTCGGGCAACGCGGCGAGCTGGGTCGTGGTCACCGGCGCCGTTGGTCGTTGGCCCATGAGCGTCGGTTCGACCGCCCGGGCTCCGCCGTCTACGACCACCGTCGCATGCATGTCTTCGCTGGTCCACGCGGGCAACGGAGGCAGCAATGCGGTGAGCTTCACCGCGAGCAGCGCCCCGAGCACAGCCAAGGTCACCGGCAGTGGCGACGCGCGGCGCTTGATCGACGAAGGCAGGGGCAGGTCCGCTGCGTGCATCGTTCAGGCGCCAAGGGTCTGCTGAAGCGCGTCTTCGGCGCGCGCGCTAGGGGGTGAGGGTTCGGCCGTAGCGCCGGTCATCGGCTGGGCCGGCTTACCCTCGACACGGGCCGCGCGTCGGGCCGCCCGCAGCAGGTCCTCCGGGTCCCGCGTTCGCACCGGCCGCGGCGCCTCGGTGGTCGCGTTTGGTGTCTTCTGGTCGATGGCGCGCAGGCGCCGGATAGCTGTCTCCGCGCGCTCCACGGTAAAATCGAGAGCGGTGACGAAGGCCTGCAAACGGTCCCGTTCGGCGCGAAAGGCGCGCAGCCGCCGCTGCACCAGCGCCAGATGCACAATCGTCACGAGCAGCAGCAGGCAAACCGCGATGTCGAACAGTTGCTCAGTCATCGGCCGTCTCCTGCTCGCGCATGCGTTCTTCCACTCGGATGGCAAGATGGTCGCCGATGCGACCGATGAAGCCCTTGAACATTGGGGCATGGCCGCTGCGCAGAAGGACCTCGCTTTCGGTCGTGGCGTTGAGGTCGAGCACCGAGCCGACCTTGAGGCCGAGCGCCATGCTGAGCGGCACCTGCTGCTCGTCGAGCACCGCTTCCAGCGCCACGTCAGTGGTTAGGATTTCGCGTGCGAGGTGCCCCTCCCAGATCGAATCGCGGCCGAACCGCTCACCCATGAACCCCTGCAGCAGGAGGTCGCGGATCGGTTCGAGCGTGGCATAGGGGAGCAGCATGTCGATGCCGCCGCCGCGGTCCTCCATGTCGATGCGCAGCTTGAAGACGATGGCGGCGTTGCCGGCGCGCGCGATGGCGGCGAAACGCGGATTGGTTTCCAGCCGTTCGAATTCGAAGGCGATGGGTGTGATGGGCGCGAAGGCCTGTGCCAGGTCACGCAAGATCAGGTTTACGAGGCGAACCACCAGGTTCTGCTCGATGGTCGTGTAGTTGCGGCCCTCGACGCGGGTCGGGGCCCCTCCGCGCCGGCCGCCCAGGAGCACGTCGACGATCGAGTAGATCATCGCGCTGTCGACCGTCACGAGGCCCGAGTTGTCCCACGCGTCGGCCTTGAAGACGCTGATCATCGCGGGCAGCCGGACCGCGTCGAGATAGTCGCCGAAGCGCAGCGAGGTGATCGTCTCGATGCGGATATCGACGTTCTCGGAAGTGAAGTTGCGGAGCGTCGTCGTCAGGATCCGCACCAGGCGGTCGAAGACGATCTCCAGCATCGGCAGGCGCTCGTAAGCCACCTTCGTGTTGTTGGCGAGCGCGTCGATGCCCGACTGGTCGACGGCGCAGGCATCGTCGTCGGTGCCGAGCAGGCTGTCGATCTCGTCCTGATCCAAGACGTCGGTCGTGGACGCATGAGCGTCGCCGCTGTCGCCGGGCACATCCGGTCCCTCCGCCAGGGCGCTGGTCGGCACCGCCTCGTCGGTGTTGCTCATCGCTGGCTCCGTCCCGTGGCGTGCCTACTGCACCAGCATCTCTTTGAAGAGCACGTCGCCTACCCGCTCGGGGCCGATCGCCTCGTCGACGCGGACGTGCAGGCCCTCCTTCAGTCGGAACATGGCGCCCGGCCCCTGGAGCTCCGCCGGCGTGAGCGTGCGGAGATAGAGCTGAAAGCTGTCCACGATCCGCGGCATGAGCTGGCCGATTCGCTCCGCCGTCTTCTGACCGGCCACCTCGACGGCGACGCTCAGCTTCAAAAAGCGGGGTCGGCCATCCTGGACGACGAGATTGACGACGAGATCGGGGATATCGACGAAGATGGGCTCGTAACCGGGGGTGGGCGCGTGTGCCCGGTCCGCATCGTCGTCGTGCGTGCCGGAGACCGCCTCTTCGGCGTGGTCACCACCGCCGAGGAGGCCTAAGGCAAACGCGCCACCGACCCCGGCGGCGACGACGACGATGGCAAGCGCGATGAAGAGAACGGGTCGCGGGAGGCGGCGGCGCTTGGCCGGCGGCGCCTCTTTTTCCGATGCGGTTGTGTTGTCCGCTTCCATCAAGCGCTCTCCGAGGCTCGGATCGAGTTCGATGAGCAACCTGCGCCCGTAAGGTTAAGGCTTGGTTGCCATAGCGGCCGTCCTTGCCGCCCGCGGCACGGTCTGCCGCCCGTGGCCCGTCGCGACATGCGTGGCTGCCGCGGAAAGGGCGCGTTTCCGGAGCTGGCACGACGCTTGCCGAGAGGGCTCGTCCGCCAACGGAGTTCGCGTCGATGGAGACCTCGGGCTACGTCGCCCTCAGCCGCCAGCTTGCGCTCGACAGCCGCATGGCGAGCCTCGCGAACAACATCGCGAACGCCAACACGACCGGGTTTCTCGCCGATGAGGTGAGCTTCCAGTCGGTGCTGAGCCGGACGGGCCCCGCCCGCGACCTCGCCTTCGTCCAGGACCTGTCGCCCAAGCCGGATCTCACCCCCGGCGAGATGCGCATGACCGGAAGCCCGCTCGACTTCGCCATCGGCGGTGATGGCTTCTTTGCGGTCCAGACGCCAGAGGGCCTTCGCTACACACGGGCCGGCCACTTCCGGCTGGACGAGCAGAACCAGTTGGTGACCACCGACGGCCACCCGGTGCTCGACGTCGACGACCAGCCGATCACGCTACCGGAGGAACTCGACGGCCTGTCCGTCGCCAAGGACGGTACGATCGCCGTCGGCGCCGACATCGTCGGCCAGTTCCGTCGCGCGCTCTTCGAGGAGCCCGAGCAGCTGCGCCTGGAAGGCGGCATGCTGCTTCGCACCGACGAGGTGCCGGGCGTCGCCGAGCAGGCCGAGGTGCTTCAGGGCGCGCTCCAGAGCTCCAACGTCGAGCCGGTCCTGGCGATGACGGCCATGATGGAGGCGAATCGCGCCTTCCAGGCCACCCAAAAGGTCATCGAAGCCCAGCACGAGCTCACCCGTTCCGCCGTCCAGCGTTTGCTGGACGTCAACAGCTAGGAAGCTACGCCCATGCGCGCTCTCAACGTCGCCGCCACCGGCATGATGGCCCAGCAACTGTTCGTCGAGGTCATCTCCAACAACATCGCGAACATGACGACCACGGGCTACAAGCGCCGGCGGCCCGAGTTTCAGGATCTCCTCTACCAGAACCAGCGGCGCATGGGCTCGCAGACCTCTGACGTCGGGACGATGGTGCCGGCGGGTGTGCAGATCGGGCTCGGCGTGCGCCCCGCCGCGGTCTACCGGGTGCATGAGCAGGGCGTTCTCCAGAACACCGAGAACCGCCTCGATATCGCGGTTCAGGGCGATGGCTTCTTCATCATCGAGCTGCCGAGCGGCGAGCTCGCCTACACGCGGAGCGGCCAGTTCCAGGTGAGCCCCGAGGGGCTGCTGGTGAACGCCGACGGCTTCCCGCTGCAGCCGACCATCGAAATCCCCGAGGAGGCGGTCGAGGTCTCGATCAACCAGGCAGGCAGAGTAGAGGTGAAGCTGGAAGGGCGGGTCGACACCATCGAAGCCGGCCAGATAGAACTCGCCACCTTCATCAACCCGGTGGGCCTGGAGGCGATCGGCAGCAACCTGCTCGTCGAGACCACGGCTTCGGGGCCCGCAACCATCGGCGAGCCGGGCGCGGAACAGCGTGGGACGGTGCTCCAGGGCTTTCTCGAGAGCTCCAATGTCGATCCCGTGACCGAGATGACGATGCTGATCGCCGCGCAACGTGCGTACGACCTTAACTCCAAAGTCATCACCGCGAGCGATGAGATGATGGCGACCGTCACCCAGCTGAGGTGAGCCATGCGCCTGTCCCGACATTGTTTCGCGGTTCTGCTGCTCGCCACGGCGAGCCTGCTCTCGATGCCAAGCGCGGCATGGGCCGAAGTGGCGCTCGCCCCCGGAGAGCCGTTCGGTAGCTCCGTCGCACAGGCCCTTCTGGCCCCGGCGCTAGGCGCCGCCGCGGACGCCGAAGCCGTGCGCATTCGCGTCCACCGTCCGGCACTGCCGCTCGCCAACCCCTATGTCGGTGAAGCGGTGTTGGCGGTCGAGCAGATCGAGCCGACGGCAGGTGGTGGTTTTGCCGCAACGGTGTCCGTGCGGGTCGGCAATGAAGACCCGCTGGCGCTCGATCTGCGCGGCAGCTTCGATCGGCTGGTGCCTTTGCCGGTTCCGGCGGTGGATGTCGCGCCGGGCACGCGTCTCGACGCGGTCGAGCTGGCGACGCTGGACCTTTCGGAGACCCGGGTACGCGGCTCCTGGGTCGAGACTGCCGTTGAGCTTGCAGGCACCGTGG
>JANQNY010000018.1 GCA_028279345.1 Geminicoccaceae bacterium
CGACCGTCCCCCCCAGGCGCAGACGCGCCCAGCACCACCCAAGGAAGTGCTCAAGCGACACACTGGCACTGCAGTTCGACGCCACCCGCCCGGCATGGCCGCGGCTGGCCTTATCGATGCGTCTCGCCGCGCAATGCTCCTGCCAGTTCGGCGGCGGCCGCGCCGCGCGGCCGGGTGAGCCGCGCGAGAAGGTCGTAGAGCACGGGTGTCAGGAAGAGCGTTAGCATCGCCGACAACAGGAGCCCGCCGATGATGACGGTGCCGATCGCGGTGCGGGCCTCGGCCCCGGCGCCGCTCGCGAGCACGAGCGGCACGGCACCGAGAATGGTCGACAGGACCGTCATGACGATCGGCCGGAGCCGCAGGGCCGCCGCCTCGCTGACGGCCTCGCGGACGCCGAGCCCGTCGTCACGAAGCTGGTTCGCGAACTCGACGATCAGGATGCCGTTCTTCGCCATCAGCCCGATCAGGAGGATGATCCCGATCTGGCTGTAGAGGTTGAGTGACGCGCCCACGAACGAGAGCGCGTAGATCGCCCCTGCCATGGCCAGTGGCACGCTGAGCATGATGATGAGCGGGTGCACGAAGCTCTCGAACTGGGCCGCGAGCACGAGGTAGACGATCAAGAGCGCGAGGGCGAAGGTTAGCGCCACGCCGCTCGCCGTCTGGAGATAGTCGCGCGACGGGCCGGTGAAGGCTGTGCGCGCCTGCTCGGGGAGTGTGTCGTTGGCGGCCTCCCGGACGAAGCGGATCGCGCTACCGATATCGTAGCCGTCGGCGAGCGAGGCGGTGAGCGTCACTGACGGCAGCCGGTCGTACCGGCGCAATTGCGGTGCCGAAGCACCCTCGTCGACGCTGACCAGGGCATCCAGCGGGACCAGCGTTTCGCCATCGCCAGCGCGTACGAAAATGTTGGCGAGGTCGGCCGGTGTCCGGCGATCATCCGCTTGCGCCTGCACGATGACCGGGTATTCGCGGCCGCGATCGACCCACGAGGTGATCTCGCGCGAGGCTAGCAGCGTCTGGAGGGTCGATGCGACGTCGTCGACCGCGATGTCGAGATCGTCCGCGCGGGCCCGGTCAATCCGGACCTTGAGTTCCGGCTGGTTCTCATCGAAGTCGATTTCGACGTTGCGCAGCCCCGAGTTCGCTTCCGCGCGTTCGCGCAGCATTTCCGCCCATTGCTTGGCGGTCGAGTGATCGGGACCGAGAACGACGACGCGCAACGGGGTGTTCGCGCCCCGGAGCCCGAGGCCCCTCGGTGTGACGGGAAAGCCCCTGGCGCCAGGCAGTTTGGTCACCGCCGGCCGCATCCGGTCGGCGATCTCGCGGTCACTGACCGACCGCTCTTCCCACGGCGCCAAGCGTAGGACCACGAACGCGCGGTGCTGGCGGCCGCGGTTGCCAACGATCGCCAGGGCCGTGCGGACGACACCCTCCTCGACGAGCGGTGCGGCCGCCTGCTCGACCAGAAGCGTCTGCGCGTCGGTGTACGCGACCGTGCTGCCCTGGGGCGACGTCAGCGGCACGAACAAGACACCTCGATCCTCGCGGGGCGCCAGCTCGCTTGGTAAGTTCAAGAACACCTGCCAAGCACCGGCCGCAACGAGCAGGCACACGGCAACGACCGGCAATGGAGCTGCGAGCGCGAGGCCAAGCACCCGGCGGTAGGCGCGCTCGACCGACCCGAACAGCGACCCGAGGCCACGCCCGGCGCGACCCTTGTGCGCGCGATCCACGAGCACCTTCGATGCCAGCGCTGGGCAGAGGGTGAGAGCGACGAAGGTCGAGATGATGACGGCCGCGGCCATGACGAAGCCGAACTCGACGAAGAGCCTACCGGCCTGGCCTTCGAGGAAAGAGAGCGGCACGAACACGGCGATCAGGGTCAGCGACGTCGCGACGACGGCAAAGGTCACCTGTCGCGAGCCTCGATAGGCGGCGACGAGCGGGCTTTCGCCCAGCTCTATTCGCCGCTGGACATTCTCGAGAACCACGATCGCGTCATCGACGACGAGGCCGATGGCGAGCAACAGCGCCAAGAGCGTCAGCACGTTGATCGAGAAGCCCAGTGCATTGATCAGAATGAAGGCGCCGATCAGCGACACGGGGATCGTGACGAGAGGCACCAGCATCGCCCGGAAAGAGGCCAGGAACAGGAAGATCACGGTGACGACGAGCGCCAGCGAGAGCAGCAGTGCCTCGATCACCTCGCGGATCGACGCGGCGATGAACAACGCGTCGTCCGAGCCGACAGCGATGGTCATGCCTTGGGGCAGCGTTGGCCGGAGGCGATCGATCTCGGCGCGCACCGCCTCGGAGATGGCCAGGGTGTTCGCCTGGGACTGGCGCAGGACGCCCATGCCGACGCTCACGACGCCATTGGAGCGCACGCGCGTCTCGTCGTCCTCGACGCCCAGCTCGACCCGCGCCAGGTCGGAGAGGCGGATGGGGTAGCCGTCGATCTCCGCAACCACCAGCGAGCGGAACTCGTCGAGCGTCTGCAGACGGCTGTCCAGGCGTACGGCGAACTGCCGCGCCGTGCTCGTGATCTCACCTGCGGGCAGCTCGACATTGTTGCGCCTAAGAGCGGCACCGACGTCGGCCACGGTCAGGTTGCGGGCGGCCATGGCGCGGCGGTCGAGCCAGATGCGGATGGCGAAGCGTCGCTCGCCATAGATGTCTACGCTGGCGACGCCCGCGACCGTGGCCAACCGGTCGACCACGACCCGCTCGACGAAGTCGGTGATCTCCGCAGCGGAAAGCCGGTCGCTGGTGACCGCGATCCGCATGACCGGGTCGGCATCGCTGTCGCTCTTGGCGATGCGCGGCTCGGCGGCATCGTCCGGCAACTCCGCGCGCACCCGGCTTGCCGCATCGCGGACGTCGTTCGCCGCCTCGTCGATGTCGCGACCGGTCTGGAAGGTGATGCTGGTGCTCGAGCTGCCGCGGCGGCTCTGCGAGCTGATGCTCTCGATTCCAGAGATCCCCGCGACGGCGCCCTCGATCACCTGGGTGATATCGGTGTCGACGACATCGGGTGCTGCACCCGTATAGCTGGTACGGACCGAAACGACGGCGTTGTCGACGTCCGGAAGCTCGCGCACCGGCAGGCCCCGCAGCGCGGCGAGCCCGAAAACGACGATGAGGAGGCTCGCCACGGCCGCTAGAACCGGCCGGCGAATTGCGAGGTCGGAAAGGGTCAACCACGCTCCTCCGCAGCCGGTCCGGTCGCTACCGGCGCCGCGTCGGCGTCCGGGCCGCTGACACTCACCGGCACGCCGTCGCGCACTCGCTGCAGGCCCCCGACGACCACGACCGTCCCTTCGGCGAGGCCTGCCGCGATCTCCACGATCCCGGCTTCGCGCTGACCGAGGACCACCTCCGTCCGTCGCGCCCGGTCGTTGACGACCGTGAAGACGTGCGCGCGATCACCGACCACGACGATCGCCTCCTCCGGCACGACCAGCGCCGAACGTTGGCGAACCACGAGGTCCAGATGCACGAACATGCCGGCCGGCAGGCTGCGGTCCGGGTTCGGCAGGCGCGCGCGGACGGCGAAGCTCCTGGTCGCCGCGTCGATACGGCTGTCGATTGTCTCGACGACACCCGTGAAGACGCGGTCGGGAAAGGCGGCGCCGCGCGCTTCGAGGGGTTGGCCGGGGATGACCTGCCCGAACAGGCGCTCGGGCAATTGAAACGCGATCTCCATGGCGGAGAGATCGTCGAGCGTCGTCAGTACCGTCTCGTCGTCGACCCTGGCGCCGACGTCGATGCGGCGCAGACCGACCGTTCCGGCGAACGGTGCTACGACCAATCGGTCGGCGAGCCGGCGGGCGGCGCGATCGACCCTGGCTTTCGCGGTGGCACGCTCCGCCACGAGTTGGTCGATGGTCGCCTGCGATACCGCCGCGGTCGTGCGCAGCCTTCGGGCGCGGTCGAGGGCGACCTCCATCTCGCTCATGAGAGCTTCGGCCTCAGCGAGGTCGGCACGCTCGATATCGTCGTCGAGTCGCACCAGCGGCGCGCCGGCGGCGACGACCTGACCCGCCTCGAACAGGATGTCGACCACTCGGCCGCTGGCGAGCGGAACGATTTCGATCGCCTGTCTTGCGAGCGTCGTGCCGACCGCTTCGACCCGGCTGTCGAGCAATCGCCGCTCGGCCGCGACCACCCGCACCGGCGTGCCGCTCTGGGCCGCTAGCGCGCGTTCGCTGTCGCCGCTAGCGAACTCGGCGCGGTAAGCCTGCCACGCGGCAAAGCCGCCGGCGGCCACCGCCACCAGCAGCACCGTCGCCAACACTTGTCGCAGCCACGACATGGAAGGCCGTCCCCTCGGCGGCTCAGATGCCGCCTCTGCACCACAAGGTTGCCACGGCTGTGCCGCCATTCAAGCCGGATGCCGGCCACGAGCTTCTCTCTACGCTTGCTCGATCGCCCGCACACCCCGCCCGACCGCCCACGAGGATACTGCCCTGGGTGGTCGGGCGGGGTGTGCGGGCGGCGCGGCGCGACCGACGACGCGTTAGTCCGAAGAGGTGAGCTTGAGACCGACGGCACCGACGATGATCATCGCGACGAACAGCAGCTTGAGCAGGCCCGCGCTCTCGTTGAAGGCGAAGATTCCGATGGCGACGATGACGACCGTGCCGAGGCCGGCCCAGATCGCATACGCGATGCCGATGTCGATGGTCTTGAGGCTCAAGGTCAAAAAGACGATGGCGAGCGCCCACAAGCCGAACACGGAGAGCGTCGGCAAAAGCCTCGTCAGCCCCTCGGAGAGCTTCATCATGCTCGTGCCGGCCACTTCGAAGCCGATGGCGATGAGAAGGTAGAGCCAGCCCATCCGGGCCTTCTGCCCGCCCCCTTGGCAGCTGTCCAGCCGGCGCGACGCAACCTATGCTGCCGCGGCAGTGGGAGCGCTACGAATGGCGACGGTCCAGGCGGTGCACGCGAGCGGCACGCACGCCTTCAGCAAGCAGACGCGGGCAGAGATCGTGCTCGAGGCGGGCCTGGGCGTCGTCGGCGACGCACATGCGGGTGCTACGGTGAAACACCGCTCGCGCGTCGCCCGCGACCCGATCCAGCCCAATCTCCGCCAGGTGCATCTGATCCACGCCGAACTCCTGGCCGAGCTGGCCGGCAGCGGGTTCGACGTGGCCCCAGGTGCTCTTGGTGAGAACGTCACGACGGCGGGGGTGGACCTCCTGTTGCTCCCGGCGGGCACACGTCTGCGGCTGGGTGCCGAGGTGGTCGTCGAGGTGACCGGGCTCCGGAACCCCTGCGCGCAGATCGAGCGCTTCCGGGAAGGCCTGCTGGCCAAAGTGCTCGACCGCGACGCCGCCGGTGGGCTCGTCCGCAGGACCGGGGTGATGAGCGTGGTGCTCGAGGGCGGGCTCGTCCGTCCGGGCGACGCCATCGAGGTCGAATTGCCGCCGCTGCCGCACGCTGCGCTTTGCGTCGTTTGAGGAGCCGCGTAGAGCTGATCTCGAATTCGGGGAGGGCGCAAGGATGCGATTTGCGATGGCCTTGGCCGCCGGGCTCGTCCTGGCACCGCCGGCATTTGGCTATGACGGGATCGTCGAGAAGCAGGTCTTCGAGATGGGTCCCTACACGACGGTCGGCGGCGACACGATCGCCGAGGTTCGGGTCGGTTGGGAAGCCTATGGCGAGCTGAACGAAGCCCGCGACAACGCGATCCTCATCACGCACTTCTACTCGGGCACGAGCCACGCCGCCGGGCGCTACAGCGAGGAGGGGCCGCGCGGCTATTGGGACTACCTGATCGGACCCGGTCGGCCGCTCGACACGGACCGCTTCTATGTCCTCAGCTCCGACACGCTGGTCAACCTCAACACCGGCGATCCCAACGTCACGACCACCGGGCCGGCTTCGATCGATCCGGCGACCGGCGAGCCCTACGCGATGGATTTCCCGGTCGTGACGATCCGCGATTTCGTCAACGTGCAGAAGGCGCTCCTCGAAAGTCTCGGCATCGAGCGGCTGCACGCCGTGATGGGCGCCTCGATGGGTGCGCTCCAGACCTTCGAATGGGCGAGCGCCTATCCTGAGATGGTGGAGCGGGTCATTCCGGTGATCGGCGCCGGTGCTGCGGATGCCTTCCTCATCGGTTGGCTCAATGCCTGGGCCGCACCGATCCGGCTCGACCCCAACTGGCAGGGTGGCGACTACTACGGCGGAACGCCGCCCACGGCCGGGCTCGCTGAGGCGCTGAAGCTGGTGACACTCCATGCCAACCACTGGGAGTGGGCGAATGCCTCGTTCGGCAGAGCATGGGCGACGGAGGGTGAGGACCCGGCAGCCTCCATGGAGCATCTGTTCCAGTTCGAGGCAGTGCTTGACCAGGTTGCCGCTGCGCGCGCGGCAAAAAGCGACGCGAATCACTTTCTCTATCTGGCGAAGGCCAACCAGCTCTTTCTCACCGGTCACGGCGGGTCTTTGGCGGGTGGGCTGGCCGCCATCGAGGCGCCGACGCTCCTGATCTACAGCGACGAGGACCTGATCTTTGTTCCGGAGGCGGTGCGCGAAACGGCGACGCTGATCCGTGCCGACGGCACCCCGGCGATGCTCGTCGAGCTGCAGGGCGAAAGGGGCCATCTCGACGGCGTCCTCAGCCTCGGTCAGGTAGAGGAGCGGCTTCGCGCGTTCCTGGAGGAGTGATCGGCAAGCCGGAGCGCTGCCGCGCTCCGTGTCGGGCGCCTCACACCACCAAGCCGTCACGCGGATGAGGATCTTCGGGCCGACGCAGCCGGTTGAGGGCGAGCCGCAACAGGTCTTCTTCGTTGGCGTTGAGTGGTCCGTGGGCCACCGCTTCGCGGCCCGTGGCAGGGTCAAGGACCGCGACGCGCAACCACCCGCCGGTTCTGGTGATCTCGATCAGCCACTGCTTCGTAGGATCGGACATGGCAGCATTGACGCCGGGCAGCTTGCTTGAACGCGGCGATCCTCGTTCCATAATATGAATCGCGTTAACATTGGATGAGCGGCATGAGCTTGCGCCGGGTTGCAGTGAGCCTCGCCTTGGCCGTCGTGATGCTGACCGGCACAGCGGCGTCCGCGCAGGAGCAGCCGGCGCAGGTGCGGGTCGACGCCGTTAGGGTCGAGCCGCTGTCGCAGACCGTGCCCATCCTGGGGCGACTTGTCGCGGACCAACGCGGCGAGGTGGCCGCTCGGGTCTCAGGCGCGGTGCAGCAGCTCGACGTGCGGGTGGGGGATCGTGTCGAAGCGGGCGATCGTCTGGCGCTGGTGGATGAGGCGCGGCTGGCCGCACGTGCGCAGTTGGCGGAAGCCCGCGTGGTCGCCGCCCAAGCGCAGATCGAGACCGCCGAGGCTGAGCTGAGCCTGCTCGAGCAAGAACGCGCGCGTCTGGCGCAACTCCGCAACTCCGCTGCCTTCTCGCCGGCGGCCCTCGAAGACAAGGTGCAGGAGCTTCAGGCGGCGACGGCGCGGATCGCGCGGGCGCGCGCGCAGTTTGACGAAGCGCTTGCCGACCAAACCTTGGCCGAGCGCGACCTCGCCGATGCCGAGGTGCTGGCACCCTATCCCGGCGTCATCACCAGCCGCTATGTCAGCGCGGGCGATCATCTGGATATCGGTGAGCCGGTGGTCGCGCTCATCAACGACACGAGCTTGGAGATCGAGGCCGATGTGCCCTCGGCACAGGCGCGTGTCCTTCAGGCGGGCATCGAGCTCGACGTGACGCTCGACGGCCGCGCCAGCAGCAAGGCCACGCTTCGGGCGTTGATCCCCGACGAGAACCCGCTGACGCGGACGCTGGCGATCCGCCTGTCGCTTGGAGAGGCGACGGAGGACCTCTTTCTCGCAAGCGGTCAGTCGGTCACCGTCGACGTTCCGCTGGGCGCTGTCAGCGAGGCGCTGACCGTTGACAAGGACGCCGTGTTGCGCCGCGGGGAGGGGGCGATGGTGTTCGTCGCTGCCGACGGTGAGGCGCAGCTGCGACCGGTGACGCTCGGCGAAGCGGTCGGCGCGCGGTTCGAGGTCATGGAGGGGCTCACCGAAGGCGAACTCGTCATCGTGCGCGGCAATGAGCGGCTGCGGCCGGGCCAGGCGATCAGCTACGAGCCGCCCCAGAGCACGGCGTCGCCAGTGGTCTCCGGCAGCGCCTCCTGATGCACACGCGGCGGAGCAACGCGCGATGAACATCATCCGCGGCGCCATCGAGCGACCGATCGCGGTCATCTCGGCGGTGCTCATGGCCGTCCTCTTCGGCGCCGTCGCCCTCGTGACGATCCCAATTCAGCTCACGCCCGACGTCGAAAAGCCCATCATCACCATCGAGACCGAGTGGTTCGGGGCTGCACCTGCGGAGGTGGAGCGTGAGATCCTCAATCCGCAGGAGGACGAGCTCGCCGGGCTCGAAGGCCTCGAGCGCATCGTCGGCACCGCCGAGGACGGTCAGGCGGAGATCGAGCTCGAGTTCGCCGTCGGCACCGACATGAACCGAGCGCTCCTGCTCGTCGCCAATCGGCTCGACCGCGTCGGCGAGTATCCGGCCGAGGCGGACGAGCCGACCTTGTCGACGGCGGGCAACGAGGACAATCCCATCGCCTGGGTGACCCTCACGCGTGTCCCAGGCAACGATCGCCCGATCCACACCTATGGGGACTTTGCCGAAGACGTCTTCAAGGATCGTCTGGAGCGCGTTCCCGGTGTCGGCCGCGTCGACGTCTTCGGTGGCAGCGAACGCGAGATGACCGTGACGGTGCGGCCGGAGGACATGGCGCGGTACGAGCTGACCGTGCCACAGGTGGCGGACGCGCTGCGTGCGGCGAGCGTGTCGATGAGCGCTGGCGAGGTGGATGAGGGCAAGCGGCGCTACGTGGTGCGCACCGAGGGCGAGTTCGAGACGCCCGAGCAGGTGCGGGCCGTGGTGCTGCGCACCCTCACCGACCCCGCGACCGGGCGACTGGCGCGCGTGACGGTCGGCGACATCGCCGATGTCGACTTCGACTACAAGGAGCCGGTCGCAACCATCCGCGTGCTCGGCGAATCGGCACTCGCTGCACGGGTCATCCGCGAGACCGGCGCCAACGTCATCGAGACCATGGCGGGCATCCGCGCAGCGCTTGCCGAGCTGGAGAGCGGCCCACTTGCCGACGTGGGGCTGGTACCGATCCAGCGCTATGACGAGACCATCTACATCGACAGCGCGATCGATCTCGTCATCTCCAACATCTACGTCGGCGGAACGCTGGCGGCACTGATCCTGCTGCTGTTCCTCCGCAGTTTCGGTGCCACCTTCATCGTCTCGGTGGCCATCCCGGTCTCGGTCATCGCGAGCTTCGTCGCCATGGCGGCGATGGGCCGCTCGATCAACGTGATCTCCCTCGCTGGGCTCGCCTTTGCGGTGGGCATGGTGGTCGACGCGGCGATCGTCGTGCTGGAAAACATCTACCGGTTGCGGCAGCGCGGCCTGTCGCGCGTCGACGCCGCCTATCAGGGCGCCGCTCAAGTCTGGGGGGCCGTCCTGGTTTCGGCGCTCACGACGGTGATGGTGTTCATCCCGATCCTCACCATGCAGCTCGAGGTGGGCCAACTCTTCCGCGACATCGCGGTCGCGATCTCGGTCGCCGTGATGGTCTCGCTTCTCGTGGCGGTGACGCTCATCCCGGCGATGGGCTCGCGGCTGCTCGGCCGCGCCGACGGCGGCGTGAACCAGGTGCGGATCCCGGTCGTCGACGACGTTGCTGGTGCCTTCAAGGGCGCCATCCTCGGCTTCACCAGGCGGATCATCCGCTACCGCAGCGTTGCCTTCGTCTTCGCCGCCACGGTCGCCATCCTGGCGGGCACGCTCGCCTGGTGGTCCTTGCCCAAGCTCGGCTATCTGCCGGCCGGCAACCGCAATTTGGTCTTCGGCATCGTCGTGCCGCCCCCCGGCTACAACCTCGATACGATGACCTCGATCGCCGAGACGGTGGAATCGGCGACGCGTCCGCTCTGGGCCATCGAGACGGGTCCCGAGAGCGAGGCTGGCGCGCCGCCCAAGATGCAGCACTTCTTCTTCGTCGCCTTCCGCGGCAACACTTTCATCGGCGCGGCCTCGACCGACGAGCAGCGGGCTGCCGAGCTCATAGGGCCGCTGTCGGGGCCGATCTTCGCGGAGCCGGGGACCTTCGGCTTCGTGCGCCAGCCGTCCCTGTTCGGGCGTGGCTTCGGTGGCGGCAACTCGATCGATGTCGATGTCAGCGGGCCCGATCTGCAGACGATCCTCGACGTGGCGCTGCGTGCGACCGGCAAAATCGGCGAGGCCTTGCCACGCGAGCAGGGTCATCAGATCCGCCCTATCCCCGGTCTCGAGCTGGGCGCGCCAGAGGTGCGCCTGGTGCCCGACCGGGTTCGCCTCGCCGATGCCGGCGTGTCGACGCGCGACTTCGGGATGACCGTCGACGCGTTCAACGACGGGCTCAGGGTCACGGAGATTACCGTCGACGGCGATCGCATCGATTTGACGCTCAAGGGGCCCGAGACGGACGACATGCGCACGCAGGGCATCGGCGCCTTACCCATCGTGACGGAGGACGGGCTGATCCTGCCGGCGAAGCAGTTGGCGGCGGTCGACGTCACCTCTGGACCGACCGAGATCCGCCATGTCGAGCGAGAACGCACCGTCACCGTCGTGGTGAGCCTCGCCGACGGCATCGCGCTCGAAGCGGCCATGGAGATCCTCGAAGACGAGGTCATTGCCGCGTTGCGGGAGGAGGGCTTACCGCCGGGCGTGGACCTGCGCCTGTCCGGGACCGCTGACGAGCTCGAGCGCACCTTTGCCGAGCTGCAGATCGATCTCCTGCTGGCGCTGGTCATCGTCTATCTGGTGATGGCGGTACTGTTCGAGAGCTTCCTCTACCCGCTCATCATTCTCATCACGGTGCCGCTGGCGGCGGCCGGCGGCATTGCCGGCCTCTCGGTGTTGAATGTCTATCTGAACTCGATGCAACCGGCGGGCTTCCAGCCGCTCGACATGCTGACGATCCTAGGTTTCGTCATCCTGATCGGGATCGTCGTCAACAACGCCATCCTGCTGGTGGACCAGACGCTCTTTCACCTGCGCCACGAGGGCATGTCCGTCCACGACGCCATCCTCGAAGCAACCTCCAACCGGCTGCGGCCGATCTTCATGTCGACGATCACGAGCCTCGTCGGCATGCTGCCGCTCGTGCTGTTTCCCGGTCCTGGCTCGGAACTCTACCGCGGGCTCGGCTCGGTGGTCATCGGCGGGCTGTCGCTCAGCGCACTGCTGACGCTCCTGTTGATCCCACCGTTACTGGCCGTGTTCCTCGGCGAACGTCGGCCGCGCACGACCAGGGCACCGGCGGCCGATCCGCTACCGGCCGAGTGAGCGCGTGATCGATGGCGCGCGCGTCGCCCGCTTCCGCGCGGCACGCCACGATCAGACCGTCGTCGTTCTCGAAGGCCTCCATGCCCTCAAGCATGCGCTGCGCTTCGGCGCCGAGATCCTCGATGTGCTCTGTCCGGACCCGGCTGGCACCTTGGAGCTGGCGCGCGCGCTCGCGCCGGACATCCTCCTCGTCCTGACCCGGCTGCTCGAATGCCCGGTCGGTCGCGAGACTTTTGAGGCCGCGGCACCGGTCGCCCCGTCGACGGGCGTCATCGCCATCGCGCGGCGGCCGAGGCTCACGCCCGCGCAAGCGCTGGAACGCGTGGACCGCCCGGCGGTGGTCCTTCACGAGCCTCGCCACCTCGGCAATCTGGGCGCGGTGATCCGTGTTGCCGCCGCGCTCGACGCCGCTGGTGTCCTGGTGCACGGCGCCGCCGACCCGTTCGCGCCGTCCGCTGTCCGCGGCGCCGCGGGCCTGCAATTCGCCGTGCCTTGCATCCGAATCGACGAGCTGGACCTAGGCGAGCGTCGGGTGATCGCCTTCGCGGCCGAGGGCACCGATGTCGCCAGCATCGATTGCGTACCGCCCGTAGCCCTGCTCTTCGGCAGCGAGAGGCATGGGCTTGACCCGGCAGCAGTGCAAGCCGCCGACACCATCGCCTCGATCCCGATGCGCGCCGGCGTCTCCAGCCTCAACCTTGCCACCGCCGTGGCGCTTGGCCTTAGCCGTGCGGTTGGTGCGGGCGCGCGTGTGGTTCGCTACCCGACGGCCACGGGCGTTGGTGCGGCGCCGCATGCAGACGACGCAGCCGGCGGGTAGCGATCGTCGCCTGTCGGCCTGCAGCAGTCTGAGCCAACAAGGACGCCTTCGTCTCAAGCTGACCCGTGACGGATATGCGTAGGTTGGAGGGCCTGAGGCAGCCTCAGCTCGGAGAGCGGACGCGGCGTTTCTTGTGCGAGTGGCTCGTGCTCCTCGAGGCGAGGGGCGGCGGAGCGATGGACCGGGCGAGATTGCTGACCGCGGATCCAAATCTGAGCGCAGGCACGACGACACCGCGCTGGTCCGCACCTCGACGCTGGTCGGGAAGGCGCGGAACTTCTCGGCAGGCGGCTTGGCGAGCGTTGTGGACGTCGATCATGCTAAACGGCCACGGTCGTTCGGGCCGGCCAGAGCGTTGCGAACTCCGACGGCGCCACCACGTGCGCAACAGTAGCGGCCGCGAGGTGCCGCAACGGCGGCAGAGGGTGGCGGCCGCTAACCGGCCAGCGCCGCCCCCGCCCGGCGAGGTCCGGTGGGTTCGGCTCGGCTCCGGGAGAGGGCGCGCTGGCACCCACGTGCGCGACCACGACACAGGGCGCCGGCGGCGGGTTGGGGGTCAGGCGATCAGGTTGTTGGCGAGGACGGCGTCGAGGTCGATGCCGGAATTGCCGGTGAGGATGGCGAGGGTCGTGAAGGTGCCGGTGTCGGTAAGGTCGGCTTGGACGAGGGCGTCGCCGCCGTCGTCGACCACTCGCACGCGGCTGGCCTCGATCGAGCCGTCCACCGCCAGAAGCGAGCCGATGACGAGCAGGAGCTCGTCGTCCTGGTTGGCGTTGAAGTCCGAGATCGTCTGCAGGCTCGCGGTCTCGAGGACGAAGAGGTCGGTGGCGGCGCCGCCCCTGAGGGTGCCTGCGCCGGATCCGGGGATCAGCACGTCCGCGCCGCTGCGCCCGTCGAGGTCATCGGCACCACCGCCACCGACAAGCACATCGTCGTCGGCGCGGCCGCTGAGGACATCGGGACCGCCGCGGCCGTCGATCGTGTCCGCGCCGCCGGTGCCGTTGAGCGTCTCGCCGTCGGGTCCGCCATTGATGAGGTTGGCCGGCAGGCTCACCTCGACCTCGACGTTCACGGCACCACCACTCGTGGCCACGGTGAAGTTGTCCGTGCCGAGGAAGTCCTTGTCGGGCACGTAGCTCAGCTCGCCGTCGTCGAGCTGGACCACGGTGCCGTCGCCGGCAGCCGTCGTGATGGACGTGACGGTCGCACCCGGATCGATCGCGACGGGCCGCGATTCGGTGGTCGCGGCCTCGATTTCCGCGGGCGGCGGCGTGGTGCCTGTCAGCGCGTTGGCGAACAGGTCCTCGGCGCTGAGGCCGGTGACGCCCAAGAGCGTCGCCACGGCCGTGAACGTGCCGTCGTTCGCCAGGTCGAGCGCGACGATCGTGTCGCCGCCGCTCTCGCTGACGCGCAGCCGGCTGCCGTCGACGCTGCCGTCCGGGTTGACGAAGTCGGGGATCGCCAGCAGCAGGTCCTCGCCCGGGTTCGGCGTGAAGTCGAGGATAGTGACGCTGCCGATATCGCTCTCGAGCACGAACAGGTCGGGCAAGCTGCCGCCTCTGAGCGTGCCGTCGCCGGCGCCCGGCCGCAGCACGTCCACACCATTGCGCCCGTCGAGTTCGTCCTCGTCGTCGCCGCCGACCAGCACGTCGTCGCCACCGCTCCCACTGAGGTCGTCATTGCCGCCGAAGCCGAGCAGCAAATCGTCGCCGCCCCCGCCGTTGAGGGTGTTCGGGCCGCCGTCGCCCGAGATCACGCTCGCGGGCGTGGTGACCTCGACGGACACGAGAAAGCTCCCGCCCGTCGTCGTGTAGGCGAAGCTGTCGGTGCCGACGAAGTCCGGGTCGGGCACATAGCTCAAGCTGCCGTCGTCAAGCAGCAGCAACAGCCCGTCCGCGGGCGCCGCGGTCACCGCCGCCACTGGCAGCCCGTCCTCGGTGACGAACGCCAAAGGCTTCGCCCGCGTCGTCGCGATCGCCACACCTTGGCCGTCTTCTTGAACCTCGAAGGCGCCGATGTCGACGCTGCCGTCGACGATCCGCTCGAAGCCTTCGCCGCGCTGATCGGTGGCGAGCGGGTCGCCTTCCGGGTCCAGGGCGAG
>JANQNY010000020.1 GCA_028279345.1 Geminicoccaceae bacterium
ATCGCGGCACTCCTGTTGCCGCGGCTCGTCGAACGAATCCTGGACCGGACCCTGATGTTCGCTGGTGCGGCGCTTCTGACCGCGATGCTGGCGACCGCGGCGCTGACGACGCCCGGCTATGAAGGCGTGCTCGTGCTCTGGGTGGGCATCGGCGTCGGGCTCGGCCTTGTGCAGACGCCCGTCGGCCGCGTCCTCGTGCGCTCGTCCGGCGAGGCCGACCGCCCTGCCTACTACGCCGCGCAGTTCGCCCTGTCGCACGCCTGCTGGCTCGTCACCTACCCGCTGGCGGGCGTGCTCGCGACCATCGGCGGTAGCAGCCTTGCCTTCTGGGGCCTGGGCCTCGTCACAGCCTTGGCGCTGGTCGTGGCGCTCCGTGTGTGGCCGGCGGCCGACGAGGCCGTGCTGGAGCATTCGCACCCGCCCGTCGCGCACGAGCATCTCCACGTACACGATGCGCATCACGCCCATCAACACGAAGGCTGGGAAGGGCCGGAGCCGCACCGCCACCCGCACCGTCACGCGCCGCAGCGCCACCGCCACGCCTTCGCGATCGACCTGCACCATCGGGGCTGGCCACGCGCCTGAGGGCCCTGCGTCAGCCCGAGAGCGCGCGCCGAGCGAGGAGTCGATCAGCGACAGCCGCGGGGAGGCTGGCGTTGAGCCGCGCGAGCAGGGCGAGGCGCCGCGGAAAGACGATGTGCGCGTGATCGCGTGCGAGGCCTTTGACGATGCGCCGCGCGGCGTCCTCAGGCTGCATCAGCCACGGCATCGGGAACCGGTTGCGGCGTGTGAGCGGCGTGTCGACAAAGCCTGGTGAGATCGCGGAGACGCGTAGGCCTTTGGGACGCCACTCGGCGCGCAGGCTCTCCGCCAGAACGCGCACCGCGGCCTTGCTTGCGCAATAGGGACCCGCACCGGGAAGCCCGCGAAAGCCGGCGAGCGAGCTCATCAGCGCGAGCTGACCCCGACCACGCGGCGCCATTCGGGCGAGGGCAGGCTCCACCGTGTGCCAGACGCCCAGCACGTTGACGCTCAGCACGTCGACCGCTTCGTCGCCGTCGCCGCCCGCCGCGATCCCCGCATTGGCGATGACCAGATCGAGGGCGGCGTGGTTGTCGGCCTTGTCGATCGCGGTGCGCATGGCCGCGCGGTCGGTGACGCAGGCTTGGACGACCCGCACCTCAGCGCCGGCGGTCTGGGCGCGCTTCGCCAACGTCGCCAGCCTTGCACCATCGCGCCCGAGCAGGGTGAGCGTCTCCGCGTCCCTCGCATAGGCGAGCGCGAGCGCGGCCCCGAGGCCGCTGCTGGCACCGGTGATCAGCACATGGCGTGGTGGTTCGCTCGGCATCTCGGCCGTTGTTCGCCGGCGCGTTGAAGGCTAGTCAAGGCGCATGGTCGAGGATGTTCAATCGCTTCTACCGCAGATCGCGCGGCGGCGTGGGCTGATGCTCGTCCTCTCCTCGCCCTCTGGTGCCGGCAAGACGACGATCGCCAGGGGGCTCCTGGAGAAGGATCCCAACCTGGAGTTGTCGATATCGGTGACCACGCGCCCGCGCCGGCAGGGCGAGCGGGACGGCATCGACTACCACTTCATCGACGAGCCCCACTTTCTCGAGATGATCGAGCGCGGCGAGCTGCTCGAACATGCGCGCGTCTACGGCAACCTCTACGGTACGCCGAGGGAGCCGGTCGACACGGCCCTGAAGGCTGGCCGCGACGTGCTCTTCGACATCGACTGGCAGGGCGCCCAGCAACTACGCGGGTCGGCACAGGCCGATGTCGTCTCCGTCTTCCTCCTGCCGCCGGCGGTTGCCGAGCTGCGCCGCCGGCTTGAAGACCGCGCGCGCGATACGGCCGACGACATCGCCAGGCGCCTTGCCCAGGTCGCCGACGACGTCACCCGCTGGCCCGAGTATGACTATGTCATCATCAACGAAGCGCTCGACACGTCGCTCGCCCAGGTGCGGAGCGTTCTGGTCGCCGAGCGTCTCCGCTGGCGCCGTCAGCCTGGCCTCTTCCAGTTCGTCGAGCGTTTCCGGGGCTAAGCTGACGCGCGATGGCGTAGGCATGGCGTGGATCGGCCTTGCCGGTGCCGTCGAGCAAGCGCCGTGCGCCGAACGCTGTCCAAAGCGATTGATATTCGCCAAACTGCAGTCGCGGATCAGGGGGGAAATGAAGCGTGGCGCCGAATTGACCGGTTGAGCCACGCGTAGAGGGAGCAACGAAAACGATGGCCGAGACACAACGTCGCCCGCGGAACGCGAAGGCGGCCAGCGCGCCGCCGCCTGAAGCCGAACGTGCGCGTGACGAAAACGCCGGCCAAGCTGGCTCTCTGCCGCTGGACGGCATCCGCGTGATCGACCTCGGCGCGTTTATCGCGGGGCCCTACGCTGCGTCGGTCATGGGCGAGTTCGGCGCCGAGGTCTTGAAGGTGGAGCACCCGCTCGCCGGTGACCCCATGCGCCGCTTCGGCACGCCCACGCCGCGCAACGATGCGACGCTCGCCTGGCTGAGCGAGGCCCGGAACCGCAAGTCGGTCACGCTCGACCTTCGCCAGCCGCGGGGTGCCGAACTGTTCAAGCGGTTGATCGCCAAATCGGACGTGCTCATCGAGAACTTCCGTCCGGGCACGCTGGAGGAGTGGGGCCTCGGTTGGGACGTGCTGAGCGAAGCAAACCCGGGTCTCGTCATGCTGCGGGTCTCCGGCTATGGCCAAACCGGTCCCTTCCGCCTCCGACCCGGCTTCGCCCACATCGCCCACGCCTTTGGCGGCCTCTCCTTCCATTGCGGGTTTCCCGGCGAGACGCCGGTCACGCCGACCTCGTCACCGTTGGGCGACTACATGTCGAGCCTGCAGGGCCTGATCGGCGTCCTGATCGCGTTGCGGGATCGCGAGCAGACGGGGCTCGGGCAGGTCGTCGACATCGGCATCTACGAGGCCGTCTTCCGTCAGCTCGACGAGATTGCCGCCACCTACAGTCTCTTCGGCAAGGTCCGCGATCGCGAGGGGGCGGGTAGCTTTCTCGCCGTGCCGCATGGTCACTTCCGCACCAGGGACGGCCGCTGGGTGGCGATCGCCTGCACCACCGACAAGATGTTCGAGCGACTGGCGGCAGCGATGGATAGACCGCAGCTCGCGTCCTCGAACACCTACGGCCAGCAACGCAACCGTCTCGCCGCTCGGGCCGAGGTGAACGAGATCGTCAAGGAGTGGACCCAGTCGCTCGATCGCGATGAGCTGCTCCGCCGCTGCCTGGATAACGAGGTGCCGATCGGCAAGCTCAACTCCATCGCCGACATCTTCGAGGACGAGCATTTCCAGGCGCGCGGCAACCTCGTCGCGCTCGAGGAGCCGGATGTCGGCACGATCGTCGTCCCAGGCGTCGTCCCGACCCTCTCGGAAACGCCCGGCCGCATCACGCACCTCGGCGGGACGCTCGGGGACGCCACGGAGGAAGTTCTGCGCGGACTGCTCGGCCTGTCGGCAGCGGAGCTGAACGACCTGCGCGCCCGCAAGATCGCGTGAAGGAGACGATGGATGGCGAATGACCGGAACGGCTCTCCGGAATGCGACATCGGGACGGCGGATCTACCACTGCACGGCATCCGCGTGATCGACGTCGCGACGATCATCGCTGCACCCTATTGCGCCACCATTCTCGGCGAATTCGGCGCCGAGGTCCTCAAGGTCGAGCATCCGATCGGCGGCGACCCGGCACGCAATTTCGGCACGCCTTCGTCGGTAGGCGATACGCTTTGCTGGATGAGCGAGGCCCGCAACAAGAAGTCCGTCACGATTGATCTTCGCACCCCCGACGGCGCGGAACTCTTCCGTAAGCTCATCGCCAAGACCGACGTGCTCTGCGAGAACTTCCGCCCCGGCACGCTGGAGAAGTGGGGGCTAGGCTGGGACGTACTGAAGGAGGTCAATCCAGGCCTGGTGATGCTGCGGGTGTCCGGGTACGGCCAGACCGGCCCCTACCGCAACCGCCCAGGCTTTGCGCGGATCGCTCATGCGGTCGGCGGAATTGCGTACCTCACTGGCATGCCGAGCGGCACGCCAGTGACCCCGGGCTCGACGACCCTGGGCGACTACACCTCGGGCCTCTACGGCTGCGTCGGCGTGCTGCTCGCACTCCGCCACCGCGAGCGAACCGGTCGCGGTCAGTTCATCGACGTCGCACTCTACGAATCGGTGTTTCGCTGCACCGACGAGCTCGCCCCCGCCTATTCCGTCAACGGCTTCGTCCGTGAGCGCCAGGGAGCGCACTCGAATATCGCCTGTCCGCTGGGCCACTTCCGCACCAAGGACGACAAGTGGGTGGCCATCGCTTGCACCACAGACAAGCTGTTCGAGCGGCTTTGCGCCGCCATGGAGCGATTGGAGCTTGCGTCGTCCAGCATCTATGGCGAGCAGAGCCGAAGGCTCGAGCATCGCCACGAAGTCAATCATATCGTCCGCGACTGGTGCGATTCACTCACGCGTGAACAGATCTTGGACCGCTGCATGGAGCACAGTGCGCCGGCGGGTCCGTTGAACGACATCGCCGACATCTTCGGCAACCGTCAGTTCCAGGCGCGGCGCAACCTGGTCGCCGTCGACGACGCCGACACCGGTGAGGTCATCGTCGTACCCAACACCGTGCCGCGCCTATCGCGTACACCCGGCCGCATCCGCTCCCTCGGTCCGCGCCTCGGCCAGCACACCCAAGAGGTCCTGCAAGGCGTCCTCGGCTTGTCGGACGAGGAGATCGATGACCTCCGACACAATCGGGTGATCTAGTGGGGACGGCTCAGGCGTAGGGCTTGCGGCGCCAAGCTGAGCGTGACGAACGGTCTTCCGTGGGCCATCGACTGCGTTCCGCGATCGGCAGGCAACGCGCAGCCCGACGCGCCGACGAGCAGAAACGCCCCAACGCGAAGGAGGGAGCGATGGCCGAGATCGTGCTCTTTCATGCTGTCCTCGGTCTGCGAGAGGCAGAGCGGGATGTCGCTGCCGCGTTTGAGACGGAAGGTCACCGCGTCCACCTCCCCGATCTCTACGAGGGAGCACGAACCGACGACTACGACGAGGGCTTCCAGATCGTTGCCAGAATCGGCCAAGACACGCTTGCAGAGCGCGCTGAGGCTGCCTTGGCACGGGTGCCCGAAACGGCCGTCCTGGCCGGTGTCTCGTTGGGTGCTTTCCTCGTCGGCAAGGTCTGGGCGCTGCGCCCCCGCATGCGCGGCGCGCTCCTGCTCTGCGGCTTCGCACCCTGGATGACGCCACGGCGGCGGGACCTCCCGGTCTCCGCCCATATCGCGCGCCCCGATCCATTCGATAGCGAGGCGGACTTCGCCACATGGCAAGGGGCGGCGGACGGCGTCGCGCTCGAGCTGCACCGCTATGACGGCGTAGGCCACTACTTTCTCGACGGAAGCTTGCCGGACCATGACGAGCATGCAGCGAAGCTCTGCATGGCGCGATCCTGCACCTTTCTGAACACGCTCGCGGTAGGCGGATAGGTCTGCCTACGCCGGACCCGACGGCCTTCCGCTCAAAGTGAGGCGTCGACTGCGTCGGCGAGCAAGGCGAACTCGTGGAGCGTGAGCGTTTCCGCGCGGCGGGTCGGATCGATTTGGGCACGGGCGCAGAGGTCGGCGACGTCGACGCCGATGGCCTTGAGGCTCGTTCTGAGCATCTTGCGGCGCTGGCCGAAGGCCGCGGCTGTGACGCGTTCGAGGCTCTCGAGACGTGCCGCGGCTGGTGGTTCGGGATGTAGGTCGAGGCGGACGACGCGCGAGTGCACCTTGGGCGCCGGGCGGAAGGCGCCGGGCGGCAGGTCGAAGCAGGGCCTCACGCGCGCCGCCCACTGCGCCAGCACCGAGAGCCGGCCATAGGCTGCCGTTCCAGGCTCGGCCGAAAGCCGTTCTGCCACCTCGCGCTGCAACAGAAGAACGAGATGGGTGAGCGCAGCCGGGGCGCGCAACCAGCGCACCAGGAGCTCCGTGCCCACATTGTAGGGCAGGTTGGCGACGACCACCGAGGGTGCCGGGCTGAGGGTGCCCAGGTCGACCGCGAGCGCATCGCCACCAACGACGCGCAGCCGCCCGTCTGCCGTGCCGACCAGTGCATCGAGAGCGGTGACGCAGCGCGGATCCGCCTCGATTGCCGTGATGCTGGCGGCATCGGTTGCCAGCAGCGCACGGGTAAGTCCGCCAGGCCCGGGCCCCACTTCCAGGACGTGGCGGCCGGCGAGCGGTGCTGCGGCCGTGGCGATCCGTGCGAGGATCGCTGGATCGACGAGGAAATGCTGGCCCAGACGCTTGTCGGCGGCGAGGCCGTGGCGGCGAATGGTCTCGGTAAGGCTTGCCAGTTCGGCGTCGCTCAACCGGGAACGGACCGGAGCTCGATGAACGCGTCCTGGCGCAGGTTTCTCAGATAGCGCGCGGCGAGCCGCTCCAGCGCATCGAGCTGGAGCTGGTCTTCCGCCCGCTGCCGTGCCGCGTCGTCCGCCGCGCCCGAGCGGCTGCAAACCATGATCAGCACCGCGCCGTCGGCGGTGCGGATGGGCGAGCTCAACACGCCGATCGGCTGGGTAAGCGCCGCCGTCGAGACGGCCTCGCCGAGTGTCGCCGGTGCCACGTTGTCGAGCGCCGCGCTGCTGACGCCGGGTGTGCCGGCGATCAGCGTGTCAAGCGCCGGGCAGCTCGGCGCATCGACCCGCGCCCGCTCGACGAACGCTTCGA
>JANQNY010000025.1 GCA_028279345.1 Geminicoccaceae bacterium
CTTGGCGATGATGTCCTCAGGCCGATACCGCTTCCGTCCCATCCAAAACCCTCCGAAGCCGCGATCTCCATAACCTCGGCCCGGACCAGCTCAGAGGGGGAAGGTCACAGCCACGTGACCCTTGATACCCCGGAAAGGCGGCTCTGGCGTACGAGTTCGGCCTCAAGCTGTGCACGCCGCCCGGCGCACCATCGCACACCGGGCTCGAGCCAGAAGCTGCGGACCTCAAGCGTGTCCGCGCTCCGATCGGCGCGCATGTCGATCCGTCCGATCATGCGTTCGCCTTCTAGGAGCGGGAACACGTAGTAGCCCCACCGACGCTTGTGCGCGGAGACGTAGATCTCGATCCGGTAGTCGAAATCCCAAAGCCACGCGAGACGGTCGCGGTCTCTGACCACGGGATCGAACGGCGATAGCGCCCGGAGGCGTGACGGCGGCTCGGGCGCGTCGGCGACCACGTGTGCAAGGTCGGCCCGCCCGACGAAGGGGCGGCCATCCACCTCGAATGGAAGCACGACGTCGTCGCCCTGCGCCGCAAGCCACGCCTTAGCCTCGGCTATCGTTACATGGTCGAGGTAGTGCTTTATCTGCATGGGCGTGGCCCATCCGAGCCCGTCCAGCGCCATCCGACAGGCGCGATCGATGAAGGCGATCTCACTGATCTCCGCCTCGAAGTGCTCGGGCCGGATGCAGCGGCTGCTTAGGTCGTAGACCTTCTGGAACCCGTCCCGCCGGGCAATGGCGAGCTCGCCCGTGCGCCAGAGGAACTCCAGCGCCGCCTTGCCGTCGGTCCATTGCCACATCTCGGCATTTCGGGCACCGCGGGCCGGCCGGTCCAGATCCCGCGCGCGGACCGGGCCCTCGTCGCGGATGCGGGCGAGCAGCCGGTCGCAGGCATCGAGGCAGGTCGGACCCTGCCAGCGCAGGAACTGCCGCCGCAGCCGTTCACGGGAGCGGCGGAAGCGGTGCTTCCACAGCGGCCAGAGATGCGCAGGCACATAGGACGCGTCATGCGTCCACGCCTCGAACAGACGCCCCGCTTCGTGAAGGCGCGCGAGGTCGCGCGGGCGGTAGGACTGCCCGCGCGCATAGAGGATCATGTGGTGCGCCCGCTCGACGTGACGGATCGAGTCCACCTGCACGAAGCCGAGCCGGTCGATCATCGACGCGACGGTGTCGCCGGAGCCCGTCCCGCAGCGCGCGAAGGCCCGCCCCGGCGGGCGAGTCAGGCCCTGAAGGTGCAGGACGGCGCGACGGGCCTCCGATCTGGTCAAGTGGGTTGTGGTGCCCATTTCTCGCTCAAATTCGACCGCCAACCCGGCTCCGTCTCTTCGCTCAGCACGCTGGACGTCGACCCGTCTTCCGCCATGCACCGCTCCGCCTTGACATTATGTGCGTAGCGCACATGATCGCTTCATGTCGACAGGCTCCCATGCGGACTATCGCGCGAAGGCGCTCGACGCGGAGACTTGGCCGGACTTTGCGGCGCTGGTCGAGGCGCATACCGGCGTCTGGGGCGGGTGCTGGTGCATGTGGTATCATGGAAGAGTCGAGGCCGACGCGTCGCCCGAGGAGAAGCGCAAGGCGAAGGAGGCCCGGGTTCGCGAAGGTCGTGCGCATGCGGCCCTGGTCTACCAGGACGCGGCTTGCGTCGGTTGGTGCCAGTTCGGCGCGCCGAACGAGCTGCCGCGTATCCACAACGCCCGCGCCTATCTGAAGGGTGGTCCGGCGCTACCGGACTGGCGGATCACCTGCTTCTTCTCGGGCAAGGGTCATCGCGGGAACGGCGTGGCCTCCGTCGCGCTCAAGGGCGCCGTCGCGCAGATCAGGAAGCTCGGTGGCGGTCGGATCGAGGGCTACCCGGAGGACATCGCGGGCCGGAAGGCCACGCCGGCCTACCTCTTCAACGGCGCGCTGCACATGTTCGAGCGTCTGGGCTTCGCGCGGTCCCGGAAGATCGGCAAGCACAAATGGGTGGTGACGCTGGACGTATAGCACCGCCGGCCGGAGGCGCGTCACCGCCGCGGCGGTGACACCAACGGAAGATCATCGAACAATCCAGGCGCTTCTCCAACCTCCGCACCCTCGATCGCGAGCATCCGGAGCTTCGTCTCCACCCCGCCCGCCGCCGAGAAGCCAATCAGCTTGCCGGCCGCCCCCATGACGCGGTGGCACGGCACAATGATCGGGATCGGATTGCGGCGGAGGGCCTGCCCGACATTCCGGGCAAGCCCCTTGTCGCCGAGCTGGGCGGCGATGGCGCCGTAGGTCCGCGTCTCGCCCGGCGGGATCGCGCGGGTGGCGGCATAGACCCGTGCCGCGAACGGCTCGACCCCGGACAGGTCGCAGGAGATGAAGGCCAGGTCCACGGGCTGCCCTTCGAGCAGCGCGGTCATCGCTGCGACGGCGCCTCGGATCACGGGTGGCGGCTCGCTAGCGGTGGCGCCCGTCCACGCGGCCAGGCGGCGGGCCGTTTCACTGGGCCGCGCGTCGGGCAGGCGCGTCCCGACGACCACATCGCCGCGCCAAGCGATGCCGCATTCGCCCAAGGGCGTGGGGAAGAGCGCGAACCGCGTGACCGGCGGGCTGTTTTCGATGCTCATGGGCCGCTCAAACCCCGTCCACGTGCGTTGGCCGCCGCGAGGAGACCCTGGCGTCCACCCGCCTCACCGCATCAGATCGTTGAGGTCGCCGTAGGGCATCCCAGCCCTGGCCCAGCCGAAGGTTCCGTCGCCGTGCAGCTCCCGCGCGGCTGCGGCCAGGTGCCCGGCGATCGCGCTGTAGAGTTGCGAGCCGACGCTGATCCGCCGGACACCGAGGCCGGACAGCTCGGCAACGCTTCCCTCGTTGCCGATGCCGGCGAGGACGTTGATCGGTTTGCCCACGTGGCCGAGAACAGTCTTCACGTCGGCCAGTGTCATCAGGGCCGGGGCGTATAGCAGGTCGGCGCCGGCCTCCTCGTAGAGCGACAGCCGTGCCAGGATCTCGTCCATCCCGCACGCCGCGGCAAAAAGGCCATCGGCCCGGGCGCAGAGCACGAAGGAGTGGTCCAGGCGCCGCGCCGCCTCGACCGCGGCGACGATCCGCTCCTTCGCCAGCCCGCGATCGAAGAGCGGCTCGACCGGATCGCCCGTCGTGTCTTCGATAGAGCCGCCGGCAAGCCCGACCTCGCCAGCCAGGCGGATGGTCTCGGCTACGGTGTCCGGCGCGGCACCGAAACCGTTCAGAAGGTCGGCGGAGACGGGAATGTCGACGGCTTCGGCGATAGCGCGTGCGTTCTCGAGGATCGCATCGCGGCTGGTGGCCCCGTCCGTCCGGCCCAGCATCCACGCCAGCCCGGCGCTGGTGGTCCCAAGGGCGGCGAAGCCAGCGCTCCCCAGCAGTCGCGCGGAGCCGGCATCCCAGGCATTCGCCATGACGAAACAGCCGCTCTTGTGCAGTTCGGCGAATGCCTTTGCCTTCTCGCTCGTCGATTTGGTCATAGCGACTTCGCTCGCTCGTTGGGCTGGACGTCAGAGAACCGCGAAGACGCGGTGGATGGGCCCGCCACCGCCCGTCCGGGATTTGGTCACGGCGACGATCTTGTTGAGCCAGGCATAGCGCGGATCGCCCGTCTCGAAGAGCGGTGCGGTGCGGAAGTAATAGCGCCAGGCACCAGGCGGATCGTCCGGCTTCGCGACGTCCGACGCATAAGCAGCGTCCTCCGGGGTCGACCAGAACCGACCCTGCCAATGGACGTAGATCAATGCATCGTCATGCGTCTGCAGCGCGAAGCGGACGTCGAGGAGGCCCGTCCCGTCGGGTCGAACGCGGATCCAATCCGCGCCGGCATCTGGCACGACGCGTCCCCGCAGGTGAGGGCCGTCGAAGGTGCCACCCTTCACCAGGAAGATGATGCGTTGACCATCGGACATCAGGCCCACGTCCAGCGGCGGCAGGTGGACCTGGACGCGCGCCTCGGTCAGGAATTCCAGGGCCGGCGGCGCGTCCGCATCCCAACCCTCGGCACTGAGGCTCGGCCCGCCGGCGCCTGGCTCCAGGGTATGGGCACCGCCTTCCCCGGCGAGAGCGGTGGCGCCCAAGGCCCCCGCGCCGAGCAGTATCCGTCTTCGCGCAATGTCTCGCATCTCTTCCTCTCGTCCGTCTTGCCAGCCCGCCATCCCGCGCCCTTCGCTTACGACCATTACGTGCGCTGCGCACATATCGTCAAATTGAAACCCGTGCGTCCCGCACATAGTGTCGCGGAATGCCGGATCGGACCGCCAACTTGCTAGGGGTTGTGGGCCTCGCCGTCGCCGACCGGATCGAGGGGATGGCGCGCGAGGTGCTGAGCCGCGCGGGGGAGACGCCGGCGGCGCTCGTCGTGATCGGCTATGGTATGGGCCCGTCCAACGACCAGCTGCGCCGCATCCTCCGCCTGTCGCATCCGGGCACGGTGCGCCTCGTCGACCGCCTCGTCGCGGATGGCCTCGTCGAGCGGCGTGAGGGGCGCGATCGGCGGGCCGTCGCGCTCTACCTGACGGCGCGCGGCCAGGCGTTGCGCGAGGAGCTGCTCACGGGACGCCTCGCTGTCATCCGGCCACTTCTGGCGCCTCTGACCGATACCGAGCAGGAGGTACTCGCCGCCCTCCTCCACAAGCTGCTGTCCTCGATGGAGACGACGCCGACCGAACGCCGCACGCTCTGCCGCCTGTGCGATGGTCGGGTTTGCACCGACTGCCCGATCCCGGCCGACGAGCACGAGACGACATGAGCGTGCAACTCAGACGCGCTCAATCTACACCCCGCTCTGTTTCAGAAGTTACGTTCAACATCCGCTTCGTCCGCAAAGCCCCCGTCGCTGCGATCGACTGTGAGGTCTGCCTTCCGTCCGCCAGCGGCCGAACGGGCAACAAGGCGCCTCGTGGCCTCCGCGTGCACCGCGCCGGCGAGAGCGCAATGACGAGTTCGCATAGTCCCGCCTGGACGGAGCGGCAGCGGTAGACCGTCGCCGGGTGGACGTTGAAGGTGCGCGCGACCTCGCTAACCGAGCTTCCCTCGTCGAGAAGCTGGCGGGCCAGTGCCTGCTGGTCGGGACGGAGCTTCCGCGGCCGGCCGAAGGCCACACCTCGTTGGCGCGCCGAGCGCCGGCCCTCCTCCGTGCGCTCCGCGATGAACGCCCGCTCGAACTCGGCGATGCCGGCGAACACGGTCAGCACCATGCGGCCAGCAGGCGGCGTGGTGTCGGCCCATGGCTCGCTCAGCGACTTCAAGCCGGCCTTCCTTTCCTCAATAGCTTCAGCCAGGCGCAGCAGTTCGACGGTCGAACGCGCCAACCGATCGAGCCGGGTAACGACGAGAACGTCACCGGGGCGGAGATGGTCGATGAGCCGAGCAAGCTCGGGACGTTTCCGCGCGGCGCCCGAGACCTTCTCCTCATAGACGCGCCAGCACCCGGCGGCATGCAGCCGCTCCCGCTGTAGGACCAAGTGCTGATCGGTGGTCGACACCCTCGCATAGCCGAGCTTGGTTCGGGTCGTCATGCGCATCCTTGGCGTCGCAAAAGGCCTTGCGAAGGTTGATCATTCCGCAGGGCAGTTTCGCGAGGCGCAACTGCCTGATGCCGTTTGCGCCCGAATCGGTTTGCAGAATGGCTGAGTTCTGCAAGTGCCAGGCGGGCCCGAAAAGAACGACCACGCTAAGGCTCGATCGACGGCGTTCCCTAGTGAAACACGGCTTTGATGCACGGATCGCGGAGCGCGCATGATGGGCGATTTGAGGCCGGGATCACGCGATGCGGACGGTGACCGGCTTGGCGTGGCGGATGGCCTTGTTCGCTGCTGAGAGCCGGATGGCCACCTCCTTGCGCTGCGCCGCGAGGCGATCGCCGCCCCGTCGCTTCAGCCGGGAGATCGCGGTCTCGACGAGTGAGCGCAGGCCGTAGCCATGGGCCTTCTGCGACGTCATCCGGCCATGGGCGGCGACTTGGGCGGCATGACGCTCGCGCTCGGTGCTGCCGTGGGCGACGCCGCGCTTGGGGATCGACGGAGCGGACGGCGGAACGACGATCTTCGGCGGCGGTCGCGCCGCCCGGATCGCCGCGTAAATCGGCGCGCCGTCGTAGGCGCCATCGGCGATCCCCGCGCGAGCGGGAGGGCGGTCGGCTGACTTGGGGCACTGCGGCCCCCAACCGACCGATCCCCATGTGGGCGGGGAACGCGCACGGTCGGCGTTCGATCGGGCGGACCATCGCTTCGCTGTCGCAGCGTCGCGGCCGCGGGCGCGGCGATGGTGGTGTTCTATGCTGCAGATGGTTGGAGCCGGGCCGGCGTTCCCGATGGCTCCGACCGGACGACGCGGGGCAGCCGGGCTACCGACGTCACGACTCCGCTCCGAGATCCGACCGCCGGTGGATAAGGTGCCCGCGCCTCAGGCCCTTGGCGGCAGTCGCGCCGCGGCCGCGGAGCGTCATGCTGTTCATCCAGTGGCCGCCGGCGCTCTCGTGACGATGCCGAGCACGCGGTCGACGCCCTAGCGGATCATCCGCACATGGCGTCGGCGCACGCCGATCTTGCCGTCGGCGCGCCTGACGAAGCTCAGCCAGATCTCGGCCGGCCCCTCGACCGTGCGGGTTCATCCCCGCGCGGGCGGGGAACGCTTTCGGACAGTCGGCGACTACCGCCGCGGCGGCGGTTCATCCCCGTGCGGGCGGGGAACGCTTCCAGGTGCTCAGGGCCACGAACCGCACGGTCGACCTCGCGTCGATTCAGAAGCGCATGCTGATCGATCAGGGCGATCGTGGCTCATGCATTCCGCTTCGCTCGCGGTTCGTCGACGGCGATGAGGTGCGGCGCCGGCGCGTGCCCAAGTCCGGTGGTCTTCGCATCGATGACGTACGGCGGGCGGTGCCGTGGAACGGCACGGCTGATCACTGGTCGTCCTACGGATGACTAAGGCTTGTGCACCGGGTCGGCACGGCCGGCCTGGTGCACGGCTACCCGCAATCGCCTATATCTGGACATTCGGGAGACGACGATGCCGTTTGACACGCTCAAAGCCGCAAGGACTCTGGAGGCCGCGGGGGTTGAGCCCAAGCAGGCGGAAGCCATGGTCGACACTGTCAGCGCGGCGCTCTGCGACGAGCTCGCGACGAAGAGTGATCTCACCGCGCTCGGCGCTGAACTGCGCGGCGACATCCGGCTGTTGAAATGGATGTTTGGCGCTCTCGTCGTTCTCAACACAGGCATCCTGCTGCGCCTCTTCACGCCCTAGACCGCGACGTGCGTTGACAGTTCGGAGGACACGAACTGTGAGCAGGGACATCGAATAGGCCGCCGCCCGCTGGCGGGACCAGCCGATCGTCCGGCGCGGTCGGACCCTGCGGGTCGGGCGCAACGCCCCGCGCGGCGGCGGGTCGATCGTGGTCGAGCTCGACGGAACCAAGAAGGGTGCCTGGTTCGATCATGCCGAGAACACCGGCGGCTGGATCATCGACGACGGCACACCGCAGCCGGCGCGCGATCCGATCAGACAGCGGCCACCACGCTTCGTGCCCGACGAGCGCGCCGAGACACTGCGCTATGTTCTCGGCAAGACGCGACCAGCGGTGGGCACCCTGGCGGAACGGTATCTCGCGCGGCGCGGGCTCGAACTCGCTGCGATCGCCGCTCGGCTCGCCGAGGTTCGGCAGGATCCGATCAGCAAGGTGCTCCAGCAGCTGCCAATCCGGTTTCTGCCTGGCGATCGCGCGCTCGATCATCCGCCGGCGATAGCCTTTCTGGCGCAGACGGCCACCGGGGAAGCCTTAGCAGCTCAGCTCGTCGCACTCACCGACGATGGCCGGAAGGACACCAGCCGGGAGGTCGTGAAGCGGACTCTTGTTGCAGGCAGGAACTGGCACCGCGTCGGTGCCTTCACCCTGCCCTCTGTCGTGCGCTCACAGCGCACGCACCTGATCGCGGAAGGCCCGGAGACGGCGCTCAGTCTGTGGCAGACGACCGGCTTGCGCACCTCGTCGGCCTGATCGCGTTGTGATCTGCCGGAACACCGCAAGATCAGGGAGCTTGGCCGACTTGGCGCACTGGCGCAATACGCTGGAGCTGATCGAGCGCGGCTCCGTCTGCGCCGTCGCCGACGTTCGGTTCGTCGGCTTCGGCCGCGGCCGCGTCGGCAGCGACTTCAACGATCTCTTGGGCGCGCACGGCGAGGCTGCGGTGCGCCAAGCGGTCGACGCGGGGCGCGAACTCGCCCGCGAGCACTGCGAACTCAAGCTCATTCGGGGCAACGCGTCCGCGACGGTGAGCACGACACGCCCGCTTGCCACGTGCACATGGAGGCCAAATGGATGAGCACCAACATCGGCACCTTCCAGAACCGCGGTGACAGTTCGCTCGAGGAGTTGATCACGACGTTGACCGTGCGGAGCCGGGTCAGGTTCGTGCCGGTGGACGGCCGCCGCAACGACGAGACGCCTTAGTCCCGGCTGTTCCCCGGGCCGATGGAGGTCGGTGCCGGTTGGGAGCAAACCAGCGAGCGCGGGACGGCCGATGTCAACGTCACGCTCGACGATCCGAGCTTTGCGGCACCGGTTCTACGCGGCGTTGATGCCGGCGGGCGAGAACGGCACGCGCCGGCTCGTGTGGAGCCGCACGATCCGCACGCGAGTAGCAACCTTCAACGCCGACAGATACTCGCGCAGTTTGGCGTGCGCCGCTCGCCGCTTTCGTTGTCGCAGTGCAGACACGGAGCCGAGCACACCGCACAGCCGCACCGCCTGATCCCTTCCGGCGCCAGGGACCACGACGCTGCAGCGGTCGAGATGCAAGCGCTTCGGTTCGATATCATCGTCGCAATCGTATGCATCACTTGCTTGCAGGATGATGTTTTCCAAGCTATGAGATGCTGCATACGTATGCAGCAAATGGGAGTTTACGGGTCGATCTTCGAGCTGGCATCGGTGCCGTCCGTTGCCTGGATACATCGCAGACAGCCAGGACGTTCGAGGAGGAACTCGAGAAACGGATGCATGCTGGCTTCGCATTGGCACGGACATCTCGTTTAAAGGCCAAGACGACGACGCGGACCGTCTACCCGACGGCTGAGGCCTCACGCATCGGCCAAGCCGTCATCGACTCCGAGAACGAGCGCGAAGTCGGGCGGACGGCGATCCCAGGTCGAGATCTTTCCGGGCGGTCGGATTGCCGGCTCGCCGCGGATGACCGAACTCGTGCAGCCGGCAACATGCACATCGCGACCGACACCTGACAGCGCACCGGCTTCTGTCTTTGGTCGCGACGATGATGGTCACCGTTCGGACGTCGCCTTCGCACCGTCGCTCTCGTTCGGCCCGCCGGCGCTCGTCCCGAGGTACGGCCGCTGACCTATCCAGCCCATTTGCCCGCTCTCGCTGCCGTGACGACCAGGCGTAGGCCAACATCAGCAAGGAAACCGAAATGTCGATCGAGTATCTGAAGCGCGGCAAGTCCGAAGCCGATAGGGCGGAGGACGAGGCCACGACGCGCGCGGTGGTCGAGGCCACGCTGAAAGATATCGAGGGCCGCGGCGACGTCGCCGTGCGCGAGCTCAGTGAGAAGTTCGACAAGTACAGCCCCCGGTCGTTTCGTCTGTCCGACAGCGAGATCGAGGCGATCGTCTCGAAAGTCTCCGATCGGGAGATGGCCGACCTCCGCTTCGCCCACGACCAGATCCGAGATTTCGCGCAAGCGCAGCGCGACTCGCTGAAGGACATCGAGGTCGAAACGCTGCCGGGCGTGATCCTCGGGCACAAGAACATTCCGGTGCAGTCGGTGGGCTGCTACGTGCCGGGAGGCAAGTTCCCGATGGTGGCCTCAGCCCACATGTCGGTTCTCACCGCCTCGGTCGCGGGCGTCCCGCGGATCGCCGCCGCGACGCCGCCCTTCCAGGGGCAGCCAAACCCTGCCGTGATCGCCGCGATGGAGATGGGCGGCGCACATGAGATCTACGTGCTCGGTGGTATCCAGGCTGTCGGCGCCATGGCCCTCGGCACCGAGACGATCGATCCGGTGCACCTGCTGGTCGGCCCCGGCAACGCCTTCGTCGCCGAAGCGAAACGGCAACTCTTCGGCCGGGTGGGCATCGACCTGTTCGCCGGACCGACTGAAACCATGGTCATCGCCGACGACACCGTCGACGGCGAGATGTGCGCGACCGACCTCCTTGGTCAGGCCGAGCACGGCTACGACTCTCCCGCGGTGCTGATCACCAACTGCCGCAGGCTTGCCGAGGACACGCTCTCCGAGATCGATCGCCTCCTGCAGATTCTGCCCACGGCGCAGACCGCTCGGGCGAGCTGGGAGGCCTATGGCGAGGCCATTCTGTGCGAGTCGCACGAGGAGATGCTGGCGGTCGCCAATGACTACGCGTCCGAACATGTGCAAGTGATGACCGACCGCGACGACTGGTACCTCGACAACATGGTCTGCTACGGTGCCCTGTTCCTCGGGCCGCGCACCAACGTCGCCAATGGCGACAAGGTCATTGGCACCAATCACACGCTGCCGACGAAGAAGGCGGGCCGCTACACTGGTGGGCTGTGGGTCGGGAAGTTCCTCAAGACCCACAGCTACCAGAAGATCCTGACCGACGAGGCCGCGGCGATGATCGGTGAGTATGGGTCGCGCCTGTGCGTGCTCGAGGGCTTCGTCGGCCACGCCGAGCAGTGCAACCTCCGCGTCCGCCGTTACGGGGGCGTCAACGTCCCCTACGGCACGGGCGCGCCCTACCGCGAGGCCGCCGAATGAAGATCATAGTTCGGCGAGGGCCTGCGTACGAGGCCTTCGTCGACGCGCCACCGGCACGTCGATTGACGCTCGATGTTCGCCGGGTCGTCGGGCCCCCGGCCCCATGACTTTGCCCCGTACCCCGTCGATGAGGCTCGACGGACGGCGCGCACTGGTGACCGGTGCCTCGTCCGGTATCGGCCGAGCCTGTGCGGTGGCGCTAGCCGAGGCGGGGGCAAATGTGGTCTGCGTCGCGCGGGGCGCGGACCGTCTCGATCAAACGGCTAGGGCCATCATCGCGGAAGGATGGCGCGCCGAGGCTCTCGCGGTCGACGTGACCGATCTCGCTGCCCTCTCCCGCGTTCTGAGCGCCGCCGAGGCGTTCGACGTCGTCGTCAACTCCGCCGGACTTGCGCGCCACGGGCCCGCCTTGACGACGACGCCAGAGGATTTCGATGCCGTGGTCGGCGTCAACCTGCGCGCAGCCTACTTCCTCTCGACGATCGCGGCCGGCCGTATGATGTCCGCCGGTATATCGGGCTCGATCGTTCACATCTCAAGCCAGATGGGCCATGTCGGCGGGATCGACCGCGCCCTCTACTGCGCCACGAAACACGGGCTCGAAGGCATGGTCAAATCCATGGCGATCGAGTGGGGGCCGAAAGGTATAAGGATCAATACGATCTGCCCCACCTTCATTCGCACGCCGCTCACGCAGGCGACCTTCGACGACCCAGTGCGGGCCCGCTGGATCGCCGAAAGGATCAAGATCGGCCGTCCCGGCGAGGTCGAGGACGTCATGGGTGCCGTGGTCTATCTCGCGTCACCCGCTTCGGCTCTCGTCACCGGAAGCGCGATGCTTCTCGACGGGGGGTGGACAGCCGACTGATGGGCAAGAAGGCCACGTCGCGCGAGGTCGCCGAACGCGCCGGCGTGTCTCAATCCGCCGTCAGCCGCGTCTTCGGCAATGGCGCGGCCGTATCGCGTGAAATGGACGCGAAGGTGCGCTGGGCTGCCGCCGAGCTCGGTTACCGGCCCAACGTGCTCGCGCGGGCGATGAAGTCCGGCGACAGCAGGATCATCGGTCTCGTGGTGGCTTACCTTGAGAATTACTTCTACAATGAAGCATTCGAGAAGCTGTCTATCGCACTGCAGACGCGCGGCTATCATGTGATGATGTTCATGGCATCGCAGACGGCCGGAAACGTCGACACAGTAATGGAAGAAATCCTCGACTATCAAGTCGACGGAATCATCCTCGCGTCCGTCGAACTGAGCTCCAAACTCGCCGAGCAGTGCAAGCTGGCCGATGTGCCGGTCGTACTCTTCAACCGTGGCCAGGACCGAAGCGACATCTCGTCCGTCACGTCCGATAACCGGGCCGGTGGGCGCAAGGTCGCCGAGCTTTTCGTTCGCGCCGGCATGACGAGGCCCGGCTACATCGCCGGTTGGGAAGAGGCTTCGACCCAACGCGACCGCGAAAAGGGCTTCCGCGAAGGTTTGAACGCCGCTGGTGTGTCGCTCTTCGCCCGGGAAGTCGGCAATTACGATTTCAAGACGGCGCAGGAGGCGGCACGTCGGTTGTTCGCGGTTCCGCCGCACGAGCGGCCCGATTCGGTGTTCGTGGCGAACGATCACATGGCCTTCGCGGTCATGGATGTTCTGCGCTACGAGCTCGACCTTCGGCTCCCGAACGACGTGTCGCTAGTCGGCTACGATGATGTACCGCTGGCCTCGTGGGCGGCCTACGATCTCACGACCGTTCGACAGCGGATCGTCACCATGGTGGATGAGACGGTGACGATCCTCATCGACCAGATCGAGCAATCCGAACGGTCCGCCCGCCGCATCCATATCGATGGCCCGCTGATCCTACGCAGCTCGGCCAAGGTTCCGGACGCGTGGAAGAACTGATGAACAGACATTCCCATCGAGCCGAGCGCGCGTGGCCTAAAGAGACTGAGAGATGACCGATGATGGCATCCGCTCCCGCCTCGTTCGCTACGGCGAACTGGTTCCTTGCCGGACCGCCTTCATCGACGCCCACACGCCGGGCAGCGACCAGAAAGAGAACTTCACCATCATCGGTGGAGGTGTATCGGAGAGCCCAGACCAGCACGTCCACATCAAGGACGCGCCGGGCTTCAACATCGGCGCGGCCGGCCAGCCGCCCCGCTGTCGTAACTCGCTGCACAGCCACGAGACCGCCGAGGTGTTCTTCGTGCTCAAGGGGCGCTGGCGCTTTTTCTGGGGCCTTTGGGGATCGGCGGGTGAGCTCGTAGCCGAAGAGGGCGATATCTTCAACATTCCAACCGGCATCTTCCGCGGCTTCGAGAACATCGGCACGGACTACGGCATGCTCATGTCGATTCTCGGAGGCGACGACGCCGGCGGCGGCGTCACCTGGGCACCACAGGTCATCGAGGATGCCAAGGGGCATGGCCTTATCCTCGCCAACAACGGGCGGCTCTACCGGACCACGGAGGGGGAGAGCCTGCCCCAAGGCGTCGAGCCGATGCCACTGCTCACCGAGGACCAGCTCCAGGGCTACCCGGAGGTCCCAGTCGAGCACGTCGTTCGCGACTATGTCGCTCGGAAATGGGATCTGATGGCGCTAGCCAAGGGAAAGCCGGCGAAGGTCATCGGCGAGGCCGGCCTGCTCAAGGACCGTCCGGGCTTCGAGGTGGAGTTCCTGACCCGTGGCTCGGTCGCCGACGAGATGGCGGCCCGCACCAAGGACACGGTTCTCGTACCGGTTCAAGGTCATTGGAAGCTGCGCTGGGAGGGCGACGAGACTGTGCTGAATCCCGGCGACACCGTGCTTCTCAAGCCGGGCGAGCGCCACGCGCTGGAGCCATCAGTGAGCGGCGAGGCCGGCCTCTATCGCATCACCGCGACCGACGATCCGGCGGGCCCGACCTGGAGATGGTGACGTGGACTCTGCCGCCGGTTCGGCCGTGGCTTCGGAGGGCGTTGCCCATCCAGCGCGAAGGCAGGTGCCGGCCCCTTACCGAGACTTCAAGGATCGCCCACCCGCCTGCCACGATCCTGGAGACCGGTCCGCCACGCTTCGCCCCTCTCCGAGAGACGACTCCCAGCAGAAGGCGCCACGCGTTCCAGCGCACCGCTGCCGAAACGCGCGAGGTTTGAGGTGCGCCCGCTAAGGCTTCTCGTTTAGCGCTGCCACAGCGTCTTTCAGCCGGCGCCTATTGAACGGGTGTTCTGGATGGAAACCGTACACCGAGTGGTAGGTATCGTGATTCCTGCCGGTTCCTTCGAGATACACGGCCAAGAGCAGCCCCGCCAGAATGACGACGAACAACGCCCAAGCAACCCACGGTATCCAATACTGCGCCAGGCCGGTCGTCACCGCTGCGACGGCCATCGCCATCGCAAAGTACCCGGCCGTCTTGTGGTACGCCTCGAACCACCGCCGCCGCGGCGACATGTCGAAATGGTCGCCGCCCCACGTCGAACGGTCCTCCGGGTCAGCGTGCTCAGCCTTGCGGCCGCCATGGCTACCACGGAGCCAGCCGGAAATGACCTGCAGTGCCCCAAGGACAACCGTCGCGCTGCCAAACCACGCGTGCAGCGTGCCGGAGAACCCGCCGCTCAAGATCGTGACGAGCAGCGCACCGGCGACGGAGGCCGATATTGCGATGTAGAGCAGGACGAAATGCAGCGTCCAGCACAACTCGCCTCGCCCAAGCTTCGGCGTACCGCGCGGAATGCCGTAAAGCTGCGGCTCGATCTTGCCAAAGCGCAGCATCATTACCGCTGCCGGGACCAAAACGAACCAGACGACAAACATCAGCGCAGCATGGTTCTCCCAGTGGATAGGGATCACCGTATCCAAAAACGGTATGCGCCCTTCGGTGGGGATCTCATAGGCCATACCCGGCCTCTCTCAGCGCGTCGGCATTGAAGATCAGCTCCGGGTCCAACTTACCCATCAGCCCGGCGACAACGTTGCGCGCGGCGACCACGCCCATCGCGCGCCTTGCCTCGGTGCTGAGCGCCGCCGAATGCGGGCTCAACACCACGTTGGGCAAGCTCAAGAGCCGCAGATCCTCACTCGGTGGTTCCGAAGCGAAACAATCCAGCCCCGCGCCGCCGGAAGCCAGGCGCCCCGCGAGCGCCTCACAAAGCGCCTCTTCGTCGACAAGGCCGCCGCGTGCGGTGTTGATCAGCAGCACTGTCGGCTTCATCCGCGCGAGCTCGGCCGCGCCGATCAGTCCCACCGTCTGCGGCGTAGCCGGCAGATGTAGGCTCAGCACATCCACGTCGGCGAGCATCGCCTCCCAGTCGGCCAGCGGCTCACAACCCGCCTTCCTGACCGTATCTGGTTCGACGAACGGATCGAAGGCACAGACCGACATGTCGAACGCTGCCGCCCGCCGCGCCACTTCGCGCCCAATCCGGCCAAAGCCCATGATCAAGAGCCGCTTTCCGGCCAGCTCACCGAGTTCGACCGTGTCTCGGCGGTGCCAGTGGCCGCTGCGCACGGCGGCGTCACCGGCGATCACTTTCTTGGCCAGCGCCAGCAGCATGGCGAAAACATGCTCGGCTACCGACACCGCATTCACCGGCCCGACGGTCGTGACCGGCACGCCGCGCGCGCCGAGCTCGGCGGCCGGCAGGTTGTCACAGCCGACGCCGTGGCGAGAGACGATGCGCAGGTTCGGCATCTGCGTCGCCTGATCTGCGGTCACAACGCCGTAACGGATCAGCAGCGCGTCCGCCGACGCCAGACTCTCCATTGGCAAGGTCTCTCCGGGATCGGCGAAGACCTCGATCTCGAGCCCCGGCTCGGCACTCAGGATCGCCATGCCGTCGGGATGGATTTGCCCCGCGACGAGTACTTTCGGCATCACGACCCATCCATCTCCATGATGAACAGGCCGGCGTTCATGTCGGTGGTGTAGATCAGCCCCTGCCTGTCCACGTACACGTCGGTTGTGTCGACCACCAACGGGCGGTTCGGTCGGTAGTCCATGAGCTTTTCCGGCGCCGGCGGCACGCAGGCAGCCGTCTCTTTCGGCCGGAAGGGGTCCGAGATGTCGTAAACACGCAGCCCCGCGTTCTGGTAGCTGACGAACACGACGTCCTCGCTCTGAAAGCCCTCGCTGCGGTTTTCGTGGACGTTGTGAGGACCGAACTGACCACCCTTGTTCTTGTAGTCAGCATCATCCGGTATCGGTGTCGTCGCGATGGTTATTGGGTTGGCCGGTACACTGATGTCATAGACCCAGTTGCGCTTCATTCCGTCTTCGCAGTTGTCGAACACCGCCTCCTCGACCACGAACAAGAGGTTGCGATCAGGAAGAGGCAGCGTGTTGTGGGTGCCACCGGCAAAAGGCGGGCACGGGTTGTCATGGGCGAGCAGCTTGGGGTGGAAGCGGTCGGCGACGTCCATGACGGTCACGCCGCCATCGCGCCACGCGCCGCAGGCCAGGTCGCCCTTCACGATCGCATGGTGCAGCGCATAGCGATACTTGGGATCCCAGCAAGGAGCCTCGCCGGCCCCGGCATTCATGCCCTGAAGCCAGAGCTTGCTAACCACCTCCGGCTTCTCGGGATTGTGGAAGTCAACGATCATGAAGATGTCGTCGGTGAAGCCCGGCGGCAGCGCCGAGATATACGCCCAGTCGCCGCCATCCCAGAACACGCGGTGCACGCCGAGTCCGGGGACCTCAAGAAACGCGATTTCGCGGGGGTTGGCGCGGTCGTAGATGTCGTAGACGCGCAGCCCCGCCGCATAGCCTTGCTCGGGCGCGTCCAGTGCGATCTTTTCGCCAATTGATCCCCGGTAGTAATCACCTGCCGCGATGTTCGCCGCCTGCAACATATCACGCATGTTGTTGACGATCAGAACGTCGCCGTGGGTCTGAAGATGCTGGCTCCAAGTGCCCGCAGGCTGAGGGATATGCTTGACGAACGTCGGGTTCTTCGGATCGCGGACGTCCATGACCGAAAAACCGTTGTTGAACACATGCCCCACATAGGCGAACCCGGCCGAAACCATGATCTGGATACCGTCGGCGCGTCCGCCCTGATCACAATGGCCCAGTATGCGCATGTTCCGGGAAAAACTCGGTACGATACGATCGGTCATCGACCTTGTCCTGTTTCATGGTTCGGCCCGGGCGTAGCGCAAAGCGGGTGCGCCGGCAGGCGACGCGTGTGCGGATCAGGTCTTGATCCGCGCGCCACTCTGCGGCTCGAACAGGTAAAGGTGGTTGGGGTTGAGCGTGATCCCCACGATGTCATCCTGATCCTTGCGCAGATGTCGGTCACCGCGAGCGATCACCCGCTGCTTCCCCCACTGCACCGTGAGCAGGGAGCTATCGCCGGTATTCTCGAAGGCGTAGATGGTCACATCGATGCTGCCCTCCCCGGGGTCGTGGATGGCGATGTCGTCCGCGCGAACGCCGAGAACGGCCGCGCTCTGATCCGGCGCACGGATCTGGACCAGGTCCTTGCCACCGGTCGTCACGAACATGCCGTTGCTGACGGAACCGGTGATGAGATTCATCGTCGGCGAGCCGATGAACGCGGCGACGAACAGGTTGACAGGATCGTTGTAGATCTCGTCGGGCGTACCGAGCTGCTGGATGACCCCATGCTTCATGACCGCTACGCGATCTGCGAGCGTCATCGCTTCGATCTGGTCATGGGTGACGTAAACGGTGGTGACCTGCAGCTGCTTGCTGAGATGCTTGAGTTCGCTGCGCATCGTGACGCGTAGCTTGGCGTCGAGGTTCGACAGCGGCTCGTCCATCAGGAAGACTTTGGGCGTGCGCACGATCGCGCGGGCCAAAGCAACCCTCTGGCGCTGCCCGCCGGATAGCGCTTTCGGTTTGCGCTCCAAGAACGGGGTCAGTTCTACTTTTTCGGCCGCTCGCTTGACGCGCGGTGCGATCTCGTTTTTCGGTGTGCCGCGCACTTTAAGCGGATAAGCGATGTTGTCGAAAATCGTCATGTGCGGGTAAAGCCCGTAATTTTGGAACACCATTGCGACATCACGATCTTTGGGCAGATCGTCGTTGACCATGCGATCGCCGATCCAGACTTCACCCGATGACGGGTTTTCCAACCCGGCAATCATCCGCATCGTTGTCGTCTTGCCGCAGCCGGAAGGTCCGAGTAGAACAAGGAACTCTTTATCTTTGATCTGCAATGACTGATTGTCGACACCGACAACATCGCCCCATCGTTTGGTGAGCTTTTTCAGGCGAACCTCGGCCATCAGCGAACTGCTCCCATGGTCAGGCCTTGTACGAAGTACTTGCGGATCGCCAGGGCCATAACGAACATGGGAACCATGATGATGATGCCGGCCGCACTGAGCAGGTTCCACAAATCGCCTTCCTCCGCCTTGAACAGGGCAAGCCCGACCGGGAGGGTGAGCGCATGCTTGTTGGTAAGGATCAGCGCGAAGAGGAACTCGTTCCAAGCAATGATGAAACAGAAGATCCCGGCGGTCAGGAGTCCCGGCGCCGCCATCGGCAGCACGATATTGCGGATGACTTGAAGCCGCGACGACCCGTCCACCATGGCGGCCTCTTCGGTCTCCACGGGGATGCCGTCGATAAAGCCTTTGATCATCCAAATCGCAAAGGGCATGACGATGGCCAGGTTGACCAAGATCAGTCCGACCCGGGTATCCAGCAGGCCCAGATCGCGGAACATGACGAAGAAGGGCAGAATAATGACCACCGCCGGCACGAACTGCGTCGCCAGGATGGTCACCAGCATCGCGTTTTCGCCAAACAGCCGGAAACGGCTGAAGGAATAGGCGGCCATAGTCGCGATGGGGATCGCCAGTGCGACGGTCACAAATGCGACGAAAGAGGAATTGAACAACTTAGAGCCGAGATTGAACGGTTCTTGAAAAACCGTCTCGAAATTCGAGAGCGTCGGCCTGAAGAACAGTTTAAGCTGATATACGTCCACATGTGATTTGAATGCAGCGAGAAAAATCCAAACAATAGGTGCCATGATTATGAAAATTGCAACCATAATTAGACCAATCTGCACGGCTTGCCATAGATCTTTTTGCTGTTTTCCGTTCATTTCTTCAATTTTTCCGAAAGACGTATCTGGCATAGGCATATGTGAGAAAAATCATCGGTATCACCATGAGCCAAGCGACTGAAGCGGCATAGCCAATCTGGCCGTACTTCATGCCGTTGAAGTAGATGTAGTGGCTGAGCGTCTGCGTCGCCGTGCCCGGCCCGCCATTGGTCAGCATGAAAATCTGGTCGAAGGTTTTCAAGCTGAAGATCGACTTGAGGATGATCACTACCGCCAGGACCGGCGCCAATTGGGGCAACGTGACGTCACGGAAGACGCGCCAGGAAGATGCGCCGTCGACCTGCGCCGCCTCGATCGTATCGCGTGGGACGGAGGCCAGGCCGCCGATCAGCACCAGCGTCAGAAAAGGGACCCAGCCCCATATGTCGGCCATGACACAGACCGCAAAGGCCAGGACCGGATCGGCGAGCCACGAAATCCCAGCCAGTGGCGGAAGCACCAAGCCGAAGAACGCATCAAACAAACCGAATTCGGGGTTGAACATGAAGCGGAACGACACACCGATCAGCGCCGGGCTCATGGCGAAGGGGAGGATCAGCAATGTCTGCACGCCAGAACGCAGCCTTCCGCCTGGCGCGAGTAGCATGGCCAAGCCCATTGCCAGCAGCGTGGTCAGCGCCACGGTGAGGAGCGTGTAGACGGCGGTCACCCAAACCGCGTTCCAGAACGCCGGCTCGTCGAAGAACGCCCAAGTGTAATTCTCCCAGCCCAGATACTGGTCGAGCGACCCGGGGCGATTCAGTCGTCCGATCGTGAACGATAGTCGCAGCGACTCCATCAACGGCCAGATCGCAGTGGCGAAGACAACCACCACAGCCGGCAAAACCAGCAGATATTTCAGTGTGTTATCGCGCATGCGAGCGGTGCGAGAACGGGCCGAAGCCCGCCCGCGCCTCCAGGGACAGAGCTATTGAATGCGTCCGGCGCGCCTGAGCACGCGGTTGGACTGTTCGGCGGCCGCCGTCATCAATTCGGGGACATTGCCGCCCGCCGCGGCATCGGCAATGGCCGCCGACAGGATATCGCCAACCTCAGGCCATTCTGGGATTTGCGGCATGATGTCGGAGTCCTTCAGCGAGTCCCAAGCCGCCTCCTGGATGTAGTCATTGGCTGCGTTCACCTCCGCGTCTTTCAATGAGGAGATGTGCGTGACCACATTGTTGATGATCTGTCTGCCTTTGACCTCGCGTTCAGTCGCATTGGCTTTTTCCAGATCCGGATTCGACAACCATTTCATAAATTCCCACGCGGCTTCCGGATTTCTTGAGTACTTGCTAATCGAGAAAGGCATCGAAATTGCGTAGGTTTTCTTGTTGCCCCGATAAGAGGGCATTCCGCTGAAGGCGACCTGCTCTTTGCTCAGGGTCGAGATCTCTGGGTTGTGAAAACCCGAGTATGACCACCACCAGACCGGGATCATCGCCGAATTGCCCTGCATGAACGATTGCCGGGCATCCTGTTCGACGAAAGCCAAGCTGCTGGGATTGGTCACTTCGTGCACCGTGTGGAGCGCGATGTAATCCTGTGTTGCTTGAATACCGTCCTCCGTCGCCCAGGCAGCGCTCCAGTCGTCATTGAAGATGTCGGCACCAGCCGCCCATAGGAAGTTGATCCATATAAACAAGTTCTGCCGGTTGCCGTCATTGTTGTAGTACAGCGCAAGCGGCGAGATGTCCGGGTTGGTCTCTTTCAGACCTTTGCCGATCTCAATCAGCTCTTCCCAGCTTTGCGGTGGCTCAGGAACGATGTCCTTCCGATAGAACATCAATTGGGCGTGCGCCCGCAGCGGGAAGCCCAGTGTTTCGCCCTCATACTGGGCCGAACGGGCGAAAGCCGTCGGATATCGATCCATCGAAATCCCGTCGCGCGCCATCACGTCGTCCAGACGCATCAGCCAGTGCTCGTTCGGCGGCCCCCAACTATCAAGGTAGTTGACAACGTCGAACGTTCCGTTTGCCGCAATGCCTTCGGCGTTGATCTTCTCCTGCAGCGAGCCGAACGGGATAAAGGTCCATTCCGTTTCGATGCCGGTCATTTCGGTGAATTGGTCGGCGCGCAGCATCAGCCCTTCAAATTGGGGTGTAACGTTGCACACGATATTGAGTGTCGTGCCAGCGTAGGGCTTGCTCTCCAGGAGCCCGTAGGGCAAGGCGCCCGCGAAGGTCGGTCGCCCCATGGCGGCCAACCCCATGGCCGATGTGCTCAACTGCAAGAACCGGCGTTTGTGCAGATTCATCCCAATGGCCTCCCATATTATTATGTTCACTGCCAAACTTGACATGTTATGCAAAATTGTCAAACAATTTGTCGAGACCGGTCTTGCCGCTCGGTGTTGCCTTCCGTTTCGGCGGACAGCTAGGCGCGTGGACCAACCGAGACCGCCTCGTCCGGCCACGCACATCGGCACGAGCCGCAAGCCATTGGAGTGTCACTGAGAATTGGTCCACCATACGAGGAGGCCGGTGCCCACAAGCGTCGGCTTCGAATCACTAGCTGGAAGGTCCGTGACCATCGTTGCATGCGAACAACGGCTGCCGGGATCTGGGAAGACCAGGAACGTCGCCGACGTTGTGGTATCCCGGGCTGCGGCCTTGACGCTCAGCGTTGGAACCGAGCGGATGGCTTGCCATGGCTATCGCTTTTGAGGAGGCCGGACCGCGCGCAAATCCATCCTGCAGGAGGCGGGCCGGAATGACCTTAGGACAGCAACGCGTATCCGCCACGGCGCGGCATATCTTTGAAACGCTGCGGGCCGACATCGCCGTCGGTCGCCTGCAACCGCGCGAACGCCTCGTCGAAGCGGAACTGGTCGATCGGTTCGATAGCCATCGCCCCGCGGTGCGCGAAGCACTGAGCCTGCTCACACAACTTGGTGTTATTGTTCACCGACCGCATAAGGGCGCGTCGGTAGCCGAGCTTTCGCCTGAGGAAATCACCAAGATCTACGATGTGCGGATAGAGCTGGAGTGCCTTGCGGCGCGCTGGATGCCCCTTCCCCTAGACGCTGCAGCCCTTGACGAGCTTGAGAGCATTCAGGATGCGCATTCGACCGCCACCAAACATCTTCGATACAGCGAAATATTTCGCCTCGATCTACTTTTTCATGCAACGTTGAACAACAATTGTGGAAATCGTCATTTGGCGGATGTAGCCGATTTGATGTCGAGCCGGGGGTTACAGGCGCGCTATTCAGTTCAAATGGACGAAAAGCACCTCAAAGACGTCGAACACGACCATTTGACGATCATCGCAGCGCTGCGCACTAGCGACACAGCCCAGCTTGTGGAAGCCGTCCGCTCTCATATGACCCGGGGTGCGCGTTGGTACGCGGATCGCCTGCAGAAGCAATTGAGTGTATGAAACGCATGCAGAAGCAGAGAGTGCAACGGATCGCACAACGGTTGGCGTGCGCCCCTCGGGATCAGGCGACGATTAGACGGGGAAGATGCGCGGCCACATCGTCCTCGGTGTCGAAGCCGAGCGGCTAGACGCCTTTGTCGTTCACCGTCGTAGTAAGGCTCTCCATCATGGCATCGTCGTGGGGATTGCCGCACTCGGCCCTGGGGCAAAGCCCACCAGCCTTCTACGAGGCTCCCCAGAGAGACCTCCGGGGTTGCGTCCTGCCACTCCCGCTATTGGCGCCCTTCCCCTTCTCAAGAAGGGACGACGGGGGGAAGGTGGCGAGGAGGGCGTCCGGGGAGTAATCCCTTGCGGTATTTCTCGCGAGCCGCTGGTCTCCCCAGACGACCGCCTGACAACACCTATGCGTCAGGCGTTGACGGCCGTATTCGTCGACCTCGAGGCAGTGCGGAGCAAGCAGGTAATCGGCCATCTTACCAGACACCCGCTCAACGTCTGCTTCGTTCTGGTCACGGGTACGTAGCGAGAACCTGATTTCCTTGATTTTCTCGCCGATGTGCTTCCGGACAGTGTTATCACCGACAGGAATGTAGAAGGTCCTCCCCGCACCTTCGGGAGGACTTCCTTGGGCATGCGCTGGCGGAACTGCGGGAACGTCAACCCGGAACGCCTCATCGGACGAACCACTCGAAGTACCACGTGCCTCACCCGTGTGTACCACTTCGGCGGGGCAAAGCCGCTTTAGCTCAAAGGCTTGCGGCTGCTCAACGGGTTACCGGAGCGATGGTGCCCAGGAGAGGACTCGAACCTCCACCCCCTTGCGAGGACAGGTACCTGAAACCTGCGCGTCTACCAATTCCGCCACCTGGGCACGGCGAGGCCGTGGGCTTAAGCGCGAGGGCGCATGCCGTCAAGGCTCGCGTGGGCACGGGTCCGACGGCTTGGAGACACGCCTGAGGCCGCCTATGTTGGCAGCCGATCGCGGCCCGCGATCGCACGGGAGGAACCATGCGCAACGCCGTCGTCACCGTCTTCGGGGGCTCGGGCTTCCTGGGGCGCTATGTGGTGCGCCGGCTCGCCGCCGCCGGGGCCAGGGTGCGCGTTATCTGCCGCCACCCCCACAAGGCCATGCACCTGAAGCCCATGGGCGAGGTCGGGCAGATCACGCTCGAGCGCGGCGACGTCTTGCGCACCGACGACCTCTCGCGGTTCGTCGAGGGATCGACCTACGTCGTCAACCTCATTGGCATTCTCTTCGAGTTCGGCCGTCAACGGTTCGGGCCCTTGCAGGCCGAAGCGCCCGGCCGCATCGCCGAAGCGGCGCGGGCTGCAGGTGTCGAGCAGCTGGTTCAAATGTCGGCGATTGGCGCCGATCCGGAGAGCGACGCTGACTACGCCCGCACCAAAGCCGCCGGCGAGGCCGCGGTCCGCGAGGTGTTGCCGGACGCCGTGATCCTCAGGCCGAGCGTGGTGTTCGGCCCCGAGGATGACTTCTTCAACCGCTTCGGCGCCATGGCGCAACTGAGCCCGTTCCTGCCGCTCATCAATGGCGGCAAGACGCGCTTCCAGCCGGTCTATGTCGACGACGTGGCGCAGGCGGTCGTGCTCGGCTTGCTGGAAGAGCGCCTGCGTGGTCGCACCTTCGAGCTGGGCGGCCCGGAGGTGCTGACGTTCAAGGAGCTTCTGGAGTACCTGCTGGAGACACTGGGCCGGCATCGGGCACTGGTGAGCCTGCCGGGCAGCGTCGCGCGCATGCAGGCGTGGTTCATGGAGTTCCTGCCCAACCCGCCGCTGACGCGCGACCAGATCACGCTGCTCGGACACGACAACGTCGTGAGCGCTGGTGCTAGCACGTTCGCCGATCTCGGAATCGACCCCACGCCGCTTGAGATGATCGTGCCGAGCTACGTCCACCGGTACGCGCGCCGCGTTCCGCGCGAGATCTGACGAGCGGTCGTTCGGTCAGCCATAGGCGAGGACGAGGAGCCCTATCCCGAAGACCACGCGGTAGATGACGAACGGGGTGAAGCTCGCGCGGCGCAGCCACCGCATCATCAAGACGATCGCGATGAAGGCCGAGACGAAGGCGAGCACGGCGCCGATGAGCGCGTCCTTGGTGAGCGCCAGCTCATCCCGCCGGACGAGCTCGAGCGTCAACAGGAGGCCTGCGGCGGTGATCGTCGGGATCGACAACAGCATCGAGAAGCGCGCCGCCTCGGTGCGCTCGTAGCCCAGCAGACGCGCCGCCGTCATGGTGATGCCGGCACGGCTCGTGCCGGGAACGAGTGCCAGGATCTGCGCGCAGCCAATGGCGAGGGCACCGCCCGGTCCCATGCTTGCCAGCCGATCGCGGTTGGGACGGTACTGGTCCGCCAGATAGAGCACGATGCCGAACACGAGCATGGCCCAGCCGATGACGTCGAGACGCCGGAGCAGGTCCAGGTGATCGCTGACGGCGAAACCCACCAGCACGACAGGTACCGTCCCGATCGCCACGAGGACGATGAGCCGGCGTGTCGGGTGCGCCATGATGCCAGGTGTCCCGCGATCGACGACGCTCGCCGCCATGCCGCGCAGGTCGGCCCCAAGATAGGCGACCACCGCGCCCAGCGAGCCGACATGCACCGCGACGTCGATCGGCAGGCCCTGGTCGGGCCATTCGGTCAGCAGTGGCACCAGGATGAGGTGGCCCGACGAGCTGATCGGGAGGAACTCGGTGACGCCTTGCACGACCGCGAGCACGAAGAGCTGAAGCAGGTCCATGGGCGTCTCGTCCAATGGCGATTCAACGGCGGCGCGAGCAAATGGTGCGCGCGTCAACTGCTTTGCGCTGCCGCTCAGCGTCAGACAGTCCCATATCAGGACTATCGTCGGGAAAGCTGCTGGACGGCCCACGGAGCCGCCGCTATATAGCGGCTTATTCCGAGCAGCGCTCGTCGAACCAAGGCCCAAAGCCGCCGGGTATGACGGCTACCGGCCAACAGCGTCGCCAGCCTTCCATCGTCGATCGCCCCCCGCGAGGAGTGCGCCATGTCCTCCAAGATGATGCAGTTCGTCTCTACTCCCCAGGCGATGCCAGAAAAGCGCCCGGCGGAGGCGCGCGCCCACGATTTCGACGAGATCTACGGCCGCTACGCGAAGCCCGGCGCCGCGGAGCAGGCGGCGCGCTGCGAGCAGTGCGGCGTGCCGTTCTGCCAGGTGCATTGCCCGTTGCACAACAACATCCCCGACTGGCTGAAGCTGACCGCCGAAGATCGCCTGGAGGAGGCCTACGAGCTGTCCTCGGCGACCAACAACTTCCCGGAGATCTGCGGCCGCATCTGCCCGCAGGATCGGCTCTGCGAAGGCAATTGCGTCATCGAGCAGTCCGGACATGGAACGGTGACGATTGGCGCCGTCGAGAAGCACATCACCGACACCGCCTTCGACATGGGCTGGGTGAAGCCGGTGCGCCCGACCCGCGAACGCGCCCAGAGCGTTGGCGTGATCGGCGCCGGGCCAGCCGGCCTCGCCTGTGCCGACGAGTTGAGAAAGCGCGGCTACCAGGTGACCGTGTACGATCGTTATGACCGCGTCGGCGGGCTGATGATCTACGGCATCCCCGGCTTCAAGCTCGAAAAGCCGATCGTCGAGCGGCGGCACCACCTCTTGGAGGAAAGCGGCGTCACGTTCCGGCTCAACTTCGAGGTCGGTCGAGACGCAACGCTGGAGAAGCTGCGCCAACGCCATGATGCAGTGTTCATCGCCACCGGTGTCTACAAGGCACGGGCGATCGAGGCGCCGGGCGTGGGCCAGGATGGCGTCGTCGCCGCCCTCGACTACCTGACGGCGTCCAACCGCAAGGGCTTAGGCGACGACGTCCCCGATTTCGCCAGTGGACGCCTCGACGCAACGGGAAAGAACGTGGTCGTGATCGGTGGCGGCGACACCGCCATGGACTGCGTGCGCACGGCCGTGCGGCAGGGAGCGCGGTCGGTGCGCTGTCTCTATCGACGCGACGAGGGCAACATGCCGGGTTCGGCCCGCGAGGTTGCCAACGCCAAGGAAGAGGGCGTCGAGTTCGTCTGGCTGTCGGCGCCGGAAGCGTTTCACGGCGACGGCCGGGTGACTGCGGTTCGCGCCTGCCGGATGCGGCTCGGCGCACCGGACACGACGGGACGCCAGATGCCCGAGCCGATGCCCGGATCGAGCTACGTGCTCGACGCCGACCTGGTCATTGAAGCGCTCGGCTTCGACCCCGAGGACCTGCCGACGCTGTTCGGCGCCGACGAACTCCCGGTCACGCGCTGGGGCACCATCAAGATCGACTGGAAGTCGATGATGACGGCGCTCCCGGGCGTCTTTGCCGGGGGCGACATCGTCCGCGGCGCGTCGCTCGTCGTCTGGGGCGTCCGCGACGGCCGCGACGCCGCCAACGGCATCCACCGCTACCTCAAGGCCAAGGATAAGGCAGAGGTGACCTCGCCCGATGTGCTCCAGCTCGCCTCGTGATCCGCGGAACGCGCCCATGACCGATATCGAGACGCGGCGCCGCCGCCACGCCGACAACGTCGCCCGGCTCCGGGCCGCGCACGCCTACGATCCGGCGGAGGAGCGCGACGCCTGCGGCGTCGGCTTTGTTGCTTCCGTCGATGGCAGCGCGCGGCGCGAGGTGGTCGTCGCCGGCATCGACGCGCTCAAGGCGGTCTGGCACCGCGGCGCGGTGGACGCCGACGGCAAGACGGGTGACGGCGCGGGCATCCACCTCGCCATCCCGCAGGACTTCTTCCGGGCACAGCTCAAGGGCTCGCGCGCCGTCGAGGGGCCGATTGGCGTCGGCATGGTCTTCCTGCCGCGCACGGACTTCGCTTCGCAGGAAACCTGCCGGACGATCGTCGAGACGGAGATCCTAGCGTTCGGCTACCAGATCCTCGGCTGGCGCCAGGTCCCGGTCGACATCTCGGTGATCGGCGAGAAGGCGATCGCCACGCGTCCCGAGATCGAGCAGATCATGATCGGCAATCCGGCGGGGCGCGACGTCGAAGTCTTCGAACGTGAACTCTACATCATTCGCCGGCGCATCGAGAAGCGCGTCCTCGAAGAGAACATTACCTCGTTCTACATCTGCTCGTTGAGCTGCCGCTCCCTGATCTACAAGGGACTCTTTCTGGCTGAACAGCTGTCCGTCTTCTATCCAGACCTCATGGACGAGCGCTTCGTCTCCAATTTCGCGGTCTTCCACCAGCGCTACTCGACCAACACCTGGCCGTCCTGGCCGTTGGCACAGCCCTTTCGGACCCTCGCGCACAACGGCGAGATCAATACGATCCGTGGCAACACCAACTGGATGATGAGCCACGAGACGCGCATGGAGAGCGATCTCTTCGGCGATCACAACGAGGCGGTGAAGCCGATCATCCAGAAGGGCAGCTCCGATAGCGCCGCGCTCGATGCGGTCTTTGAGGCGCTGGTCCGCGGCGGCCGCGCGCTGCCGCTTGTGAAGACTCTGCTCATCCCGCCTGCCTGGTCGCGAAAGATCGTGATGCCCGAGGCGCACCGCGATCTTTTCGCCTACTGCAACTGCGTCATGGAACCCTGGGACGGGCCAGCCGCCGTCGTCGCCACGGACGGACGTTGGGTGATCGCGGGCATGGACCGGAACGGGCTCAGGCCGCTCCGCTACGCGCGGACCGCCGACGGCCTGCTCGTCGCCGGCTCGGAGACCGGCATGGTACCGCTCGCAGAAGCCGGCATCGTCGAGAAGGGACGCGTAGGGCCCGGCGAGTGCATCGGCGTCGACATGGCGACCGGCACCTTCTATCGCGACGTCGCCTTGAAGGATCATCTGGCGAGCCAGAAGCCCTACTCGACTTGGGTGGCGCGGATCGCGCGGCCGGACCGGGCCGACGAGGCACCGCGGCAGGTCGACGTGTCGATGGACAAGGATGAGCTGCGTCAGCGGCAAAAGCTCTTCGATTGGAGCGTCGAAGATCTAGAGCTCATCCTCGCGCCGATGGTCCAGGACGCCAAGGAAGCGGTGGGTTCCATGGGTGACGACACGCCGCTCGCTGTGTTGTCGACGAAGTACCGTGGCTTGCACCACTTCTTCCGTCAGCAGTTCAGCCAGGTTACCAACCCGCCGATCGACCCGTTGCGCGAATGGCGAGTGATGAGTTTGAAGACCCGCTTCGGTAATCTGGGCAACATCTATGATGAGACGCCGGAGCAGACGGCGATCCTAGAGTTGGAATCGCCGCTTCTCCTGTCGCGAGAGCTCGAGTTGCTGCGGGAGTATTTCGGCGACCGGTGTGCCGAGCTCGACTGCACCTTCCCAATCGCGGGTTCCGCCACGGTGCTCAGAGATGAGCTCGACCGCTTGCGGCGCGAAGCGGAAGATGCCGTCCGCGGTGGGTGCGAGAATTTAGTCCTTAGCGATCGCCGGCTCGGCGCGGAGCGCGCGCCCATGCCGATGATCCTCGCAGCCGGTGCCGTACACAGTCATCTCGTGCGCCAAAGGCTCAGGAGCTTCAGCTCGATTACGGTGCGCACGGGCGAGTGTCTCGATGTGCATTATGTGGGCGTGCTGATCGGCATCGGCGTGACCGCAGTCAATCCCTACCTGGCGGAGGCGAGCATCGCCGACCGCCACAGTCGAGGCCTGTTCCCTGGGCTCCACCTCGATACGTGCTTGGCCCGCTACAAGGAAGCGGTGGGCCAAGGCCTCCTCAAGATCATGTCGAAGATGGGAATCTCGATCATCAGCTCCTATCGCGGGGGCTACAACTTCGAGGCGGTGGGGCTGTCGCGCTCGCTCTGCGCCGAGTACTTCCCCGGCATCACGACCCGCATCTCCGGCATCGGGCTCCGCGGCCTCACACAGAGGATCCTCAGCCGCCACGAAGAAGCCTTCGACAGCTCCGGGCCGATCACGATCGGCGGCTTCTACCGCTATCGTCGCGGCGGTGAGACGCACGCGCTGGAAGCGCAAGCGATTCACCAGCTGCAGAAGGCGGTCGCCAACAACTCCTACGCCGCCTATCGACAATTCGCCGAGATGATCTATGCGGCGGAACCGGTCTCGATCCGGGACCTTCTCGACTTCAAGCGGCCTGGCGACGGTGTGCCACTCGACCAGGTGGAGAGCATCACCGAGATCCGGAAGCGTTTCGTCACGCCCGGCATGTCGCTGGGCGCGCTGAGCCCGGAAGCGCACGAGACCCTATCGATCGCGATGAACCGCATCGGTGCCAAGGCCGACAGCGGCGAAGGGGGCGAAGGGAAGGAGCGCTTCCAGCCGCGCGAGAACGGCGACAACCCCAATTCGGTGATCAAGCAGGTCGCGTCCGGCCGCTTCGGCGTCACTGCGGAGTATCTCAACGCCTGCAAAGAGATCGAGATCAAGGTCGCGCAGGGCGCCAAGCCCGGCGAAGGCGGCCAGCTGCCGGGCTTCAAGGTGACCGTCGAGATCGCCCGGCTGCGTCACGCCACCCCCGGCGTCACGCTGATCTCGCCGCCGCCGCACCACGACATCTATTCGATCGAGGACCTGGCGCAGCTCATCTACGACCTCAAGCAGATCAATCCGGACGCGCGGGTCTGCGTGAAGCTGGTTTCGGAGAGCGGCATCGGAACGATCGCTGCCGGCGTCGCCAAGGCCAAGGCCGACGTCATCCTCGTCTCGGGACACAATGGCGGCACGGGTGCCTCGCCCCAGACCTCGATCAAGTTTGCCGGAACGCCTTGGGAAATGGGGCTCTCCGAGGTCAATCAGCTCCTGACGCTCAACGAGCTGCGCCACCGGGTGACGCTGCGCACCGACGGTGGCCTCAAGACCGGTCGCGACATCGTCATCGCAGCACTCCTCGGCGCCGAGGAGTATGGCGTGGGTACCGCTAGCCTGGTCGCCATGGGCTGCATCATGGTCCGGCAGTGTCACTCCAACACCTGCCCGGTCGGCGTCTGCACGCAGCGGCCGGAACTCCGCGACCACTTCACCGGCACACCGGAGAAGGTGGTCAACCTCTTCACCTTCATCGCCGAGGAGGTCCGCGAGATCCTCGCCTCCCTGGGCCTGAGGAGCCTCGACGATGCGATTGGACGGACCGACCTCCTGAAGCAGGTGAGCCGTGGTGCGGCGGACCTGGACGACCTCGACCTGAACCCCATCCTGAGCCAGGTCGACAGCATCCATCCCAGGCACTGCACCATCGACGGACGCAATCCCGTTCCCGACACGCTGGACGCGCGCATGGTCAAGGACGCGGCCCCGATGCTCGAGGACGGCGAGAAGATGCAGCTCGCCTACAACGTCCGCAATGTCGACCGCGCGGTTGGCACGCGCATGTCCGCCCACATCACGCGCAAGTGGGGCATGCATCGCCTCAAGCCGGGCCATCTGACGGTGCGGCTCAGAGGCTCCGCCGGGCAGTCGCTAGGCGCCTTCGCCGTCCGGGGGCTCACGATCGAGCTCTTTGGCGACGCCAACGACTATGTCGGCAAGGGTCTTTCGGGCGGCACGATCGGCGTGCGCCCGATGGTGTCGTCACCGATCGTCCCGAACGAGAACGTCATCATCGGCAATACCTGTCTTTATGGCGCCACGGCCGGCAAGCTGTTCGCCGCGGGCCAGGCCGGCGAGCGCTTCGCGGTGCGGAACTCGGGTGCTGTCACCGTGATCGAGGGCTGCGGCGACAATGGCTGCGAGTACATGACCGGTGGGACCGCGGTGATCCTCGGCGAGACCGGCGACAACTTCGCGGCGGGCATGTCCGGCGGCATGGCGTTCATCTACGACCCGGAGAACAAGCTCTACGATCCGGTCAAGCGCCAAGCGCTGCGCCTCAACGACGAGATGGTCGTCTGCCAGCGGATCGAGGTCACTCACTATGCGAAGCTGCTGGAGGACCTGCTCACCGAGCACGTCAGCATGACCCAATCGGCATTGGCGACGCGGCTCTTGAGCGACTTCGCCACCGAGAGCGGCTTCTTCTGGCAGATCGTGCCGAAGGAGATGCTCGACAAGCTGGAGGTGCCGGTGACCGCGGCAGACGCCCTTGCCGATACTGCCTGACGCGCTTCCCGAGGATCCCGCGGACCTGCTCGCCGCGCTGCGCAGCGCGGCGGGGACCGTCACCGGCGGCTTCGAGCTCACCCTCGGCTATGAGGTGCATCTCGCCGGCGACGACGTACAGATCTGGCTCGAGATCGACGATCGGCACGCGAGCCACTACGGGCTCGCCCATGGCGGGGCGACGCTGACGCTGTTGGACACGGTCGGCGGCATGGAAGTCTATGTCCGGGTGCGGCCGTCCTGGATGGCGACCATCAACTTGGCGAGCCAGTTCCTGGAGCCGGTGGAAAAGGGTCTCGTGGTTGCCACCGCCAGCATCGACCGCCTCGGCAAGACGGTCGCCCACACGTCGATGGCGCTACACGCGCGCCGCCCCGATGGCCCGGTCCTGGCGACCGCAGTGGCGAGCTACCGATTGTTTCGCAATCCCGATCAGGGCTGAGGCGAAGAACCGCGCGGCGGCAGCCCAGTGACGACGGAAGGTGCTTCAGCCGAAGAGCGTCACCAGATCGATGGCTCCTTCCGGAAGCGCCGAGATCGCGAGCATGCCGTCAGGCCGGCGCTCACGGCTGGACCAGCCATTCGGGCCGGGGCCTGGACAGACCTCCATGCTCCGGTCGTCGAGATCGACGATCCAATACTTAGGTGCGCCCGCCGTCGCTTAGCGGTCCGCCTTCGCGGTGCGGTCGTAGTCGAGCGATCACTTCGCCACCTCGACCACCAGCGGATGGCGGTTCGTCGGCTCCGAGAGCAGCGGCAAGACGGCGGCTACAGCCTTCACCTTGGTTGAAGCGGCGAAGCTCAATGGCGTCCACCCGCTCACTTGGCCGACCAAACTCCTCAGCCGCATCGCGGACCACAAGATCGCCCGGATCGACGAGCTGCTCCCATGGCGTTACACTGCAGCAGCGGCGTAACAGGGCGACAGGCCCCGGGCCCAAAGCGCCTTCTCTGGATGCCAACGTTCCGCCCGACCGCTCGGCAATTGCGGCCTTGGGCGGAGGATCTGACCTTGGCTGACGCGACCATCACCGTTGGTGCCTACCTGGCGCAGCGGCTCAAGCAAGTGGGCGTGCGGCACGTGTTCGGAGTGCCGGGCGACTATGTGCTGCATCTAATGGACCGCGTCATCGATAGCGGCATCGAGCTGGTCGGTACCTGCAACGAGCTCAACGCAGGCTATGCGGCGGACGCCTATGCCCGGATGAACGGGGTGGGTGCCATCTGCGTGACCTATGGCGTCGGCGCGTACAGCGCGCTCAACGCCGTGGCCGGCGCCTATGCCGAGCAGGTGCCGTTGATTACGCTCATCGGGGGGCCGGCAATCACTGCGCGGGGGCGGTCGATGCAGCTGCATCACAGCGCCGGCGACCTCCGCACTCAGCTCGCGATCTTCGGCCATGTCACAGTGGCGGCAGTACTGCTGACCGACCCGGCGGAGGCACCCGCGCAGATCGACGCAGCGATCGGAGAATGCCTGACGCAAAAGCGACCGGTAGTCATCGAGGTGCCGACCGACCTGGTGGACCGGCCGTGCGCCGCGCCCGCACGGTTCCGCCATGCGCTGCCGGCAAGCGCGCCCGAGGCCCTGGGCGAGGCGCTGGACGAGATCGTGGCGATGCTCGAAGGCGCCAAACGGCCGGCGATGGTCGCCGGTGTGGAACTACACCGCTACGGCTTGCTCGACGCGTTCGGCCGACTGGTCACCAAGAGCGAGATCCCGGTCGCGACGACGCTGCTGGGCAAGACCGTCATCTCGGAGCTCGATGAGCGGGCGGTCGGCGTCTACCACGGCGCTTTGAGCAGGCCCGAGGTGCTGCGGGTCGTCGAGGAGGCGGACCTGCTCCTCTGCCTCGGCGTGTGGATGACCGAAATGGACCTCGGCATCTTCACGGCGCGGTTGGACGAGGCGCGGCTGGTCAACGCCAACTCGCACCGCGTGCGCGTCCGTCACCACTATTTCGAGCCGGTGGAACTCGGCGATCTGGTGCGTGGCCTGGGTGAGCGTATCGACGCTTCAACGGGTGCGCGCGGCGCGTACACGCCTGCGGTCGCGGCACTCGAGGGCGACCTAGCAGTGGAGCCCGAGCGTCCGCTGACGGTTCGGCACGTGTTCGCTCGGGTGAATCGCCTGCTGACTGCCGACATGGTCGTCATTCCTGACGGCGGCGATGCGATCTTCGGTGCTGCTGATCTGGTGATGCACGACGATGTCCGCTTCATCGCCCAAGCATTTTACCTGTCGATCGGCTACGGCGTGCCCGCGACGCTCGGTGGGCAGCTCGCAGCGCCGGGACGGCGGATCGTGACCATCGTCGGCGACGGCTCATTCCAGATGACCGCGCAGGAGCTGAGCACACTGATCCGCCACCGGCTCGACCCGATCATCCTTCTCCTCAACAACGACGGATACACGATCGAGCGATTGATCCACGAGGGGCCGTACAACGACATCCAGCGGTGGGACTATCAGCGACTGCCTGAGGTGTTCGGCGGCGGGGTGGGCCTGCGGGTCGCCACCGAGGGCGAATTCGAGCAGGCGCTCGAGCGTGCCGTCGCGCATCAGGGTGGGCCGGTGTTGATCGAGGTCGTCCTCGACCGCCTGGATTCGTGTGATGCGCTGAAACGGCTCGGTGCGCTGGTCAGCAAGAAGCGGAGAGCGGAATCGGAAGGCTGACCGAAACGTCGGCCGGCCGGCACGCTCCCTCTGCGATTACGTCCACGCAGGCGGCGAGCGCGTCGGCCACGATCTCGCCACGGCGATGGCGCGCCTCGGGACCTCTCTGGCGGCCTGGCCATGGGTGCGAACCGGCAGCGGATGCAAGCGATTACGAACGGGATCTCGACTGGCGCAGCTTACGCCCGCCAGCTCAAACCGCGCGCCAAGGGACACTCGGTCATGGCGACGAGGCTGCGGTGCGGTAGGAAGCATCTCGCCGGCGGGCAGCGAGCCCCGCTCACGAAGTCGAGAGTTGACGCCTTACGCGCGGAACCTTCGTTGGGGTGCCATCAACGGGAGGCCGTCATGACCCATGCGCCGATGCTGGCCCTGATCGCCGGGCTCGCGGCGACACCTGCGCTCGCCGTCGACTTCACCTGGTCCAGCCAGGGCGAGCCCAGCACCATGGACCCGCACGCGGCGGCGACAGCACCCGTACTGAGCTTCCTCAACAACATCTACGAGGGCCTGGTCCGCCGCGGGCCGGACATGACCCTCGAGCCCAGCCTCGCGCTTGCCTGGGAGCCGATGGGCGTCGAGGGATGGCGCTTCACCTTGCGGGAGGGCGTGCGCTTCCACGACGGCGCGGCGTTCGACGCCGACGACGTGCTCTTTTCCTACGAACGCGCCTCGGCAGACACCTCGGACGTCCGCTCCTGGTTCGCCACAATCGACCGCGTCGAGACACCCGACGCGCGGACCGTCGAGTTCTACACCAAGGTGCCCGACCCATTGTTCCCGAGCGGCATCGCCAACTGGCTCATCATGGACCAGGGCTGGGCGTTGGCGAACGGTGCAGGCACCGCGAGCCGCGACGCCTCAACCGCGGCGACCTTCGACGCCAACGGCACCGGGCCCTACCGGCTCGTCAGCCGCAACCCGGACGTCGTCACGGAGCTCGAGCGCTTCGACGGCTGGTGGGGCGAGCTGCCCGAGGTGACGCGAGCGACCTTCCGGCCGCTTGCCAGTGACGCCACGCGTGTCGCCGCCCTCCTGTCGGGCGAGGTCGACCTCATCGAGCCGGTGCCCCTGCAGGACGTCGGACGCCTGGAGGCGGCCGGGGACATCACCGTGCTGTCGGGGATCGAGAGCCGGGTGATCTTCTTCGGCTTCGATCACGGCAGCGAGGGCCCACTCACCGACGTACGCGTGCGCGAGGCCATCTACCGGACGCTCGACGCCGAGGCGATCGTCGACCGGATCATGCGGGGCCAGGCCCGCACGGCGGGCTTGCTCATCGCGCCCGGCGTCAACGCCTATGTGGCCGAGGACGACCTTCGGCTCGCGACCGACCGTGACCTCGCCCGCGAGCTACTGGCCGAAGCTGGCTACCAGGATGGCTTCCCGCTCACGCTCCGCTGCTCCAACGACCGCTACATCAACGACGAGGCCATCTGCACCGCCGCCGTCTCGATGCTGCAGCAGATCGGCATCGACGCCACGCTCGATGCGGTGCCGGTCAGCATCTACTGGGACGAGCTGCGCGCGGGCGACTTCGACATGTACCTCCTGGGCTGGTCGCCTGGCACGTTCGACGCGGAACACCCGATCCGCTTCCTTTTGCACACGCCCGATCCCGAGCGCCGGCTCGGCAGCTGGAACTTCGGCGGCTTCAGCGATGCCCGCGTCGACGAGCTCCTACCGCAACTCCAGCGCGAGCTGAATCCCGACGCGCGTCAGGCGATGATCGACGAGGTGCACGTCATCATGAAGGACGCGGTCGCCTACGTGCCGATGCACGTGCAGCCCCTAGTCTGGGCCATTCGCGAGCCTTTCACCATCACCCAGCGCCCTGACAACTTCCTCCTCTTGCGGTGGGTCGAGGTCAAGTGAGGGCGCGTTGACGGGGTGCCGGCTCAGTCTCTCACCCCCTTCGGCGTACAGTCATTCGCGCATGAGGTCAGCGGTAAACCCGTGTCTGGACCGACGTGAGCATCGATATCGTTGCTGGTCGAAGCCAAGGTGCGGAGGGCGTTGCTCTCCCCGGCAGCTTGGACGACGCGATGCGCGTCAAGCGGCACAAGGCGCGCCGCGAGGTCTGTCTCCCCGAGAACGCAGCGACCTTTGTCGACGCGCGTCGTCACACCACTATTAGGCGGCGAGTGTCCCCCTGCCCCGATGCGCAGCCTACATCCCGCGGTTAGCCATTCGGGGAGCCATCGCTTGTCATGACGAGCGAGTTGGCTGTGGTTCTCGACCCTGACCTCCAACCGCTCTCCGACGAGTGCCCAACAAGGCCCGTCACTTGCTACTCTCCGACCACGACCATTCGACTTCCGCCCAAGAGCAGCTTAGTCTGCACATTGCGAGAAATGGGTCAGCGTCCCGAGAACTTTGAAGGCCGGCCCCGGCGTTCAACCGGCCGGTTGGTCGACATCCATTAGGCGCCGTTCCCGCCCGACGTGGCGCCGCCGCCGCTCGTGGACCGCGCGGTCGGCTGAGCGGCAGCGAGGCGAAGCACGACGCGGCGGCAGAGCAACTCGCCGGGCATGCCGGTGGTCTTGCAGGCGCGTTCGGTTGCCGCCAGGGATTCGAGGTCAGCGCGCAGCTGGGCGGCGCGGCGACGCCGTAGCGCCCGCTGGAAACCCGGCTTCGCGCGGAAGAAGATCGGCGGCCGGCTGCCGTCGATCACGACGTCGAGCGACGTGCCACGCTCCACTTCCAACGCCATGGTCCACAGCCGGCGGTAGTGGTTGGTGAGCGCGCGAACAATGCCGACCGGCGTCTGGCGCTGTGCCAAGAGACGCTCGGTGAGCACAACCGCATCGGCTGGGGCACCAGTCGCCGTGGCCTGAAGCAGCGCGTCCAGCTCGAGCACCGAGCTGTCGCCGATGCACGCTTCGACGTCTGCCAACCGCACCTCGGGCCGGCCACCCAAATAGAGCTGCAGCTTCTCAAGCTCTCGGCTCATCACCCCACGGTCGGCGCCAAGGTGCGTTTGGAGGTAGTCAACGACGTCGCGATCTGCCCCGAGCCCCATCTCGCGCAAGCGTTCGCGGATGAGCCGCTGGAGCTGCTCGCCCTCGGCGCGATAGCAGGGGACCGCTGCGGCTTGCGCCGCCTTCTCGAAGAGCTTCCGCAAACTCGAGCTCGCCGGCAGGTCGCGCGCCTCGACCAACAACGGGGCTTCCACCGCATCGAGCTCCAGCACGGAGGCGATTGCGGTAGTGGCCGCATCACCTGCATCGGACACACGGACGAGCCGGCGCCCGCCGAGCATGGAATAGGCCTGGCTCTCGTCCGCCAGTCGCGCCGGGTCCTGACGCACCTCGTCGGCGGAAAGCGTCGTCTGCGCGAGCGGATCGCCGAGATCGTCGAGCCACTGCCGACGTACCAGCGCGCTGCGCTCGGCGACGAGGCCCTGATCGGGGCCGTAGAGCAAGACCGCGCGGATCTTGGGCGGCAGGCGCGCGATGAACGTATCGAGCTCGCGCGCTGCCGGCTTCAAACCGCTTCCCGCTCGAAATAGGCGGTCAGCTGCTGTCGGAGAGCCACGGCCAGGGCCTGGGCGGCGCGCCGCTCGGCGTCCTCGCGCGCTACGAGATCGTTGTAGGGGTCGCGTGTGACGTTGAAGCTGGCGATACGCTCGACACGCCCACGATCGACCACCGCGTTCTCCCCAAGGTCGATGAGGGCGTAGGTCGCAGCCAGCGCATAGTCCCTGCGGGTGACAACACCGTCCAGCTGGATGATGAGACTGCTGATCCGCCGCGCGAGCTGCCAGTCGAGGCGAAAGCGTGTGGGCACCGAAGCGCGGGTCGGATTGAGCTGGTCGAGAACCGCGGTCCGGACCTTGAACGTCAGCTCGCTTCGCGCATCGGGAAGCTCGATCGCGGCTAGATCCGACTGCAGCGGGGCCTCAGCATCGCGCCTCGCATAAACGGGCTCGAACCCGCAGCCGCCCAGCGCCAACAAGGCGGTCGCCGTGAGCCTTCGTCTAGACCACGACATTCACGATCCGATCGGCAACGACGATGACCTTGCGAGGGCTCTTGCCAGCCATCGCCCGCTGGACGTTCTCGAGAGCCAGTGCCGCCTCGCGCGCAGCCGCCTCGTCGCTCCCCGCGGGCAAGGCCACCTCGCCTCGGCGCTTGCCGTTGACCTGAACGGCCAGGGTCACGGTGTCCGCAGTGAGCCACGCCGGGTCAGCTACAGGCCAAGCAGCGTCTGCGACGAGGCCGACATTGCCTAAGCGCTCCCACAGCTCTTCGGCGAGATGCGGGGTCATCGGCGCGAGCAGACGCACCAGCACATCGAACGCCTCGCGAAACAGGGCCGGTGCTGCCGGATCGGCGACGTCGAACGCTTCGAGCGCGTTGGTGAGCTCGCGGATCTGCGCCACAGACTTGTTGAAATGGAAGCGCTCGAGGCCAGCGGTCGCGCCGTCGATCGTGCCATGGACCAACCGCCTGAGCGCGCCCGCTTCGTCCGATAGCACATCCGGCGTCGCCGTTGCGGGCGGTGCGATGCCGGAAAGCCGCTCGTCGATCAGACGCCAAACGCGGTTGAGGTAGCGCCAAGCTCCGTCGATGCCGGCTTCGGTCCACTCCAGATCACGGTCGGGCGGGCTATCCGACAGCATGAACAAACGCGCGCAATCGGCACCGTAACTCTCGATGATGGCCTGCGGGTCGATCACGTTCTTCTTGGACTTGGACATCTTCTCGACGCGACCGACGGTCACCGGCGCGCCGTCGCTGACGCGCACCCAGCCCTCGTCCTCCTCGCGCACCTCGTCGGGCGACAGCCAGCGCCCGTCGTCGTCGCGGAAGGTGCGGTGCGTAACCATGCCCTGGGTGAAGAGCCCGGCGAACGGTTCGTCGAGGCCGACGTGACCGGCTGCGCGCATCGCCCGGGTGAAAAAGCGCGAGTAGAGGAGATGCAGGACGGCGTGCTCGACGCCACCAACATACTGGTCAACCGGCAACCAATAGTCGACGGCGTCGCGATCCACGGGGTGCTCCGTCGCCGCGGGTGAGCAGAACCGCGCGAAGTACCAAGAGCTGTCGACAAACGTATCCATCGTGTCGGTTTCGCGCCGCGCCTGGCGCCCGTCGCGGAGCGTCACCCGGCTCCAGCTGGGGTGACGCGCGAGCGGATTGCCGGGTTCATCGAAGGCGATGTCCTCCGGCAACAGCACTGGCAGCTGATCGCGCGGCACCGGCACAACGCTGCCGTTGTCGACGTAGAGCACCGGGATCGGGCAGCCCCAATAGCGCTGGCGTGAGACACCCCAGTCACGCAGCCGGAAGGTGGTCTCGCCGTCGCCCACGCCCATGGCCTCGAGCCGAGCGATGACGGCTGCCTTGGCCCCTTCGATGTCGAGGCCGTCGAGAAAGTCCGAGTGGAACAGGCGGCCCGGACCAACATAGGCTTGCTCGCCGATCTCGAACGTGGCCGGGTCGGCACCGTCGGGCAGCACGACCGGCGTGACCGGACGGCCGTACTTGCGCGCGAAGTCGAGGTCGCGCTGATCGTGCGCGGGGCAGCCGAAGATGGCGCCGGTGCCGTAGTCCATCAGAACGAAATTGGCGACGTAGATGGGTAGCGGCTCGCCGGTGAGCGGGTTCCGGCAGACGAGGCCCGTGTCGAAGCCGAGCTTGTCGGCCTTGGCGATCGCCTCCTCGCTGGTGCCGATGCGCGTGCAGTCGTCGATAAAGGCGGCGAGGGCCAGCTGGCTTTGCGCCTGCTCGAGGGCAAGCGGATGATCCGGCGCGACGGCCATGAAACTCGCGCCGTAGAGCGTGTCCGGCCGGGTCGTGAACACCTCCAGCGGCGCGTCCCGGCCATCAATCGAAAAGCGAACCCGGGCACCCTGCGACTTGCCGATCCAGTTCCGCTGCATCAGGCGGACCTTGTCGGGCCAGCGATCGAGGTCGTCGATGGCGTCCAGCAGCGCGTCGCTGAATGCGGTGATCTTGAAGAACCATTGCGAAAGCTTGCGCCGCTCGACCGGAACGCCGGACCGCCAGCCACGACCGTCGACGACCTGCTCGTTGGCGAGGACGGTCTGGTCGACCGGATCCCAGTTAACCCAACTCTCCTTCCGATAGACGAGACCGCGCTCGTAGAAATCGAGGAAGAGCGATTGCTGCTGGTGGACGTAGGCCGGATCACACGTGGCGAGTTCCCGCGACCAGTCGAGCGAGAGGCCAATACATTTGAATTGTGTCCGCATCTCCGCGATGTTCGCGTAGGTCCACTCGCGGGGATGGACATTGCGCTCCATGGCGGCGTTCTCGGCCGGCAGGCCGAAGGCGTCCCACCCCATGGGATGGAGCACGTTGTAGCCCTGCATGCGCCGCGAGCGCGCGACCACGTCGCCTAGGGTGTAGTTGCGCACATGGCCGATGTGGACGCGCCCCGACGGATAGGGGAACATCTCGAGCACGTAGCACTTCGGAAGATCTGGCCGGATGTGCGCGGTGAAGGTGCCGCGTTCCTCCCAGACACGTTGCCACTTCGCCTCGGTTGCGCGCACGGCATAGCGGGACACGCGCGGTTGCTCCGTGTCAGCCGGCGGCGAGGCGCAGCTCGCGCGCGCGGGTCAGAACCGTGTCCTCCAGCTGACGGCCGACGGCCGAGTCCACTGGCGCATCGCGCCAACCGTTCCCGGAACGTGTCTGCCTAAAGACCGACACCTTGAGCGCGTCGGCACGAAGCTGGGTGTCGAGAATGAACACGTTGACCTTGAGCCGCTCGTTCTCATCCGCGGCCGGTTGGTACCAGTCCGTGATGATCACCCCGCCGAAAGGGTCCGCCGACACGAGTGGCATGAAGTCCAGGGTGTCGAGAGAGGCTCGCCAGAGAAACGCGTTCACCCCGAGCCCACCACCCGGAGGACCGTCCGCACCCGTCCCCGTGCCAGCCGAGAACGTCAGCGCATCCTCGCCGAACAGTCGGCCGTACCGCTCATCTGTTCTGATCTCATCGCGATCGCGCGCGTCGACCCCAGTGTTCGTCGGCTCGGCGGCGCACGCCGTCAGCAGGAACAGCGGGATGAGCAGGATGCGGAAGGGAAAAGACACGCGTGTTCTAGGCATCTTCGGAGCTGCAACGGGATCGCGTTGTGCGTACGCGTCTGGGCAGCGAACGGCAAGCCCAGTCGACGCTGGTGTCAGAAGGATAGGCGGAACCGGAGGATGCCTGCGGCCTCGTCATCATCACCGGCATCGTCTGAGAGGCCGTAGCTGAGGCCGGCGCCGACCGAGACGCCTGGAGCGGTCGCCAAGTCGGCACCTAGAGCATAGCGGCTCGAATCGATGCCGCCCGCGCCACCGAGTTCCGCATAGCTCATGCTCGTCGTAACGCTGCCGAACTCGATTGTCGCGCGAACGTCGTCGCGTTCGACGGCCCCACGCGTCGTCTGGGCGATCTCGCCGCGAACCGCCACGTCGTCCAGCGCGATGGCGCCACCGATCGCAAACCCTTCGCCGGAGGTCATATCGCCGAAATGCCGACCGCCGCTGCGCAACGGCGCGTAGGTCAAGGTGACCCGCGCATCGTCCAGATCGAAGACCCCAGGCAGGCGCGGGGTGAACGACAAAACTGCTTCGGATTGGTTTGCGCTGCCTGCATGGGAAAGCTCGAGTGGACTACCGAGACGCCACGGCTCCGCATTGGCGGACGCCGCCAACGCCCCAACGGCAAGCACTACCAATAGGAGAAACGTCCACCGCATCCGTGGCTCCACGACTAGGCGCCTTATCGGCCGAATTAGTCACTAAGTCAAGTGGAGCTTTAGACCAGTGACCGTCATCACAAAAGAAACGGCGGGCCCAAAGGCCCGCCGCGTCCCGCGAGAAAGTAAGCAGTTGGTTAAGATCAGAAGGCCACCCGAAGTTCGACCAGGGCGTTCATGCCATCGTTACCGCCAATGCCGCCGAAGTTCTCGACATAAGCGACGTCGCCGCGCAGCGCGACACCAGGAAGGATCGGGGTGTCGGCACTCAGGACGTACTGCTGCTGTCCGTCGCCATCCGCAACGTTGTCGAACTGATAACCGAAGGACGTACCCACACCGGCGAATTCGGTGCCGAGGCCGACATTCCAGAAGCCGGAACGGTCCGTCACCTCACTGGTCTCATCGGCATAGGAACCAGCGAGCGAGAAGCCGGCGAAGCCGATTTCGGCACCGACCTGCCAGTTGTTCATGTCGTCTTCGGAAGCCGTGGCGCGCGACCAACCGGCGAAGATGCCGCCGGTCACCGGGCCGATCGCACCCTGCCAGTTCGCACCGATCGCGACGTTGTCTTCGCGATCTTCCGTCGTGCCGACGCTCTCGCCGAAGTCGTCGGAGTTGATCGAGTAGCTGACGCCACCCTGGAAGCCCGCAACCACCGGCGTGAAGTACAGAACCTTGGTTGCCTCGCCGTCGTCGGTCAACTTCGGGTCACCAACGGTCCGCTGGTTACCGTCGAGGCCGCCTGTACCGGCGTTGTTGATCGAGCCGTTGATGTTCAGGATGTCGACGACGCTGTCTTCGTTACCGAACCGGAACTCGCCCCAGCTATTCTGGAAGTAGATCCAGAGCTCGTCCCAATTGGCATTGGAGAAGTCGCTGGTGTCGAGCTCGAGCTCGAGATTGGCACCGTAGCGGATGCCCGTGGCGTCACCGACGCCATCGGCGCGGAAGACGATCTCGGCGTCCTGGTTGAAGAACAGCTCGCGCGGGTCGCCGAGTTCCTGCTCCTCTTCTGCTTCGACCGTGACCGCGATCTCGTCACCCTCTTCGATGTCATCGAAGTCGAGGCCCTCAAGATCTTCGCCGGCGATCGAGGCGCCGATCGTAGCTGGATCAGTCGGTCCACGACCGAAATTGAAGTCACCATCCGCCCACTCAATACCGAAGTCGGCAGTGCCGCGGATCGTCAGGTCCAGCTTGCCGGGCAACTTGAGCTCGCCCGAGAGAGCCGGCGTCGCGAGGGCGAACGCACCAACCAGCGCGGTCGTCCCGAATAGAAGCTTCTTCATGTCATTCCCCATGTGTTCGCTCGAGCCACGCGGGCCTGGGAGCAGAGCGTCCACGTCGCGGCGTCGACCGCTCCGGACACCAACCGTAATGATCGTCCGTGTTGCACATCACAAGCACGAACGCATCGCCCACCGCTTCATTCTGGCCGATTGTTGCGTGGCGATCACAGTTTTGCGCCGGCGCGGGCTTTGAGAAAAAGCCGTTCCAGACGAACGTGTTAGGCCACGAAGCTCAAGAACCGCTTCGTTTAGACCGGTGGAGCACGATGTGGCACGTGTCACGTGGACCACAGTCGTAGGCGGCGCCGCTCACGGGGCACGGCGTCAGTCGGCAGCAGCGCAACTGCTATGCGCCGACCGATCAGTTGAAGTTCCCGCGTAGTCATTCTCCGGCGCGATTGCTTTCGCTGCAGCAACAGTGCTCGCGGATTGCCAATCGATGGGAGTGGCTGGTGCCGTGCTGAAGCGCGTTGACAGGGTCGCACCGATTTCCAACGCTGCGGCTCGTCCGAGCGGAGGAGCCATCTTGGTCGAGGCGGATGTGTCCGTTGGCGGCAATCTGAGCGCCGTGCGCGCTCGGATCGTCGCGGCGGGTGGCAAAGACACGGTCCTCATCGCGGTCTCGAAGGCGCAACCCGACATCAGGGTCGATGAAGCGTTGGCCGCCGGCCAAAGGGTCTTCGGCGAGAATTACGTGCAGCAGGCGAAGGCACGCTGGCCGTCCAGGCGCGCGCATTGGCCCGACGTCGAGGTCCACCTCATAGGCTCGCTCCAGACCAACAAGGCCGAGGAAGCAGTGGCACTGTTCGACGTCATACAGACGGTCGATCGCGAACGGCTGGCTGTGGCGCTCTCCAAGGCCGAGCGGAAGCTCGGGCTCAAACGGCGCTACCTGGTCGAGGTCAACACCGGCGAAGAGCCGCAGAAGGGAGGTATCGCGCCCATGGAGGCGGTCGCGTTCGCAGAGCGCGTGCAGAACGCCCACGGCCTCGACGTCGTCGGCTTCATGGCGATCCCTCCGGCCGAAGAACTTGTCGCGCCGCACTTCGCGCTGCTCGTCAAGCTCGCCGACGAAGCAGGCGTTCCGTGGCGCAGCATGGGCATGAGCGCCGACTTCGAGGATGCGGTGAAGCTGGGCGCCACCCACGTCCGCGTGGGCACTGGGATCTTCGGCGCTCGTGCGCCGCGCAGCGACGCGATGGGTTGATGAGGTGGCAGATCCCGCTATGTTCTTGATGCGTTTGTAGAAAGGTAGAAGGACGTCTCATGAAGCTCGCTTCCGCACTAGGTTTCGCCGCGGTCCTGGGTGTCGCGTCGGTGCCGGCGCTCGCCCAAGAGGGCGACCCCGCCGCAGGCCAGCAGGTGTTCAACCAGTGCCGCGCCTGCCACATTGTCGACGCTGAGGCCGCGAGCCGGCCGACTGGCCCCAACCTTTACGGTGTGGTCGGCAGCGAGATCGCCTCGCGCGAGGACTATGCGGAGCGTCCCGGGTACAGCCAGGCTTTCCAGGACAAGAAGGCCGAAGGCTTTGTGTGGACCGAAGAGAACCTCAAGGCGTACCTCGCCGACCCGCGTGGTTACATCCAGGGTGGCCGCATGGCGTTCGCCGGCCTGCGGAACGACCAACAGATCGTCGACGTGATCGCCTATATCGAGCAGGAATCGCAATAGCGCGACGCAAGCGGCAGATCGTGATCGTCAAAGGGCGGCTTTGGCCGCCCTTTTTCGTGGGTGGTGCTCAGGCGCTTTCGAGCAGCGGTGCCCGCAGATCATCGTAGAGTGCGCGGGCGAGCGCGGCCGGCCCGCGGCGCTCGGCAAAGCCTCGGACACGCACTACCCGGACCCAGTCACCCTGCGGAAAGGTCAAGACGTCGCCCGCCCGCAGCTTGTGATGGGCCTTGGTAACAATGCTCTGGTTCACCCTAATTCTGCGCCCCGTCACGGCCTTCGACGCCAAGCTTCGCGACTTGAAGAACCGGGCCTGCCAGAGCCATTTGTCGAGGCGTTCGCAGGCGGCGCAGGTTTGGGTCATGGGCACTCCAGCGTGCGGGTGGATCGAGCGTGGATCGGCGCGGTCGACATCAGCTGACCTTGACCTTGAGGTGGGCCAGTGCCTGAAACGCGGCATGGCCAGCGGGCCGCTGCTCGCGCGCCGGGCGGCGCTGCTCGGCGCCGCGGCGGTTGATGCGGCGGAAGCGTGCCTGGGCGTGGCCGTCACTCTGCAGCCGGCGATAGCCGAAGGCCTGAATGACGCTATCGAGCTCGTGTCGCTTGAGGCCGGTGAGCCCACCCAGCTCCGGACCGGGCTCGAAAGCCCGGCCCTGGCGGGTGCCTTGCCTCAGCGCATGGGCAAGCCGCTCGGCGATGTCGACCCGCAGCGCATGGCCCCGCATCAGCCGGTAGCCGAGCGCGCGATAGTCGGCGGCCGATAGGCGGGGGTCTGCCGGGAGCGCGTTCGGTCCGGGCAACGGCAATGCAACGCCCGGCTGCTGGAGCTGCAGGAGGAGGCGTCGCGCCATCAGCGAATCGCGGCGCAAGAGGCCATGGACGTAGGCGCTGTGCACACCGAAGCGCACGCCGAGCGCACCCAGCCGCTCCCGTCCGCTGGCGTCGAGCGCCGCGACCAGGCCGTCCGCGTCCGCCAGCTCGGCCGTGCCGAGCCCCTCCATCAGGTGAAAGGCCAAGCCACGCAGAGGCGCCGTCGCCGCGGGGTCACGATGGAGCTGAGCCAGCCGAGGTAGCGGGTCGAGCGCCTGGCCGAGCTCATCCTCGACCACCTGCTCGAGGCGTGTGCGTAGTGCGGCAGCGGTCCCGTTGGTGATGCTGTCGTCCCAGAGCGGCCGCAACGCCGGCCGCAACAGAGTTGTGCCCGCAACCAGTCGTGCTACGGGCTCGCCCTGCCAGAGCACGTGGCCGTCGCCGTCGAGCCCGAATGCCTGGGCCTCGTCGGCGAGCAGCTTGGCTACCCGCTTGTGGAGGGTGTGCCCTACGACCCGGCGTGCGGCCATCGCCACTGCGCGGCGCTCCGCCTCGGCCTCGGTCGACGCCATGGCGAAGCGCAAGCCCCTGAGACGACCAACGGCATGCCCATCGACCTCTACCTCGCCGTCGGAGGCGACGCTCGCCTGCAGGTCGCCTTCTAGCCGAAGCTTCTTCATCAGCGCCGCGGTCTTGCGGTCGACGAAGCGCTGCGTGAGGCGCTCGTGCAGCGCGTCCGACAGCTTGTCCTCGACGGCGCGGGTGCGCTCCTGCCAGTGTTGCGCGTCGTCGAGCCAGGCGTGGCGGTGGGAGACGTAGGTCCAGGTGCGGATGTGCGCGATGCGCGCGACGAGCGCGTCGATATCGCCGTCGGTGCGTTCGAGCCGCGTGACCATCTGCGCGACCCAGCTCGACGGCAGCACGCCATCGCCGGCGCAGAGATGAGCGAAGACCGCCGAAAGGAGGTGCAGATGCGCCTCGGTCAGGGTCTTGCGATAGTCAGGAATCTGGCAAACCTGCCACAAGAGCTGCACGGTGCTGCGCCCGGTCGCCACCCGTCGCACGTCGTCACGCCGCGACAGCAGCGCCAAGGAGCGGTGGTCGAGCGCGTCCCTGGTTTTGGAAAGGCAGCGGAGCTCCGGGTCACGGTCGAGCGACCGCATCAGCTCGCCGATCGAGCCGAACGCGAGCTCGGTGTTGCGCCAGCGGATCTGCTGGATCGGCTCGAAGCGGTGACTTTCCACCGCAGCGACCAGGTCTTCCCGTAGCTCACCCTGGCCGCCGGTGGTCCCGAAGGTGCCGTCGTGCAGATAGCGGCCGGCGCGACCGGCAATCTGCCCGACCTCGCGCGGCAAGAGCGTGCGGCGCTTACGGCCATCGAACTTGTTCAGACCGGCGAATGCGACATGCCCGACGTCCATGTTGAGGCCCATGCCGATGGCATCGGTCGCCACCAGGTAGTCGACCTCACCGGACTGGTAGAGTTCGACCTGGGCGTTTCGTGTCCGAGGACTCAGGGCACCGAGCACGATCGCCGCACCGCCGCGTTGCCGCCGCATCACCTCGCCGAGCTGGTAGACATCCGCCGCCGAGAAAGCGACGACGGCGCTCCGCCGCGGCAGCCTGGTGAGCTTGCGTTCGCCGTCATAGCTGAGGGTCGAGAGCCGCGGTCGCGTCACGAGTCCCGCGTCGGGTACGAGCCGCTTCAGGAGGCCGCGCATCGCATCGGAGCCCAAGAACATGGTCTCGTCGACACCACGCGCCTTGAGCAGCCGATCGGTGAAGACGTGACCGCGCTCGTCGTCGGCGCAGAGCTGGATCTCGTCGACTGCCAGGAAGGCATAGGGCTGGTCGAGCGGCATCGCCTCCACGGTAGCGACGACATAGGGCGCATCGGCCGGGCCCAAGCGCTCCTCGCCGGTGACGAGCGCAACCGACCCGCGGCCCGTCTTCGCGACGATGCGATCGTAGATTTCGCGGGCTAGCAGACGGAGCGGGAAGCCGATGATGCCGGAGCGATGCGCCAGCATTCGCTCGACGGCGAAGTGGGTCTTGCCCGTGTTGGTGGGGCCGAGCACGGCGACCACCTTCGGGCGACGAGTAGGCCCGAACTCCATGTGACGCTCATGACCCAAAACCAACGCCTTGGCAAGGCAATCTCAAGCGATTAATTGACGCCGGCGCGCGTCATTCGCCTGTCACGAATGCTCTGATAAGCTGGTGGATGGCCTCGGGAAAACCAGTTGGCAAGTGGGATCAGAGATCGTCGACGAAGCTCGCGATCACGGCCGCGTCGTAGCCTAGGCTCGCCTGGAACAATTGCCGAGTATAGGGGTGGGTCGGCGAGCGGCGGCGCAGCGTCGCGACGTCCATACTCTCGACCACGTCACCATCACGCATCACGACCAAGTGCTCGCACATGTGGCCGACCACGGCGAGGTTGTGGCTCACCAGCACGTAGGTGAGCGCCCGCTCGCGCCGAAGCCGCTGCAGCAGGTTCAAGACCTCGGCCTGGATCGAGACATCGAGCGCCGAGGTCGGCTCGTCCAAGAGCAATACGCGCGGCTCGATGATGAGCGCTCTGGCGATCGCCACGCGCTGACGCTGACCGCCCGAAAGCTGGTGCGGAAAACGATAGCGGAAGCTCGCATCCAGGCCGACCTCGTCGAGCGCTGCCTCCACGCGGCGGTCGCGCGCATCGAACCCCTGGATCACCAGTGGCTCCTTCAGGATGCGGTCGACCGCGTGGCGCGGGTGCAGCGCGCCATAGGGGTCCTGAAAGACCATCTGCACCTCGCGCCGGAATTGGCGCGACCGCGACCGCCCCAAGGGCTCGCCCGCGATCTCGAGCGTTCCGGTCCAGTCGTCGACGAGCCCGGCGATCGCTCTGAGCACCGTCGACTTGCCCGACCCGCTTTCGCCGACGAGCCCGATGCTGCCCGCAGGCGCCACCTCGAAATCGACCGCGCGCACGGCATGCACGGCGCCCTCACCACGGCCGAACCGGACATCCAGTCCGGCTGCCCGGATCATCGCGCTCACAACGCCCAGCTCGGGTCGCGCTGCAGCGTCGGCAGCTCCTCGACCGGCGCGTCGATCTTCGGCAAAGAGCGGAGGAGACCCTGGGTGTAAGGATGACGCGCGTGACTGAGGTCGCGCGCGGCACAGCTCTCGACGACGCGGCCGGCGTACATGATCAGCACGCGATCGCAGAACGACGCGACCAGTTCGAGGTCGTGGCTGATCAGGATCAGCCCCATACCGCGGCTGCTGACGAGATCGTCGAGGATCGCCAGCACCTGGAGCGAAACGGTGACGTCGAGCGCAGAGGTCGGCTCGTCAGCGATGATCACGTCAGGCTGGGGGATCATCATCATGGCGATCATCACCCGCTGGCCCATGCCGCCCGAGAGCTCGTGCGGGTAGGCGCGGTAGACTCGCTCGGGATCGCGAATGCGAACGGCGCGCAGCATCTCGAGTGCGCGCTCCTTGGCCTGCCGACGGCTCGCGCGGTGATGCACGAGGAACGCCTCGGCGATCTGGCGGCCTACCGTCATCACCGGATTGAGGCTGTAGCGCGGGTCCTGCAGCACCATCGAGACGCGGTTGCCGCGGATCGTGCGCATAGTTCTGGGCGTCGCATCGACCAGGTCGATGCCAGCAAAGCGGAGCTTGCGCGCACGGACCGCGCCATTGCCCGCGATCAGGCCGAGGATCGCCCTCCCCGTCTGCGACTTGCCGGACCCGCTCTCGCCGACGATGCCGAGCTTCTCGCGGCCGAGCGTGAAGCCGACCCCGCGCACCGCCTCGACCATCCCCTTGGGCGTGCGGAAGCCGACATGCAGGTCCTCGACCTCGATGAGCGGCGCATCGGCCCCCGTCATCGTTCCTGCCCGCGCGGATCGAGAACGTCCCGCAGCCCGTCGCCCAACAGATTGAAGCCGAGACTGACGATCAGGATGGCGAGCCCCGGCATGGTCGGCACCCACCACTGATCGAGAATGAACTGCCGACCCGTCGAGATCATCGCCCCCCATTCGGGTGACGGCGGCTGCGCGCCGAGGCCCAAGAAGCCGAGGCCCGCGGCGGTGAGGATGATGCCGGCCATATCCAGCGTCAGGCGGACGATCACCGAGGCGAGGCACATGGGCGCCACGTGCGAGACGAGAATGCGCGCCAACGAGGCTCCCTGCGTCCTCGCGGCCATGATGTACTCGCTTCTGCGGATCGTGAGCGCCTCCGCACGGGCGATGCGGGCATAGGGCGACCAGGTGGTCAGCGCGATGGCGAGGACCGCATTCTCGATCCCTGGACCGAGCGCAGCGACGAAGGCGAGCGCCAGGATGAGCCGCGGAAACGCAAGGAAAATGTCGGTGATGCGCATCAGCACCTGGTCGACGATGCCGCCCATATAGCCGGCGACCACACCGACGACGAGGCCCACGGGCACCACGATGATGGCGACGAGGCCTACGATGTAGAGGGTGATCCTTGCACCCCAGATGATGCGGTCGAAGATGTCACGACCGAGCTGGTCCGTGCCGAACCAATGCTCGCCGCTGGGCGGCAGGAGGCGGTTCCGCAGGTCAGGCGCGAGCCCGTCGGAGGCGGTGATGAGAGGCGCGAAGATCGCAGCCAGGACGAGCGTCAGGATGATGAGGAAGCCCGTGAGCGCCAGCGGGTTCGAGCTAAAGGCGAGCCAACCGATATAGGCTCGCTGGCAGCGCGCCTGAAAGCTGCTCTTGGGCACGTCGAGCAGCAGCCAGGCACGCCAGCTTGGGACCGGAGGGCTGCTGGCCATTTCTGCCCCCTCAGCGCGCGCGGGGGTCGACGACGCGGTAAAGCGCGTCCGACAGCATGTTGATCCCGACAAAGCAGGTCCCGACGACGATCGTGCCACCCAGGACCGCGTTCATGTCGGAGTTGAAGAGCGCGTTGGTGATGTACTGGCCGATGCCCGGCCAGGCGAACACCGTCTCGGTCAGGACCGAGCCCTCGAGCAGCGAGGCGTAGGTGAGACCGATGATGGTGATGAGTTGCACGAGCACGTTGCCGAAGGCGTGGCGCCAGATGACGGCCCGCTCCGAAAGCCCCTTCACCCGCGCGGTCAGGATGTACTCCTGGCGAAGCTGATCGAGCATGAAGCTCCGGGTCATCCGCGCGATGTAGGCAAGCGCGAACGTGCCGAGGATCGAGACCGGCAGGATCAGATGGTCCACAGCGTTCCAGAACACCGTCATGTTGCCGGCGAGCAGCGAATCCACGAGCAGGAGGCCGGTCACCGCCGGAACCATCCCCTCATAGAACACCGCGAGGCGACCCGGCCCCGGCACCCAGCCGAGCTTGGCGTAGAAGACGAGCAAGGCGACCATGCCGAGCCAGAACACAGGCATGGAGTAGCCGATCAGACCCACGAGCCGGACGCAGTGGTCGATCAGCCGGCCCTGATGCACGGCCGCGAGCACACCCATCGGCACGCCCAGAACGACGCCCACGAGCGTGGCCAGCGTCGCCAGCTCGATCGTCGCAGGGAAGAAGCGCATGAGGTCGTCGAGGACCGGTCGCGAGGTCTGCACCGACGTGCCGAGATCGCCGCTGAGGATGCCGCCCAGGTAACGGAGGTACTGAACCCAGATGGGCTGATCGAGGCCGAGCTGCTGGTAGACCGCGTCATAGACGTGCTGGGGCGCCCGATCCCCGACGATCGCCAACACCGGGTCCAACGGCATCACCCGGCCGATGATGAAAGTCACGAAGGTGAGACCCAGAAACGTCAACGCGAGCGAGAGGAGAACACCCCCCACGGCCCGCAAGCGTCGCCAGAGGCGGAACGCCAAGCTGTCCGCAGCTTCGGCCGGGACGCCTTTCGGCGTCCCGGGAAGCTCCGCGGCGGCGTTCGCCATGGGCGCCCCGCCGACCTACTTGGTCACGTTTCGGTAGTAGACGAGGTCGAACACCGGACCGGAAACGAAGCCTTCGACGTTGCTGCGGCTCGCCACCTGCTCGTTCTGTTGGAACATGATGGCGAAGGGCGAGCGGACCTGATGCAAGAGCTGCAGCTCCTCGTAGATCTCCTTGCGGCGTTCGAGGTCCAGCTCGGAGCGCGCGGCTGCCGTCATCTCCGTGATCTCGTCGTCCGCCCAGGCGTTGCGCCAGGCCAGGACGCCGGTGAGGCCAGCCTCTTCGCTGTTGTCGGGGTTCGAGGCGAAGCTGTCGGCATTCGAGTGCGGGTCGAGATAGTCAGGACCCCAGCGGGCCAGGATAAGCTGGTGCCGGCGGGCGCGGTACTTGGGCCACAAAGCGCTGCCATCCTGCGGGATGATCTCGGTGCGGATACCGCCCTGCGCGAGCGTGCTCTGCACCGACTGCGCCATGTCCATGAAGGGTGCGGTGTTGAGGCTATCGATCTGCAGCTCGAAGCCCTCGGGATAGCCGGCCTCCGCCAACAGCGCCTTCGCCTTCTCGACATCGAGCGTATAGGGCATCGCATCCGCAGACGCCCACGTTCCCTTCGGCCAGAAGGACTGGTGCTGCACGAACTGGCCCTGGAGGAACGTCTCCTCCATGCCGTCATAGTCGATCAGGTACTTCATCGCTTCCCAAACCCGAGGGTCGCTCAGCTCCTCCACGGCGACGTTTGCCGCGACGTAGTAGAGCGTGGCCTTGGGATGGTCGGTCACGACGATGTCGTCATTGCCGGCGAGACCGGCGATCTGATCCGGCGTGAGCGTACGCGCGATGTCGATGTCGCCATTCTCGAGCAGGAGCCGCTGCGCCGCCGGTTCTGGGACGTGGCGAATCACGACGCGCTGCATCGCCGGGGCGCCGTGGCGATAGTCGGGATTGCTCTCCATGACCACCGTTTCGTTGGCGTTCCAGGTGACCAGCTCGAACGCGCCCGATCCGGCGCTGTGGTTCTTGAGCCAGTCATAGCCCATGTCGCCATCGACAGCGTTCGCCTCGACCACCTGCTCGTCGACGACCGAACCGATCGTCGCCGACAAGGCGTTGAGCACGAGCCCCGGCGAGAAGTCCTCGGTGATGGTGATGCGAAAACGGTTCTCGTCGACCACCTCGATCAGTTCGTCGACATTGTCCTCGGTCCAGCCAAACTGCGTGACGATGAAGGAGGGTGTCTTGTTGAGCTTGACGACGCGCTTCAGCGAATAGACCGCATCGTCGGGGCGCACCGGATTGCCGGAATGGAAGGTAAGGTCGGGGCGCATGGTGAAGGTGATGGTCTTGCCGTCGTCCGAGATCTCCCAGCTCTCGACGACACCGCCGACGAGCTCGGTGAGATTCTCCGGCTCGTACATCATGATGCGGTCGTAGATGTTGGCACTGACTTCCGCACCATTGAACTCGAAGACCTCGGCGGGATCGAGCGTAATGATGTCGTCGATACGTCCGCCGACCACGAGCATGTCGGGCGGCGTCTCCGCCATGACTGGCGGCGCGAGCCCGAGGCTCAACAGCAAACCGGTAGCGATCAGCGGGCGCTTCCAGGCAAGGCCCATCTGCATCCTCCTTCGTTGTTCTCACTCATTTGCGTGGAACGCTGCGCGCTCCGCATTTGAGCATAGCGATGAGAACCGCGCGCGGCGCGTCAATTCGGCCTTCGTCCCGTGAGCGCCCTCGACGACGGCTTCACGGCGCATGTCTCAGCGCAGCAGGGACGGTAGCGCCAGCGTCAGCGCCGGCACGTAGGTAACGACGAGCAGCACGGCAATTTGCACGAGCAACATCGGCCAAATGGCGCGGCCGATCTGACCCACGCTCCGTTTGGCGACCGCAGCACCTACGAACAGGGCGTAGCCGAAGGGCGGCGTCGCCATGCCGATGGCGAAGTTGATCACCACGATGGCGCCGAGGTGGATCGGATCGAGGCCCAGTTGCGCACCGATGGTGGTTAGCACCCCGCCGAGGATGATCATCGCCGCGACATTGTCCATGATCGCACCGATCAGCAGCAGCACCACGTTCATCAGCAAGAGGATCACCAGGGGCTCGCTGGAGATCGCGAGAATCGACTGGGCGAGCATGGCCGGCAGGCGCTCGATGGCGACGAGCCAGCCGAACGCGGCCGCCGTCGCGATGATGAAGCAGATGATCGAGGTCGTGCGCATCGCGCCGAGCGTGATGCCGAACAGATCGGACCAAGCGAGCTCGCGATAGACAAAGAGACCGATGACGAGGCCATAGAGCACACCAACGGCGGCCGCCTCGGTGGGGGTGAAGATGCCGCCATAGATGCCGCCGAGGATGATCACCGGCGCGACGAGCGCCCACTTCCCGTCGGCGAGAGCGCTCATGAGTTCGCGGCGCGTCGCCCTCGCATCGGCCCTCGGCACGCCCATGCGCCGCGCGCCGACCCAGGCGACACCCATGAGGCCCAATGCGATGAGCACGCCCGGGATGACACCGGCGAGGAAGAGCTGAGAGATCGATTCCTCGGCGACGACGCCCCAGATGACCATCGGGATCGAGGGAGGGATCATCTGCCCGATCGGCCCGGAGGCGGTGGCGAGCGCTGCCGCGAAGTCCCGCCGATACCCGGCGCGCTCCATCTCGGGGATCATGATACCGCCGACGGCGGCCGTAGTCGCCGGCGCCGAACCGGAGATCGCGGCAAAAAAGGTCGCCGAAAGCACCGTCACCATGCCGAGCCCGCCGGTCACGTGCTTGACCAACGCCTGGCCAACCTGAACCAGACGCCGGGACAGGCCGCCGTGCATCATCAGGTCGCCCGCGAGCACGAAGCCTGGAATGGCGAGCAGCGTGAAGAGCTGAGTCCCGGCGACGGTGCGTTGCGCGAGGACAATGAGGTCGATTTCCGCAATCACGAGGCCGGCAGCGGCCGCAAGCCCCAGCACCGCGACGATCGGCACGCCGCCCAAAAGCAAGGTGCCGAAGGTGAGCACGATCGCAAGCGCCGCCGCGCTCATTCAGAGCGGCCCGGTTCGGCGACACGGGCGAGCGCGTGCACCACGATGAGGACGCCCGCCACCGGTGCTGCCAGGTGCAGCGCCTCGATCGGATAGCGCACCGCCGCCGACACCTGGCCCAGGGTCGCTTCGACGTAGCGCCAACCCGAGACGAGGAGCAGCAGGCCGAAGAGACCGAAAAGCGCATTGATCAGCCGCTCTGCTTGCCGGCGCGCCGCCGCCGGCAAGAGGTCGAGCAGCAGGGTCAGCCGCACGTGGAAGCCCTCTCGCACGCCCAGCGAACCGGCGAGCAGGACGATCCAGGTGAACAGAAACAAGGCCAGCTCCTCGGTCCAGATGAGGGCGCTGCCGAGGACGTAGCGGGAGAACACCTGGAGGATGAGGCTCGCCATGCAGACGGCCGTCATCGCCACCACGACCACCCCGGTCGCCCTGGCGATGCCGGCCGAAAACGTCAGGAGGAGCGCGCGCAAGGTCCGCTCAGTTGACCTGCTCGAGGGCGGTGTCGAGGACCGATGGACCGATCTCGTCGCGGAACCCGTCATAGACCGGCTGGACCAGCGCGCGGAACTTGGCAGGGTCCTCGATCTCGTTGACCTCCATCCCCAGGCTCGCGAGGTCCTCGATGATGGCTTGGGTGTTGCGGGCGTTGATCTCTCGCTGCGCCGCCACCGCCAGGCTTGCCGCCTCGCGTAGGGCCGCTTGATCCTCGCTGCTGAGGCTGTCGAAGGTGCGCTTGGAGACGAGGTAGACGATCGCGGAATAGGTATGGCGGGTAAGTGACAGGTATTGGGTCACGTCTGCGAACTGGTTGTTGCGGACGACCGCGACCGGGATCTCCAAACCGTCGATGGTGCCTTGCTGCACGGCGGTGAAGACCTCGCCCCAGGCCATCGGCACCGCGTTGCCGCCGAGCGACTGAAACATCTGCACGTAGACCGGATTCTGCATCACCCGGTACTTAACGCCGGCAACATCCTCAGGGGTCGCGACCGGCTTGGCATTGTTGATCATGTTGCGGAAACCGCCCTCCGCGAAACCGAGTCCGATGATGCCATGCTCCTCCAGGCGTGCGAGCAGCTCCTGGCCCACCTCGCCGTCGAGCACCTCGTGGGCCTGCTGCTCGTCGGCGTAGAGGAACGGCATGTCGTTGAGCTGGAAGGCCGGCTCGATGTTGGCGATCACGGCGTTGGTGATCACCGCCGCGTCGAGCGTGCCGAACGACACGCCTTCGAGCATCTCCTTCTCGTCGCCGAGCTGGCGGTTGGGAAAGAACTGAAGCTCGAAGCGCCCAGGCGCCACCTCGTCGAGTGCCGCCTGCAGCTCGCGCGCAGCGATCGCGTAGGGATCGGTTTCACCCTCGCCCGTGGTCCAGCCGAACTTGAGCGTCGTCTGCGCCTGGGCGCTCGCAGCACCGAATGCCAAGAGCGCCGCCACGACACAGCCGGTGATCGTCTTCATTGTTGGTCTCCCTGTTGTGTTCGTTTCATTCGAAGCCGTAGAGCACGGCCGGATTGTCCACGAGAATGCGCTGCCGGACACGGGCGTCCGGTACCCACTGCGCCAGCACGTCCATCAGGTCGCCATCATCTGGCATCACAGACTTCAGCGCCGGGTGCGGCCAGTCGGTGGCCCACACGCACCGCTCGGGGTCCGTACCGACGATTGCCTCTGCGAGCGGCAAGGTGTCAGCCCAAGGCGCCGTAGCTTGACTGCTAAGCCGATAGGGACCCGAGAGCTTCACCCAGGCGCGACGCTCCTCGACCAGCCTCAACATCTCCCGAAAGCCCGGATCGTCGGGACCGCGGCGCGCTTCCAAATGCCCCATGTGGTCGAACACGATGGTCGTCGGCAGCGGCTCCAGCCGTCGCCGAAGATGGGGAAAGGTCGCGACATCGACTAAAAGCTGGAGATGCCAACCCAGCCCGGCGATGCGCGCGGCCACCGGCTCGAGGGCGCGGTCGCCCGGACCACCGGGGAAGAGCAGGTTGAGCCGCACACCGCGGGCGCCGGCTTCATGCATCCGCTCGAGTTCGGCGTCGCTGATGTCTTCATCCACCACCACGACCGCACGAAAGCCGCCACCGCCGTCGGCGACCGCATCCAGCGTGCACCGATTGTCGGTTCCGTAGACGCTGGGCTGGACGATAACGGCACGACGCACGTCGAGCCGGTCCAACATGTGCCGGTAGGCCGAGAGTGGCGCCGGCGGTGGCGTGTAGCCGCGCTCGGGGCTGAAGGGGTAGGCCTCGGCCGGGCCGAAGATATGAGCGTGGCAGTCGCACGCATCCGGCGGCACAACGACCGAAGGCGCACGCGGATCGGCAGCCGCGGGCAGACAGTCCGGTTCGCTCGTCAAGGCGCAGACGCTCTCTTCAGCCGGCGGGCGACGCTACGTGCGCACGGCGAGCAAGGACGCGCGCCGTCAGCCGCGCTCAAAACGGGATATCGTCGTCGAAACCGGACGAGGAGGTCGACGAGCCGCCGCCGCGCGGGCCGGCAAAGTCCTCCTCGCGCGGGCCACCGACGGAGCGGCCGCCGCTCTCCATTCCGCCGCCTTCGGCACGCGGCCCGACGAGCTGCAGCTCGCCCTTGAACCGGCCGATCACGACCTCGGTGGTGTACCGGTCCTGGCCCGACTGGTCCTGCCATTTGCGGGTCTGCAGCTGGCCCTCGAGGTAGACCGTGCTGCCCTTCCGCAGATAGCGCTCGGCGACGTCGGCGAGGTTGTCGTTGAAGATGACCACCCGATGCCACTCGGTCCGCTCCTGCGTCTCACCGCTCTGTCGGTCCCGCCAGCGCTCGCTCGTCGCAACGCTAAGGTTGACGACCTTCATGTTGCTCTGGGTCATCCGCACCTCGGGATCGCGCCCCAGATTGCCGACGAGGATCACCTTGTTCACCGAGCCTGCCATCACTCACTCCTGAAGGTTGGCCGCGGTCGCACGGCGGCTCGTCCATCATGCCCGCGGCTAGGAGGCCAAGTCCATGGCGCTGCGTGGGGCCGCCACCTTCGTCACCACGTGCCGGCGAATGTGCGCCGCCATGGCCTCGACCGCGGGCGTAGCACCCGCCGCCCGAACATAGAGATTAACCGCGAAGAGCGGGAGCGGCGGCAGGCCGATCTCGGCGGGGACCAGTTCGAGACCCGGCGGCAGCGAGCTGGGCAGCAGCGCCGTCACCGCGAGATCGGCTTCCACGGTCGCCATCATCGTCTGCATCTGGCTCGTGTCGCAGGCGATGCGAAACTCGCGTTCCACCTTGGCCAACGCCTGGACGGCCGGTATGCGAAAGCAGCAGGTCTCTGCACCCACAGCGAGCGGCAGAGGAACCTTGCGCGCCGCCGAGCCGCCGCGCACCTGGGCCCATGTCAAGCGTTCGCGCAAGAGCGTCTCGCCGCCGGCGCCGATACCCTGCTCCGTGGTCAGACAGAGGTCGATCGTGCCATCCGCCATGGCCTCCAAGAGCTCGACGCTGATGCGGTCGTCGATGTGGACACGAACCCGCGGACAGGCGCGATCGAAAGCAGCAAGGATCGGTGGAAGATAGGGTGCCACGAGATCGTGCGGCATGCCGAGGCGCACCTCACCGGCCATCTCGGGCATGCGCATCAGCTGCCAGATCTCGTCGTTGAGCGCGACCAGTCGGCGGGCTCGGGCTAGCAGCCGCTCGCCCGCATCTGCGAGCCGCAAGCGGCGGCCCTCACGGCGGAACAGCTCGACCGCGAGCTGCTCCTCCAACCGCTTGATCTGTTGGCTCACCGCTGCCTGCGTGAGGTGCAGCTGATGCGCCGTCGCCGTCACGCTGCCGGTCTCGGCGACCGCGACGAAGCTGCGCAAGAGCGCCGTGTCGAGGTTACGCATGGCATGTCATCACGTTTCGTTATCAAGACACTTAAGAACATTCGTTATCATGATATGCCGCCTTCGCCTAGTCTGCAGGCCTAGCAGCGAGGGGACCTGCGATGCGGAGCGAAATGGCGAAGGAGCGGCGCGGCGTGGCGCGGTCGGGTCAAGAGCATGCCTGGCTGGCGAGCGCCTGGTCGACGGTTGTACGCGTGTTCCAGGTCGCGGAGCAGCGGCGCAAGCTCGCGCAGCTCGACGAACGCGCGCTCAGCGACATCGGCATCACGCGGAGCCAAGCCGAGTTCGAAGCCGGGCGAGCGCCATGGGACCTGCCGGCGCGCAACACGGAACGTGATGCTAGCGCGGCAACTGGACGAGCGCGCGGAGACCGCCCAATGGTGAAGTGTCCAGGCTGATGCCACCGCCGTGCGCCAGGGCGACATCGCGGGCGATCGTAAGGCCCATGCCGATGCCCGCCGTCGGCTGGCTGCGCGCGGTATCGCCACGGTAGAAAGGTTCGAAGACGCGCTCACGCGCCGCCGCTGGGACACCTGGGCCGTCGTCGTCGACGAGACAGGTGATGCTGTCGCGTCCGACACGGACCGAGACCTGCACGTTCGAGGCGTGGCGCACGGCGTTGTCAATGAGGTTGGCGAGCATCCGCTCGACGGCGACGGGCCGTACGGTGACGTCGACGCCCTTCGCCTGGGCAAGATCGAAGGTCACCGGTTGGCGATTGCGCACGGCACGCGCCACGATGCGACCCAACAGCTTGTCGAGCGGCACCGTCTGCATGAGCTCCTGCGCTTCGCTACGCGCGAAGTCGAGATAGGCGTCGACCAGACGGCGCATTTCGGCGACGTCCTCGGCAAGCGCGCGCAGCTCGTCCTGATCGTCCGCTGCCGGATGCGACTCGCCTGGGTCGTCGGCATCGGCGCCCATCAGCTCGAGCTCCAGCGCCATCCGTGTAAGCGGCGTCGAGAGATCGTGCGAGACGGCGGCAAGCATGTTGGTGCGCTGCTCCAGATGCCGCAGGATCCGCTGACGCATTCGGTTGTAGGCGAGCGCCGCCTGGCGGATCTCGATGGCACCTTCGAGCCTGACATCACCCAGGTCACGCCCCTTGCCGAAGCTGTCCGCCGCCCTGGCAAGGCGCCCGATCGGCCGGACCTGCCGGCCCAGAAAGTAGATGGCGAGCACCGCGAGCAGCAGCGACGCCCCCACCATCCAGGCCACCAGCAGTACGGTTGTCGACGTATCGACCCGCTTGCGGTCGGGCAGGACCCGCAACAGCCCGTCGTCGAGTTGGACGTAGACGGCGACGCGATCGACCTGGTCGGGGCGCGTGTCGATGCGGAACGGGTGATCGAGCCGTTGCTCGAAGATGTCACGCAGCCGCTCGTCGAGCGCCTCGACCGGGCTGAAGCCGCTGCGCTCGGTGGCCTCCTCCAGCACACCGCCTGGCTCGAGCGACAGCGCGAAGCCTGTGTGGCGGCGCGCCGCTGTTAGAATCTCTCGGCGCGCTTCGCGGTCGGGGGCTTCCTCGAGTTGTTCGACCAGCCAGGCCACATCACCGGCGACCCCGATCGCGAGCCAGCGGCTGACTGTCTCCCAGTGGCGGTCGTAGAAGATCACGACCAGGACGATCTGCAACACCACCAACGGCACGATGACGATGAGCAGGGAGCGGCCGAACAGGGTCCGCGGCATCCAGCCGGCCGACCACCGCCAGCCGAACCGGCGAATCGCCACGGTCGTCGGCCGCAGGCGGCGGATCATCGGTCCAACGGTCGCCATCAGCGCACCCCGCGCAGCGTGTAGCCGCGGCCCCGGACCGTAACTAGGAAGTGCGGCTGGCGCGGGTCGTCCTCGATCTTGCGCCGCAGCCGCGCAATCTGCGTGTCCACCGCCCGGTCGTCTCCGACGATCTCCGCCTCATCCGCGAGCCACGGGCGATTGAAGACCCGGCCCGGCGCCGCCACGAGCGTGGCGAGCAACTGCCGCTCGCCCGAGGTGAGGTGGACCGGCGTACCGTCGCGGGTCAAGGTCTCATGCACACGATCAAAGCAAAACGGGCCGAAGCGGATCTCTGCAGGCGCGGTGGCGCGCGTCGGCGCGGCGCGATCCAGGATGCGCTGCACGCGCAACAGGAGTTCGCGCGGTTCGAACGGCTTGGTGAGATAGTCGTCGGCGCCCGCCTCGAGGCCTTTGATGCGATCCTCAACCTCCTTGCGCGCCGTGAGGAGGAGAATCGGAACGTCACCGCTGTCCCGCAGCTCACCCGTCAGGTCGAGACCGCTCGCATCGGGTAGCATGACGTCAACCACCAACAAGTCGAAGTCGAAGCGCTTCAGCGCCGCGCGCGCGGCATCGACATCCGCGGCTACGGACACGTGATAGCCACTCCTCGTCAAGAAGCGCTGGAGCAGTGCGCGCAGCCGATCGTCATCGTCGACCACCAGGAGATGCCGGGCTCCGTCCGTGTTCAGCTTCGCCCCTCCGGCACCTGGAACTGGGCTCGCGCCCGCGGCTCGACCAGGTCGATGAGGACGCTCTCGAAGTGCGCCACCGTCTCGGGCCCGTGGCTCCGAAAGACCAACCCCAAGCGGCGCCGCTGCGCCCGATCGAGGCGATCGGCGAGTTCGCGGCCGGACGGGGTCAGCACGAGGACGCGGCGGCGTCGGTCTGCGTCAGCGACCACCTGCTCGGCGAGGCCCGCGTCGATGAGCTGTCGAACATGTCGCGAGACGGTCTGCTTGGGCAACGCCAGCAACCGCCTGAGGTCAGCCGCCGCCTCCACGACACCCGTCTTGATCAAGAGGAGGATCAGACGATGCGTCAGGGCGAGGTCCACCGGCAGGCCGGACCTGGCAGTCGCCTCGAAGCCCCGCGCGGCGAGTAACAGCAGCGCGACGGAGCGATCCATGTCCTCCGGCCGCAAGAACAGTGCTTTGGCGCTGGCGTCGATACGGCGATGCGGCATGGCCCCCTCGCGTTGACACATATTGACCTCGATGATACCGCTCGCAACTCTCGATTTCCTGACAAATTCCGGCAGAGGCCCAGTCATGGCACCCCTCCCGTACGACGATCGCGACGGCTGGATCTGGCTGGACGGCGACTTCGTGCCATGGCGGCAGGCCTCGGTGCACGTGCTCAGCCACGCGCTGCACTACGCGAGCTCCGTCTTCGAAGGCGAACGTGCCTATGGCGGCGAAGTGTTCAAGCTCACCGAGCACTCCGAACGGCTCGTGAAGAGCGCTGCATCGCTCGGCTTCGACATCCCCTACGACGTGGCGGCGATCAATGCGGCCACCAGGGCGACGATCGCCAAGAACGGCCTCAGCGACTGCTATGTCCGGCCCGTTGCTTGGCGTGGTGCGGAGATGATCGGCGTCTCGGCGCAGGCGTGCCGGCCGCATGTGGCGATCGCCGCCTGGGAGTGGGGCGCCTACTACTCTGATCTGCGCCTCACGCGCGCCATCTACGATCGCCCGGCACCGAACACGGCACCCGTGCAGAGCAAGGCCGCCGGCCTCTACATGATCTGCACGCTTTCGAAGCACGCAGCCGAGGCCAAAGGCTTCGGCGATGCGCTCATGCTCGACTATGAGGGCTATGTCGCCGAGACGACGGGCGCCAACCTGTTCATGGTCAAGGGCGACACGCTGCATACACCGATCGCCGACCGCTTTCTCGACGGCATCACGCGCCGCACGGTCATCGAGCTTGCCCAGGCGCGCGGCTACGAGGTCGTCGAGCGCCGGATCCGACCGGAAGAACTGGCCAGTGCCGACGAGATTTTCGTCACGGGTACGGCCGCCGAGGTTACACCCGTCCGCGCGATCGACGAGCTGAGCTTCAAGATCGGCCACGTGACCCAGCGGCTCTCGGAGGACTATGCGGCGCTCACGCGCGGGCAGTCCCGAGCCGAGGCAGCAGCCTGAGCGCGGCAGGCCTGCCGCGCTCTCCCCGGGGGAGCGCCGACGCCATGGCACTGGCGGTCTGCGTCTTCTGTGGCTCGCGTGCCGGCCAACCGCACGACTATCGCGGGCTGGCCGCCGCTGCAGGCCAAAGGCTCGCACAGGCGGGCCATCGCGTCGTCTACGGCGGCGGTGACGTCGGCATGATGGGTGCGGTCGCCGACGCGGCCATGGCCGCCGGTGGCGAGGTCACGGGCTTCATTCCGGAACGCCTGCTCGAACGAGAGGTCGGCCACCGCGGCATCACGCAGCTGTCGATCACCAACGACATGTTCGAGCGCAAGCGGCTCATGATCGAGGAAAGCGACGCGTTCCTCGCATTGCCGGGCGGTCTCGGAACCGTCGACGAGGTCCTCGACGTCGTGACGCTCAAGCAGCTCGGCTACCATGATCTGCCGATCGTCCTGCTCGACGATCGCGGCTATTGGCAGCCCCTCGTGGCCCTCGTCGAGCACGTCACGCGCTTCGGCTTCGCGGACGCCTCCGTGCTCGAGCTCTTCACGCTCGCGGGAACGATCGACGCCGCGATGACCGCAATCGGCGATGCCGGAGGCCGCGGCTGACGCTCAGCTTGGCTCGGCGGCAGGCGATGCCTCACCGGCGGCTTGCGCTTGCTGCTGGGCACGCCGGCGATAGAGCGTCATGAAGTCGATCGGATCAATCATCAGTGGCGGGAATCCGCCATCGCGCGTGGCATCGGCGACGACACGCCGCGCAAAGGGGAACAGCAGCCGCGGGCATTCGATCAGCAGCATCGGTTGGATCGCCTCTTCGGGCATGTTGGCGATCCCAAACAGCCCCGCATACGTCAGCTCGCAAACGAACATCGGGTTGCCGCCGGCGGTCGCGTTGACGCTGATCACGAGTTCGACCTCATAGCGCTCGCCCTCGACCTGACGGCCGCGCGTGTCGACGTTGATCTTGATCTCCGGCGCCTCACCGGGCGTGAGGCCGCCGGGTCCCCGTGGGTTCTCGAAGGACAGGTCCTTGACGTACTGGGCGACGATCGAGAGCCGCGGCTGCGGTTGCGTGCCCGCGGCAACACCGTCGGCGGTGGCACCGTCGGGGGTGTCGGTTTCGGCCATGATCGTCTCCGAGAGGCTGGGGGACCGACAGCGCCAGCTCATCAGCGCCGCGGACAACTGTCTTGTCGCGAGCCGACGCCAGGTCGGCCGGCAAGTGGTTGGCTGCGCTTAAAGCGTCTCAAGCCGGCGAGCGCAAGCGAAGGTCAGCGGTTGCGGGGACCCCAGTCGCCGCGCGGCGGCGGCAACGGTTGCGTCTCGTCCTCGACCACCTCGTAGTCGGCGTCGACGACCGTCGGATCGCCGCCGGGACGCGGGCCGCCGCCCTGGCCGGGACCCGACCCGACGTGCACCTCGATCCGGCGCGCCAAGCGTCGATAGAGCACACCGCGCAACGCCGGAACGAGAAGGCACGCGCCGACGGCGTCGGTGAAGAAGCCGGGCGTGACCATCAGCAAGCCGGCGACGACCAGGCATAGGCCGTCGAATCCCTCCCGCACCGGCATGCCGCCGCCCGCGAGCTTGCCCTGGGCGCGCCGCGCCAGATCGAACCCCTGCTGGCGGATCACAAAGCTGCCGATGAGCGCCGTTGCTACGATGGCCAGAAGCGTCGGCCAGAGGCCGATCCAGCTGCCGACGCGGATGAACAGCGCCACCTCGATGAGTGGTACTGTGATGAACGCGACGAGGAGCAACAGGCCGACGGGCATGGGATGGTTGGTTTAACTTTCACGCACACAGGCTATATCTAGTCGAGCGTCGTACCGTGGCCGCGTTGGCCACGCCCGCCCACGCATCCGAACTGCGCCAGCTCATGTCAAACGGTTTTCCCTTCATCGACATCATCTTTTTCGCATGCGTGGCGCTGTTCATCGCCTTTCGCCTGCGGAGCGTGCTCGGCCGGCGCACGGGTCATGAGCAGCGACCGGAGCCGCCGTCGGTGGCCGGTCCGTCGCATGAAAACGTCGTTCCGCTGCCTGGTCGCGACGAGCCCGCCGACGTTGCCTTCAGCCACATTACCGACATTGGGTTGCGCGAAGGACTGACCGCGATTCGGCGCGCCGACCCGAGCTTCGAGCTAGAAGGGTTCCTGGCGGGCGCACGACACGCGTTCGAGCTCATCGTCGACGCGTTTGCAAGAGGCGACACCGAGACGCTGGAGCCGCTCTTGGCGGGCGACGTCTATGGCGGCTTCGCTCAGGCCATCGAGCAACGGCGGGCGGCAGACGAGACGCTCGAGACCGATGTCGTGGCGATCAAGGCGGTCGACGTCGTCGATGCGCGCATGGAGGGAGCGCGCGCTCTACTGAGCGTTCGCTTCGTCAGTGATCAGGTCAACGTGACCCGCGACGGGTCTGGCGCGGTCGTCGACGGCGATCCCGATCAGCTGGCGGAGATCATCGACGTCTGGACGTTCGGTCGGGATACCGAATCGCGCGACCCCAACTGGGAGCTCGTGTCGACCGGCGTCGACGAATGAGCGCCCGATCGTCACGTCGCCGCATGCTCGCCGATCAGCGTTAACTGGGCCCACCGGCGTATCAAGAGCCACCCAAACCTCGCGCCGACGGGGACTAGACAATCAAAGAAGGCCGATCGCCGCCTTGTAGAGCTCGAGCAGGGTCTCCTGTTCCTCGCGGTCGTGCGCCTGCATTTTGCGTAGACGGAGAACTTGGCGGATCACCTTGGTGTCGAAGCCTTCGCCCTTGGCTTCGGCCATCACCTCGCGGATTTGATCCGCTACGGCCTTCTTCTCCTCCTCGAGCGTCTCGAGCCGTTCGATGAACGATCGCAGGCGGTCGCCGGCGATGGCAGCGTCAGACATGGAAAACTCCGTAGCTCGATCCGCAAGAGGTCCGCTTAGCGACCAGCCATCGAGCAGCCAAGCCCGGTTTGCCGCTTGAGGGCGTTCCACGTCAGCAATGTGGCCGGAACGGTGCTCCGGGCGGGGCCCGGACCCGAGTTGTGTGGCCTTCCGATCCGGCAGCGCACTCACCTTAGGTCTTGGTCCACCCACGTCACGAAAGGCCAGCCCGGTCCCGACGACGGGACCGGTCGAGTGCACTGGAGTGAGAGATCGAACTAGAGAAACGCTTCAGAACGCATGAGTACCAGCGGTCGAGACGTCGCTCTACGTGACGCGATGCACTCTTGCCTTAGTCGGCAAGCCCAAGCCGCCGGTGCAAGCCCAGCCCCGCCAAGGCCGTGCCGAACATCAACACCGCGCCAGGGATAGGAACCTCCGAAATGGTGAAGGCTGTGCCGCCGTCGCGGGGCTCGCCTGCGGAGAGCAAGTAGGTCGTCCCGGGGGCCAGTTCGATGCCCCCCGCGAACGCGGCCGGAATGTTGGCACCGCGGCCCCCATCGGTCGCGGCACCTCCCACGTCGAAGGCGAAGGCATTCAAAACCTCGAGAATTCCATCCGCATCGAGAGGGCTCGATGCCATGCCGTCCGGCCGGGGCGCATCAACGATCGTGTAGTCGCCCAGCTTGTCCATCAACACGGCGGCAGACGCAAATCCAGCGACACCAAACGTCAGCAGAGCGGCAATCAGCGAACGAAGCATCAACGACCTCTCATGGGACGGCAAGCGACCAGCGGAGGCGGAAAACCGGCGCAACAGCGCGCTGCAACGTCCCAATGCCTACACCCAGTCGAGACATGACATAGGCGTGAGACTTGTCCTGTGACAGGCGGCTTGCCGAACGTAACGCAAGCCCACTTTCTCCAGTGCCAGGAGCAACCCTACGCGACATATGGCACAGCTTGCAAGTGATGTTGAGCGCGGCTCCGGGCATGATCGCTTGTTCATGCAGGCGTCGCTACAGGGGTCGAGAAGATTCAGAGTGGATAGGCGACCGCTTTCGCCCCGATCCCCTCATGCAAGCCCATGAGCCGGCAGAGATAGTCGCGTATCGGGTCGTCCTCGCCGAGCACCTGAAACGCGCTGACCGAACGGACCCATTGGAACGCACCCAGTACCATGTAGTCGGCGTAGATCGCCCGCTCACCGCCGATGAACGGTTGGCGGTTCAGCATTGCCCGCAGCGGTAGGAGGCTTCCCCGAAACGCGCCAATGCGCTCGTCACGTCCAGCCTGCACCTCAGCCAAAGGCTGCCGCAAGCGTTCCTCGCGGCTCTCCCGGAAGTAGGGCTGATCAACCTCCAAGCAGTGCTCGTAGATGTCATGCACGATGAGCGGAAAGAGCTGCGCGTGCAGCGTCGCCAGCACCCAAGCGTCTACGAAGCCGGTGAGGGCCTGAGCCGCGTCGCACCCGAAGAGCGGCGCGCGATCCGGGTAGGCACGTTCGAGATGATCCGCAATGCGTGAGCTGTCGTCGATCAGGCGACCCTCGTGCTCGATGACCGGTAACGTCTTGATGCCGTCACCGATGGTCCGAATGGCAGTGAATGCCGTCGGCACCGTCTCGAACGGCAGACCCTTGTGAGCGAGCGCCAGCTTGATCCGCCAGCAGGTCGGGCTGAAGCGCCGGTCGTCCTTGCCGACCAGGTCGTAGAGCTTGAGCACGTTGCGTGTCCCGGAGAGCTTCCAACGCATGTCTGATGCGCCCGACCGTGAGGCCGTCGCCTTTGCCATCATGGAGCTTGTTCGACGCCGGGGCGAGAGCCGCTCTGTTTGCCCGTCGGAGGTGGCGCGCCAACTGGCCGCCAATTGGCGGCCGTTGATCCCGTTGGTCCGACTAGCGGCTGAAGATCTAGCCCGCAGTGGTGCAATCGAGGTGACGCAGCGTGGCCGCGCCGTGAATGCCGCTGAGGCGCGCGGACCGGTGCGGCTGAGACTCCGAGGCGGCTCAGGCGGAGAGTGAGGCCGCTTCCAGCGGTGCGTCGGAGCCTCCGTTTGCGGGGTCGAGCAGCGCTGCCCAGCCACTGCGAAGCTCGGCCAGCCGCGAGATCAGTTCATCGCAGATCGCGGCATCGTTGGTGAAGTTCACCGACGTCAGGCGACGCGCGAAGTAGGTGTAGAGGCCGTCCAGGTTGGCCGCCACATCGCCACCGCGCTCCCGGTCGAGTGCCATGCGCAACATCTCGATGACGCGCGCGATCTTGGTGATGGTAGCCAAGCGGTCCTCGATGCGCCCGTCGGCGATCGCGAGCTTCACATCGCGCAGGCGGCCAATCATCGCGTCGTGGACGGCCACCAGTTCGGCAACGGGGTTCGCCGCCGCCGACGCTGCACCATAGAGCTCGGCGGCCTTGGCGGCGCTCGGCATCGGATACATCGCCACTCCTCGCCACCTCAGCGGTCCGCGGTCATCGCGTCCGTCTGAGACCGGATCTGGTCCAACATGGCCTCGGAAAGTGAAAGAGCGGTTTCCAGGCGTGCGAATTTCTCGATCAGGGCGAGCCGATAGTCTTCGGCACGAGCCTCGATCGTCGCCAGGTCGTCACGCCAGGCGTCGGCCTGGTCACCCGCGACCTCGATCGCCTCAGCAATGCTGCCGTCGAGGTCGTTCGCGGTCTCATCGAGGATGTTGTAGAGCCGATCGGCAATGCCCTGCCGCGTGGTGACGGTGATCGGCGCCGCCGGATCCTCGGCACCGGTCCAGAGCAGGGTGAGCCCGTCATAGGCGCTGCCGTTGGGCGCGCGGAGGCTGGAGCCGGACTGCTCGAGCGTTAGGGTCGTCGTTCCGTCGTCGAGTTGCCAAGTTCCGTCGGTCAGCCGCGACACCTCGAAGCTCGACGAAGGCAAGGCATTCGAGTGTTCATAAACGACGAGTGCCGGATCGCTCACCTGGGCGTCGAACTCGAACACCCGCCGGACTGCGTCGGGGTCGCTCAGGAGCTGCGTGTCGAGCTCTGCCGTGTCCACGGCGAGGCGGCCGGTGCCGTTCATGGTGATGCCCAGCTCGGCAAGAGTCGTCGGCGCGTCGGCCGCCAGGCCGTCGACCGCACGCCCGACCTCGAGCCCCAAGCTCTGATCCACCAGGCGGAGGAGCGAGTCGCCGAACAGCGGTGCCGCGAGCTTGTCGACTTCGCCCGCGTCGTTGACCGCGCGCTGGCCGTCGAGGAACCCGCGAAACGCATTGTAGGCATCAACGAAGGTCAAGACGGCGTCGCGCGCCGAGGCGAGATTCGGCTCGATCTCGACGGTCACGGTTGTGGCAGGGTCGGCTTGGTAGAGATCGATGGTGAGGCCGGAGAAGAGATCATCGATGGTGTTCTGGGACCGTTCGACGGCCACACCGTCGATTTCGAGGAGCGCGTCACCTGCGACGGAGAGCACCTGCTCGGGTAGGGGTGTCGTCAGACCAAGCCGGTCCGTCACCGCGCCAGCGCCGAGCTGGATGTCGGCGCCCGCGCCCGTTTCCTCGCCCGTGAGGATGAGCCGGAGATCTCCGCTCGCCACCTTCAGAACGCTGGCACTCACGCCGGTGGTCGACGCCTCAGCGTTGATCGCGTCGCGCACGTCGTAGAGGGTCATCTCCTCGGCGATGACGATGTCGGCCGTGTCGCCGCTGCCAAGACCGATCGTCAAGGTCCCGGCGCCGGCAGCGCCCATCGTCTCGCTGGCGCTCGCAAACGGGGTCGACATGAGCTTGCTCGCGGTGGCAAGCGCGTGCACCTCGAGGTCGAAGCGCCCGGGCACGGCCCGGTTGCTTGCCTGGATACCCAGAAGGCTCGCGGGCGATGTCTGGGTGTTCGAGCTGAAAAAGGCGCTCTTCTGCTCGAAGAGGTTCTCCTCGACACCGGCGAGACCCGGCGGTCGCCTGAGCCCGGCGAGCGCGTCCTGCATGGCACCGAGCATGGTCTGAAGCTCACGATAGGCGACGACCTTGGCGTCGTTCAGCTGGAGCTTGTTCTCTATCCTGAGCGCCGGGAGCTTCTTCGCTTCGTACAGCGCTTGGGTGAGCGCCTCCGTATCGATGCCCGAGCTCATCGAGGTCATCCGTACCGAGTTGGTCTTCTGATCGATGGTGAGGTTGCCGAGGGTGAGGTCCGACATGGCGCGCTCCGCTCGTTCAGCCGTCGTCGACACTGGAGGGCACGACCGCGGCTGGTTCGGTCGCGAGGAAGCGCAGGAGTTCGGCAGAGGGGATCTGCAACAGCGTGTGGCCCGACCAGCGATCGCTCACGCGGGTCACGTAGCGACCGGTCGCGCCGTCCTGAAAACCCGTATCGTTCCGTGGGTCGACGGCCCTAGTCTCTGCGCCGGGGATCGTTGGCGAAGGGCTGGAATCGCGCATGGCCGGACCCGCGGACGCGGCCGGCACGGCGATTTGGGCTTGCTTGATGACCGGTAAAGCTGACGTCGGGACTGTGGCGGTCATCGTCCTGGTTCCTGGGACGGTGGGACGCGGAGCCTAGCCCCGCGTCCCTTGGATCCCGCTTACTGCATCAACCGCATCAGGTTCTGCGGCAGCTGGTTGGCTTGGGCGAGCATCGCCGTGGCCGCCTGTGTCATGACCTGGTTCGTAGTGAACTTGGTCATCTCTTCCGCGACATCGACGTCGAGGAGCACGGACCGCGCCGCATCGAGGTTCTCGATGGTGGTGGCGAGGTTCTCGTTGACCTTCTCGAGCCGGGCCATCGATGCACCGAGTTCAGCCCGCTGCGTGTTGACGGTCTCGATCGCCGTGTCGAGGTTGCCGCTGGCTGTCGCCGCATCGTCGATCGTGCCAACGCTGTCACCGTCAATGCCGAGCGTGATTGTCGTGGTCTCGGCGATGTCGACGGCCAGGTCGTCGGTGCTAGCCGTCAGGCCGATCTGGAAGACGGCCGCGCCACCCGACACCACGACCTCTTCGTTTGCCGCGGTCAAGCCGGCGGTGTCGAGGTCGTAGCTGTCGAAGATGACACGCGCGCCCAGACCCTCGAACTCGACCGTGCCAGTGAAGCTCGTGTCGGTCTCATCGACCTTGATCGTCTGGGCGTTGCCGCTGCCCGTCTCGGTGACGGTCAGGAGGCCCGTCGCATCGGCATAGCCGATCTGGTACGTGCCGGCATTGTTCGCCTCGAACGAAACCGTCGGGTCGACGTTCACGTTCGCAGCACCGGTGTTGTCGTAGCTCGCGCCTAGCGCACCGCTGACGACCGCTACACCGTTGAACTTGGTGGAGCTGCTGATGAAATCGATCTGCGACTTCATCGCCGTGAACTCGGCGTCGATGTAGCTGCGCTCGGTGGCCGACAGCACGTCCGAACGCGCCTGTGTGGCCAGCGCCTTCATGCGGATCAGCGTGTCGCTGACGCGACCGAGGGCGCCTTCGGCAATCTGTAGGAGCGAAGCGGCCTGGCTGGCATTGGTCGAGGCCTGCTTGAGCGCCGTGACGTCGGCCTTGAGCTTCGTGCCGACGGCAAGCGAAGCGGCATCGTCGGACGCCTTGACGATGCGCGAGCCCGACGAGAGCTTGGCGATCGACGAGGACTGCCAGGTGCTGTTGCGGTGGAGGTAGGAGACCGCCGAGTTGGAGGCGGTGTTGGTGGCAAAGGTGCTCGACATGATCCGTTCCTTCTACATGAAGGGTTGAAGCGCCTGCTTGGCGCCGCCGGCAGGCTTGCCGGTTAGGGCGATCATGCCGCCCAGACGTGAAGAAGCCGTAAAGGCCCCTACGTTTTCTGACTTGCCCCGTCGCTTGCTCCGAAACGCGAAGCGCGCCACGTGGAGAACGCGGCGCGCCGATTTCGGCAGGCTAGAGAGTGGGCGCTACTGCAAGAGCTTCATGAGGTTCTGCGGCAGCTGGTTGGCCTGGGCGAGCATCGCCGTGGCCGCCTGGGTCATGACCTGGTTCGTAGTGAACTTGGTCATCTCTTCCGCGACATCGACGTCGAGCAGGACCGAGCGAGCCGAATCCAGGTTCTCAATGGTGGTGGCGAGGTTCTCGTTGATCTTCTCGAGCCGGGCCATCGCCGCACCGAGTTCGGCCCGCTCCGTGTTGATGGTCTCGATCGCGATATCGACTTGGCCACTGGCGGTAGCAGCGTCGTCGATGGAACCGACAGTGGTTCCATCGAGCGAAAGCGTCGTCGCGGTGATCTCGGCAAGGCTGATGGCGAGGTCGTCGGCACCAGCGGCGACGCCCACCTGGAAGATGGCGGCCCCGCCCGTGACCACGACCTCTTCGTTTGCCGCGGTCAAGCCGGCGGTGTCGAGGTCGTAGCTGTCGAAGATGACACGCGCGCCCAGACCCTCGAACTCGACCGTGCCGGTGAAGCTCGTGTCGGTCTCGTCCACCTTGACCGTCTGGGCGTTGCCGCTGCCCGTCTCGGTGACGGTGAGGAGGCCCGTCGCATCGGCATAGCCGATCTGGTAAGTGCCGGCGTTGTTCGCTTCAAACGAAACCGTCGGGTCGACGTTCACGTTCGCAGCGCCGGTGTTGTCATAGGTAGCGCCGAGCGCGCCGCTGACGACCGCGACACCGTTGAACTTCGTCGAACTGCTGATGAAGTTGATCTGCGACTTCATCGCCGTGAACTCGGCGTCGATATAGCTGCGCTCGGTCGGCGACAGCACGTCCGAACGCGCCTGTGTGGCCAGCGCCTTCATGCGGATGAGCGCGTCGCTAATGCGGCTGGCCGCACCATCCGCGATCTGCAGGAGCGAAGCGGCTTGGCTGGCATTGGTCGAGGCCTGCTTGAGCGCAGTCACGTCGGCCTTGAGCTTCGTGCCGACGGCAAGCGAAGCGGCATCGTCGGACGCCTTGACGATGCGCGAGCCCGACGAGAGCTTGGCGATCGACGACGACTGCCAGGAACTGTTCCGGTGCAAATAAGAGACCGCCGAGTTCGAGGCGGCGTTGGTCGCGAAACTGGTAGTCATGTGGCGGCCCCTTCGGATGCGCGCGCCGCCGGGCCAAGTCCAGGGCCGCGGGCACGGTCTGCCATGGGCGCAGCCTGCACCTGTGCATCTTTCGATAGAGTTAACGCGACACAATATTACCTGAAGTTATCGATGAGTCGCGACCGCCCCGGCGCGCGAGCACATCGGCTTCGCCTAGGCGTGGGCCGAGCGGCACGGGCGCCCCCCTGCAGACGCGAACGTCGAACTATCCCGGCACATGCGCGCCGTGTCGCTCCCGTTCCCCCCGGTGCTTCACAGCCCGAAGGAGGACGTGGCGTTCTTCGCCGAACGCGTGCTGCCGCAGCAATGCGTCATGGTCGCCGAGGAAGGCGACATCGTTGCGGGCTTCGCGGCGTATGAAGGCACTTGGCTGCTCCGCCTGTATGTCCGACCGCAGGCTCAGAACCGAGGTGTCGGCAGCACACTACTGAGCTGCGCGAGGGTGGAGCGGGCAGAACTGCAGCTTTGGTGCTTTCAAGCGAATGAAGGCGCACGCCGGTTCCATGCGCGACGCGGCGTTCGGGAAGTGCGCTTAGCCGACGGCGAGAACAATGAGGAGCGGATGCCGGACGTGCTGCTTCTCTGGCAGCGCGGCTGGGCGACGTCGGACTCGTCTGAGCGCTGAGGCTAGTTGCCGCGTGCTGCGAACGTTGAGCCAAGCCGGTGCTCACAAGGTGCCACGAGCGACGTATTCCAGCGCCTCAGCCGCCGAGCGGCGGGCCGATCGAAGCATAGCTCTCCACGAGCGAGCCGACGACGAGATACCAGCCATCGACCAGCACAAAGAAGATGAGCTTGAAGGGCAAGGCGATCATCACGGGCGGCAGCATCATCATGCCCATCGACATGAGGATCGAGGCCACCACCATGTCGATGATCAAGAACGGCAGGTAGATCAGAAACCCGATCTCGAAGGCGCGCCTCAGCTCGCTGATCATAAAAGCGGGAATGAGAACGCGGAACGGGATTGCCGCCGGATCGTCGCTGAGCTCGACGTCGGCCATGTCGACGAACAGGATCAGGTCCTTCTCGCGCACATGCTCGAGCATGAAGGCGTGGACCGGCGCTGCAGCCAGCCGGAGCCCCTCCATCTCGCCAACCTCCTCGTCGAGGAGCGGCCGAATGCCTTGCTCGTAGGATTGCTCGAAGACGGGCGCCATCACGAACAAAGTCAGGAACAGAGCCAGGCTCACCAAGACGGTGTTGGGCGGCGTCGTCTGCAAGCCGAGCGCCGTCCTCAAGAACGCCAGCACGACGACGATGCGGGTAAAGGACGTGACCATCACCAGAATGCCGGGCGCCACGCTCAGCACGGTCACCAGCAGCATCAGCTGGAAGATGCGCGCCGTGACGCTGCCGCCGTCGCCGCCTAGATCGAGGCTGAGCGTCTGCGCGGCCGTTGGACCAGCGATCATGCAAGCGGCGAGCGCAGCGACGAGGAGAAAGAGCCACCTCACGAAGCAGGCTCCGGCTGCGCGCGGCGGTGATCGACGACGAGTGGCGCCGAAGGGCCCAGCAGCAGCAGATGTTCGCCGTCTCCATCGCGAACACGGACCAAGCGATGGCGCGCGTCGAGCGCCAGGCTCTCAACCATGACGAGTTGGGGCATTGCCGTGCTGAGCCCGCGGCCTCGCCATTGCCGCAGGATCAACGCGGCGCAGGCGAGCAGCGCCAGCACAATCGCAAGTGCGCCGAAGGCCTCGATCAGGCGCCCCGGCTCCAAAACACTCATGACGGCCGCCCGACTGTGTGGCGTTCGGCCTCGCCATAGGCTCGCCGCGCCAAGCGGCGCTGTGCGGCGTCCTGTATAGCGTCGGCTGTGCGGGCGTGGCTCGCGCGGACCCTAGCGTGAAAGGTCTCGACGGCGTCGAGGACATCGACCAAGGCGCGCCTAGCGTCGATCTCAGGCCGCTGTCGAGCGTAGGCGAGAAGCTCATCGAGCCGATCAGCGAGCCGCGCCAGGTCAGGAGCGCCGTCGGCCTCCAGTGCCTCGGCGTCGCGGCGCAGGGCCGCGACCAACGTGCAGGTGAGGGTGTCGAGGGTGGGCGTCTCGCTCATGCAACGCGTCCCGTCGGGCCGGCGACCATAGCGGTACCGGTGCTGTCGAGAACGTTGTCGCCGAACGTGGTTAATGCCGGCTTAGCATGCGGCAGAAGCTGCCGGAGTGGCTCAGGCGACCAGGTCGGTCTTGCCACCTCCGCCAAACTCGCTGCGCGCCTCGACCTCGGCAAGGAGCCGATCGCTCGCACCGACGAGCGGCAGCATGAGGCCTGCGGTGGCGGGCGCCGGCGGCTCGAGCGTTGGTGCTGCTGGCGACCCGGACGACGTCGTCATCGAGGTTTTGGCCACCACAGCGCTCGGCAACGCGTTGATCGGCGCCGCAGCCGGCTCAGCGTACGCGGCCGCCGCCGCCTGATAGGCCTGCTGCGGAACGGCTGGTGCATCTTCGCCTGTCACTGAAGCCCAGGCGTATTCGAGCACATCCTTGCCCGTTCCCGCCTCGAAACCGGCGTTGACGGTGGCAGCGGCGAGGCCAACCGCACCGCCTGCCAGAAAGCCGCCGAGCATTCTCGGCACCATGCCGATCTCGTCGCCCGAGAGGTTCCTGTAGATCGTGCCGACGACAGGGATGTGGTGGAGCGGATTGACGATGTCGACCAGGTCGTCGAAGCCAAACCCGTCCGAACCCCAGACACTCTGGACCGGATAAGTCGGAGCGGGTGCATTGGTTTGGGTGGGTTGAACGCTCATGTTGCTGCTCGTGGCTGTGGCGCCAGCAGCAACGCAACAACCGGGCCAACACGCTCGGCTAGGGAGCAGCGCCGATGCGTTTCACAGATGAGGAACTCGAGCGGTACGGGCGGCAGATCGTGCTGCCGGAGATCGGCGGCTTTGGCCAGGAGCAGTTGCGCGCGGCCTCGGTCATGCTGGTGGGCGCCGGCGGCCTCGGTGCGCCGGTAGCACTCTATCTGGTTGCCGCAGGCATCGGCCGCCTGGTCCTCGTCGACGACGACGACGTCGCCCTCGGCAATCTCCAAAGACAGGTGCTCTACGCCGCCGACGATGTCGGTACCGCGAAGGTCGAGACGGCGCGACGGCGCCTCGGCGCACTGAACCCGCTGGTTCAGATCGACGCCCTGCGCGAACGGGTGACGCCTGCCAACGCGCAAGCCCTCGCGGCAAGCGTTGACCTTGTGCTCGACGGGACCGACAGCTTCGCGACCCGCGCCGCGGTGGCTGCTGCCTCGGCAGCCGCGCACAGACCCTTGATCAGCGGCTCGGTGCAGGGGTTCGAAGGCCAGCTCACCACCTTCGCACCATCGCTGCGGGCGGGTACACCGTGCTTTCGCTGCCTCTTTGCGGACGAGCCGGCAGGGGACGCACTACCGACCTGCGCGCTCGGCGGCATCCTCGGCCCAGTCGCGGGCCAGGTCGGCGCGATGATGGCAGGCGAAGCGATCAAGTGGATCCTCGGCTTCGACGATGACCTCGTTGGCAGGCTTCTCCTGATCGATGGACGAGCTGCCACGATCGACCACATCTCCGTGCGACGGCGGGCACACTGTGACGGCGGATGCGCACCGGCAGACTCGGCAGCATCGACAGCGACGCTTGCACCTCATCCTAGCTAGCATTAAGGGAGGCCCGGGTTTCCCGACCGGCGTTGTCCGGCCGGTCGCTCGTCAGGGGGTTAAGTAACGTGGCGGAAGTGGACGGGGAGCGCTTTCAGCCGCTCAACAATGAAGACTATATGAGCGAACGACAACTCGCGTACTTCAAGCGCAAGTTGCTCGATTGGCGCGACGAGATCCTGCGCGTCTCTGGGCTGACACTGCAACAGCTCAAGGACGAAGACACGCGCGTGGCCGACACCAGTGACTGGGCGTCGGCGGAGATGCAACGGCACTATCACCTGCGAACCCGTGACCGCGAGCGCAAGCTGTTGGTCAAGATCGAGCAGGCGCTCAGGCGCATCGAGGACGGCGAGTACGGCTTCTGCGAGGAGACGGGCGAACCGATCGGTTTCGAACGGCTCGATGCTCGGCCGATCGCCACGCTCTGCATCGAAGCCCAGGAGCGACACGAGCGTCGCGAGAAGGTCTACCGCGAGGTCTGACCGGCAGATCCTGCCGCTCGCGCTCGGCAAGGACTGCCGCTTGGGGCGCAGCCGTCGCCCGGGTGCCGGCGCCGGAGTGCTGAGCTAGCCTCGCTTGGCACGGTCCTTGGTTGCATCGGATCGCCATGCAAGCGATTCCGATGCTCGCGACGCGACCGCCCAACCCTGCCGCCGATCCCGCTTCGGTCGGTGACGCGATGTCGTTCGCCGGCTTCATCCCCGGCCCAGCAGCAGCGACCGCCGATTTCGCAAAGGCGCCGACGGTGTCTCGCGGGCTTCTGGAGAGCGTTGCCGGCGAAGCGGTTGAGCGCCAGCGTCCCATCGACCTGGTGGAGCCGTCCGCGCTCGCGACCGTGCCTATCGCCGCCGGCACGCCACCTTTGCCGGCCGCAGACGCGCCTCTCGCCCCACTCGTCGGCATAGCTGAGGCGGTCGCGCCGACGGCCGACGACGTGAAGCCTGTGCCAGATGCGTTGACGCCGACCGCAGAACCGCCCCCCGTTACGAATGCCGCCGCCTCGGCGCCCGCATCCGCGGGCGCGCCATCGCCGCAGCCGCCGCCCGCCAGCCAGCCGGTCGTCACCCAGCCGGTCGCCACCCAGCCGGTCACCGCGCCGACGGCATCGCTTTCGAGCCTGGCCGGTGCTCCCGCAGCAGAGGCGGCGGACACCGCGACCAAGGCTTCGATCGGTGCAGTCCAGAACGCGACGACATCGGTGGTTCTACCGGCGGCAGCAGTATCGGTGCCGGCCGCAGGTTACGCGAAGACGGCTCAGGGACCGCGACCGCGCCCAAGCGCATCACCGGCCCCGGCTCTCGAGCGGCCGACGGCACCCCTTGCCGCCGAGCCCACTGTCGATCGATCACGCCGGGCGACCACCCCGCTAGCCGAGCCGACGTCGGCCCGGCCGGCGTCAAGTGAGCCCAGTCTGGGTCAGGGCGTCGGCACCAGCCTCCCGGCCGACGATGCGTCGCCGATGCGAACGGCAGAGAACTGGTTGGAAGTGCACGAGCCGCGGCGGCCGGGCGAGCCGGCGATGCTGCCCTCGGCACGCGCGGCGGCTGCGGACGCGAGCGCACGGGTCGAAGATGTCGCGTTGCATGTCGCGAAGGCGGCGAAGGCCGGACAGAGCGAGCTGCAGCTGCGCCTGCACCCGGCCGAGCTCGGCCGCGTCGACATACGCCTCAGCTTCGACGGTGACACGGCTGTGCGCGTCCAGATTATCGCCGAGGAGGGTCGCGCGATCGAGCTTCTGCAGCGGCACGGCCACGAGCTCGAGCGCGCGCTGCAGCAGAGCGGCTTGGAGCTCGCGCGCGACGGCATCCGTTACGACGTCGGCCGCGACCCGCAACGGCACGCAGCCGACCGCGACGCTGCCGGCATGCTCGCTACGCAAGACGCGGCAAATGACGACGCTGCGGTCGGCAGCGACGACCCACCCGAGGCCAGCGGCCTCGATCACGCCCGCATCCTCGACCTTCATGCCTGATCGGAGCCGAGCGCGATGACCACCTCACCAGTGACCCAGACGCCTGCGCCGACAGCCGGTACGGCCGGGTCCATCGCCGGCGATTTCGACGCCTTCTTGAAGCTCTTGACCACCCAGCTGGCGAACCAGGACCCGCTGTCGCCGATGGACTCGAACCAGTTCACTGAACAGCTGGTGCAGTTCGCGGGCGTCGAACAGGCCGTCAACACCAACACCAAGCTGGACCAGCTCGTGTCACTGCTCGACATGACGCGCCTGAGCACCGGCGCGCAGTATCTCGGCCGCGAGGTCGTCGCCGACGGACGCACCATGAGCCTGGGCAAGACCGGTGCAACCAGCTTCACGATGCACGTCGGGGAGCAGCCCGCACAGGTCCTCGTCCGGGTGCTCGACGACGCGCAACGGCAGATCGCCACGTTCGAGGCGCAATCGCTGGTGGGCACCCAGGAAGTGGTCTGGAACGGTCGCGGCGACGATGGCCTGCGCGCTCCTGCCGGTACCTATCGGGTCGAGGTCGCGGCCGTCGACGCCGCGGGCAGACCGCTCGAGGTGGCGACCGGCTTCATCGGCACGGTTAGTGCGGTCGAGAGCGACGGCCAGACCCTGCATCTTCAAGTCGGCGACCGTCGCGTCGCCATCGACGACATCGAGGCCGTCCGGGTGCCGGCGGCTCCTAACCCTGATGAAGGAGTAGCGTCATGAGCCTGTTCGGTTCGCTCTTCTCGAGCGTCTCCGCGCTGTCGGCGCAGAGCAAGTCGATGAGCATGATCTCCGACAACGTCGCCAACGTGAACACCACGGCCTACAAGAAGGCCGAGGCAGACTTCTCCAGCCTGGTCACGCGGCGCCCGTCGAGCCAGTCCTACACGCCCGGCGGCGTGCGCGCTTTCACGAGCTACCAGGTGGAACAGCAGGGCCTTATCCAGAGCAGCGCGTCGCCCACCGACGTCGCCATCTCCGGCAGCGGGTTCTTCGTGGTCAATCGCTCCAACGGTGCGGACGGCACCACGCAGGAGCAGCTCTATACCCGCGCCGGCTCGTTCGAGCCTGACTTCCTCGGCGATCTGCGGACGCCATCCGGCTTCTACCTCCAGGGGTGGGCGCTGGATGCCGACGAGGAGATCGCCGACATCAATGTGCTCGAGACCGTCAACATCCGTCAGGTCCAGGGCATCGCCGCGGCAACGACGCAGGTATCCATCGGCGCCAATCTCGACGCCGACGAGACCCATGGCGATGACGGCACGTCCTACGATCCGGACCCGGTCATGGCGACCGGCAACAGCATGGCCGAGTGGAACGCGACCACGCTCGCCGGCGGTGCACCGACCGGCTTCCAGCCGTCGTTCAGCCGCGACCTCCAGGTCTATGACAGCCTGGGCCGCGCGCGGACCATCACCGTGGGCTTTCTCAAGGACACCTTGGCCACCAACCCGAATGAATGGTTCGTCGAGGTCTATGCGGACCCGAGCACGCTGAACGTGGCCGCCACGCATGCGGGCCAGCTCGCGGCCGGCAAGGTCACCTTCGACGACAAAGGTGCAATCGCCACCGTCTCACCCGCGCTGACCTCGATCACTGCCGACTGGGCCAACGCGGACGGCGCTGCCGACAGCACAATCGCCTTCGACTGGGGCGCTCCGGGCACCACAACCAGCCTGACCCAGTTCTCAAGCGCCAACGACGTGCGCTATGTTGCCCAAAACGGTGCCGAGGTCGGCGAGCTCAACGGCGTGTGGATCGACGACGCCGGCTACGTGGTCGCCAACTTCACCAACGGCGAGCAGACTAAGCTCTACAAGCTCCCTGTCGCCACCTTCCCCAACCCCTCGGCGCTCGATCCGCGCAGCGGCAATGTCTACTCGCAGACCGAGAAGGCGGGTGAATACAACCTGCGCTTCGCGGGCGTCGGCGGCGCCGGCTCGATCACGCCTTCCTCCCTGGAAGCGGCGAACGTCGATATCGCCGAAGAGTTCACCAAGATGATCGTCACGCAGCGTGCCTATTCGGCAAGCTCCAAAATCATCAGCACCGCGGACCAGTTGCTCGAAGAGTTACTGCGCATCGCTGGGTAGTCCAATCACCAACACGGCTAACGGATTTTTACAATGATTGACCTCCGTGCTTCACGCATTCTTGCAATTATTGCAGCAGAGTGGCGTGAGCGTAAGCATTGAGGGTCGAAGGAGAATGGAGATGGCGGCGAGTGCGAGTGGCGCCGACGCCACCGCCGTCCCGGCGGTGGCCGAGGCCAACCTGCGCGGGTTGCCACCGCCCGACACAGTGCGCTGGGTGGCGCGCCGCAAGGCGCAAGTCGTGAACGCTGTGCGCAACGGCCAGCTTACCCTCGACCAGGCCTGCGCGCACTACCGGCTCTCGGCCGAGGAGTTCCTCGCCTGGGAACGGATGATCGAACGCCACGGCCTGGCGGGCCTCAGGGTCACGCGACTGCAGCGCTATCGGGCGTGACGTTCCGTGCGTCGCGGCCCTGTCGCGCCGAGGCACCCAAGCGCTGCTGGCCCTTCTCCAACTGCGTCAATCGTGGGGCAAAGGGAGTATCCGATCGCCGCTTTCGGGTACTCGCGCGGAACGCCCCACCAAGAGCATCCCGCCCGCCGCACACGGCAGATCTTGCCCAAGGTTTGCTGATCTTAACCTTACCTTAGGCGCATCCGCGCAAAGTCCGCTTCCGCAGAGGCAGCGCCCGAGGGGTGTGCGCGGTGGCGAACGATCAGACGGTAGCGACGGCAACGGAAGCAGCGGCGGCACCCACCTCTCCCGTCGCCGGGCTCCGGTCGCGCGTCGTGGGGCTCGGGCCGGCAAGGCTTGCGGCCATCGGCGGTCTTGTCCTGGGTCTGGCGGGCTTCGCCGTCGTCGTTGGTCTCAAGCTCGCAGTGCCGGACTACGCGCTCCTCTATACGGACCTCGATCCCGCTGACGCGCAGACGATCGTCGAGCGCCTGGACGCACAGGGGGTCGATCACCGGCTCACCAGCGACGGCACCGCTGTGCTGGTGCCGGAAGGCAAGCGTCTGGCGCTGCGCATGCAGTTCGCGCAGGAAGGCCTGCCGGCGTCGGGCGCCGTCGGCTACGAGATCTTCGACGACCGGTCGCTCCTCGGCACCACCCAGTTCGAGGCCAACGTCAACTTGCTCCGCGCCCTCGAGGGCGAACTCGCGCGGACCATCGGCTCACTCGACGCCGTGCGTTCGGCGCGCGTGCATCTGGTGCAGCCCAAGCGCGAGCTGTTCCGGCGCGAGACGGCGCGGGCCTCCGCTTCGGTGGTCTTGACGCTCGCCCGGCGCGACGGGCTCGGCGTCGAGCAGGTGGCCGCCGTCCGGCATCTCGTTGCCGGCGCCGTTCCCTGGTTGGACGCCGACCAGGTTACGGTGGTCGACGAGCGCGGTCAGCTCCTCGCAAGCGTCGATGAGGAGGAGCAGGGGTTGCTCCCCGGACGCGCCGAAGCCTTTCAGCGCGGCTTCGAGGAGCGCGTCGCCGAGCGCGTCGAGCGTCTGCTCGAACGCTCGCTGGGCGACGGCAAGGTCGAGGTCAGCGTCAGCGCCGACATCGACTTCGACCAGGTGACGACCACATCTGAGGAGTACGATCCCGAGAGTCAGGTCGCGCGCAGCACGCTCACCGTCGAGGAGGCGAGCGAACTGGAGGATCGCGGGGCAGGCTCGGTCAGCGTGCAGGGCAATCTGCCACGCCCGAAGCCCGATGCCGAAGACGCGCCGAGCAGCAGCGAACGCACGTCGCGCACTGAGGAAACCGTCAATTTCGAGATCTCGCGCACGGTGACCAACCACGTGCAGAGCGGTGGACGCGTGCGCCGTCTGTCGATCGCCGTCCTGGTCGACGGCAGCTACGCGCCCAACGCCGCAGGCGAAACGGTCTATGCGCCGCGCTCCGAGGACGAGCTCGAGGCGATCGACACCCGCGGCACTGCGCACCAGGGCGG
>JANQNY010000027.1 GCA_028279345.1 Geminicoccaceae bacterium
ACCCCCTTCGATCACGACGGAGGAAGCCCACCCCAAGTGCGGGGGCTGAGCACGGCCTAGACTAGGCGGCGGCGCCGGCAGGCCCCTCCCCCGCTTGCCTCCGACCAGGAGAACGATGATGGCGGAATCGAAACCCGCCGGCGGCCGCGCACCCGCTGCGTTCGAAGAAGGCTTGGGCGGCGCGTCCACCGACGTCGCCCGCTTCGACGAAGAACGCGCGACGCTAACCTCACGCTTCCACTACTTCCTCCATGCCTACCCGACGGCCGCGCCGGCGCTCGTGCTGATCATCAGCTGCCTGGCCTTCGGCCTGATTGCGCCGAACTTCTTCTCCGCGTTCAACCTGTCGCTGATCATCCAGCAGGTCACCGTCATCGGCCTCCTGGGCGCGGCGCAGACCCTGGTCATCCTGACCGCGGGCATCGACCTCTCGGTCGCCGCCATCATGGTCTTCAGCTACATGATCATGGCGCGTCTAGGGGTCGAGGCGGGTGTACCGGCGCCGATCGCCATCCTGATCGGCCTTGCTGTCGGGACCGCCTGCGGATTGCTCAACGGCTCGCTGGTGACGAAGACGCGCCTTCTGCCGGTGCTCGTGACCGTCCTTGCGTGGTTCGGTCTGATCAGCCTCGGCGTGCCGATGATCTGGGCGGTGCCGTTAGGTATCCTGCTAGGCCTCGCCTTGGGCCTGAGCCGCCCCGGTCCCGCGCTCGCGCTGCGGCTGCCGCCCTTCATCGTCACGCTCGGTGCCTGGTCCATCTTCTTCGCGCTCAATCTCTGGTATTCCGAGGCGCAGACGATCCGCAGCCAGGACATCGACGCGACCGCGCCGCTCTTGAAGATCTTTGGCGAGCGCGCCGGCATCATGGGGGCGCAGTTCACCTATGGCTCGTTTCTGATGGTGTTCGTCTTCGTGGCGCTTTGGTACGTGCTGAACTGGACCGCCTGGGGCCGCGCGGTCTACGCGGTAGGCGACGACAAGGAATCGGCCGAACTCTCCGGCATCCGCACCGACCGCATGCTGCTCTCGGTCTATGGCGTGGCGGGCTTTCTCTGCGCGCTCGCCGGGTGGGCCGCTATCGGCCGCGTCGGGTCCGCCTCACCGCAGAGCTTCTATGAAGGCAATCTCGACGCGATCACCGCGGTCGTCATCGGCGGAACGTCGCTCTTCGGCGGTCGCGGGGCAATCTTCGGGACCCTCGTCGGCGCGCTGATCGTCGGCGTCTTCCGCTCCGGCCTAAGCCTCTCGGGCGTCGACGTGCTCTGGCAGACCTTCGCCGTCGGCCTCCTGATCATCGTTGCCGTGGCCATGGACCAGTGGATCCGGAGGGCTTCGTCATGACCACGAACGGTGCCGACAGCGTCGTCAAAGGGCGCTCGCTCGTCAAACGCTTCGGCCGCGTCACCGCGCTCGATCACGCCGATTTCGACCTCAAGGCCGGCGAGATCCTCGCGGTGATCGGTGACAATGGTGCCGGCAAGTCGACCCTCATCAAGGCGTTGTCGGGCGCGTTGCGCGTCGACAGCGGGTCGATCGAGATCGACGGCGAAGAGCGCCATTTCGGCTCGCCCATCGAGGCCCGCGAGCACGGTATTGAGACGGTCTACCAGAACCTCGCCCTCTCGCCGGCGCTCTCGATCGCCGACAACATGTTCCTCGGCCGCGAGCTGCACCGCCCGGGCTTCTTGGGTCGCTGGCTCAAGATGCTCGACAAGAAGCGCATGCGAGACTTCTCGCGGCAGAAGCTAACGGACCTGGGCCTCATGACGGTGCAGAGCATCGATCAAGCCGTGGAAACGCTCTCGGGCGGTCAGCGGCAGGGTGTGGCGGTCGCCCGCGCCGCTGCGTTCGCCACCAGGTTCGTCATCATGGACGAGCCGACGGCAGCCCTAGGCGTCAAAGAGAGCCGTCGCGTCCTCGAGCTCATCAAGGAGGTCAAGGCGCGCGGCCTGCCGATCATCTTGATCTCCCACAACATGCCGCACGTCTTCGAGGTGTCTGACCGTATCCACATCCACCGCTTAGGCCGCCGCGCCTGTGTCATTCGACCTGACGACTTCTCGATGTCCGACGCCGTGGCCGTGATGACCGGCGCGATGGAACCGCCGGCGCCCGAAGCGCAGGCGCACTGATGTTCCTGGTCTGTGGCGAAGCCCTGTTCGATGTTTTCGTGGGCACTGAGGATCCTGGAGGCTTCGGCCTGAACGCGAGGCTCGGCGGCTCGGCCTTCAACTGCGCCGTCGGCCTCGCCAGGCTCGGTCGCAAAGTCGGCCTAGTGACCGGCGTCTCGACGGACGTGCTTGGCCAGAAGATCACGGACACCCTCGACGGCGAAGGGGTGGCGACCCGCTTCCTCCTGCGCGTCGACCGCCGGACCACGCTCGCCCTCGTGGCGCTCGGTCCCGACGGCGGCGCGCGCTACGCCTTCTACGGCGAGGAGGCCGCCGACCGTGCCGTCACGGAGGTCGACCTGCCGTCACTGGATGGCATCGGCGCGTTGGTCTTCGGCTGCTTCTCGATGCTCACAGAGCCGACCGGGTCGAGTTTCCTCAAACTCGCTCAGCGCGCCGCGAATGGCCCCCTCGTCGCCCTCGATCCCAATGTGCGGGTCACGGTAGAGCCCGATGTCTCTAGCTGGCGAAGCCGCACCGCCGCGTTCGCCAGGACCGCCGACATCATCAAGGTGAGCGCCGAGGACCTGGCGCTGCTCTATCCCGACAGGGCGGCCGCCGAGATCGCGCAGGCCTGGCTGAAGGGCGGCACCAGCCTCGTCGTCGTGACCGATGGCGGCGCGGGCGCACACGCTTGGTCTTCCGCCGGTGCGGTCTCCGTTGCGGCAGAGCCCGTCGATGTCGTCGACACGGTCGGTGCTGGCGACAGCTTTCTGGCAGCGCTCCTCACGGCGCTCGATGAGCGCGGCTTAGGGGCGCGTGATTCGTTATCGGCGCTCACTTCGGACGATGCCGAAAGGCTCCTGCTTTTTGCGGCGACTGCCGCGGCACGGACCTGTGCGCGTCGGGGCGCCGACCTGCCACGGCGGCACGAACTGCCCGGCTGAGCGGAAGGCGATCGCTTGGAAGCGCGCTGCTTAGACCTTCCAGAAGACGAACACGCCCCAGGCGATCGCGAGCGCGAGCCCGCCCCAGAGCGGCGTGCCCATGACGCCGAGCCAGCCGAGGAAGATAAAGGCGGAGCCCAAGAGCGTGATGAACAGCCGATCGCCACGGGTGGTGTCGAGCCCAAAGACGCCACGTCTCGGCGCGCCGCCGGGCCAGCGGTACTCCAAGAACCCCATGCAGGCGATGCTCGCGAAGATGAAGATGAAGAAGGCCGCGGTCTGCCAGGTCCACGCCATCCAGCTCAGGTCCATGGGCGTGCTCCCTCAGACACGGCCGAGCGCGAAACCGCGCGCGATGTAGTTGCGGACGAAGTAGATGACGATGGCGCCGGGGATGATCGTCAAGACGCCGGCGGCGGCCAAGAGGCCGAGGTCGTACCCCGCCGTCGAGGCCGTTCGGGTCATGGTCGCGACGATCGGTTTGGCTTCCACCGCCGTCAGCGTCTTCGCCAAGAGCATCTCCACCCAGGAGAACATGAAGCAGAAGAAGGCGGCGACGCCGACACCCGAGCTGATGTTGGGCAGGAAGATGCGCGTGAAGAAGTGCGGAAAGGAGTAGCCGTCGACATAGGCCGTCTCGTCCAGCTCCTTGGGCACGCCCGACATGAAGCCTTCGAGGATCCACACCGCGAGCGGGATGTTGAACAGGCAGTGCGCGAGCGCCACGGCGATGTGCGTGTCGAAGAGCCCGATCGCCGAGTAGAGCTGGAAGAATGGCAGCGCGAACACCGCCGGCGGCGCCATGCGGTTGGTCAAGAGCCAGAAGAACAGGTGCTTGTCGCCCAAGAAACGATAGCGCGAGAAGGCATAGGCCGCCGGCAGCGCTACCGCGATCGCCAGTACCGTGTTCAGCGTCACGTAGATGATCGAGTTGATATAACCCCAATACCAGGTCGGGTCGGTCAAGATCGTCAGATAGTTCTCGAGCGTCCATACTTGTGGAAACAGGGTGAAACCGCCAAGGATCTCGTTGGTCGTCTTGAACGACATGGCGACGAGCCAATAGATCGGCAGCATCAAGAAGACGATGTAGAGGATGAGGGCGACAGTGGGTAGGCGTGCACGCATCGATCCGCCCTCACCTGGCCTCGTTGCGGGTCATCAGGGTGTAGAACACCCAGCAGATGGCCAGCGTGATCAGGAAGTAGATGATCGACATCGCCGCCGCCGGGCCCAGGTCGAACTGGCCGAGCGCGATCTTGACGAGGTCGATCGAGAGAAGCGTCGTCGCGTTGCCAGGCCCGCCGCCCGTCAGCACAAAGGGCTCCGTGTAGATCATGAAGCTGTCCATGAAGCGCAGCAGCAAGGCGATGGTCAGCACCCGGCCGAGCTTGGGCAGCTGGATGTAGCGGAAGACCGCCCAGGCCTTGGCGCCGTCGATCTTGGCGGCCTGGTAGTAGGCCTCGGGGATGGCGATCAGCCCAGCGTAGGCGAGCAGCGCCACCAGCGACGTCCAGTGCCAGACATCCATGACCACCAGCGTGATCCAGGCTGAAAGCGGCTGCTGGGTCATGTTGTATTCGAAGCCTAGGGTGTTGAGGCTCCAGCCCAAGAGCCCGATGTCCGGCAGGGCGAAGATGTTCCACATCGCGCCCACGACGTTCCACGGCACGAGCAGCGGCAGCGCCATCAGCACCAGGCACACCGACACCCAGATGCCCTTCTTCGGCATGCAGAGCGCGATGGCGACGCCCAGCGGCACCTCGATCAAGAGGATTGTGAAAGTAAAGAGCAGCTGGCGGCCGAGTGCAGCGTGAAACCGTTCCGAGCGCAGCAGGTCCTGGAACCAGCCGACACCGTGCCAGAAGAAGATGTTGTTACCGAAGGTCTCCTGCACCGAATAGTTGACGACGGTCATCAGCGGCACGAGCGCGTTGAAGGCCACCAGCAGGACGACTGGCAGGACGAGGAACCAAGCCCGCTGGTTGTCGGTCTTGCCGCTCATGGCTCGGTTCCTTGCCGCGTGTCGACGAGCCAGCCGTCGGCATAGAGGCGTGTGTGGGCGGGGTCGATGCTGAGGCGCGTCGGGCCGGCCGCGATCGTGTCGTTCTCCGACATCAGGGCGTTGATGCGGATGTCGCCGATGCGGGCGTCGACCACGCGGTAGCGACCGGCGTCGGCGACGTTGACGACCTCGGCCGGCACGCCCTCGTTGGCGATCTGGACGTGCTCCGGGCGCACCCCGACTTCGAGCCGGTTGGCGCCCGCCGGCGCCTTGGCCGGTCCTTCCGTCGTGATCCGCTCACCGCCGACGAAAGCCGCACCGTCGCGCACCTCGCACGGTAGGACGTTCATACCGGGCGAGCCGATGAAGTGGCCGACGAAGGTGTGCTGCGGCCGCTCGAACAGCTCGACGGGAGTGCCGATCTGCACCACCTCACCCTCCTCCATGACGACGACACGGTCGGCGAAGGTGAGCGCCTCGGTCTGGTCGTGGGTCACGTAAATCATCGTGACGCGCACGTTGTAGTGGAGCTCCTTGAGCTTCGAGCGCAGCCGCCATTTCAGGTGCGGGTCGATCACGGTCAGCGGCTCGTCGAACATGATGACGTTGACATCGTCACGAACGAGGCCGCGGCCCAAGGAGAGCTTCTGCTTCAGATCGGGCGTGAGGCCGGCCGCGCGGCGGTCGAGCAGGTCCGTGAGCTCCAGCATCGACGCGATCTCGCCCACCCGCGTCTCGACATGGCGAGCCTCGACGCCACGATTGCGCAGGGGGAAGGCCAGATTGTCGTGCACCGTCATCGTGTCGTAGATGACCGGGAACTGAAACACCTGGGCGATGTTGCGCCGGTCCGGCGGCAGATCGGTGACGTCCGTGTCGCCGAACAGCACCCGGCCCTCGCTCGGCCGGACCAATCCCGAGATGATGTTCAACAGCGTGGACTTGCCACAGCCGGACGGGCCCAAGAGCGCGTAGGCGCCTCCGTCGTCCCAGACCACGTCGAGGCGCTTCAGCGCCCAGTCCGCGTCGGACTTGGGCGCACGCATGTAGCTGTGGCGAAGGTTGTCCAGCCGGATCTGCGCCATTGCCCCGTCCTCAGACCATGACGCGCCGGCCGTCGGCGTGGAAGTAGATGCAGCCGGTCGTGTCGATATGGAAATCGTGCTCTTCGCCCACGCGGAACGGATGGATGCCGTGGCTGTGCGAGACCCAGGCCCGATCGGCGATCTCGAAGTGCGCCGTGCTTTCCGACCCGGAAAGCTCCGTGATCAGCACTTTGCCCGTCAGCGGCGCGCTAGCGTCCCCGTGCGGCACCGGCGTCACGAAATGCGGGCGGACGCCCACCATGTAGTCGCCGTCGGGTGCACCCGCGATCGTACCGGCCGCAGCCCAGTGCGCGGCGTTGCCGAGGTGAATCTCGTGGCCGCGCTTGACGACTGGCGCCACGTTGATCGGCGGGTCCGAGAACACCCGTGCCGTCTCCAGATCGTCCGGGGACCGGTAGAGATCGGAAGTCGGGCCGAACTGCGTTACGCGTCCTTTGCTGACGGTGGCCGTATGGCCACCCAGCATCAGCGCCTCGGTGGGCTCGGAGGTCGCGTAGACGACCGCAGCGCCACGGCCGGCGAAAAGACGCGGCAGTTCCTCGCGGAGTTCTTCGCGAAGCTTGTAGTCCAGGTTGGCCAGCGGTTCGTCCAGCAAGACGAGTTCGCTGTCCTTGACGATCGCGCGGGCGAGCGCCGTCCGCTGCTGCTGGCCGCCGGAAAGCTCGCCCGGACGACGGCGCAGGAACGGCTCGAGGCGCAACAGCTCCGCCGCTTCGCCCACGCGCCGCTTGACGTCGGCGTCGCGCATCCGCGCCACCCGCAATGGCGAGGCAATGTTGTCGTAGACGCTCATGTGGCCGTAGTTGACGAAGAACTGATGGACCAGGCTGATGCGCCGCTTCTGCGTCGGCAGCTTGGTCACGTCCTCGCCCTTGAAGAGGATCCGCCCGGAGGTCGGTCGATCGAGCCCTGCCATCATCTTGATGAGGGTCGTCTTACCGGCGTTGGTCTCGCCCAAGAGCATGTTGAAGCCGGTCGCGGCGAGCGCGAAGGACGTCTCGTAGATCAGCGTGTCGGCGCCTGAGCGCTTCACGACCGCTTGGAATTCGAGCGACATGCCGAGGCCTTCCGGAGAGAGGGAGCGGGTGGTCGGTCGAGCCGACCACCCGCGCGGTCAAGACCTCAGTTCCCCTCCTGCCAGCGCTGGACGAGATCCTCGTAGACCACGGTCTCGCCCTGCGGCTTCTCGTTCTCGAGCTTGGCCTTCGGCGCGCCAGGCTGCGAGAGCCAGTACTCGGGGTCCTGCTCCTCGTTGAGGCGCGGGCCGCAGCCACCGTAGACGTCCGCACCTTCGTCGGCCGCCTGCATGCGCGCCATGACGAGGTCCATCTCCTCGGCCAGCCGGTCCATCGCCTCCTGCGGGGTGAAGGTGCCGGCGTTCACGTCACCGATCTGCTGCCACCAGATCTGGGCGAGCTTCGGATAGTCGGGGACGTTGACGCCCGTCGGCGACCAGAGCACGCGATCTGGCGAGCGATAGAACTCGACGAGGCCGCCCAGCTTCGGTGCCCGCTCGGTGAAGCTCTCGTGGCGCACCGTGCTGTCACGAATGAAGGTGAGCCCGACATGACTCTTCTTCGTGTCGACGGTCTTCGACGTGACGAACTGCGCGTAGAGCCAAGCTGCCTTGGCGCGGTCGGTCGGCGTCGAGGTGAGGATGGTCCAAGACCCGGCATCCTGATAGCCGAGCTTCATACCCTCTTCCCAATAGGGACCCTTCGGGCTGGGCGCCATCCGCCAGAGCGGGTTGCCGTCCGCGTCGACGGTGTTGTTGCCGTCGGACTGCGGCGCCACCATCGACGCGGTAAACGCCGTGTACCAGAAGATCTGCTGCGCAACATTGCCCTGCGCCAACGCCGGCAGCGACTGGTAGAAGTCGTAGGACGCGGCGGCAGGCGGCGCATACTGGCGGAGCCACTCGTCCCACTTGCGGATTGCGTAGACCGCGGCCGGCCCATTCGCAGCACCACCGCGGCTGACGCTCGCACCGACGGGGTTGCACGACCCCTCGTCCATGCGAATGCCCCACTCGTCGACGGGTCGACCGTTGGGTAGGCCCTGGTCGCCCGCACCGGCCATCGACAGCCAGGCATCGGTCATGCGCCAACCGAGATCGGGCGCGCGCTTGCCGTAGTCCATATGGCCGTAGATGCGCACGCCGTCGATTTCCTGAACATGCACGGAGAAGAACTCGGCGATGTCCTCGTAGGCCGACCAATTGACCGGCACGCCGAGATCGTAGCCGTAGATCTCCTTGAACTGCGCCTGGAGGTCCTCGCGGTCGAACCAGTCTTTGCGGAACCAGTAGAGGTTGGCGAACTGCTGGTCCGGCAGCTGGTAGAGGTCACCATCTGGGCCGGTCGTGAAGGAGATGCCGATGAAATCCTCGAGATCGAGCGCCGGGTTGGTGACGTCGGCGCCCTCTCCGTCCATCCACTCGCTGAGGTTGACGGCCTGCTGCAGTCGGGAGTGCGTGCCGATCAGGTCGCTGTCGTTGACGTAGGCATCATAGAGGTTGCGCCCGGTCTGCAGCTGGGTCTGTACCGCCTGCACCACCTCGCCCTCGCCGAGCAGCTGGTGGTTGACCTTGATGCCCGTAATCTCCTCGAAAGCCTGGGTCAGCACCTCGCTTTCGTAGGTGTGCGTCGGGATCGTCTCCGACAGCACGTTGATCTCCATGCCGTCGAACGGTGCCGCGGCATCGATGAACCACTGCATTTCTTCGATTTGCTCGTCCCGCGAGAGCACCGACGGCTGGAACTCGTCGTCGATCCACCGCTCTGCGGCGGCCATGTCGGCCCAAGCATGACCACTGGCCGCGATGACGGCGATGGCCGCTGCGGCACCAAGCAGGCGCGCTTTCATGCTGTCCTCCCTAAGCACATCCGCGTTGTGCGGAATTGACGCTAACACCTGGGTCTGGATTGTCGAACCGCAAATGATTTTGCGTCAAGCGAAAAAGCGTGTTTTCATATGAAGGGCTATAGAGTTCATATGAACGCGCATGCTTGCACCCGACCGCGCCGGTGATCTGAGCCAGCGACAAGCCTCCATCATGGCGCGTGCGCGCGTCGCGGGGCGCGTCGCCGTCGACGAGCTGGCGACCACCTTCGGCGTAACCACGCAAACGATCCGGCGTGATCTCAACGATCTCAGCCGGGCGGGACTGCTCGCCCGCGTGCATGGCGGCGCCGCCCTCGCCAACACGGTCTCCAACGTCGACTACACCGTGCGCCGAGCCATCGCCCACGACGGCAAGCGCGCGATCGGCGAACGCGTCGCGGCGATGCTCCCCGAAGGCTGCTCGCTGATCCTCAATATCGGCACGACCACCGAAAACGTGGCGCGGGCGATCGGCAGCAAGCGCGACCTCGTCGTGGTCACCAACAACATCCACATCGCGTACATCCTCGCCGCCGCACCGCTCAAGGAGCTGTTTCTCGCTGGCGGCGTGGTCCGTCAGAGTGACGGCGCCATCATCGGGGACGAAGCCGTCGCGTTCATCCGTCAGTTCAAGGTCGACTACGCCGTCATCGGTGCTTCCGCCCTGGATGCCGACGGGGCCATCATGGACTTCGACATGCGCGAGGTCGCCGTCGCCCGCGCCATCGTGCAGAGCGCGCGTCGCGTCTTGCTGGCGGTCGACCACTCCAAGTTCGAGCGAACGGCACCAGTGCGGATCTGCGCGTTGGCGGAGATCGACGTGTTCGTGACCGACCGACCGCCGCCACGGGCTTTTGCCGAGGCCTGCGCCGCAGCGAATGTCGCGATCGAGATTGCGGGTGGCGCTACGACTGAGGGGGACACCAGTGACTGAACCAACAGCACGCCTTTACGACCTCGCCATCATCGGCGGCGGCGTAAATGGCTGCGGGATCGCGCGCGACGCCGCCGGACGTGGGCTGGACGTCGCGGTCTTCGAGCAGGGCGACCTCGCTCAGGCGACCTCTTCCGCGTCGACCAAGCTCTTTCACGGCGGCCTGCGCTACCTCGAATACTACGAGTTCCGGCTCGTCCGCGAGGCGCTCATCGAGCGCGAGGTGCTGCTGCGCGCGATGCCGCATATCTCCTGGCCGCTGCGCTTCATCCTGCCACACCGCAAGGGCATGCGACCGGCCTGGTTCCTGCGCCTCGGCCTCTTCATCTACGACCATCTGGGCGGGCGCGAGATCCTACCGCCAACCCGAACGATCGATCTCCGCACCGACCCGCTGGGGGCTCCGCTCGCCGACGGCTTCGACAAGGGCTTCGAGTATTCCGACTGCTGGGTGGAGGACGCGCGGCTCGTCGTGCTCAACGCCCGGGACGCAGCGCGGCTCGGCGCTGACATCCACCCGCACACGCGCTGCATTGCGGCGGAGCGTGACGGCGAGTTGTGGTCGGTCACCGTCGAAGACATGGTGAGCAGTGAGCAGCGCGTCGTTCGCGCACGCGGTGTCGTCAATGCGGCTGGCCCCTGGGTCGACGAGGTGCTGACGCGGCGCCTGCGGCGCAACGCGCCCGCCCACATCCGGCTCGTGCGCGGCAGCCACATCGTCACGCGCAAGCTCTTCGATCACGATCGCGCCTACATTTTCCAGACCAACGATCGCCGCATCGTCTTCGCCATTCCCTACGAGACCGACTTCACGCTCGTCGGCACGACCGATCTGGAGCACCACGGCTCGCCAGCCGATGCCACGTGCACGCCGGAGGAAGCCGCCTACCTGCGCGATGCGGTCTCCGGGTACTTCAAGAACCCGGTCACGCCCGACGACGTGGTCTGGAGCTACTCAGGCGTGCGGCCGCTCTACGACGACGGCGCGTCCTCGGCGACCGCAGCGACGCGCGACTACGTCCTCGAAGTTGACGACATCGATGGCAAGTCGCCCGTGCTCAACGTGTTCGGCGGCAAGATCACGACCTATCGACGCTTGGCCGAGGCCGCGCTCGGCAAGCTCCAGCCCCACTATCCGACGATGCGCGCACCTTGGACCAAGGGCGCGCCGTTACCAGGCGGTGACTTCCCCTACGACGCGGCGCCGGCGCTCGCCGCCGAGTTCCGCCATCATCATCCGTTCCTCGACGAGGCGTGGTCGCTCAGGCTGGTGCATGCCTATGGCACCGACGCGCGCGAACTCCTGGGTGACGCGAAGGCGGAGGAGGATTTGGGCCGGCGTTTCGGGTGGAACCTGACCGAAGCGGAGGTCCGCTGGCTGATGACCAAGGAGTGGGCACGCGTCGCGGACGATGTCCTGTGGCGGCGCAGCAAGCTCGGCCTGCGCCTAAGTCGAGACGAAGCGCAGGCGCTCGATGCGTGGATGCGCGAGCAGGAGCCAGCGCTCGCAGCCGAATGAGCGCGCAGCTTGGGGCGGGAATAGCGACGCTTGTGGTTGCGTCCATCGAAGCGCACATCCGCGGACGAAACCGCTACGCGACACTCGATCGAAAGAGATGACCATGGCACAGCCTAGGGAAAACGCTCGCGCGCAGCTGCGTGAACGCGTCGCCGTCGTTCGTGCCCGAAGTAGCGAGAAGCTGGGCCAACTCTGGTGAGCCTTCCTCGTCCGTGGTGCACTGGCGGGTGTTTTGGCGTCGGTGCTACTGGTCTGGCCGAGCTGGAGTGTTGCCGTGCTGGTGACGGTCGTCGGCCTCTTTGCCCTGGTCGATGGCGCGACCGGCTGTGTCGCCGCTTGGCGCGCGCAGGAACGGGGGCCTACCTTCGGCCAGGCGTTGCTCGTTCTCGTGCTCGGCCTGATCCTTCTCCTCTGGCCGGGCGCGACTTTACGCACGCTGCTCATCCTGATCGGCCTCGTCGCCATCGTCACTGGTGCCGGCATAGTCTTCAACGCCAGGGCGGCGGCCCTCGCCGAGGACGATGGGACGCTGATGCGGAATGTGGGCATCGGCGTCGCGGTGGTCGGCCTCCTACTCACGCTCTGGCCGGGTTCCGGGGTCCTTACGGTCGCCTGGGTGCTGGCCGCGGCCCTATTCGCGCTAGCGGCGCTGTCGCTCTTCCTGGCCCGCCGCTTCAAACGCTTGCAGGCGCGGCCGGATACGGGCGAAGCGTGAGCTTGCCGGGACAAGCTGCCGCTGTCTAATCCGGTGGCGGATCTTCAGCGGGGAAGTGCTGCAAAGCAGGCCTGTAGGCGGCAGCGAGTTGCGGAAACACGTTGCCGCAAACCAAGCCATTCCCGGGTCGGCACATCGGTCAACGATCGCATCTTGTTGCCGTCTCGCCACAATCACCCCAGGGGCAAACTCCGTTCGCGCGGTCGTGCTCCCCAGGCACGCGCTGTCCGGCACGAACGCCGGCGCGCTGGGCACGCAGCCTTGCCTGCAACTCGTGCGGACATGCGGCAGATGAGGAACTCTAAACGGAAGACGGCACATACTCGAATGTGCTTAACTTGAGATTAAATAAATTTCTGTTAGGAAAGGGGCCATGCTGCGTTAAGCTACAGCGTCTCCGGCGGCTTAGAGGGAGGTATAGTCATGCTGAGAGTTCTCGCGCTCGCGGGGGTCATTGGTCTCTTTTCGAGCTCCGCTTGGGCCGTCGCGCTCGTTCCCGGCGCTCCTGACAACTTCATCGACTTCGCCGCTCGAGGCGTGACGGACCAACCCAGCTTTACCTTCGATGTCGGCGACGGGAAGTCCGTCACCGCAACTGGCAGGGTGCTGAGGTTCCCAACGCTCGTTCGTCAGACTGCCTCGGGTCTCGGCGTAAATGGCGGTCGCTTCGACCCCGAGAAAGACGAAGTCGGCGTGTTGGAGGAACTCTATCTCGACTTCGATAGCACGTTCAACCTCAGCCACATTGTCATCGACGACTTGACGCAGAACTTCTTCAAGATTGACACCGGGGTCGTCAAGCTCATCAGAGATGGACACGTGCTGGAGACCGTGCGCTTCGATGCTCGGTCGGCAACCAACGAGATGCTGACGCTCGCATTTGCGGAGGGCCGCTTGGTCGACCACCTTGCGTTCTACGTCCCCATCCACGCGCCGCTGAGCAACTTTGCAGTACGTGGCATCAGCGAGGTGCCTGTCCCCGCGGCTCTGCCGCTGCTTGCGACCGCGCTCGGCGGTCTCGCTTGGATGCGCCGGCGTCGGCAAGCCGCCTGACCGCCGCGCGGTTGCGCACATATTGAGCAGGGGCGGCCTCCGGGCCACCCCTAGTTCTTTGCGCTCTCATAGTTTCGTTGAGGAGATCGGAACCCTGGCTGGGGGACCTGGATTCGAACCAGGACTAACCGGTCCAGAGCCGGTCGTTCTACCGTTAAACTATCCCCCAACGCCGCGGGCTGGTGGAGCCGAGCGGGATCGAACCGCCGACCTCCTGAATGCCATTCAGGCGCTCTCCCAGCTGAGCTACGGCCCCGCGCCCGCGGGCGGGCAGGACGGTTAGGCGATTTCGCCCGGCGGCGCAAGCAATGACGACGGGTCCGACCTCAGGTCGACTCGTCCTCGTCTTCCGGCCGCACGACGTCGACATCGGCCTCCTCGGCGAGTTCCTCCGCATCTTCATAGTCGGCGTCGTCGGCCGCCTCGTCGACGACGGCCTCCAAATCCTCCTCCGCTTCCTCGGTCGCGCTTTCTTCGGCGACCTCGGTCGCGGCAGCCGCGCGCGGCGCCGCGCGTGGGCGACGTGTGCGCTGGACCGCCTCGACTTCGAACGTGGCCCCACACGCCGGACACAGGATTGGCGCGCGATGAAAATCATAAAAGCGGGCACCGCAGGCTTGGCAAACCCGCTTGCTGCCCCATTCCGGCTTGACCAAGCTCGTGCACCCCTCGGCTCGGATTTCGCGCGGCGATTGCCACGTCCGTCGCCGACTGTCAAAACCATAGCGCGCCCCCGCGCCAAGCTTTCTGGACCTCATGCGCCTCGTCAGCCACGCGTCCGGCCCGCTCAGAGGCCGTCTTGCCCTGCCGGGCGACAAGTCGATCTCGCATCGCGCCTTGATTCTCGGCGCGCTCGCCGTCGGACGCAGCACCATCCGCGGACTGCTTGACGGCGCCGATGTGCAGGCGACCTGGCGTGCGCTCGAAACGCTCGGTGTGCGCATCGGCCGCCAAGGTGACGCGGTCGTCGTCGACGGTGTCGGCCTGGGTGGTCTGCGCGAACCCGACGAGGCGCTCGATCTCGGTAATTCCGGGACGGGTGTGCGCCTGTTGATGGGACCGCTCGCGGCAGCGCCCTTCCCGACGGTGCTCACGGGCGATGCCTCGCTGCGCAGCCGACCCATGGGACGCGTCATCGACCCTTTGATGCAAATGGGCGCGCAGGCGATCGCGCGCACCGGCGCGCGGTTGCCGCTGACGATGATCGGGGCCGAGCGGCTGATGCCGATCCATCACACGAGCCAGTTCGCCTCGGCGCAGGTGAAGTCGGCCGTGCTGCTGGCAGGGCTGCATGCGCCGGGTCGAACCACCGTCACCGAGCCCACGCTTTCTCGCGACCACACAGAAAACATGCTCGCGGCGATGGGCGCCGAGCTTAGCCGCAGCGAGACGGCTAGTGGGGGTGTTACGGTCGGGGTCCGCGGCGAGCCCGTGCTGCACCCGCTGAACGTCGACGTGCCCGCCGATCCGTCCTCCGCCGCCTTTCCCTTGGCGGCCGCCCTGTTGGTGCCCGGCTCCGCGGTGACGCTCGAGCGCGTCGGCCTAAACCCCACCCGCGTTGGCCTGCTCGACGTCCTTCGCCGTATGGGTGCGGAGATCGACGTCGTCGATGCGCGCCAGATGGGTGGCGAGCCGGTTGGTGACCTGCGGGTCGTGAGCAGCGCCCTGCGGGCGACCGAGGTGCCCGCGGCGACAGCGCCGGCGATGATCGACGAATACCCAATCCTCGCCGTGGTCGCGGCGCGCGCCTCGGGTCGCACGGTCATGCACGGGCTTGGGGAGCTGCGGGTGAAGGAGACGGATCGCCTCGCGGCAATGGCTCAGGGCCTCACTGCAGCGGGGATTGCCGTCGAGGAGGGGCCCGACTGGCTCGCGGTGACGGGTGACACCGAACGCGCCATTCCCGGCGGGATCGTCGTCGATGCCAATCACGACCACCGCATCGCGATGAGCTTCGCCGTTCTGGGGTTGGCAGCGGCACGGCCCATCGAGGTGCAGGGCGCCGAGACCATCGCCACGAGCTTCCCGTCCTTCGTCGATCGTATGCGAAGCTTCGGTGCCGAGCTGGAAGGCACATGACGGTCCTGCCGCCGGACACGCCCTTCCCTATCGCCATCGACGGACCGGCAAGCTCCGGCAAGAGCTCGATCGGTGGCCGCGTCGCCCATGATCTCGGCGTGCCCTTTCTCGACACAGGCCTCCTCTACCGGGCGGTCGGTGTGGCCCTGCGCGACGATCGGCTAGACGACGTCGAGGCCGCCGTGGCGATCGCTCAAGACCTCGACACCAGGCGTCTCGACCCCGCCCGACTTGCCAGTGAGGCGGCGGGCGAACGGGCATCGCGGGTGGCGGTCATGGCGCCCGTACGGCAGGCCCTCCATCGGCTGCAGCGCGCGATCGCGTCCTCGCCCGGCGGTGCGGTGCTGGCCGGGCGTGACATCGGCAGCGCGATCGTGCCGGATGCGCCAGTGAAGATCTTCGTCACCGCGAGCGTCGACGTACGCGCGGAACGCCGACGGCGACAGTTGCTCACGCTGCACGAGACCGTTATACACAGCGACGTCTTGGCGGAGCTTCGCCGCCGCGACGTGCGCGATGCCACCCGGCGCACAGCACCATTGATGGTGCCGCCGGATGCGCTGCTCCTCGATACCACGCGTCTGGACTTCGAGGCCGCCGTCGCCGCCGTGCGGAGCTTCATTGACGAAAGAGCCGCGCGGGCCCTCCCGAAAAAGGGGCGCCGCGGCATTGGTGCAACCTGAACCAGCGGACCCTCGGGCCCGCGCCGCGGAGACTGCATGAGCGACACCACCCCCGCCGTTGAAGCGCCGGCGGTCGAGGATTTCGCCGCGATGCTCGACGAATCGTTGTCGGGCCGTGACAAGCTCGAGGGGACCGTGGTCCGGGGCACCGTCGTCTTGATCGAGAACGACGATGCCGTCGTCGATGTCGGCCTGAAGGCGGAAGGCAGGGTGCCGTTGCGCGAGTTCGCGCCACAGGGTCAGGTGCCGGAGGTGAATGTCGGCGATGTCGTCGAGGTTTACGTCGAACGCCTGGAGAACAAGGTCGGCGAAGCCGTGCTGTCGCGTGACAAGGCACGTCGCGAGGAGAGCTGGAACCGGCTGGAGAAGGCGTTCAACGCCCAAGACAAGGTCACGGGCCACATCTTCGGGCGCGTCAAGGGCGGCTTTGCCGTCGATCTTGGCGGCGCGGTCGCCTTTCTGCCTGGAAGCCAGGTCGACATTAGGCCCGTGCGCGATGTCTCCTACCTCTTGAACAAGCCCGAGCCGTTCCTGATCCTCAAGATGGATCGCCGCCGTGGCAACATCGTGGTGTCCCGCCGCTCGGTCCTGGAAGAGAGCCGGAAGGAGCAGCGCGACGAGCTCCTGCAGACCCTCAAGGAGGGCCAGGTTCTCGACGGCGTGGTCAAGAACATCACCGACTACGGCGCCTTCGTGGATCTCGGGGGCCTCGACGGGCTGTTGCACGTGACCGACATCTCGTGGCGCCGCGTGGCCCATCCAACGGACGTTCTCGGCGTTGGTCAGCAGGTCAAGGTCCAGGTGATCCGCTTCAACCGCGAGACCCAGCGCATCTCGCTCGGCATGAAGCAGCTCGAGGCCGATCCGTGGGAAGGCGTGAGCGCCAAGTACCCAATCGGCACGAAGTGGACGGGCCGCGTCACGAACATCACCGACTACGGAGCCTTCGTGGAACTCGAGCCCGGCGTCGAGGGGCTGGTTCATGTCTCCGAGATGAGCTGGACCAAGAAGAACGTGCACCCCGGCAAGATCGTTTCGACCAGCCAGGAGGTCGAGGTGATGGTGCTCGAGGTGGACGAGGAGAAGCGTCGCATCTCGCTGGGGCTCAAGCAGGTTCAGTCCAATCCGTGGGACGAGTTCCTGGAGCAGCATGCGGTGGGCTCGACGCTCCAAGGCCAGATCAAGAACATCACCGAGTTCGGCCTGTTCGTCGGGCTCGGCGGCGACGTCGATGGGCTCGTGCACCTCTCGGACATTTCCTGGGAGGAAACCGGCGAGGAAGCGATCCAGCGCTTCAACGAGGGCGACACGGTCGACGTCATGGTGCTCGACGTCGATGTCGAGAAGGAACGGATCTCCCTCGGCATCAAGCAGCTCAGCGACGATCCTTTCAAGGAGGCGACCGCAGGCCTCACGCGCGGCGCGCGCGTCACTTGCACCGTCACCGGCGTTACGCCGGGCGGGCTCGAGATCGAGACGAACGGTGCCCCGGGCTTCATTCGCAAGAACGAGCTCGCGCGCGACCGCGGCGAGCAGCGACCGGACCGGTTCGCCGTCGGCGAGAAGGTCGACGCCATGGTCACCTCGCTGGATCGGAACACGCGCCGCGTCGTGCTGTCCATCAAGGCCATGGAGCTCGAGGACGAGAAGAAGGCCATGGCCGACTTCGGCTCCGCCGATAGCGGCGCTTCGTTGGGCGACATCCTCGGCGCCGCCCTGCGCGAGAAGCAACGCACCGGCAACGACGGCTGAGATCGATCGACGCCCGCGCCACCGTGGGCGCGGGCGTCGCCAACGTCTTCGTCCCCCGCGCTGATGGCAGCTCCGTCAGATCGGCGCTGCCTTCCGCACGGCCTGCCCGCCGGCCTAGGCCACGGACCGCTTCAACCAAAGCTGAAGCAAGCGCAGAAAAAGATCGCACGTCAACGACTTAGCGTCGGACCGTCCTTGACCGTGTGAACATCGTCTGGCACCTGCAGGTGGCATCGTCGCCGGAGCAGCCCAAGTTGACGAAGTCCGATCTGATCAAGCGCTTGGCGGAAGCCAACCCCCATCTTCAGTTGCGCGACGTCGAACGTATCGTCGCCACCGTCTTCGACGAGATCACGGAGGCGCTCGCCCGCGGCGATCGGGTCGAGCTGCGTGGGTTTGGCGCGTTCTCCGTGCGTCAGCGGGCGGCACGGGTCGGACGCAACCCGCGCACCGGCGAAGACGTGGCAATCCCCGACAAGGTTGTGCCGCACTTCAAGACCGGTAAGGATTTGCGCGAGCTCTTGAATAGCGAGTAGCCGCAGCGCGCTCCCTAGGGAAGGACAGCAGCAGATGATGCGCCTGATCCGTCTTCTGATCGCCGCCGTGGCGGCCGTCTATCTCATCGTGTTCGCGGTGCAAAATCGCGACGTCGTGGACGTGGTGGTCTGGCCACATACGAGCTTCGCGGCCCTCTCGTTGCCGGTTTGGGGTGTGCTGCTCAGCGGGATCGTCATCGGCATCGTCCTGGCGGCAATCGCCGTCTGGCTCGGCGGCTGGCGCTGGCGTTCGCGGGCAGCCGCCGCGCACCGGACGCTGCGCTCGCAGGAGCGGCGCCAGGAGGCCGCCGAGCGGCGCGAAGAGTACGCCGCAGCCCAGCGCGCCGCCGAAAGGCGCAAGGCCGCGGAGCTGGAAAAGAAGCGCACGCCGGCGCTCGCGGCTCCATCCGCGCAGGCGCCCGCTACCGGTTCGCTCGTGCTGCCGTCACAGAACCAAGCCTGATCCGGGGCCGGAGCGCGCGCCCCGGCCCCCAAGCGACCAGGGTTGCCCGCTTGAAGGTCGTGATCGTCGGCGGTGGTATCATCGGCCTGGCTGCCGCCTGGGCGGTGGCCCGCGCCGGGCACGACGTGGAGCTGTGCGAACGGGCGTCGCTCCCCAACCCCCTCGCCTCGTCGAGCGATGACAGCCGCTTGATCCGCTTTCCCTACGGCGCAAAGCGCAACTATGCCCGTATGGTGGCGCCGGCCTACCGTGCCATCGCCCATGTGTCCCGAGACCTCGCTGTCGATGTCCACATCCCGACCGGCACGCTGATCGTAGCGGGCGAAAACGATCCCTCGATGCGCGCCTGCATCGGCGACCTCGAAGCACTCGCCGTGCCGTACGACGTCTTGAAAGCCGGCCAGGTGGCGACACGCTTCCCGCTGCTTGTCGAGGCGCCAGGCGCTTGTGGGCTCTGGACGCCCACCGGTGGCGTGCTGCTGGCACGGCGCCTCCTCCACGCGCTCATCAGCTGGCTGGACGCCCGTGACAATGTGCTGTTGCGCCCACAGACGCGCGTGACGGCCGTTGATCGCGCGAGCGCCCGCGTCGAGACGGCGACGGGCGCGGAGATCAGGGGCGACCGGCTGATCATCGCGGCCGGGCCTTGGGCGCCCGACCTGCTGCCTGACTTCGCGGGCCGGCTCGAGCCTTCGCGCCAAGTCGTGGTCGAGCTCGATGCATCGCCGGACACCGCCGCTTCATGGTCGACGATGCCGATGGTGCTCGACGGGATCGCCGCCGGCGGCTCTGGCTTCTACGCCGTTCCGCCGGTCGCGGGCCTGAACCTCAAGATCGGCGACCACGGGTTGTCGCATGCCGGCCATCCCGACCAGGACCGGGTGCCGACACACAGCGAACGCCAGCGGATTCTGGAACTCGCCCGCACCCGCTTGGCGTCGGCCGACGCCTACGCCCCCGTAGCCGCGCGGACCTGCTTCTACACCCGCGCGGCGGAAGAGCGGTTTGTCGCCGAAGCTGGCGCGCGGGCACTGGTGCTGGCCGGCTTCTCGGGCCACGGCTTCAAATTCGGACCGCTGATCGGGCTCGCCGTCCAGGCCTGGTGCGAAGATCGGCTGCATGGCCCTAGCCTCGAGCGCTGGCTTGCCGGCCACATGCCGGAAGCGCCGGCCTGCCTGGACCTCGTCGAGACGTGACGAACGCGTGTCGGTGCGCGTAGATGACGTCGGTTTAGGGGGAAGGACGAGACGCGCCATGGCCCGAGCTCAGGTCTACTGCGCCATCGACCGCGCTGACATGGACGCGGCCAACGCACTGGTCGCCGAGGTGGCACCGGTCGTCGACGGCTTGAAGCTCGGTCTAGAGTTCTTTGCCGCGAACGGCCCGGGCGGCGTGCGCCGGGTCCGGTCGAGCGGCCGCCCGATCTTTCTCGACCTCAAGCTGTTCGACATTCCGAACCAGGTCGCGGGAACCGTTTCAGCGGTGGCGCGCCTCCAGCCTCAGTTCCTCACCCTCCACGCCTCGGGCGGACGCGCCATGCTCAAGGCCGCCGTCGATGCCACCCACGACATGCCGGGCCGGGTTCGCATGCTCGGGGTCACCGTGCTGACCAGCCTCGACGACGCAGACCTCGACAGCATCGGCGTGCATCGCTCCCCGGCGGACCAGGTTCGGGCACTCGCCGAGATTGCGCTCGAGGCCGGCTGCGAAGGGCTCGTCTGCGCGGCCGCCGAAGTGGCCATGCTGCGCAACACCTTCGGCCGCCAGCCGCTGCTCGTCGTGCCTGGCATAAGGCCGGCGGGCGTGCCGCAAGGCGATCAGAAGCGCACCCTGTCGCCCCGCGACGCGCAGGCGGCCGGTGCCGACATCCTGGTCGTGGGCCGCCCGATCACCGATGCGGAGAGCCCCGCTGCGGCCGCCGAGACGATCGTTGCGGACCTCGACGGCGGCAGCTGATGGCGCAAGCAAAGATCTGCGGGCTCGCGCGCGCTGAGGACGTCGCCGTAGCGGTCGCGGCCGGTGCGCGCGCCGTCGGCGCCATCCTCTATCCGCGCTCCAAGCGGGCCGTCGAGCCGCGAGAGCTGGCGGCGCTCTTCGATGCGGCGCGAGGGATGAGCGAGCGGGTCGCCGTACTCGTCGACCCGGATGACACGCTGCTCGACCAGGTCGTCGCCTCGTGCGCCGTCGACACGGTGCAGCTGCATGGCCACGAGACGCCGGAGCGGGTAGCCGAGGTGCGGCGGCGGACCGGCCTCTCGGTAATGAAGGCCATCGGTGTTGCGACCCGTGCCGACCTGGACGCCGTGGCCGGCTACGCGAAGATCGCCGATCGACTGCTGTTGGACGCCAAGCCACCGCCCAACTTCGTCCCGGGGGGCAACGGGCTTGCCTTCGACTGGCGCCTTGTGGAAGACGCCTCCTTGCCATCCGACTGGGGCCTAGCGGGTGGTCTCAACCCCGGCAACGTTACCGCGGCAATCGCGCTCACGGGTGTATCTTGGGTCGATGTCGCGACAGGCGTCGAGGAGGCTCCGGGCGTCAAGGATCACGCGGCGATCCGCGCCTTCGTCGCCGCTGCCGCGCTTGCTAACAAAGGAACGACATGACGACGCTCAACTCGCTGCGCAACGGTCCCGACGAGCATGGGCACTTCGGCACGTTCGGCGGTCGCTACGTGGCCGAGACGCTCATGCCCAACATCCTCGAGCTGGAGCGTGCCTACGCTGACGCGCGCCGTGACCCCGCCTTCAAGGCGGAGCTGGCCTTGTGGCTCCGGGACTATGTCGGTCGCCCGAGCCCCCTTTACCTCGCGGAGCGTCTCACCGACGCGCTCGGCGGCGCCAAGATCTACTTCAAGCGCGACGAGCTCAATCACACCGGCGCGCACAAGATCAACAATTGCATCGGCCAGATCATGCTCGCCCAGCGCATGGGCAAGCGACGGATCATCGCCGAGACCGGCGCCGGTCAGCACGGCGTCGCGACAGCCACCGTCGCTGCCCGCTTTGGCCTGGACTGCATCGTCTACATGGGCGAGCGCGACATCGAGCGTCAGCAGCCCAACGTGTTCCGCATGAAGCTCTTGGGGGCAGAGGTCCGCCCCGTGGGCTCGGGTTCGAAGACCCTCAAGGACGCCATGAACGAGGCCCTGCGCGACTGGGTGACCAATGTCGAGGACACCTTCTACCTGATCGGCAGCGTGGCGGGCCCCCACCCCTATCCGGCCATGGTCAGGGACTTCCAGGCGATCATCGGCGAGGAGGTCAGAGAGCAGCTGGCTGAGCGCGAGGGCCGCCTGCCGGACGTGCTTGTCGCCGCCATCGGCGGTGGCTCCAATGCCATGGGGCTGTTCCACGCTTTCCTCGACGATCCCGAGGTCGAGCTGCTGGGCGTGGAGGCCGCCGGTGACGGCCTCGAGACCGGACGCCATGCCGCGGCCCTCACCGCCGGCTCGCCCGGCGTGCTGCACGGCTCGAAATCCTACCTGCTGCAGGACGACGACGGGCAGGTGATCGAGCCGCATTCCATTTCCGCCGGGCTCGACTATCCGGGGGTTGGACCGGAGCACAGTTGGCTGAAGGACATCGGCCGGCTGCAGATGGCCGCCGTGACCGATCAGGAGGCGCTCGACGCCTTCGAGCGCTGCTCGAGGCTGGAGGGCATCATCCCGGCACTCGAGCCCTCGCACGCGCTCGCCCAGGTCATCAAGCTCGCACCCGGCTTGCCGCGCGACAGCATCGTCGTGATGAATCTCTGCGGACGCGGCGACAAGGACATCTTCACCGTCGCCAAGGCGCGCGGGGTGGAGCTTTGAGCACGCGGATCGATCGCCGCTTCGAAGCGCTTGCGGCGGCCGGTCGCGCGGGCTTCGTCACCTTCGTCACCGCAGGCGATCCGGATCCAGACACCTCGCTCCGCCTCTTGAAGGCACTCCCGGAAGCTGGGGCGGACGTGATCGAACTCGGCATGCCCTTCACCGATCCGATGGCCGACGGGCCGGCGATCCAGGCGGGGGGGCTCCGAGCGCTCGCCGCCGGCATGACGCTCGCCAAGACGCTGGACCTGGTGCGCGCCTTTCGCGCCGAGGACGACGCCACGCCGATCGTCCTGATGGGCTATTTCAACCCGATCTTCGCCTACGGTCCCGAGCGTTTTCTCGACGACGCCGCGGCCGCCGGCGTTGATGGGCTGATCATCGTCGACCTCCCGGCGGAGGAGGACGCCGAACTGTGCCTGCCGGCGCGGACCCGCGGTCTCAACTTCATCCGTCTGGCGACACCGACGACCGACGACCAACGGCTGCCGGCGGTGCTTACCAACAGCTCGGGCTTTCTCTACTACGTCTCGATCACCGGCATCACCGGCGCAGCGGCGCCCATGGCAGATACGGTTGCCGCCGCGGTGGATCGCATCCGCCGGCACACGCGCCTGCCGATCGCCGTCGGCTTCGGTATCCGCGAGCCGGAACGCGCCGCCGAGATCGGCCGAGCCGCCGATGCCGTGGTCGTCGGCAGCGCACTCGTGGAATTGGTCGGCGCGCATCAGGCCAACGGCGCCACCGCCGTCGTCGATGCGGTCCGCGCCAAGACCGCGGCACTTGCCGAGGCGGTCAGGGGGGCGCGGGGCTGAACCACTCGCGATGAACTGGCTCACCAACTACGTCAGACCGCGCATCCGCGCGCTCGTTCGGCGCGAGGAATCCACCGTCCCCGACAATCTCTGGGCGCAGTGCCCAGGCTGCGAGCGGATGATCTTCCATCGCGACCTCGAGGCCAACGGCGCGGTCTGCCCGCTCTGCGGCCACCACCACCGCGTCGCTCCAGACGCCCGATTCCAGGCGCTGTTCGATGCGGGGAGCTGGCAGACGATCGAGCTGCCCAAGCCGGCTGCCGATCCACTCCGCTTTCGCGACGCGCGACGCTACGAGGAGCGCTTGAAGGACGCGCGGACGAAGACCGGCGCGAGTGACGCCGTTGCCGTCGCCCACGGCCGGATCGAAGGACGCCGCGTGGTGATCGCCGCCTTCGACTTCGCCTTCATGGGGGGATCGATGGGGATGGCAGCGGGCGAGGCGCTGGTGGCCGCTGCCGAACTCGCGCGGCTGCAAGCGGCACCGCTCGTCGTAGTGACCGCCTCGGGCGGGGCGCGCATGCAGGAGGGTGCGCTGTCGTTGATGCAGATGGCACGGACGACCGCCGCAATCGCGACCGTGAAAGAGGCCGGACTACCCTACATCACGCTGCTCGCCGATCCGACGACGGGCGGCGTCACGGCGTCCTTTGCGATGCTCGGTGACGTCGCGATGGCCGAGCCCGGCGCGATCATTGGCTTCGCCGGTGCCCGCGTCATCGAGCAGACGATCCGTGAGACCCTTCCGCCCGGCTTTCAGCGCGCCGAGTACCTGCTCGAGCACGGCATGATCGACCTCGTCGTCCACCGTTTCGAGCTGCGCTCGACGCTTGCCCGCATCCTGGGCCTCCTCTGCGGCGCGCCGCCCAGCCAGCCGGAGTCGTCACCGCCCATCGACAACGTCCAGCCGCATCTCAAGCCCATCGCCGTCGATGACGACGCCGACTGACCCGATCCTCGACCGTATGAGCCGTCTGCACCCGAAGGCGATGGACCTGTCCCTGGGGCGCATGCGGCGGCTGCTCGGGGCCCTGGACCATCCCGAGCGCCGGCTACCGCCCGTCGTGCACATCGCCGGCACCAACGGCAAGGGCTCCACGCTGGCGCTCTTGTCCGCCATGCTCGAAGCGGCGGGCTACCGCGTGCACCGCTATGTCTCGCCACACCTGATCCGCTTCAACGAGCGCATCCTGATGGCCGGCCAGCCCATCGCCGATGCGACCCTGGAGGCGCTGCTCGTCGACGTCGAGCGCGCCAACGAGGACGCGCCGATCACCTTCTTCGAGATCACGACGGCCGCCGCGTTCGAGGCGTTCGCGCGGTCGCCTGCCGACATCCTGTTGCTCGAGACCGGGCTCGGTGGCCGGCTCGACGCCACCAACGTCGTACCCCGCCCGCTGCTCACGCTCATCTCCTCGATCTCTTTCGATCATGAGGCTTGGCTCGGCTCCACCCTCACGGCGATCGCCGGCGAAAAGGCGGGCATCATGCGACGAGCCGTGCCTGCGCTCTCGGTGGCGCAGCGTCCGGCGGCGGCCGTGACGCTCCGGCAGGCGTCCGCACGGATCGGCGCGCCGCTCGTTGTCGAGGGGCGCGACTGGCGGGTGCAGCCGTCCGGGGACGGCTTTTTCTTCGCGGATGCAGCTGGGTCGCTCACGCTGCCAGCGCCGTCGCTGGTTGGCGCGCATCAGGTCGAAAACGCCGGTCTTGCCACGGCCGCGGCGCGGCGCCTGGGGAAGCTGGCACCGCCAGCCAAAGCCATCGCCGCAGGCCTGCAACGGGCCTCTTGGCCGGCACGACTGCAACGCGTCCGCGAGGGTCGGCTGGTAGACCTTGCGCGGCCGGAAGACGAACTCTGGATCGACGGCAGCCACAATCCGGATGGTGGCCTGATGAGCGCCGCCTTCTTCCGCAGCCTGCCGCCAAGGCCGTTCCGCGTCGTCCTCGGCATGCTCGCGAGCAAGGACGCGCGCGGCTACCTCGGGCACTTGGCACCGCTGGTGGATCGCCTGATCACCGTGCCGGTGCCGGGAAGCGACGCGGGACTGCCGCCGCCGGAACTGGCTTCGGTCGCCCGAAGCTTAGGGATCGAGGCGACCGCTGCCACGACGATCGACGCAGCCTTAAGCGCGCTCGCGGCAGGCCCGCCCGCCCGGCTCGCCATCATGGGTTCGCTCTACCTCGCCGGCGCGGCCCTCGCCGAGAACGGCTAGGTTGTTCTAGTTCACGTTCGAACCGTACCGCCCGCGCCCCCGCCCTTCCACCCGATGGCATCGTACGCTCGCGGGTGGAAGGGCGGGGGCGCGGGCGGCCGGGCCAGAGGTCAATCCCCTAGAATTCTTCGCCCGGATGGCGCCGCATGTTCAGATCGCGATGGAGATCGACGCCTAGCGCCAGGCCGCAGCCGACGAGGATCGTCATCATCGCCGTACCGCCATAGGAGACGAGCGGAAGCGGCACGCCGACAACCGGGATCATGCCGGTGACCATCGCGACGTTGATGGCGACGTAGAAGAAGAAGGTCACCGACACGCCCGCTGCCACCAGACGGCCAAACTGCGAGCGCGATCTGAGCGCGAAGAGCAGCCCCATCATCAACACGGCGCAATAGAGCACCAGGACGACCAGCGCGCCGACCAAGCCCTGCTCCTCGGCGAGCATGGTGAAGACGAAGTCGGTGTGCTTCTCCGGCAGAAAGCTGAGCTGAGCCTGCGAACCCTCGAGAAACCCCTTGCCCCACAGCCCACCGGCACCGAGCGCAATCTTCGATTGAATGATGTGGTACCCGGCGCCGAGCGGATCGTTCTCCGGGTTCAAGAAGGTCAGCACGCGCTGGCGCTGGTAGTCGTGGAGCTGCTGCCACAGGACCGGCAGGGCGCCGGCCGCCGCTGCGCCGGCCATGGCGAACTTCCACCAGGGCACCCCGGCGAGGAACAGCATGATCGTCCCGCCCGCGAGCAACATGACCGCAGTGCCAAGATCCGGCTGCTTGAGCACCAGGATCGCCGGTACTGCTATCAACAAGAGCGGCGGCAGCAGAAACAGCGGCCGCCGGACGCGCGACAGCGTCGCGCCGTGGAAGTAGCGGGCAAGCGCGAGCACGAGCGCGATCTTCATGACCTCGGAAGGTTGGAGCTGAAAGAGGCCTAGATCGATCCAGCGTTGGGCACCCTTGGACAAGGACCCCATGACCTCGACAGCCGCCAATGCGATCAACGCCGCGCCGTAGATCACATAGGCGTAGCGGAACCAGAGGCGCGGATCGATCAGCGCTACGGTCAGCATCACCACGATGCCGAAGGCGAGCCGAACGGCATGCCGCCAGGCCCAGGGCTCGTGCGAGCCGCCGGCCGCCGAGTAGAGCATGGCATACCCGGCAACACCCAGGAGCAGGACCAGGAGCACATAGGCCCAGCTCACCCGCTGTAGCTTGTCGGGGAGCGCGATGACGTCGTCGGCGAACTCAGCCCGCATCGATGTCTCGGACCGGACGCACAGGCGTCGCCAGGGCGTTCAGGCGCCGCCCCGAAGGATCGAGGTCGAGCGTCTTCTGCATGAGGTCGCGGGCGATCGGCGCCGCTGCGCCACTGCCGCTACCACCGTGCTCAACGACCACGGACACGGCGTAGCGCGGGTCGACGAACGGCGCGAAGCCGACGAACAGCGCGTGGTGCCGGTCCTTCCATGGCTTGTCCTTGCGTTTGTGAAGACCGGCAGCGCGTTCTGCGCGCGTGATGCGCTTGACCTGCGAGGTGCCGGTCTTGCCGGCCATCTGGTCGACCTCGCTCAGGAGCTTCTGCCTCCGGGCGGTGCCGCGACGGCCATTGACGACCTCGAACATGCCGTCGCGCACGAGCGCCAGTGACGTTGGCGAGACCCCAAGGGGCGGCGCCGGCTCGAGCGGTGCGGCGTCGACGCCGGACTGGCGCACGAGCCAGGGCTCGACGCCGAAGCCACCATTGGCGATGCGCGCCGTCATGACGGCGAGCTGGTGCGGCGTGCTCGACACATAGCCCTGGCCGATCGCGCAGACGACGGTCTCGCCCGGCTGCCACGCCTCGTTCAACTGCGCCAACTTCCACTCTCGCGTCGGAATCAGGCCCACCCGTTCGTTCGGCAGATCGAGGCCGGTGGGCAAGCCGAGGCCGAAGCGGCGCGCCATGGCAGCAATGTTGTCGATACCGACCCGCTTGCCGGCCTCGTAGAAGTACACGTCGCACGACTGCGCGAGCGCCTGCACCACCGCGAGCGAGCCATGCCCGCCGCTCCGCCAGCAGTGGAAGCGCGCCTTCCCCATCGAAAGGTGGCCCGGGCAGAAGAATGTCTTTCCTGCATCGACCGCGCCATGTTCCAACGCGGCGAGTGCCGTGATCATCTTGAAGGTCGAGCCCGGCGGGTACTGGCCGGCTGCCGTCTTGTTCACCAGCGGTGCGCGTGGATCATCACGCCACTCGTTCCATTGGGCGTGGCTGACGCCGTTGACGAACGCTGCCGGGTCGTAGCTCGGCACCGACACCATCGCCAACACCTCGCCCGTGCGCACATCGAGGATTACCGCGCTGGCGCTGAGCTCGGAGGCGAGCCGCCGGTGCGTGTAGCGCTGCAGCTCGTGGTCGATCGTCAGCTCGACATCGCGGCCACCGACCCCCGGCCGACGGTCGAGCTCGCGAATCTCGCGGCCGACGGCGTTGACCTCGACCTGCAACAAGCCAGCCCGGCCGCGCAGCGCCTTGTCGAAGCCGCGCTCCACGCCGTTCTTGCCGATACGCAGATCGGGCACGCGCAACAGCGGATCGGTGTCCGCGTCGAGTTCGCGCTGATCGACCGGGCCAACATAGCCGAGCACGTGCGCGAATTCGGGGCCGTGGGCATAGCGGCGCAATAGGCCGGCGTCGAGCATGACGCCCGGAAGGTCGGGCGCGTGGACGGCGACCTGGGCCACTTCGTCCCAGCTGAGATCGTCACGCACCGTGATCGGCAGAAAGGCGGCCCGCGCCCGCGCCTGCGCGATGATCTCGTCACGGCGCGCGGTAGGGATGGTGATCAGCTCGCCGAGTTCCGCAAGCACGCGCTCGAGGTCGCGTGCCTGCTCGGCAACCACCCAGACGCGGTAGACCGGGACATTGTCTGCCAGGGCGCGCCCGTCGCGGTCGAGGATGCGGCCCCGCGCCGGCGTCAAGAGCCGTTGGCTGATCCGATTTTCCTCGGCCTGGAGGGCGAAACGCGAGGCGTCGCTGACCTGGAGCTGATGAAGCCGGACGCCGAGCGCCCCGAAGACGGCGAGTTGGGCCCCGGCCACCAGCGCCAAGCGGCGGCTAAAGGCGCGGGTGCGTTCTGCTTCAGGGTTCTGCATAGGCTCGCGTCCGTACCTGCTCATGCAGCCGTACGAGAACCCAACTCAACGCAGGGTAGAGCGCAATCGTCAATCCGCATTGTGCCACAAGTGGCAACGGGTCGACGAGAACGCCCAAGGATGCTGCCGTGAACGCGTAACGCACCAGCTCCACGGCCGGCGCCCACACGACAAACAGCGCCCAGATGACGACGAAGGACTTTGCGTAGAAGAACCGATGCCGCGCGACCATGACCGCACGACCGAGCAGCAGTGCAACCGAACTGCAGCCCAAGGGCAAGCCACTCAGCACGTCGTAAACGAGGCCTATGGCGAATACCGCCGCATTACTCATGAGATCCGGGCGATAGACACCCCAGAAGTAGACCGCGCCCAGCGTGAGGAAGGGCGCGATGCCGCCGCCCGCAGGCGCAGGCCGCGGCGTAAGATCGATCGTCACCAGCACGAGGGCAAACAGGAGCGGCAGCCCCTCGCGAAGCCTCGTCTCGAGATCGGGGGCGCTCGGTTGCATGGCGCCGCTCAGCGTCGTGCCGTAGCGCGGCCGTCCGCGGCGTTGTTGCGCGGCTCCTCGAGCGGCTTGGCGCGGACGAGCCGCACGTGGTGCAGCTCTCCCCAATCGACCGTCGGCTGGACGCGGAGCATGTCGTCGTCGCCCTTTACGACTGTACCTACGGCGATGCCGGCCGGAAGCACACCTGCCGCTCCCGAGGTGACCACCCGGTCACCGATGCCCACCTGCGGCGTCAACGGCAGGAAATCGAGCCGCGGCGTGGGCCCGTTGTCGCCCGTCAGGATCGCCGGATCCCGAGCTGGCAGGACTAGCACGGGGACGCGGCTGTTGAGGTCGGTCAACAGCAACAGCCGCGCGCTGTTCCGGCCGACGTCGACGACCCGGCCCGCCAAGCCGCCCGAACCGAGCGCCGCCATCCCTTCGTCGATCTCTTGCGCTGCACCGGCGTCGATGAGCCGCGTGTGGACGAACGGTGAGCGGCTGTCGGCGACGACGCGCGCCGTCCGCGTAATCGGCCGCGGTTGGCGGCGCTGGGCATTAAGGACGTCGCGTAGGGCGGCGTTCTCGACCTCCAGCCGGGTGGCCGCCGCCTGCCAGGTCAACAACCGCTCGACCTGCGCGCGTAACCGCTCGTTCTCTTCGGCCAGCGCGAATTGCGTTCCGACCCAATCCAGGCCGTCGTCGATCGCGGCGTTGGGACGGGCGATCACCGCCATGACCGGCACCAGGGCGTCGCGAACCGTGTGGCCAACCTGTGCGATCAGGCCCACTTCAGCACGGCTGAAGACGACGAGCAGCAGGGCGACCCCCACTAGGCCACCGAAGCTCGCACGCTCGACCCAACTTCTGGGCGGCACCAAGCCGACGGCGAACGAGGCACGACGCAGTCGGATCACGCAACTCTCCGTCGAGTCCAGCCGACCGCGCGGTCGGCTACGGCGGACCTTGTTGCCCGACGACGGTTAAGAGGTGTTCAACAGAACCCTAAAAACCGTCGTCGCATTCTTAATACGCCGTATGAAGAACGTGGCGCAAGGTCTTCATTTCCTCAAGGCAACGCCCCGTTCCAAGCGCCACACAGGTGAGCGGTTCCTCGGCGAGGCTCACCGGCAGACCGGTGGCATGACGCAGCACGAAATCGAGATTGCCCAACAGCGAACCGCCGCCGGTCAGGACGATGCCCTTGTCGACGATGTCGGCGGACAACTCGGGAGCCGTGTGCTCGAGCGCCACCTTGACTGCCTCGACGATCTGACTGACCGGCTCGGCCAAGCTCTCGGCGATCTGGCGCTGCGAGATGACGATCTCCTTCGGCACGCCGTTCATGAGATCACGGCCCTTGATCTCGACGACATCACCATTGCCGTCCTCCGGCAGGCAAGCGGAACCGATCAGCTTCTTGATGTTCTCGGCCGTCGCTTCGCCGATCAGCAGATTGTGGTGGCGACGGATGTACTGGATCACCGCCTCGTCCATCTTGTTGCCGCCGACGCGGATCGAGCGGGCATAGACGATCCCGCCGAGCGACAGGACGGCCACCTCCGTGGTGCCGCCGCCGATGTCGACGACCATGGAGCCGGTCGGCTCGGTCACCGGAAGGCCGGCGCCGATCGCCGCCGCCATCGGCTCCTCGATCAGAAAGACGCGCCGCGCTCCTGCGCTTTCAGCACTCTCCTGAATGGCGCGACGCTCGACCGCCGTGGAGCCGGACGGCACGCAGATGATCACCCTCGGGCTCGCGAAGCTCCGGCGGTGGTGCACCTTGCGGATGAAGTGCTTGATCATCTCCTCCGCGACCTCGAAGTCGGCGATCACGCCGTCCCTCAGAGGCCGGATGGCTTCGATGTTGCCGGGCGTGCGGCCGACCATCTGCTTGGCCTCGTCACCGACGGCGAGCACCTGCTTGCGACCCTTGTGGGTCGCGATCGCAACCACCGAGGGCTCGTTGAGGATGATCCCCTTCGCCTTGACGTAGACGAGCGTGTTCGCAGTCCCGAGATCGATGGCCATGTCGGCGGAGAACAGGCCCAATAGCCGTGCGAACATCGCTGCTCCTGTAACGTCACATCAAAAACACGCGGAGCCGCGCGTGTTGCGCGGCTCCGCTTTCTAGTACAGCGCGAACCTGAACGCGACGACCGGTTTTGTCGATCACGCCGATAACGCGTGTGGTGCGGTCCGATCGCGCTTCACCAAGAGCTTGTTGAGGGCGCCCAGATAGGCCCTGGCTGAGGCGACCAGCGTATCGGTGTCGGCCGACATGCCCGCAACCGCAGTGCCGTTCTCCTCGAGCCGAACGGTCACGACCGCCTGGGCGTCGGTTCCTTCGGTGACCGCGTTGATCTGAAAGAGGAGCAGCTTCGCGTCGTGTGGCACGAGCGCGCGAATGGCCTTGAACGTCGCGTCGACCGGGCCGTCGCCCTCAGCCTCGGTCGCGCGTCGCTCGCCGTCGACATCGAGCGCGAGGCTGGCGCGCGGCTTGATCTCGGAGCCGCAGCGAACTTCGAGCGAGACGAACTTGACGTGCTGATCGGCAGCGGCGATCTGGTCGTCGACGAGCGCCACGATGTCGTCGTCGAAAACCTCCTTCTTCTTGTCGGCGAGCGCCTTGAACCGCACGAAGGCGTCGTTCAACGCGTTGTCGCCGATATCGTAGCCGAGTTCCTCGAGCTTCTTGCGGAACGCGTGGCGACCCGAAAGCTTGCCCATCACCAGCGTCGAACGGCTGAGACCGATGTCTTCCGGGCGCATGATCTCGTAGGTCTCAGCGTCCTTGAGCATCCCGTCCTGGTGAATGCCGCTTTCGTGGGCGAAAGCGTTCTTGCCGACAATCGCCTTGTTGGGCTGGACGGCGAATCCAGTCGACGCGCTCACCTGCCGCGACAGGCTCATGATATGACGGGTGTCCAAGCCGAGCGCGTGCGGCAGGCGGTCCTGGCGGGTCCGAACCGCCATCACGATTTCCTCAAGCGCCGCATTGCCGGCCCGCTCGCCGATCCCGTTGACGGTGCATTCGATCTGCCGGGCACCGGCTTCGATCGCCCGCAGGCTGTTCGCCACGGCGAGGCCGAGGTCATTGTGGCAATGCACCGAGATCACCGCGCGATCGATGTTCGGAACGCGGTTACGGATCATGCGGATGAGGTCCGCGAACTCCTCGGGATGCGCGTAGCCGACCGTGTCAGGGATGTTGATGGTCGTTGCACCGGCGGTGATCGCCGCTTCGATGCAGCGCATCAGGAAGTCGTGCTCGCTGCGCGACCCGTCCTCGCAGCTCCACTCGACGTCGTCGGTATGGCGGCGCGCCCGCGTCACGCTGGCGACGACGCGTTCGAGAACTTCGTCCGGCTCCATCTGCAGCTTGACCCGCATGTGCAGCGGGCTCGTGGAGATGAAGGTATGGATGCGTTTGCGCTCGGCGGGCACGAGCGCCTCGGCCGCGCGGTCGATGTCGGCGTCGTGCGCGCGAGCGAGTGAGCAGACAACGGAGTGACGGCAAATCTTCGCGATTTCACGCACGGCCTCGAAGTCGCCGTCCGAGGAGATCGCAAAACCCGCCTCGATGACGTCGACCTTCATCTGGTCGAGCATCTCGGCGATGCGGCACTTCTCGGAGACGGTCATCGAGGCGCCTGGCGATTGCTCGCCGTCGCGCAGCGTCGTGTCGAAGATGATCAAGCGGTCTGGATCGGTCATATCCAAGGCTTTCGCTGAAAGTCGATGGATCTGCGTCGGCGCCCCTGAACCCGAGCTCGTAAGAGCCAGCGTGCTCAGGGGCAGCTAAGTCGAAGCAGACCGAGCGAAAGCGTCGCCGATGCGGCGAACCCACAATACCGGAACGGCCCGCCTGGCGCAGGCCATGTCGTCTCGGCGAAGGTGCAGGCAAGCGCCATCTGGCCCCGCGGTCTGTGGTGCGGCTCATCCCCTGCCGCATAGAAACCAAAACCAACAGTTTCGTAAAGGGGCCGCGTCGCGCTCGACCTCGGGCGCCCCAACCCTGGCGAAAACCGGGCTGGGGCGCACCAGTGTATCTCAAGCTTTTGTTTAAATTTGTTCATTATTCTCAAACCTAGTCTACGTTCACGTCTGCTGACGTTATCGGCGCACAAACTCACATCAGGAGGACAACCATGCGCTTCGTTCTTGCGGGCGTGCTCGTTGCTGGTCTCGCCGCCACGTCTTCGCAGGCGCGCGTCATCGAGGATTTCGAGGGCTTGCCCTCGACCGGCGATCTCAACGGCAGCGCGGTCCTCGACGGGCTGATGAGCGTCAGCTCGCCAACCAACGTGCTCCGCGTGTACGACACGAGCGGCACCGGCGGGGCGGACGGCGACCTCGAATATGCCGACAGCGGTCAGGCGCTGATCCTGCAGAGACCCCGCCGCAACGCTGCGACCGATCGGCCGAACGACGACGCCAACGGTGGCACCGTGCGCTTCGACGTCACGGCGGGCGTGCTCGACGTGATCTCTCTCACGCTGTTCGATTTCGAGCGGAACGAGCGGGCCAGCTTCACGAGCGACAAGGGCGAAATCGGAACGATCGTCGGCACGGCGCTCGAGCGCTCGGGGGCCAACCAGAACGCCAGCTCGACCTTCGTCGTCGACTTCGCGTCCCTGGCCAATCCGGAGAACGCGCTCGGCATCTCCTGGCTGCGGATCAACACCGATGCCTCGACGGCCTTCGACAACCTTGTCGCCACGCCGATCCCCGGGGCCGCCCTCCTGCTGGCGAGCGGCATCGCTGCCCTCGGTGTGGCGCGTCGCCGACGTCTCGCCTCCTGAACACCGCGACATAGCTCCCGGACGAGGTGCGCCGCCAGCGTTTCGGCGGCGCACCTCGCTGTTCTAAGCGCTTCGGGCGCATCACGCCCAGCCAGCCCATCGCGTCCGCGGCAGCCACCCAGCCTCACCGCAGACCACCTCTCCGCTGATCGCCGCCCCATTTGCAGCCGATCCGCCGGCATCCCACCCCGCACTGGACCATTGCGGCAGGCGCGCTCCATGGCGCTCATCGAGGTTCGTATCGTATGAACGGGCCGCGCCGGCGACACGGCGTCGTCGATCGGGAGGAACCGTTGATGCAGCGAAGGAACTGGGTGGCCGGAATTGCCGTCGCCATCTGCTTGGCAGCGAGCGTCGGCTCGGCGAACGCCCAGGAGCACGTTTTTCGGCTCCACCACTTTCTCTCACCGCGCGCACCGGCGCATACCGCCATGCTGGAACCCTGGGCGCGCCAAGTGGAGGCGAACGCCGGCGGCAGCGTCAGCATCGAGATCTTCCCGTCGATGTCCCTCGGCGGCAAGCCGCCCGAGCTGATCCGCCAGGCCCGCGACGGCGTCGTGGACATCATCTGGACCGTGAACGGCTACACGCCGGGTCTCTTTCCACGCACCGAGGTCTTCGAGCTGCCCACCGTGTTCTTGAACAACGCGCGGGCGGCCAATCTCGCCATGTACGACATGTTCGAAAGCCATCTGGCCGACGACTATGACGGCCTCAAGGTGATGTTCCTGCATGTCCACGCCGGTCAGGCGCTGCATACGGTCGATGAAGCGGTCCGCACACCGGGGGATATGACCGGCATGAAGTTGCGGACACCGACGCGCACCGGCGCCTGGGCCATCGAGGCCTTGGACGCCAGCCCCGTCGCGATGCCGGTCCCCGACCTACCTCAAGCCCTGGCGCGCCAAGTGGTGGACGGCGCCCTGATCCCCTTTGAGATCATTCCGCCGCTGAAGCTCCAGGACCAGACGCAGTACCAGATCGAGGGCGCGGACGGCTGGCGCTTCGGCACGACGAGCTTCCAGGTGTCGATGAACCGCGCGCGCTGGGATGCGTTGCCGGCCGACGTTCAGCAGGCCTTTCTCGACGCCTCAGGGCCGAACTGGTGGGCCGAAGTCGGCGAGATCTGGGAGGACAATGACGAGATGGGCATCGCCTTAGCGACCGACGCCGGCAACGAGCACATCGTCTTGACCGAAGAGGAGACGACCGCCTTCGCCGAGGTGTTGGAGCCCGTTGCTCAACGTTGGATCGACGATAGCACGGCGGGCGGCATTGATGGCCAAGCCTTGGTCGACCGTGCGCGGGCGTTGATCACGAAACACAGCAACTGAGCAGTGGCGCAGAGCGCTCGCCGCGGTGGTGCGCGCCTCGTCGAGCGGCTCGTGACCTGGTGGGCGCTCGTCGGCGGCGCCGTGCTGCTTGCGCTTATTGCCATGAGCGTCTGGTCGGTCCTTGGCGGCGTTTTGCTCGGCGCCCCTTTCGCTGGCGATTTCGAGCTCATGCAGATGGGGATCGCGATCGCCGCCTTCGCCTTTCTGCCCTACAGCCAGCTGACCGGCGCCAACGTCACGGCGGACATTTTCACCATGCGGGCATCACCGCGGGCCGTAGCGTGGATGGCGGTCGGTGGCGCCGCGGTGGCCCTGGGCTTCAGCCTCCTCTTGCTCTGGCGCATGAGCGCCGGTCTCGAAGACTACCGCCGCTATGAAGAGACCACGACGATCCTCCAGATCCCGCACTGGATAGCCTTCGTGCCGATCCTGGCGTCGCTCGTCCTGCTCGCAGCGGCTTCCTTGGTGACGCTCGCGGAGAGCCTGCGGGGAACCGAGGGCCGATGACGCCACTCGCTGCGGGCGTCGTCGGCCTCGTCCTGCTCGTCCTGTTGATCATCGTCCGCATGCCGATCGCCTACGCGATGATCCTGGTCGGCGGCGGCGGGATCGTGCTGTTGAACGGCCCTGCCATCTTCTTGAGCCAGCTCAAGACCCTCGCCTACGGCCAGTTCTCAATCTACGACCTGTCCGTCGTGCCGATGTTCGTGTTGATGGGCTACCTCTCGACGAAAGCTGGCCTGTCGCGGCGCCTGTTCGGGGCGGCCAGTGCCTGGCTGGGCTGGATGCGCGGCGGCGTCGCCATGTCGACGGTCGCGGCTTGCGCGGGTTTTGGTGCCGTGTGCGGCTCCTCGCTTGCTACCGCCACGACGATGGGCCAGATCGCCCTGCCGGAGCTGAAGCGCCTCAACTATTCCGGCGCGCTCGCCACCGGCGCCGTCGCCGCCGGCGGCGTGTTGGGCATCCTGATCCCGCCGTCGGTCGTGCTCGTCATCTACGCCATCATCGTCGAAGCCAACATCGTGACGATGTTCAAGGCGGCGCTCCTCCCGGGGCTCGTCGCCGTCGGTCTGTTCATCCTCACCATCGCCATCTATGTGCGTTTGTTCCCGCGGGCGGGACCGCCCGGCGAACCCATGGCGCCAGCCGAACTACGTGGCGCGACCCTGGGCGTGCTGCCGGTCGTCGTCATCTTCGGCCTTGTCGTCGGCGGCATCTACGCCGGATGGTTCACGCCAACGCCTGCGGCTGCGATCGGCGTCGCCCTTGTCCTGGCCTATGGCATCGTCACCGGCGAGATCGGCTGGCAGGACGTGCGCTCGGCGCTGCTCGAGACCGCCGCCACTACGGGCATGATCTACCTCATCCTACTCGGCGCCGAACTCTTCTCGATCTTCATGGCGCGAGGTGGCGTCCCCCAGGCCGTCGCCGAGTGGATGGCGGCTTCGGCACTGCCGCCGATGGCCATCCTGGTGCTCGTCCTCGTTGCGCTGATCCTGCTCGGCTGCCTCATGGACTCGCTCTCCATGATCCTGCTCGCCGTGCCCTTCTTCTGGCCGATCCTGGTGGAGCTCAACGGCGGTGATTTCGTCACCGCCAGCGAAGCCGGCTTCGGCATGACCACGGACGAACTCAAGATCTGGTTCGGCATCCTGGCGCTGGTCGTGGTCGAGCTCGGGCTGATCACGCCGCCCGTAGGTCTGAACGTCTTCGTCATCTCCTCGCTCGCCAAGGACGTGCCGATGATCGAGACGTTCAAGGGGACCGTACCCTTCGTTGTCGCCGAGCTGCTGCGCGTGGCCCTGCTCCTCGCGTTCCCGGGGGTCACGCTTTGGCTTACCCGGGTCTTGGTCTGACGGCGAGACAGCGATCGCGTCCACCCAGATCGCGCAACAGCTCAGCACGTTCGAAGCCCGCGTTCGCTGCCGCGCGCATGGCCGCTTTGCCCTGCTCGTGGCCGAGCTCGAGGAGCGCTAGCCCGTCCACCGTCAAGTGGTGAGCGAGCCGGTCGAGGATGTGCCGGTGCGGGTCGAGCCCGTCGCTTCCCCCGTCGAGTGCCATGCGCGGCTCGTGATCGCGCACGTCGACCATCAGTGCATCGACCTCGGCGGCCGGGATGTAGGGCGGGTTCGCGAGCACAAGGTCGAAGCGCCCTCCAACCGCGTCGAGCCAGGCGCTTCGCACGAGCAGGCAACGACGTGCGAGCCCGTGCCTTGCCCGGTTCGAAGTAGCATAGCGAAGCGCGTCACTGCTCCAGTCCACCCCCACGCCCGAAGCCGAGGGGCGCTCGTGGAGCACGGTCAACAGGAGGCAACCGCTGCCCGTGCCGAGGTCGAGGACGCGGGCTGGGCGCTCTAGCGGGAGGTGGTCGAGCGCCGCCTCGATCATCGTCTCGCTCTCGGGCCGCGGCACGAGGACGCCCGGCCCTACCTCGAAATCCAGTCCCCAGAATTCCCGGCGACCGGCGACGTAGGCGTAGGGCTCGCCGGCAGCGCGACGCCAGGCGAAGGCGCGCGCGCGTTCGATCACGTCGGGGTCGACCCAAGTCTCGGGGGCCGTCACGAGCCGGGCTCGATCACAGCCCGAGGCCAACATCACGAGCCGTTGCGCCTCGCTCCGCGCGCCTGCGCCCATCGACGCTTCGAGCAGCGCCTCCAGGTCACGCACAAGGTCGCCGAGTGTGATCCGGTTAGCCGTGCTCGGCACGAATCGTCGGCTCGTGGCGGACCGGGAAATTCACCGAGTTGGCTATGTAGCAGCGCCGCCCGGCCTCGCCGTGCAGCCGCTCCGCCTCGTCGGCATCGCCCGCATTGATCGTGACCACGGGCCGCAGAACGACCGAGGTGAAGTGCCCACCATTGGCACCGGCAGTCATCTCGCCGATCGCATCGTCACGGTAACCGACGACGACGATGCCCGCCTCAGTGGCGAGGTGCAGGAACCAGAGCATGTGGCAGGTGGCGAGCGCAGCGACGAGGAGGTCCTCGGGGTTGTGGCGACGTGCGTCGCCTAAGAAGGCGGGGTCGGCCGAGGCCTCGATCACCGGCTTGCCGCCGACGATGATCTGATGATCGCGGCCATAGGCCTTGTAGCCGGACGTTCCGGCGCCGCGATTGCCCGTCCAGACGACCTTCACTGCGTAGCTATGGCTCATGTCTCGATCTCTGCAAGGCGCGCCGCCTCGTCGGCGGCCATCAGCGCATCGATCACCTCGCCCAACGCCTCGCCGCTCAGCACCTGCTCGAGCTTGTAGAGCGTGAGGTTGATGCGGTGATCGGTGACGCGGGCTTGGGGGAAGTTGAAGGTGCGAATTCGTTCGGAGCGATCGCCGGAGCCGACCTGGCCCTTGCGTTCGGCGGACCGCTCCGCTGCCTTCGCGCGCCGTTCGGCATCGTAGAGCCGAGCCCGAAGGATTTTGAGCGCCTTTGCCTTGTTCTTGTGCTGCGACTTCTCGTCCTGGATCGCAACGACGAGGCCCGTCGGCAGGTGAGTAATGCGCACCGCACTCTCGGTACGGTTGACGTGCTGGCCGCCCGCACCGCTCGCTCGATAGACGTCCACGCGAAGCTCCGCGTCGTCGAGATCGACGTCAACCTCCTCGGCCTCAGGCAACACCGCTACCGTCGCCGCCGAGGTGTGAATGCGGCCGCCTGTTTCGGTCACCGGCACGCGCTGGACGCGATGCACGCCCGCCTCGAACTTGAGCCGTGCAAACACCCCCCTGCCCGCGATCTCGCACGTCGCCTCCTTGATCCCGCCAAGCTCGGTCTCGGTCGCATCGACCAGCTCGAAGCGCCAGCCCCTGGTCTCGGCATAGCGCTGATACATGCGCAAGAGATCGCCAGCGAAGAGCGCCGCCTCGTCGCCGCCCGTGCCCGCGCGGATCTCCAGAATGGCGCTCCGCTCGTCGGCGGCGTCGCGCGGCAGAAGGGCCAGCTGCACCTGGCGCTCGAGTTCAGGCAAGCGCGCACGCAAATCGCGCAGCTCGTCCTCCGCGAGCGCTGCCATCTCGGGGTCCTCAAGCAGGGTCTCAAGCTCGGCCACTTGGCGGCGGCAGCCGCGAAGCGCCTCCACGTCGGCCGCCACCGGCTCGAGCTCGGCATACTCCTTGGCGAGGTCGGCATAGTTATCGGGCGCCTCGCTCATCAGCGCGCCCAGCTCGTCGCGCCGGGCAACGATGCTGTCGAGCTGGCGTTCCAGGCTGGGGTTCATAACGTGGCCTTCAGCCGTGCCACCAGCTCGCCGCCCGCGACCTCGACCTGCTGGCCGGTGCCCAAATCGCGGAGCTGCACGCTGCCTGCTGCCAGCTCATCGTCGCCGAAGACCACTGCGCGTTCCGCGCCCAGCCGGTCGGCACGCTTCATGCGCTGGCCCGGCTTGCCCTTGAAGGCAAGATCACACGCGATCCCCGCCTCCCGAAGACGGGCGGCAAGGAGCAGCGCCTCCAGCTCGGCCGCGGGTCCGATCGGTACGAGCGCCACCGGCGCCGGCGTTGCAGGCGCGTCCGCCAGCAGGAGCGCCAACCGCTCGATGCCCGCCGCCCAGCCGATGCCGGGGGTGGAGTGACCGCCCAGCTGCTCCATCAGGCCGTCATAGCGCCCGCCGGCGATGACGGCACCCTGAGCGCCCAGGGCGTCGGTCGTGAACTCGAAGGCCGTGTGGGTGTAGTAGTCGAGGCCGCGGACGAGGGTCGGGTCGAGTTCGAAGGCGATGCCGAGCCGCCCGAGCCCTTCGAGCACGGCGTCGAAGAAGGCGCGGCTCGCGTCGTTGTAGTGCGCGGCGAGCGGCGGCGCGCCGTCGATGATCTCGCGATCGCGGCCGTCCTTGCTGTCGAGGATCCGCATCGGGTTGCGTTCCAGCCGACGTTGGCTGTCCTCCGACAGCTCGTCGCGGTAGCGTTCCAGATAGGCGACCAGCGCGTCGCGGTAGGCGCCGCGGCTCGTCGGATCACCCAAGCTGTTGAGCTGCAGCTTCACCTGATCGGCGATACCGAGTTCCGCCAGCACGTGCTGGCCGATGGCGATGATCTCGATGTCGGCGAGTGGCTCCGGTGCGCCTACGAGCTCCGCGCCGATCTGGTGAAACTGCCGGAGCCGGCCCCTTTGCGGCCGCTCGTAGCGAAACATCGGACCGGCGTAGAAGAAGCGCAGCGGTGCCTGCTGCAGAAGGCCGTGCTGCAGGATCGCCCGCATCACCGACGCGGTGTTCTCCGGCCGGAGCGTGATCTCCTCGCCGCCGCGGTCGGTGAAGCTGTACATCTCCTTGGACACCACGTCCGAAGTCTCGCCGAGCGAGCGCGCAAAGACGCCGGTGAACTCGAAGATCGGTGTCGCCATCTCGGCATAGCCGTAGAGCGCAGCGACGGCGCGCGCGCGCTCGACGACGTGACGATGGCGAAGCGCGTCGTCGCCGAAGATGTCATGGGTGCCGCGGGGTGAGCGGAGCTGCATGTAGGGTCGGGCGTGCAATCTGAAGGAGCGCTGCTTTAGCGCAACCCGACGCCGGCGTCAGCCCCCGGCCGACCGCTATAGCTCGGGCGTTAGATGCCCGCGTAGCCCTGCATGTGATTGTCCGAATGGTGCGGCGATGCGAAGGTTCGGCTCGTCATCATGAAGCGCGCTCCGGGCGGCCAGCACTCGGTGCTTGCTTTTCGGGGCGGCCACGGAGCGGCAACACGTAGGACGTCGATGGACGCACGAACCAGGCTGAGCATCGCCATCTTGATGCTACTGGCGTTCACGGTCGGCACCGACTTTACCGGCGCGATCTTTCTCGTGCCGCCCATCGAGCGGGACTTTGCCGCCGACATCACGACAACCCAGTGGGTGCTTAACGTCTACGCACTCACCTTCAGCATGCTCATGGTCGCCGGTGGGCGGCTCGGCGATATGTACGGCCATAAGCGGCTGATGGCGGTTGGTGGCGTCATCTTCATCGCCGCGTCGCTCGCCTGTTTCTTCGCGCCCTCGATTGGCGCGCTGATCGCGGCACGAGCCGCGCAGGGCGTGGGTGCAGCCATGCTTTGGCCCACGCTGATCGCGCGGGGGTCGACCGTCGTCGATGCTGACCGCCGCGGGCTCGCCCTAGGCTTGATTTTGGCTGGCGTCACCACCGGCAACGTGGTCGGTCCGCTGATCGGCGGTGTCGTCGTTTCGCTGGGCGACTGGCGGCTGTTCTTCTTGGCGAATACCGTCCTCATGGCTGCTGCGACGCTGCTAGTGTTCTGGTTGTTGCCAAAAGACACGACTCCGCGGCAAGACGAGCGGATCGATTTCGCGGGGATGGCTGTCCTCAGCGCTGCCGTCCTCGCATTGCTCTATGCATTGGATGTCGGCGCTAGCTGGGGTTGGCAGTCTCCGGCGGTGCTCGGATTGTTCGGGCTGAGCTTCGTCCTGTTCGTCGTGCTGCCGCTGGTCGAGCAACGGATCGTCCAGCCGCTCCTGCCGCCCGTTCTGCTCCGCAACCGTGAGTTCCTCCTTGCGCTCGCGACCAACGGCTTGATCGTACCGTCCATCTTCATCGGCTTCTTGTACTTCCCACAATATCTGCAGAAGACGATCGGCTTGTCAGCGCTCGAGGCGTCTTTCGGGATCGCTCCGCTGATGGTGCTGCTCGCGATCGGCTCGATCATTTCGGGCAATTTCTACAAGCCTGTTGGCCCGAAGCGGCTGCTGCTGCTCGGCTTCGTCCTGGCCGGGCTGGGTGCGGCGTCCGTGGTGGTACTGGCGCCTTCGCAGACATATCTGGCCCTCCTGCCGGCGATGCTCTTGATCGGCCTCGGCGGCGCGATCACCGTCGGCACGGCTGGAACTGCGGTGGTAAGCGCCGTCGCCAGCTCGCGGGCGGGATTGGCCGGCGGCTTGAGTTTCATGTTTCACCTAGCTTTCGGGGCCATTTGCGTCGCCGCCGCGACGGCCGTCATGTTCATCTCCAGCGCCGCCTCGCTGCGGCAGGGCCTGGCGCGAGCGGGCATCGACATGTCATCCGCGGACCAGGCGGTCATCAATGCCAGCTCTCCCGACGGGGCGGCTGCGCGCGCGGTCCTTGGTGACTTCGACCCCGAAACCGTCGAGCGCATCCGAGCCGTGTTGAACGATGCGTTCGCTACCGGCCTCAGCAGTGCCTACTGGATAGCCGTCGCAACGGCGTTAACTGGTGTGCTCGCCGTCCTCGCTCTGGACGAGCGCAAGCTTACGAGCGAGGACAGCGAAACCCGCACCGCCTGAGCCGCGCAGGCTATCGGATCAAGGTGCGGACCGCTCCCCGCCGTCGTCCGTGGACGCTGGCGCGTCGCTCGGCTCTTCCGCCTCTGCCGCAGATCGCGCGTAGCGGCGCGCCAGACGGGCGACCGTCAGGCCCTGCACGAGGATGGAGAAGACAACGATCGTGTAGGTGAGCGCCAGGATTTCCGTTCGCCATTCGCCGTCCGGAAGCGAGAGAGCGAGCGCAATCGACACCCCACCTTTCAGCCCACCCCAAGTGAGGATCGGGATCACGCCGACCGGGAACTCGCGCACCAATCGCAAGCTGATGACGGCCGCCGAGACCGCCGCCAGCCGGGCGAGCAACGCCAACGCAACGGCCGCAACCGCCACCAGCACCATGTCGGCGGCGAACGCGATCGCGAACACTTCGACGCCGATCATCAAGAAGAGCAGCGCGTTCAGGATCTCGTCCACGACTTGCCAAAACTCGTCGACAACCTCTGTCGCGCGCGGCGTGACAGCGTACGCACGACGGCGATTGCCGATGGCGAGGCCCGCGGTCACCGCCATGATCGGTGCGGACACTTCGAGCGCAAGAGCGAGCTCGTAACCGCCGAGGGCGACGCCGAGCGTGATCAGGATCCTCAGCGAGGGGTCGGTCAGCCGGCGCATCATCGAGAAGGCGAGCCAGCCAACGACAAAGCCGAGCAGCGCGCCGCCCGCTATCTCTTGGACAAACAACGACGCCAGTGCCGCCGTCCCCTCGCCATGGTGGGCGATCGTTGTCGGAAAGGCGATGCCGGCTAGGACCAAGAAGAGGATGTAGGCGACCCCGTCGTTGAAGAGGCTCTCGCCTGCAATCTGTGTCTGGACGGCGCGGTCCAGTTCCACCTCGCGCAGAACATCCAGCGTGGCCACCGGGTCGGTCGGCGAGACCATCGCGCCGAACAGCAGCGCCACGACCACCGGCATACCGAAGAGCCAAGCAGCACCAGCGCCGACGATCGCGGCCGACATGACGACGCCGATCGTTGCCATCACGAGGATGATGGCCCACTCCGACCGCAAGTCCTCGATGTTCACGCGTAGCGCGGCGGCGAACAAGAGGAGCCCCAACATGCCATCGAGCAGCGCTGCCGAGAAATCCAGATCCGAGACGAGCGTGCCTACGCGCTCCGCCGCTTCGAGCGATGGCACCAGGGCATCGACGGCGAGCACGAGAAGCGACGAGACGAGCGCCACGAACAGGATACCGATTGCCTTGGGCAAGCCGATGAAAAGTGCGTTGATCGTGCCGAACATGGCGGCCGCGACGATGAGCACGGCAGCGAGCTGCAGACCGGTCATGTGGCCTCCGTCAGCGACGTCGTGGGTTTGTCGCGCAGCACCACGCTCGACGCATCTTCTTCGTCACTTCGATGTGCTATGAGCCAAGCGGTGTGGTCGACAGTGACCATGGTCGGGCACCGGCCCGTCGCGGCCCCGAACTGCCGCACGCCACCGCTGGCAGCGGTGGCCACGTTGAATTTGCTGGCGCCGAGGCAGCTTATATAGGACACAAATATCGATTTCGGCGCTCAACACTATCGATGGCCACCTCACCTATTCTACCAAAAGTATGGATGATGCTCGTCTCTATGTATCTCCATTTGCGAGCGCCAAGCCGATTCTTACCGAGCGCGCGGCGTTTCGCCTGCTCAACACCACCAGCATGCAGATCAGGGCGCCAGTTTCCTGACCATGTGCGCGCCCGATCTGCGCCCTTCCGAGCGTGGCGCTTGTAAGAAGAAGGGGGACGAATGATCGACTGGTTCGTCGACACGCTGCAGACCTATCCGCAGCTCGCCGTCTTCCTGGCGCTCGGCATCGGCTTCGTGATCGGGCCGCTCAAGCTCCTGGGTTTCAATCTTGGCAACGTCACGGCGACGCTCCTCGCGGGCGTGGCGATCGGCCAGCTCGGGATTCAGATCTCCGCGGACGTCAAGAACACCTTCTTCATCCTGTTCCTGTTCGCGGTCGGCTTTGGTGTCGGGCCCCAGTTCGTGAGAGGTCTCTCGAGCGACGGCCCCAAGCAGATCGCGTTCGCACTTACAGTGCTGTCGCTGTGCCTCGTGGTGCCTTGGGCGTGCGCAGTCTTCGCTGGTCTGCCGCTCGGCTATGGCGCCGGGCTCTACGCCGGCTCGCAGACCATCTCGGCCGCGATCGGTGTCGCCACGGACCAGATCGGCTCGCTGGGTCTGCCAGCCGCGGAGGCGCAGACCTACGCCAACCAGGTGCCCATCGCCTACGCCGTGACGTACATCTTCGGCACGATCGGCTCGGGCATCATCCTCGCGCAGATCGGCCCACGGCTCATCGGCGTCGATCTGCCGGCCGCATGCCGCGAGTACGAGGCGAAGCTGGGCGGTGGGGTCGGGTCGACGACCGAGCCCGGCATCTCGTCGGCCTATCATCGCTTTGCCATGCGTGCCTACGTCGTCGATGAGGCAAGTGGACTTACGGGACAGCCGATCGGTCAACTGATGCCCGATGTCCGGCTGTTCGTCGAACGCGTGCGCCGCGGCGACCAGGTCTTCGAGGCGGATCGCGACACCGTGCTACAGCCCGGCGACATCGTCGCCGTATCTGGTCAGCGGCACCAGCTCGTCCAGCAGCTGGAGCCGAAGCTCACCGAGGTTGATGATGAGGCGTTGCTCAACGCCGAAGCCGAAGTGCTCGATACCTTCGTTACCAACAAGGCGCTCGCCGGCAAAACGATGCGCGAGCTGGGCGCCGAGCCTTGGGCCCGGGGCGTCTACGCCCGGAAGATCGTGCGCTCTCTGGTGGAGGTCCCGGTTCTACCCGAAACCACGATCGAGCGCGGCGACATCGTCACGCTCGTCGGGCGCCGAGTCCACGTCGAAAATGCCGTCAAGGCTCTGGGATTTGCCGACCGCCCGGTCGAAACCACCGACATTGCCTATGTCGGTTGGGGGATTTTCCTGGGCGGCATGATCGGCGCACTGACCCTGGTCGTCGAGAACGTGCCACTCAGCCTGTCGACCTCCGGCGGCGCGCTGCTCGCGGGCCTGCTGCTCGGGTGGTTGCGTGCGGTTCACCCGGCCTTCGGGCGCATTCCGGCGCCGGCGCTCTGGGTGATGAACACGCTCGGGCTCAACGTGTTCATCGCGGTCGTCGGCATCGGTGCGGGACCCGGCTTCGTCGCAGGCATCGCCGAGGTCGGCGTCTCTCTGTTTCTCTGGGGAGCTGCCGCCACCTCGGTGCCGATGGTCGCATCCGTGTTCATCGGCCGCTACATCTTCCGCTTCCACCCCGCCATTCTGTTCGGCGCCTGTGCCGGGGTGCGGACCACCACCGCGGCGCTGGGCATGATCCAGGAGGCCGCCAAGAGCAAGGTGCCGGCCTTGGGCTATGGCATGCCCTACGCGGTCGGCAACACACTGTTGACCATCTTCGGCCTCGTCATCGTGCTGCTCCTGGCGCCGTCGGGCGGTAGCGGTCCGTAGCGAGGGCCACCGAGCCTGCTCAAGGGAGGAGTCCATGGACGCCGTCTTCAACTACCACCGCTTCGAAGCGCTGAGCCCCTTCCAGATCAAGGACGAGCTGATCAAGCTTGCCCGCGCAGAGGCCGACAAGAGTGCGGCCATGTTCCTGAACGCCGGCCGCGGCAACCCGAACTGGATCGCGGTCAAAGCGCGCGAGGCCTTCTTCCTCTTGGGCCAGTTCGCGCTCACCGAAGCCAGACGCACGATGGACGACGAGGACGCCGGGCTCGCCGGGATGCCGCCGCGGGACGGCTGCCACGGCCGGCTCAAGAAGTGGCTCGAGCAACGTCAGGGCGATGCGGCAGCATCGGGTGCGGCGACCCTAGGCGCGGTCGTCGACTTCGCGATCGACAAGTTCGGCTTCGAGCCCGACGCCTTCGTCCATGAGCTGACGGACTCCGTGATCGGCGACAACTATCCGGTGCCGGACCGTTGCCTGGTCCACAACGAGGCGATCGTCCACGATTACCTGATGTGGGCGATGTGCGCGGGGCACCGCCCGAGCGAGCGGTTCGACCTCTTTCCGACCGAAGGTGGCACCGCCGCGATGTGCTACATCTTCAAGACACTCAAGAACCAGCGCCTGCTCAACGCGGGCGACACGATCGCGCTCGCCACCCCGATCTTCACGCCCTACCTGGAGCTGCCCGAGCTCGAAGACTACAGCCTGCACCATATTGATGTCAGCGCGGAGGAGGAGGACCAGTTCCAGCTCTCCGATGCTGACTTCGAAGCTCTGGAAGACCCGAAGGTTCGCGCCCTCTTCCTCGTCAATCCGGGCAACCCTTCGTCGGTAGCCCTGCACCCCGATACGATCGGCAGACTGGTCGAGCTCGTCAGAACCAAGCGCCCGGACCTGATGATCTTGACCGACGACGTGTATGGCACGTTCGTTCTGAACTTCGAGTCGCTGCTGGGTCACCTGCCGCGCAACACGATCGGTGTCTATTCGTTCTCCAAGTATTTCGGCTGCACGGGCTGGCGCCTCGGGGTTATTGCCGTGGCTCAGGAGAACGTTTTCGACGAGATGATCCAGAAGCATCCGGAGGAGACGGCGCAAGCCATTGATCGGCGCTACGTCGCGTTGGCACCGAACCCACGCGCGCTGAAGTTCATCGATCGCATGGTCGCGGACAGCCGGGACGTCGCGCTCAACCACACCGCCGGGCTGTCGCTGCCGCAACAGGTCATGATGATGCTGTTCGCGCTCGTCGAGATGATGGACGAGGCGAAGACCTATCAGAAGGCCTGCATGGCGATCTGCGATCGCCGCTTCCGCAACCTTGTCGACGGCATGGGCATCGAGGCGCACCCTGGCCCCTACTACGACCGCTATTACGGCCTGATCGACTTCGAGTACTGGCTCAAGAAGTATGTCGGTGAGGACGTGGTCCACTGGATCAAGGCCAACGTTCACCCGCTCGACATCCCGTTCAAGCTCGCCCAGGACCACGGCATCGTGCTGCTCAACGGCGGAGGCTTCGACGCCCCCAACTGGTCGGCGCGCGTCTCGTTCGCCAATCTCGACGACCCGGCTTACGCGAACATCGGCCGCGCGGTGCGTGCGGTGGCCCGCGGCTATGTCCAGGCCTATCGGGCTTCGAAGGGTGAGCCGGTGCAGCCCTGAGCCGGAGATCGGTACGGCAGCTTCGGCTCCCCGGTCTCGGCGACGGTGCATCTCAAGCCACGCTTGTCGGGCGACGACCGGAGGCCACTTGGCCCAACGGACGCAGACGTCGACAGGCCGGGCATCACGGCGCACTCGCCCAAGGGCGTCGAGGACATCCTCGACCGCCACTACCTGATCCGCACGCGCCGCCAGGCCGAACGCGCCTTCCGCCTCCGCCTGACCGACGAAGGCAAGAGCTGACGCTCCCCGGGATTCGGCGTCAATAGGCGCGCTCCAGATTTCCGCCAACTGTCTCCACGGGTGCACGTGGTATCGAAGCGATCTGTCATCGATAGCCAACCAGTACCTCGTAGACTGGAGCACCCAGCCCCGCAAAAAGGCAGATGTGAGCCGCGAAAGCCTCTCCATTGGTCGCTAGAACAATAAAGTGGTCGCTCCGATTGATCAGAGAGCCTCTTAGAGACGACCCACCTACGAACTCCGTAATTCGCGCGTCAGGAAGCGCCCCCCGAATAATGTCGGGAAGGACTGGGCGAAATCCACCATAGCCAAGCTGGGAGACTGCAAAACAATGGGCGATCTTGCCCAGTTGCAGCATCACAATCGTGATATTCATCCTACGCGATACGCTAATTTGCGATGCACCTACACGGTCGCCGTATCGCTTAAAGCTATCTTTCTTGTAAAGAAAATGCGGAATTTCAGTCAAATTCGCGCCGACCTCGCCCGTAATTGCGCTGGGGCGAGACAAAAATCTCGGGAATATGGCAGATTTCGGATAGTAAGTGACTGGAACTTCAGCAGTGCTCCACTTGCGAGCGCTATCCGATATTTGGAGAGTAAGCCTCTCTGGCCTCCGCTTCTTGGGGCGCTTGGAACGGGTCTCGAGAATGAGACGAAGAGGCCCGTAAATCGTCCGCATGAAGGGCTGCTCAATGCGACGATTGATCGTCGCCGCGCAGTCCCGGCAGCTTGCCTCGGGCAGCATCCAGTTGCCACCAATCCCTTCGGGCACGATGTGTTCGATGGTCAGCTGACGGTCGGAGCGACCGCAATAGATGCAGGCGCCGACCGGCGGAAAGACAGATTTCTTGCCGAAATTCACGGTCTACAGCCCTCTCATTTGGCTCAGAGCGAAAGCGACGCCTCGCCAGTCCCGATCGGCACGATGAGCTCCGGCCGGTCCGCCGCCCGCCAGCTGCGCGCCTCGTCTGCCACTCGACAGCCCTCCGTCAGCTTCGTCACATAGTGGCCGAGCAACTCGGCCGGGAGTTCGCCTGGCGCACCGATCGCCACCGAACAAGATCTGGGAGGATCACGGGCATCCGGTCGTGGACGCGCCGCCAGACAGAACGCGCCTTCCGCCTTCGCCTCGCCGCGGAACGCGAGCGGTAGAGATCCTCTGAGTGGCGCCCCGATTCAGGGGTGCGGGTTGGTGTCCCGAGGCGTGGTACAGTAGGCCGCGGGCGGAGCCTTCAGGCGTGGCGTAGCGCGGGGCCGGTGGCCGGGGTCGGCCATCGCCGGTCTTCGGTAGAGGTTCGTGTTGCCAGACATGAACCGACCGGAGGCGACGATGACCGATCGCCGCGCAGCAAGCTCGCCGATCCGACTGCGAAGCAGCCGGCGTCAGGAGACGCCGGAGGCGAGAGGATGGCGCTCTTGGAGCTGATCGAGAAGGGCGCGGATGTGGACCTGGTGCGTGAACTCCTGGCCTTCGCGGCCTGCTGGCGCGCGATGGGCCCAGATCGCGAGCACCAACCCGCTCGAGCGGCTCAACAAGGAGATCAAGCGCAGGGCCGACGTGGTCGGCATCTTCCCGAACGATGCCGCCATCGTCCGCCTCGTGGGCGCGCTCATGCTCGAGCAGTCCGACAAGTGGGCGGTAACCCGCCGCTACTTCAGCCTGGAAAGCCTCGCCAAGCTCACCGATACTCAGCCACGTCAGCTCGCCGCCGTGGCCGGCTGACCAAAACTCGGACCTCACCGAGGACTGGCGCTCCTACAGCATGACTCGGGGCACGACCGACAAACAGTGCCAGCCGAGGGCTGTATTGGCGGTGCGGTCAACCGCCCGTCCAGACTGGCGACAGTCGTCGATAGTGGTCTTGAGGCAAGTCGCGTTCGACAATTGCCGCCTGATGACTTAACGCCGGCAAACGACGATGCTCGTGCGGACTGCGGCCTAAGGACGAGTAGCGTTGGGGGAGCACTTTATGCACAGATTGACAACTTGGCCCACAGCGCCGCAGGCAGTGTTTCGGTCAGTTGTTATGACGCGGAGTGATTTTCTACTTTTGGTGTGGCTGATCACCTGCGCGCACGCGCCGTTCGGCAACGCGCGTGCTCAGCAGGATCAGAGCGAAACCTACATCGTCGTCCTCGAGGAAGGGCAGACGCTGCGTGACGTCGCAGCTGAGCACCTCGGGGACCCCGATCTATGGCCGGAACTCCTGCTCTCCAGCGGCTTGCAATCGATTACCGAGGCCGTCCCCGGCACCGCGCTGGTGATCCCCGCAACGATCGTCGCTAGGGCCAACCGCGCGATCGAGCAGGCACTCGCGACGATCCAAGCCGCCAATCGTGAGGGCGCGCGCCTGTTCGCACCGGAAGAGATCAGTCTGGCGATCGACCGGCACGAGCAGGCCCTGACGATGCGTCAGGCGGGCGCTTGGGAGGAGGCGGCGCAACAGGCTGATGACGCACATCTGTTCGCGAGCCTGGCGCTCGATCTCGCGACGGCTGCGCGCGATGCTACTGCCGAGGCGATTTTGAGCGACCGCGAAGGTTCGGTCGAAGGACGCCGCACCGAAGAGCTCGATTGGTCCGCGCGCGATCTGAATGCAATCCTGCTTGAGCAGGAGACGGTCCGGACGCTGTCCCGCTCCTCCGCCCAGATCACCTTCACAGACGACAGCCGACTGCGGCTGAACGCCAACTCGCAAGCTGTCATCGAGCACATGCGGAGAGACCCGCTCACCCGTCGCGAGGAGGCGACGGTGAGCCTCGTCGAGGGCGACTTCTACGCGATCCTCAGCGACAACACGGCCCGGAGCGAGTTCGCCGTCGAAGTCGCGGAGGTGGAGACGGAGCTCGATTCGCGCAGCTTCTGGATGCGCCGCGACGACACCGGCTCCAAGTTCACCAACTATGACGTCGAGGGCGTGCTGACCGTGTCGGCGAACGGCGGCAGCGTCGCGCTGGGGGAGAACGAAGGTACGCTCGTGCGCCGCGGCCGGCCGCCGAGCCCGAAGCTCGCCGTACTGACCGCACCGAACCTCGCGAGCCCCGCCGACGACGAGATCATCTTCGTCGCCGATGTGCCACTCGCCTGGGAGGTCGTCGATGGCGCCGCAGGCTACTGGCTGGAGGTGGCGGCCGACCCCGGCTTCAACCGCATGACCCAATCGCGCTGGGGTCTGCTGGAGCCGCTGCACACGATCGAGGGACTCGACGTGGGTGTCCACTACTGGCGGACGGCCGCGCTGGACAATTTCGGGCTGCCCGGGGGGCGCAGCGAGGCCCGGCGCTTCAATGTCCGGATCGACCAAGCACCACCGTTCTTGGTGCTGCGAGCGCCGGTCGAGGGGGCCGTTGTCAGGGCTGGTCCGGTCACCCTCCGCGGCGAGACGGAGATCGGCGCCACCGTCGCCTTCGACGGACAACCCGTCGAGACCGACGACGCTGGAAGGTTCGAGCTCTCGGTTACCGCGCGCCCAGGCCTCAACGATGTATCCGTCGATGCCCGCGATACGGCCGGCAACGTCACGCGGCGAAGCCGGAGCTTCACCTTCGCGCCCGACGCCGGCGTAGCGATCCATTTCGACGAGGCCATCCCACGGCGTGGACCCCGGCGCTTTGTGGCCGGATCGAAGACCATTTCAGTTGCCGGCCAAGGCCTGCCCGACGCGCTCGTCGAGGTATCGGCGGAGGACGGCGCTCGCCGTGCTGCGACCTACAGCAACACCGTCGGCGCCTTCAACCTGAACGTGCCGATACGTGGCGATGAAGAGAATTTCTCCATCGTCATGACGGACCCCACGGGCCTCCAGGTGGGCGATGGGTTCACGGCCGTCATCGACCGTGAGCCGCCGAGCATCGTTCTCGAGCCGCCGGTCCCCGCAGTCACCGCCGTCGAATGGTTGCCGCTTCGCGGCCGCGCGGACGGCGCTGTCCGGCTTAGCATCAACGGCGACGAGGCGAACCTCGTCGACGGGACGTTCGATGAAACGCTGACGCTGCAGCTCGGTACGAACGACATCAAGATGGGCGCGATGGACCTCGTCGGGAATGTGCGCGTCGAGACCCACCAGGTCGTGCTCGATCAGGAACCTCCGGAGATCGTGAGCCACGCGCTCTCGGCTACGCGCGCCGCGCCCGGCAGCACCGTCTCGATCGAAGTCGTCGCCCGCGACCATTCCGGCTTGAGGAAGGCAGCGCCGTTCGCTTTGTCCGCCGGCGAATCGTCCGTAACGGGCTACCTCGAGTTCTTGCCGGCGACCGGAAGCTACCGGGGTACCGTCGTATTGCCCGCGGACGCCAACGGCCGTCTGGCGCTCGACGAGGTGGAGGTAGAGGATTACGCCGGCAACAGAACGAGGCGACGCTTTTAGAGCCGACGCCCGGGAGGGACACAATGCAGCAAATGGCGCTCGGGCTTGCCGCTCTGGTGGCGCTGGCTATGTCGCAGCCGACCTCGCTTGCGAGCGCCCAGGCGTTCGACGAGCCGCTGCTGATGGTCTATGGGGCCGACGCTGCGACCGCCGAGGGCGATTTCGACCACCGCGCGGCCATCTACATCAGCGTGCCGGCCGATCTGTCCGACCACCTGTTCTTGCGCGTGTTCGATGCCGACACCAGCGGCGACCATGATTTGCTCTATGGCCCCGGGCCCGATAGCCGTGTTCGTTATCGGCTGCTCGGCGGCGAGGGAGCCGCCGCGGTTCGCGCCGCGCCCGATGGGCTTGCCGACGATGCCGGGAGCGAGCCGGACGGCACCGTCCTCGCCGAGCGCGTGGTGGGCGACGATGCCGCCTACGATTCACGCTGGACGACCGTCGCGCGTTTTGCCGTCGATGCCGGCGAACTCGTCGGCGACCGGCGCCTCTTCCGGCTCGCCATCGAGGGCCTGGACGGCGATGACGGCAACCTCTTCGATGTAGCTGTCAGCACGCGCGAGCACCGTAACGTGGCGCCCGCTGGTCTCGAGCTCCTCGACTACGCGCCAACCGTCCGCATCCCCGACATGCAGCGCCTGACCGAACTGCGCTTCGAGCTGCCGTCCGCCGGGCAGACGCTGCGCGTGCGGAACTTCGATGCCGCCCAAGGCGACATCGCGTTGACGACGGCGACCCGAACCGTGCCGCTCGAGGCCTCGGGCCAGAACGAGTGGCGGGAAAGCCAGGTCGAGCTGCTCCCGGGGGAGCAGGGCGTCGCCGCGGTCACGGTCAGGCGCGGCAACGAGATTCCCAACGACGTCACCGTCATGGTCTCCGACGACGAAGGCAGGCCGCTCCCGTTCCTTCTGCCGCCCCGTGCGTGGACGCCGAACAATCGCCCCGTCCCAGGTGTCGCGGCGACCGTGCTCGCCGACTGCCGAGCCGTGGCGTTGGACGCCTCGGCGTCGAGCGACCCGGACGGTGATGCTCTCGGCTACATTTGGCGCTTCGACTATGGCGGGGTGGCAACCGGGCCTGTCGTCGTGCATCGCTACGCCGAACCGGGCGTCTCGACCCCGACATTGTTGATCACCGACAGTTCCGGACAGGTCGGCGCCAGCACGCTCGTCGAGCTGCTGGTCGACGTTCCGGAAGCGCCCGTCGCCGACGCCGGCACGGATCTCGTCGCGGCGCCAGGCGTGCCCGTCACCTTCGATGGGACCGGCTCGCGGGACGGCTCCAACGCAATCGAGCGCTTCATCTGGGATTTCAAGGACGGCAGCGTGGGCGAGGGCCCCGCTCCGACACACGTCTTCGAGACGCCTGGGACCTACGACGTTGCGCTCCGGGTCGAGACCGCAGCGCCCGATGATGCTTGCGGCTTCGCCGTCGACCACGTTCGCGTCCACGTCAATGCCGGTCCGGTGGCGGTGCTCAGCGGCCCTGAACGCGTCGCCGCAGGCGATCAGGTGGCGTTCGGCGCAGCGTCCAGCTACGACCCCGATGGGACGATCGTCGCCTATCGATGGGACTTCGGTGATGGCACGCGCGGCACGGCTGCTGCTGTCGAGCACGTGTACGCGGCGCCTGGCATGTACCCGGTACGGCTGACCGTCGAGGACGATTCCGGCTCGGCCAATTCGGTGAGCGAGGCTACCACAGTCGTGGCGGTGAACGCTCCGCCCTTGCCGGTCGCCGGCGAGGATCGCACGCTCGCCATCGGTGAGCTATCGGTCTTCGATGCGAGCGGTTCCAGCGACGCGGACGGCGGCGAGCTTCAGTACGTCTGGGACTTCGGTGACGGCGGTGGCGCTCATGGCGAGCGCGTGACCTACGCCTATCGCACCCCCGGCCTCTACGACGTGACGCTCACGGTCGAGGACGACTGGGGCACGACAACGAGCCAGGCTAGTGACGCGCTACGCGTGGTCGTCAATGCGCCACCGGTGGCGGAGGCGGGCGACGACCTGGTGGTCACATCGAGCGAAGTGGCCTTCGATGGCACCGGCTCGTTCGACGAAGACGGCCGCATCACGACCTATGCGTGGAGCTTCGGCGACGGCAGCACCGGCGAAGGAGCGACGCCTGTGCACGTCTATCGCAAGTCCGGCGTCTACTCGGTCGAACTCACGGTCACCGACGACAGTGGCACCGTGCGCAACAGCGCGACGGATCGCCTGCAGGTGATCGTCAACCGAACACCGATTGCGGATGCCGGGCCGGACCTTGTCGCCGCCCCTGGCGAAGAGCTGCTGTTCGATGCTTCGGGATCGATCGATCCTGACGGCGACCTGAGTACCTATCTGTGGGATTTCCGTGACGGGAACACGGCCGAAGGTGTGCGCGTGCGCCATGCCTTCGAGCAACCTGGCATCTATCTGGTGCGGCTTGTCGTGCAGGACGAGACGGGCCAGCTCGGAGCAACGGCGAGCGACGGAGCGAGGGTGGTCGTCAACGCACCGCCGGTCGCGGACGCCGGGCCCGATATCCGTGCCGCGCCAGGCGACACCGTAATCCTGAACGCCGGCAGTTCGTTCGATCCCGACGGCACCATCGCCACCTATCGCTGGGACCTCGGTGACGAGCCCGGACCCGAACTCGGCACGCAGATCACGCGCCGCTACAGCACGCCGGGCGTCCGCGCCGCTCGGCTAACCGTGATCGACGACAGCGGCGCCCGCAACGCCGTCGCACAGGACGACGTCGTCATTCGCATCAATCATCCGCCGGTTGCTGCTGCCGGCCCCGATGTCGTGACGAACAGCAACACCGTCACGTTTGATGGCTCCGCATCAGCCGACGCCGACGGCGACGCCTTGGTCTTTCGCTGGGACTTCGGCGACGGCAGTCCACCCCGGCTGGGCATTCGGCCGACGCACACCTATGCCGAGGGCGGGACGTTTCCGGTCGTGCTCTCCGTCGACGATGGCACCGGCCTCGCCAATGGCACCGACACGACGGCGATCACGGTCAGCATCGACCGTCCGCCCATCGCCGATGCCGGCGGCAACAAGGACGTCTGCGCCGGCGATATCGTCGTGTTCGACGGCTCCGGCTCCGCTGATCCCGAGGGCGGCCTGCTGCGCTATGCCTGGGACTTCGGCGACGGCGGCACTGAGGATATCGTCAACCCGACGCGGGTCTTCGATCGGGGTGGTCTCTTTCCCGTGACCCTCGAGGTCGAGGACGAGTCCGGTTTTCCCGCCAATCGACATCGGGATCGGCTCGTGGTCCGCGTCAACGAATCGCCCCTCGCCGATGCCGGTCCCGACCAGACCGTCTGCGTCGGCAGCCAGGTGCGCTTCGACGGCACCGGGTCGAGCGACCCGGACGGTGTCGTCGACCGCTTCTCCTGGGATTTCGGCGATGGCAAGACCGGCGGCGGAGACAGGCCCGTCCACGTCTTCACCGAGCCCGGCGAGCACCGGGTGCTGCTCACCATCACCGGCAGTCAGGCGGGGCAGTGCAGCAACACCGCCACCGACGAGGCGGTCGTGCGGGTACTCGAGGCGCCGGTAGCGCGGATCGCCGCTCCGACGCTCGCCGGCGTCGGCATGCCCGTACGCTTCGACGCCTCGGCTTCGACGGGCGCATCGGGACCACTCGAGGCGTTCCGCTGGGACTTTGGCGACGGCACGACCGCGGATGGAGCCGTCGTCGAGCACCGCTTCCCAGAGCCCGGCCGGCAGCTCGTGACCCTCACGGTCGAGGGGCCGTCGGAGGCGGCGGATTGCGGGATGATCACCGCGCAGCACGCCATCACCATCAACGCGGCGCCGATCGCTGACGCCGGTGGCGACCGAAGTGTCGCCATCGACGAGGTCCTGGTCTACGATGCTTCCAAGTCATTCGATCCCGATGGTGCGATCGTCGACTATCGATGGGACTTCGGCGACGGCAACACGGCGACCGGCTTGCTCGTGCGTCACCAATATGCCGAAGGTGGTAGCTACTCGCTGACCTTGACCGTCATGGACGACAGCGGTCTGGTCAACTCCAGCGCCACGGACACCGTCACGGTCATGGTCAACCACAGCCCCCATCCTGTGATCGAGGGACCGGCGGTGGCCTGCGTCGACGAAGCGCTGAGCTTCGACGGGCGCAACTCCAGCGACGTCGAAGGTGATGTCGGCGCACTCGCCTGGACCTTCGGTGACGGCTCCAGCGCTTCCGGTCCCCAGGTCTCGCACAGCTTCGCCGACCCCGGCCTATACGACGTCACCCTCGCCGTCGACGACGGCTCCGGGCTCAAGAACGCGCGCGCGCAACGGACGCGGCCCATCCAAATCAACCGGCCGCCGGTGGCGGTGGCGGGCGGCGACCAGCTCGTCTGCCCCGGTGATCCCGTTCGGTTCGACGCCGGTGCGTCCATCGACTGGGACGGGGAGCTCGTCGGCTATCGCTGGGATCTCGGTGATGGCACGGTACGCGAGGGTGCCTCGGTCGAGCACCGCTACGTCCAGCCCGGCAGCTATGAGGTCGTCCTCGAGGTCACCGACGGGTCGGGCTCGGCGTGTGCCACCGCGAGCGACACCGTGCGGGTGCTGGTCAACGCTGCTCCGGTGGCGCAGGCCGGTGGGGATCGCCGGGGCCTCGTCGGTGGTGCCCACGACCGCGTTGCGTTTGACGCGTCCGCCTCGAGCGACCCCGACGGGCAGCCGCTCGGTTTCGTGTGGGAATTCGGCGACGGGGTCTCGGTGGCCGGCGAGCAGGTCCGCTATGGCTACGCAGCCGCAGGCAGCTACGCCGGCACGCTTACCGTCGACGACGGGACCGGCCTCGCCTGCGGCGTCGCCGTGGACAGTTTCGAGGTCGTCGTCGATGAGCGCTCCTAGGGGCGGACGATGTTGCGGCTGACGCTGCGGCGGAAGCTACTCCTGTTCGCCGTCGTCATCGCCGTCCTACCGCTGCTTGTCGCCGGCCGAAGCATGATCAGGATCGCTCAGGATGAGCTCAAGAGCTCCGCCAACGAGCAACTCGTCACGACCGCGAGCGAGATCGTTCGCGAGATCAACGACCTCTACGAACGCACCTGGCTCGCGCCACTGCTCCTGATCCGCAACGCCGTCGATGGCGAGATGCTGGGCGTGCAGGAGAAGATCGCGCTCCTGACCCTGGGCATCGCCGACCTCCCAGACATCGTCGCGCTGCAGATCACGGTCGAGGGGGCGCCGCTGCCGGTTGTCGTCACGCAGGACCGTTTCTCGCGGCATCTCGAAGCGAGCGGCCTCGTGCCCCTCGATGTCTTGCGTGTGCCACCGGATCGGATCGCCGCACTGCGAGAAAGCGGCAACGTCTACGCGGGCGACGTGACGCGGATCGCCGCAACCGGCGACTGGCTCGCCACTATCGTCTTGCCTCTCGACACGATGCTTGCCGGCAGCCGCGCCACCCTGTCCGCGCGCATCGATCTCTACGGCCTCCAGCGGCTCCTGCGCGAACACCCGTTTGCCACCACCGGCGAAGTCACCCTGGTCGACGCCGCGGGCAGCACAGTGTTGGATGCACAGACCGAAGACCGTGCCGATTATCCAATCGTTGAAGCTGCCGTTGGGATGCTGGCTGGCGGCCCACGGCTCGTGAGCGTCGAACCCTATGTCCGGCCGGACGGCGACGTCATGTTGGGTGCGTTCGGCTTTCCAAGGCCCTTCGATTGGGCGGTCCTCGTCGAGAAGAGCCAGGACGACGCGTATCTGGCGATCACGCGGATGACCGACAACCTGATCGTCTGGAGCCTCGCAGGCCTTGCTGCCGCCGTCGCTGGAGCAGCACTGCTCGCGCTCCGGATGAGCGGGCCGATCCTCGAGATTGAGCGTGTTGCCGCCCGCGTCGAGACCGGTGATTTCTCTGCCAGGGTGGTCCAAGGCTTAAGATTGCGCGATGAGATCGGCGATCTTGCTCGGCGCATCAACCAGATGGTGGTCGGCCTCGGCGAGCGCTTCCAGCTCGAGAAGTTCGTCTCGGGTGAGACGGTGGAAGCGATCCGCGGATCGACCTTCGAGGGCGTGAAGCTCGGCGGCGAGCGTCGCGAGGTGACCATCCTCTTCTGCGACATTCGCGGCTACACCGCTTTCGCTGAAAAGAACCCTCCAGAGACCGTGGTCGAGGTCCTGAACTTCCACTTCCAGCACCTGACTGACCTGGTGGCGACCCATCAAGGCGACATCGACAAGTTCGTGGGTGACCAGATCCTCGCCGTCTTCCAGGGGGAGACGATGGCGCTGGACGCCGTTCGTTGCGCGCTCGCGATGCAGGCGAAGATGGCCGAGCTCGGGCAAGAGCGGCCTGACTGGCATCTTGCCGTCGGCATCGGGATCAACACGGGCGAAGTGACGATGGGCGCTATGGGAAGCGACCGGCGCATGGACTTCACCGTCCTTGGCGATGCGGTAAACCTCGCCGCGCGGCTCTGCAGCCATGCCGATCGCGGCCAGACATTGATCTCCCGCACCACGCAGCTGGCCGTTGCCGACGCTTCTGATCTGGCCACAAAGCGGCTGAACGCCATCAGCGTCAAGGGCAAGCGCGAGACCGTTACCGTCTACCAGGTCGTAACGCAGCCACGAAGCCTGGCGGATGTCTCGTTGGCACGCCGGCAAATGCGATCGTCGAGGCCGGCCGGCGACAGATGACGATCTGCAATGCCGCATCTCAACCATCTCGGCGCCGACACGTCCATGCAGTGCCAGCCTCCGATTCCGTCAGCCGCTAACGGAGGGCTCCATCGGTGGAACTGTCGGTTTTCCTTCGGCCCGTCCACTCGTAGAAGCCATTGGCTGGTGAAAGGCGCCGCCGGGCCTTGAAGGCGCTGCGGAAGGCCGGCTTTTGGCGGGCCGTCTCGACGGGGGCGTCAATGAGAAGTGAGCCGCCCAGGCGATCCTTTACTCAGCCCGGCACCAAGCCCCAGAAGGCCACCTGAGGACCGCTTGCCGTGGGTGTCCGATATCATCGGGGTGTATTGGGTGGGCGCGATGTTGTCGCGCGGTTCAAGGTTTGGCAGCTGGCCACCGAGATCGAGCGCGAACGTGCGTTCGAGCGCTTCTACGGGGGCGTAGAGGAGGTAGCGACCGCACATGGTCCGATGCTCCTAAGGCGCGATCCTACCGTTCCCGACCACGCCGCCTTCGTCGAGCCCGTCACGGCGAGTTCCACTCCGAACACACGGAAATGCAACAAATCCACATCTCCGTGGGCCCCGTAATCCGTCTGCACGTGCATCACGATAGGGACCCGATCCTAGCGCGGCGCTCCCGAAAACAGGGGTAGGTGGGGGGCGATCGGAGCTTCAGAAAGAGCGTAGAGGGTCGAACCGAAGCTGCCACATTCGCGACGACGTCGCCCGTCCTTTCACTGAGCTTCCGATAGCACCCGCACAGCTGCCGCGTGGCTCTTCGGACGTTGTTCGCACCAATCCTCTCCTGGCCGAACGGGGGGCCGACTTCCAACTCGGCGGCTATCGGGTGGCTATCTGGAGCTTCACGCCGCTGCTTGGCAGCTCTAACCCATTGAAAAGAATGGTGCATTAACTGAAGCCGATCTCGAACCGCTCCTCCATGGCCATCCGAACCATTTCGCCGAACTGAGCGGCGACCTGAGCAAGCTCGTCTTGCTCGTCGGGCGTCGGAAGAGCGTAATCCGCGCTGCGGGCGAAGTTGAGCGCATAAGGCGCGTAGTCACGGGTCAATCCCTGCGGATGCCGCTCCGGCAGCGGAGTCGAGGAGATCTTCTCGTGGGAAGACAGATACAAGCTGTAGAGAGGTGACAAGAACACATTGAGCCGAATGACCCGTGGTCGATCACCCACGGTGTCGGGTGGAATGAATGGCTGGAAAATGTTCTCTCGCTGCGGACTTATGCTCGCCGCGATCCGTTGGCTCAGCGGGAGTTTAAAGATGGCTGGTGTGCTCTGCGGGTCTCGTTGGTTGATGCCGAAGGCGTCGAGCGCCGCGCTCGCGTCACTGAAGCGGCCCATGGCCACATGCGCCCCTCGGTCGGAGGACGCGAGCTTCAGGACGAGATTGGGCCATCGTTCATCGGTGGTCTCAGCCGCAATTATGGGCTCTCGGTAAGTCGGGACATAGGCGAGCTTGCTGAAGCGACCTGGTTCACGATCAATAATCGCGCGTGTCCAGTTGGCGAACGACCACTTGTTGTGGAGGAAGTCGACGGAATGCGCTGAGGGTCGCCAGCTCGAAAACAGATGGTACGCCGTTCCTGGCTCTGGCGCGCGCGGCAGTTCGGGCAGCCAATCTTCGGCGTTCCGAACGCCCGACGCCGGCACCACCTCAATGCGATAACGTGTGGCCGCGAGCGCGAACTCGTCCATGGCTTGTTCGGGCCAACCGGCGCGTTTCATAAGCACGAGGCGTCGAAATCCGTGCGCCTTCGCCTGCTCCACCAAAGCGACCAACAACGGATCGAGGTCCGTCTCGAAAAGGGCGCGACGCTCCGGTTTCAGGGCCGGGTTAGTGTTGAGCTCAAGGAGATAGTAGCGCTCGCCGTTACGGATCAGATCGAGGCCCATCACCAAGCCGACCAACGTATTGCGGCTCCGGTCAAACCAGTAGGCCGGCTGCGCCGGATCCTGAGGTTGTTTGGCCTGCAACATCAAGGACGCGCTCACGGGGCGACCCGGACAACTCAGCCGTGCGCCCGATCGCACAAACTCGCAGCCCTCGTGGCCTAGCAGCGCGGCGGCCCCTGCAGCACGTGCCAGAAAGAGCCTGAGGGACCGGTCGCCGTGCCGAGCTGCTGCGTCGATGGCGCGTTGCACGCGTCTGCGAAAGCGCAGTCGACGCTGTATCGACTCGACCTCAGAAGCGCTTGCAGTTGGTCCCATCGGGCAATTCACTTCTCTACGCCGGGCTCGGCAGAACGCCCACGTCAGCAACCTTGGCTTCTAGCACGAAGTAGATCGGACGCGCTTCATCGCGGCGACGATTGCACCGTACCCGGATAATTGTTGCTCAGACTAGGGGTATCGCCGCTTCGTGTAGAGGTATTTTGGTTGAATATATATCAGAGAAGTTTATATTTTCAGTATAATTTTGCGTCTGCTTACATCACTATATTGGAGATCGATCACAATAATATATATGGACAAGGAGAGTGTGTCTTATTTACTGCGTGCTAGGCGTTTGTGCATGAACTGTTAATATCGAGCAAGGCTCTGTGCGTACCTGGGTGATCTTGCCAGAAGATAAACTTACAGATGATAGGGTCTGCTTAATTGGCTACTTGAAGGCGTCATTCGACGAGGTCATCGTCAGCCACGCAGCTCGGACCGCCGAGGCGGTCGAGGCGCCGCCGGCACGGCCCGACGCGATCTTGAATCTGGTCTCCGCACGTAGTCGCACCCTCCTCGAGGACATCGACGCCAAGGCGCGCCACCTGGGCATTCCCGTCTCGCCCCCGTCACGCGGATCATGGCGCGCCGAGGACAAGCGCACCTACCTTGAGGATTTTCCGGACGTGAGCCCGCCGACGCTGATCGTCCGCAACCTCGACGAAGTGCGCGATGCATGGCAGCACTTCGGCGGTGACGTGGTCGTCAAGGACCCGATGGGCGACCGCGGCAATGGGATCGAGCGCGTGCGCTCGGCTGAGGACATCGAGATCGCTCGGGCGATGCTGCAAACCACGATCTGCGGCACCGGCGAGTTGATCGTCCAGCCCTATATGTCGGACTTCACGCAGGGCGACAAGCGGATCGTCTTGCAACGAATGCCAGACAACAGCTTCGAGATCATTGCCTATTTCTTCCGGCAACCGCCACCGGGCGGTTGGAAGAGCAACATCCGCAACGGCGGGATTTCCCTGCCCACTAAGCTCACCGATGCGGAGGCGGCTTTCGCCCTAGACCTCGCGCCACGCGCTGGCATCGACAATGTAGGCTTCGACGTGGCGCAGCATGATGGGCGTCTCTACTACATCGAGCACAATCAGGGCTACGGAGGCATCATCGACTTCGATGTGCACTGGGGCGTGCGCTCCGTTCGTCATTGTGCTGCGGTCATTGGGCACATCGCGCGCCATGGTCGGCCGGGGTCTTGACCCTTCGAACTGATGAACTGGAAGTGCAAGCATCCGCGCAGCCTCCGGACAAGGAGGAAGTGCACGATTGCGAGGAAGCGTCGCAGCGACGAACAGATCGCCTTTGCGCTCAGACAGGCGGAGGCTGGCACGGCGGTGGGCGAGATCTGTCGGAACCTGGACGTGTCTAACAGGCGCTTCACTCGCCGCGATCCGGTCGAGGATCTCGGCGCGCATCTCCGTCAGGGTCTCAACCACCAGCGGATCGTCCATGCCCCATTGGATAGCCGTCCTACTCTTCTCCGACAGGCGCCTTCGTGGTGCGATTGCTGCCCAAGGCTGAACTCCTGGGTCGCTAGATCTTCCACAGGCTCACCAAGGCCCAAAACACCGTCGAGGGCTGGCGGCAGCACTACAACCAAGTCCGACCGCACTCCGCGCTTGGCCGCCGACCGCGCGCGCCCGAGACCGCGCTCACGCAGCCTCCGTTTCGCAACGCTCCACCCCGACTGGCGTTCATGGCAACGCCTTGCTTCACCAACAATGCGCCTGGACCGCCTGCTGGGAGCGGCTCAAGTCGCCCAGTCGTCGTGCTCGCCTGAAACACTGTTGGCTGTAGTACACCAACTCGCGGAACTTCACGGCCGTGAGTGGTTCGCCGACGCCTCAAAAGATGTAGGCCGCGACATCCAGTCCCTTTGCCATATCCACCTACTCCAAGCGGAGCTTCCGCGGTTGGTGACGTCGGCTTTACAATACGTCGCGACAACTAGGAGTTTCGGGCAGCGCGACGTGGATGTGCACCAGGCGGTCGCCGCGCGCTTCGACCGTGCCAGTACGCTCACAAGGCACCAATGAGCGGCCGGCCTTCGTCAGACGCGGGTTGCGCAAAGCGCGCTGCCAGTCACCAAGGATTTGGCGGCCCCGCCTGCATCAACCACGCTGAGCCATGGTCCACCGAGATGGTGCGTACCGGCGGTTTCACCGCGGGCGAAATCGTTGGTTCGCAAGATGCCTCGGTCTTAACGTTCTGTTTCTGCAGCTCCAAACGGTGACGCAGTTGGCAAACCTGACGGATTTCGCTTATCAATTTGCTTTCGCGTTCTGGATACTTCGCCAGGGGAGGCAGATCTGGCGCCGGTCGCAGGCTGCCGATCCGAGTCTATCGACAGTCCAGCGGGCGCAAGACTTGCTGGCAGGCTTTCGGCCCGAGAACGCTGCCGCCTACCGCCAAGTGCACGGCACCCTTGACGATTGTCTAACCAATTTCGACGCGCAGTTCCCTCGCAGCATGAGCGGAGATCACGCGCTACTGGATAACAAGGTCCGGTTTGCCGACGTCATGGCCGCCGCTGCAGTCGCCCACGTTCCGGTGCTCGGCACGTTCCACGACGGGCGCTGGTCGTGGAGTGAGGCAGGAGCGGCATTGCGGGATGATGCGCTGGCCCAAGACGGCATTGTCGTCAAGCCGATCAACGGTAACCGTGGTCGTGGCGTGCACGTTGTCACTACGGCGGAGGAACTGTCCGGTGACTTCACGGAACCAATGCTCGCACAACCGCGGTTGCTGCCCGGAGGCCTTGCGGCGCAGGTCGCCCCGAATTCGTTGAACGCCGTCCGGCTCGTCTGCTTCCGAATGGATGGCGGCCCGCTGGAGATCGGCCTCGCTCTCCACAAGTTCGGCACGCGGCGCTCAGGCATTATCGACAACTTCACGCCCGGCGGCCTCGCCGCCCCGATAGATATTGCGACAGGCCGTCTTGGCTTCGCCCTCGGCGTTTCTCCTGAGAATCAAATCCTCCGGCACACGCACCATCCGGACAGCGGAGTTCCGATCGCCGGCTGCGTTGTTGAATCGTGGCCGGCAATACTCGGTCTGCTCAACTGCATCGGCCGGGCGTTGCCAACGATTGAATACATTGCCTTGGATATTGCCGCCACAAGAGATGGGGTTGTAGTGATTGAGGGCAACTCCGGGTTTGGCACACTGTTCTATCAAGTCTTCGAGCGGCTGCGTGCACCAACACGGCTTGCCGAGTTTCTCCGGCGGAACGACCGAAAGAGTCGGATCAGGCGCCGTCTTGAGCGCATTGGCGTACCCAAGGCTATTCTAGGCGGGGCTCCGAAGCCGCTCGGCCCAACGACATCGGCGAACACGGGCTCACGCGGGACATGAGCGCGTCAATCACAGCTGGGCGATCGACTTGGTGATGGAACTTTCCCGCTTTTGCCGCACAGACAGCATGAACCGCACCGGGTTGTCCGGAGGCTGGTTGGTTTGAGTCCGACGCGGCCCGCGGCTTCTCCTCCATTTCGACGTAGAAGGCGGTTTCGGCGTCGGCCGGCGGGACAAAGCCGATGGGCTCGAGCGGGCGGCGGTGGTTGAACCAGTCGACCCATTGCGAGCAGTAGCGAAGCCATCCGACAGCGAAGCTGCGGCCTTCAGGAGAAGGCGGAGGGCGAGGGTGGCGACCTCGACCGCTTCGAGCGAGCGCCACGGGCCGCGCCTTCGGATGACCTCGGTCTTGAAGAGGCCGATGACGGTCTCGGCGAGAGCGTTGTCGAAGCTGTCGCCGACGCTGCTGACTGAAGGCGCGACGCTGGCCTCGGCAAACTGACTATCGCTGTGGTGGACCAACCCGCTTCCACCGGCCGGTGGCCGTGCAGCGCCTGTTCCAGGGCGTCGAGCACGA
>JANQNY010000052.1 GCA_028279345.1 Geminicoccaceae bacterium
CTGGAACGCCTACGACCCCAGCCGCGAGGTCAGCCGCATCCAGGACCACCGCTGGGATGCCACCGTCGCGCGCATGCAACGATAACCCCGGACCTTACAACTTAACAGACAAGACCTCTCGCGGGATCAAGCCACACCGTGCTCGACAACTTGATTGGGGTGCGTCTGGGCCCAATCGGCGAGGAACTCGGACATATCCGGTACCGTTGCGAATTGTGGCGCTTTCTTGGGTAGTGCAACGCCGTGCTCGAGTGCCATGCGAGCACATTCAATATGCTCTCGATGCGCCCTCTGCGGACAGTTCTCGGAGCCATGAATGATCGTCGAGAGGAGTGTGCCTCCATAAGCATTGATATGGTCGAGATCGGGGTTCAGGCTCAGGAAGTAGGACATGACACCGGCCATACCCTCCCAGCCCGCGAGGTGGAGTGGAGGCATTCCCATCTCGTCGGCCAAATGAGGGTCAAAGCCCATCCCAACCAAACGCTGCATATGTGGGAGCGTTCCCTCCCGCCAGACGAGCCGACAAAGGAGGAACTTCATCTCATCTGAAACCTGGTCCATGTCGATCCGGTCACCTGGTCTTCTGTCGCGATCGGCGGCCCGGGCGAGTTGAGCCTCGACAGGCGATAGTATTGTCATGGCACCAGCTCTTTCCAGGACGTCGACGACTTCCCGATTTCCAAAGATGCGGGCGAAGGCGTAGGGCGTATGACCACGGCTCACTGCATTCGGGTCAGCGCCATAGTCGAGCAGAAGCCGGGCGATCTCGCCGGAAGCCAGACGCCGTGCCGCCTGATGCAGCGCCGGGATCACAAGTGACGGTTCACCAGAGGGATGCGGCGCGATGCCTTCATTGGGGTCCGCGCCGCCTTCAAGCAAGAGGCGGACCGCCTCGATACTGTTGAAATCAATCGCACGCGGCAGCGCGTTGGTGCCTTGTGGTTTCGCGCCATGAGCCAGCAGCAACCGAAGCCCGTCCGTCTGCCCCAGTTCGGTGGAATGGTAAAGCGATTCATTGTCGTTGGGGTCGGCGCCGTGCTCCAAGAGCCATTTGGCGAGTGGCATGTTGTTAGCGTGTCCGACCGCTCCGTAGAGCGCGGAAAGACGATGCTCGCCGCCGGGTTCGAACGAGAAGCTATCGTTCACGTCCGCGCCGCGTGCTACCAGAAGCTCGGCCATTGCGAGCATGTCCGCTTCTTTCTTGGGCGCCGCATGGATGTGCCTTGAGAAGGCGAGATGGCACATGGGACGCCGAGGCGGACACTCTCGTGTGGCGGCCCCCGGGTCTCTTGCCAATATCTCGCGCACGGCCTGGACGTCGTATAGCGCGACCAGCAACGGGACTTGGCCAGCTGCGAGATCAGGGTGATCCGTGAGAAGCTGCGTGACTGTCTCGTGCGAGCCGTTGAAGAGCGCCCAGCGCAGGCGCCCCTGCTTTTGGGCACGGTCCATGCCCTGGGTTTCCACGGCAAGCTTCAAGGCCGACCAAGTCGCGTAGCCCGTCTCTCGTGCAACAACATGCAGGCAATCGGCGTGTTTGTAGACGCCGCTTCTGGGCTCGGCGATGATGCCGTGGACGCGCAACTTCGCGCCCTCATTTCCCTCGGCGAGGGCCTTGCCCAGGGCTTTGGCGTCACGCCGCAATTGATCGAGTGATTTGGTCATCGGGTTTCCCTCTGCTGCCCGATGGTCCGCTATTCCGGGCTGAGAAAACCGATGTGGTCGTAGTCTTCAAAAAGAGGAGCCGATGACAGCTTTCCGCGGACCGGGTGGCCTCCTCATAAGGCCTCGGAGCGTCCTACATCTTGTCGAAATCCCTTGCAAGCGGAGCCGATCCGCCTCTCATTCCTAAGATCTGGTCACCACTCGCAATGTGCGGCAATTCTTCCATCGAATGATGTCGTCATCTGGGTCGTCTTGTTTTGGTCCACGACCTCTTCGTCTATTCCGAGCGGCTCGAAGAAGGACAAGAACTCGTCGCTAAGCCCGTATGGCGGCTGTTCGTCACGCCGTTTCCAATCACCGAGGTCCGTCCGGAAAGGATGCTCTGGTTGCTTCAGCCTTGAGATGAGCCACCGGGTGATGGCGACGATCAAGTCGGGACTGGCGCCGAGCATCGGCAGAACCTGTCCCGCGAGGAGCGCTTGCCCCTTCGGCGCTGCTAGTCACGGTCAACCGGTCTGATGCGGCGGCAGGTCGGCAAGACGACTATGGCAGCAGGTCAAGTTCCGCGAACTGGGTTTAGTTGTCCCAGCTCACCCAGCTTTCGACGATCTTGCCGCCCTCAATGCGGTCGATCTGGACGCCGGTCCAGCTCGCCTGCATGCCGCTCTGCGGATGGCTTTCGTAAGCGCCGGTCTGCGTGCCGGAAAAGCGCCAGTGGGTCGCTACGAGGTCGCCCTCGGCGAGCTGCAGGAGGATGTCGACCCGCGTGTCCGGGAAGGCCGCCCGCCTGCCGGGCGACGTCGCCGTCGAGATCGCGGCCATCGCCGTGCGGTGAGGGGTTGTCGCCCATAGTGCAGCGCCGTGGTGCCGTCGCGCGGCGCCGCAATGGAAGAAGGGCTCCCAAGAGCGGGCATCCAGGGCGCAGGCGTGGAGGGCGACGTGTTCGGCACTCAGACGTACGCCGCGGTCAGGGTGCGGTGATGACCGGCTGAGACGAGGAGCGGCGGACATCTAGAGGCAGTGCGCTGAGGTCGCCTTCCGGACAGAGCGGGCCCGCCGAGGTGACGGACACCACACGATGTCGAGGTGCTGTCAGTGCGACGATGGTTGGCCGTTCCAGAGTGTACCGCTTGGCCTTTCTCCGAAGTGGCGTTTGTAGTCGGAAGAGAACTGGCCGAGGTGCCAGAAGCCTAGTTCCGCGGCGATCTCGCCGATCCGGGCCGTGTGCGGGTCGGCATGACGTAGCCGCTCGCGTACCTCGCCCAGACGCCGCGCCTTGAGGAAGGCTGCGGGGGAGGTGTGAAAGCGCTCCTGGAATGCGTATTGGAGTGTCCGCTCGCTGACACCGGCGACATCGAGCAGCGTCTGCGGCGACATCTCGGCCAGATCTGCCCCCTCGATGACCTCGAGGCTTCGCTTCACGGCAAGGTGCCGGGCACGTAGCTGTGGCCGGAAACGGGTTCCATCCTCCACGGTCCAGTGCGGCAGCAAGCGCGCCACGAAGGATTGCGCATGCGTTTCGGAGAAGAGAGACGCGTCACGACGGAACCGTCGCAGGTCTCTTCGTACGTTCTGAACGAGGTCTTCCGGCGGGCGGAAAACCTCCGCCATCCGGTGAAGCGGGGGGAGGCGGATCTCACAACGCGCTGCCACGACTGCCAGAGCCTCCTCGGTCATCGAGATCGTGTGGACTTGGAATTTGTGGGGCGTAATCCCTTCGAGCTCCGAACCGACGGTGAAGACGAAAACGTGGTCGTGCAGAATGTCGTAGCCGCGCCACCAATACCGCTCGGGGAACGGCTCGAGGAGATTGAAGGTGATGAGGCCCTTCGGCGGATCGCCTCGTAGGCGCAGCGCCAGCGCGAACTCGCAGAACATGTACTGGCACGTCGGCACACCGGACTGGACGACCAACACAGCCGGAGCTGCAGCCCGCTCCTGCGCCAACGGATAGAACTCGGCGCGCCAGGTCTCACTTATCGCTTCGCCGAATGCGTCGACGTCCGAAAAGGACCCATTGACGAACATGCGTCTTCCTTTCGAGCCCTACTGTAGCAAGTCGGCGGCCTTTTTTGCGGGATTTCGATAACACTCGTCGACGTGCTTGCGTAGCGTCTGCTCAGAGGCAGGTGCGCGTCCGTTAGCGCTTCGGCCAAGGGAGGAAGAGCTATGAAGCATTGGATCTGGGCCGCTCTCTGCGCCGCCATAATCGCACCAGTCGCGGCGAAGGGGGAGATCGTACACGACGCAGAGTTCATCCGCATGGAGCAGGAATTCGAAGCGCAATGGGCTGACGACCATCGTCAGGTCCGCCAACAGCTCGCGGCCCTTGAAGAACGCTTCGGCAAGAGGCCCAACATTGTCTACATCCTCGCCGACGACGTGGGCTACACCGAACTGGGCAGCTATGGCGGCGGCAAGATCCGCGGCGCGCCGACGCCCAATCTTGACCGCATGGCCGAAGAGGGGATGCGCTTTCTCTCCTTCTATTCAGAGGTTGAGTGCTCGCCCTCGCGCGGTGCGGTGATGACCGGCCGCCATCCGATCCGAAATGGTCTCTACAACATCACCTTGCCCGGCGAGGTCGGTACGGGCCTGCATGGCGAGGAGGTGACGATCGCCGAAGTTCTCTCCGAGGCGGGCTACTACACCGGCTTTTTCGGTAAGTGGCATATGGGCGAGGATCACGACCATCACCCGACGAATCAAGGCTTCGACGAGGCCGAATGGTCCGAAGGGAATCCGCCCTGGTGGGTCAACAATCTCAATGCGAGCGCTGCCGACGATATTGGCGGCTTCACAAACCGAGCACTGATCGAGTCCCCGGGACCAGAGGGCTTCCCCTATGACACCGGCGGGGTGATGCGCGCGCAAAAAGGTGAAGAGCCTGAAATGGCCTATCGCTACAGCATGGAGCGCTACAATACCTACGACTCCGATGTTGCCGATCTCGTGATCGACTTCATCGAGCGCCGCGCAGCGACCGATCAACCCTTCTTCGTCAACTTCTGGGGTAAGGCAAACCACTTTTGGGGCGCTCATCCCGATTTCCGGGACACGCCGGCGCAGACGAATACCTCAGCGCAAATGGTCGAGCACGACTACAACACGGGCCGCATTCTCAAGACGCTCGTTGATCTCGGTATCGCCGAGAACACTCTCGTGATTTGGAACTCAGACAACGGTCCAATGTACACCGTTCATCCCCATGGCGGCTATTCGCTCCTGCCGGGCGCCAAAGGCGAAACGCGCGAGGGTGGCATCCGTGTGCCTGCGATCGCCTGGTGGCCGGGTATGATCGAGCCGGGACAGGACCCGCTCGATATCGTGCAGATCACCGACTGGTTCATGACACTGGCCTCCATCGCAGACGCTACGGACGGCATTCCCACCGACCGGGTCATCGATGGCATCGACCAAAGCGGGCTTCTTTTGCTCGGTGAGGGCAAGGGACGACGGGACTACGTCTTCCACTACAACCGAGCGGATCTGGAAGCCGTCCGCAAGGATCAGGTGAAGATGAACCTCAAGCCCCGAAGTCCGGAGTTCCACTTCTACGAGATGTACAACCTGTACCACGATCCTGCAGAGCGTTTCCCCAACGAGATTCGGAACGGTCTCTGGGCCGGACCGGGCCTCACGAAACTAGTTCAAGAGCATATGCGCCTGATTGAGCAGTACCCGCACAGGCAGCTGCAAGGACATTACCGAGACTTCGACAGATCCTTCGATCCCGAAGCAACACCTGTCTACACGCCCGGCAAGACCGTGGAGTGGTGACAACCAACTCCCACACAGTTGTAGCCCGGGCCTGTCGCTCAAAGGAAGTGCGGCTAGCCACACCTACTCGCTAACGCAAGCAAATCACGATGCGTAGAAGGAGGGCAGCTCTGGCTCGCAGCAGCCCTCCGATTTACGTCGTCTTTGCGGCGCTCACCCCAACAGCCCCAGCTCCGCGAACTGGGTGTACTTGTCCCAGCTCACCCAGCTCTCGACGATCCTGCCGTTCGCGATGCGGTCGATCTGGACGCCGGTCCAGCTCGCCTGCTTGCCGCTCGGCGGGTGGCCTTCGTAAGGGCCTGTCTGGGTGCCGGTGAAGCGCCAGTGTGTCGCGACGATGTCGCCTTCGGCGACCTGCAGCAGGATGTCGACCGTCAGGTTCGGAAAGGCCGCGTGGTTGGCTTGGACGATGTTGATCCAGGTCGCGAGGTTGATGGTCCCCACACCGCTGGCGGCGGCCGGCTCCTGATGGTTGACGTAGTCCGGCGCGAAGACGGCGTCCGGTGTGAACGGCGCGGTCGACGACCACATGTCGAGGGAGCGGCGGGCCAGCTCCTTCTCGGCACTCGGCGACATGGCGGTTCCCTTCTGTGCCGACGCGGCCGTCGGAAAAGCCGGTAGCATGAAAGCGACGGCCCGTCTGGTCCACATGGCGATCGCCCCTTGCGCACGCGTTCGTCTACGCCGCGCCCGCTAAACGAACCGCGGCATGAGCCAGCGGGGGATGGCGAGGATCAGGTCGGGGAAGAAGATGACGAGGAGAAGGACGCCGAGCATCGGCAGGAGAATGATGGCCACGTCCTTGAGCGCGTTGACGAGGCGCACCTCGCCGATGGCGGACGCGATCAAAAGGCACAGGCCGTAGGGCGGCGTCACCAGGCCGAAGGCGAGCGAGATGACGCCGATGATGGCGAAGTGGATCGGGTGCATGCCGACATGCTCGGCGACGGGGAAGAGCACGGTGCCGAGGATGATGATCGCCGGGATGGCGTCGATGAACATGCCGATCAGCAGGAAGGCGACGGCGATGAGGATGCCCGTACCGACGATGCCGAAGCCGAGCTCGGCGATGACGTCGACCAGCGCCGCCGGGATGCGGAAATAGGCCAAGACCCAGCCGAAGGCGGATGCGGTGCCGATGCAGAAGAGCGAGATCGCGGCGAAGCGCGCGCTGTCGTAGAAGATGTGCGGCAGCTCGGCGAAGGGGACGCTCCGGTAGATCATCGTCCCCAGCACGAGCGAGTAGAGCACGGCGATGACCGAGGCCTCGGTCGGCGTGAACCAGCCGCCGACCACGCCGCCGACGATGATCAGGGGCGTCACCAGCGCCAGCGAGGCCGAAGCCACGGCGGTGGCGAGCTGAATGATGCTCGAACGGGCGTAGATCGGATAGCCGCGGCGCTTGGCGTAGATGTAGACGATCAGCATCTGCGCGCCGGCGATGAGGATGCCGGGGATGATGCCCGCCAGAAAGAGGCCGCCGATCGAGACGGACATGAGCCCGCCCCAGACGACCATCAGGATCGAGGGCGGGATGATGACGCCCATCACGGACGAACATGCGGTGATCGCGACGGCGAAGCTCGCGTCATAGCCCTGGCGCTTCATCTGCGGGATGAGGAGCTTGCCGATGCCGGCGGCGTCGGCCGTGGACGAGCCCGATATGCCGGCAAAGAGCATCGAGACGACAACGTTCACATGGCCGAGCCCGCCCGGCAGGTGCCCCACCGACGCGCGGGCGAGGTTGATCAGCCGGTCGGTGATGCCTGCACCGTTCATCAGGTTGGCGGCGAGGAGGAAGAACGGCACCGCCAAGAGCACGAAGGCGTTGTAGCTCTTGAACATCTCGCGCAGGAGCAGGATCGGCGTGAGCCGCTCCTCGATGAGGAAGACCGGGGCGACGGCGAGGCCGAGCGCGAAGGCTACCGGCACCCTGAGCACCACCAGCACGATGAAGGTGCCGAAGAGGATCGCTGCGACCTCGCCCGGCCCCATCAGCGATGGCCCCGGACGAGCACACGGAGGTCGATGCGAAAGCGCTCGACGAGGAAGAGGAGCCAGGTGGCGCCGGCGAGCGGCCAGGCGATGTAGATCGAGAGCATCGGCAGGCCCGCGATCTCCGAGGACTGCCGCGCACCGAGGACGGCGAAGTCGTAGCCGTAGACGAGGAACAAGACGCCCGAGAGACCGACCATCAGGTGGACGAAGAGCCGAGATAGCGCCTCACGCCGGGGGCTCAGCGAATGCGGCAGGAGGTCGACGTCGAAATGGGTGTTGTCGCGCACGGCGATCATCGCCCCGATCATGACGATCCAGACGAAGCAGAACCGCGCGATCTCCTCGGTCCAGATGTAGCGCGGCACGAAGGGCGTGTAGCGCGAGAGGATCTGCATGGTGACCGGGATGACGAGCCCGATCATCAAGAGCGTCAGCAGGATCTGGAGGAGGCGGTAGTAGAGCTGGACGAACCGGCCGAAGAGGCCCACCGGCGGCTCCGGGACGCCCCCCTCGGCGTCCCGGACCGCGCGCGCGTCACTGGATGGAATTGATCGTCTCGTAGACCTCGAGGGCACCCAGCTCCTCGGCGTAGTCGCGCTTGACCGGCTCGGCGAGCTCGAGGAGCTGATCGCGGCCCTCGAACGCGTGGCGGGTCAGCACTCCCTCGCTCTCGAGTGCGGCGAGCTTCTCCGCGTCCTCGGAGCTTTCGAGCTCACGCCCATAGGCGCCCGCCTCCTTGCCGGCCTCGTCGACACAGGCTTGGAGCGCCGGGTCGAGCCGCTCGTAGGTGGCCTGGGAGAACGCCAGCGGGCGGACGGTGATGGCGTGCTGGGTCAAGGCCACGTGCGGGCCCACCTCGTAGAACTTCATCTGCTCGATGCCTGCGGCCTCGTTCTCGGCACCGTCGATGACGCCCGTCTGGATCGCGGTGTAGACCTCGGAATAGGCGATGACCGTGGGTGCCGCCTTGATCGCGTCGAAGATGCGCGTCTGGATCGGCGCGCCCATCACGCGCATGTCGAGGCCGGTCAGCTCGTCGACATTGGTGATGGGCTTGTTGGCGAAGACGTTGCGGGTGCCGCCGCCGGCATAGCCGATGAGCCGCACATTGGCGTTCTCGAGGACGTCCTGGGCGACGGGGTCGAGCGCGTCCTGCTCCATCACCGCGTTCCAGTGGTCGAGATCGCGGAACAGGAACGGCATGTCCATCAGGGGCGCCATCTTCGAGAAGGTCGACATGTGCGACGGCGCCACGATCGCGAAGTCGACCGCGATCCCCTGGCTCATGTTCTCGAAATAGTCCTTCTCGAGGCCGAGCTCGGAGTTGAGGTGCAGCTCGAAGTCGACGTCGCCGTCGTAACAGGCCTGGACCAGCTCCTCGAACTTGAGGAGCGTCTTCGTGAAGGCGTGGTTCTCGTCGAATTGGCTGGCGCCGACGAGGGTGACGGCGGCGGCCGGCGTGGCCAGAAGGCCGAGGCCGAGCGCGCCCGCGGCAGCGGATCGCAACATTTCTTGAACTCCCCGATCGTCTTTGGGCACCGTTTGGCCCGGTGCTCGGCACATCCTAGGAGGGGGGTCCTGAACACGCAACGGCATGATGGGGCGGCACCCATGCACCCGCTCAGCCTCGCTGCTGCCGAGTACCCTTGGGCCAGTTGATCAGCGCGACACCCAGCATCGTCAGGGCGAGCCCAATGACGATCGGTGGGCTGAGCCGTTCACCGAGCACGACCACGCCGAGTAGGACACCCACGCCGGCACGCAAATAGCTCTGGCTGGCAACACCCATCGAGCCGAGCGTCCGCACCAGCCGGAAGTAGAGCACGAGCGCTACGCCGGTGCAGAGCAGCGACAGCACCGCGGTTGCCGCGAGGGCCTGCACAGACGGTCGGAGCGTCCAGGGCTGCTCGACGACGAGTGCCAGCGGCACGAGGGTGAGGGAGGCCCAGAGCATCGTTCCCGCAGCCGTCGTGAGACCGCCGAGATGCGCGAAGCGTTTGCCGTAGATCGCAGCACAACCGTAGAGCGCGGCGCTGGCGAGGCAGGCGAGCTGGCCCGCGACATGGGCGCCGAGGCCGTCCAGGGAGTCCAACCCGACGATCAGGGCGACGCCGGCAATCCCGAACAGCGCGCCGACCAGTTGGCGTTGGTCCACCTGCTCGTGACGGGTGACGAAGGACGTGAGTAGGAAGACGAACAGGGGCGAAGTCGAATTCAGAACGCTGGCCAGGCTCGCGTCGACATATTGCTGCCCCCAGGCGAGCAGCGTCCATGCGCCGATGCTGTTGCAGATGGCCTGGACGAGCAGCATCGACCACGATTGGCGATCGCGCGGCAGCCGCTCGGCGCGCAAGGCCGTGACGGCCAGCAGGAACGTGGCGGCGCCGACCACGCGGAGCGCGATGAGCGTGAGCGGCGGGATCTCGGCGACAGCCAGCTTGATGAAGAGGTAGGACGACCCCCAGAGCAGCGCCAACAACAGCAGCAGCGGCAGTTCACGCCCGAGGCTCGCGGGCGCGCTCACGCTCCGTGCGCCGCCTTGCTGTCGGCGGGTGCCTGATCGCGATCGTACATGCCGTAGTCGCGCACGACATGCGCAATGCGCAGGCGATAGTCGTTGAAGATGCCGCTTCGGCCATCGGCTTGCGCGGCGCGATGGGCCGCGCGCGTGCGCCAACGGCGTACGGCCGCCTCGTCCTCGAAGAACGACAGGGAGAGGATCTTGCCGGGATCGGTGAGGCTCTGGAATCGCTCGACGGAGACGAAGCCGTCGATCTCGTCGAGGACGGGGCGCAGCTCTGCTGCGATGTCGAGATAGGCGGCACGCCTGCCGTCGCTCGGCATCACCTCGAAGATGACGGCGATCATGACGGCTCGCCGTGCGGCGTGGAGACCAGCTTGTGAAAGGTGCGGTCCTCGCGCAGCAGGAACTTCTCGCGCTGGGCGAATGCGTAGTTCTCGCGCCCCAGCGGGTCGGCCGCGAGCTGCGCGCGATAGGCTTCGTAGGCGGCTAGGCTGGCGATGTTGTAGATGCCGTAAGCCAGCGTGCTCGAGCCCTCGTGCGGCGCGAAGTAGCCGACCAGGTCGGCCCCGCAGCGCGGGATCGCCTGACCCCAGTTGCGCGCATACTCGGCGAACTGCTCGTGCTTGGTCGGATCGATCTGATAGCGAATGACGCAGGTGAGCATCGGCGGCCCCTCGATGGTGTCGCCGAGCTCAATACCGCGTTGCCAGACGGTGATGGTTCGGGCACGGTCGAACTATGAAAGACGGCCCCGACATCGCTCGCGTTGCCGCGCTGATTGGCGATCCGGCGCGCGCCAACATTCTGGTCGCGCTGATGACCGGCAAGGCGCTCACCGCCACGGAGCTGGCGGCGGAGGCCGGCGTCACCCTGCAGACCGCCAGCTCGCATCTGGCGAAGCTCGAGCAGGGCGGGCTCGTGCAGCCGCGGAAGCAGGGGCGGCACAAGTACCTCTCGCTCGCCAATGACGACGTCGCGCAGGTGCTCGAGGGGCTGATGGGGCTGGCCGCGGGCTCGGGCCTCCTACGAACGCGCACCGGCCCCAGGGACGCTGCGCTCCGCAACGCGCGGGTCTGCTACAGCCACTTGGCCGGCAACAGAGGCGTACAGTTGTTCGACAGCCTGCTCGCGCGCGGCCTGATGAGCCACCAGCCGGATGGCTTGGCCATCGGCGCCGAGGGTGCGGCGTTCCTCACGGCCTTCGGCATCGACCTGGCGGAGCTGCGGCGCAAGCGGGCGCCGCTCTGCCGCGCGTGCCTCGACTGGAGCGAACGACGCTCGCACCTGGGCGGGAGCCTGGGGCGTGCCCTCTTCGCCCGGCTCGAAGAGCTCGGCTGGGCACGTCGCGATCCGGCGTCGCGGGTCGTCACCTTCTCCCGCGAAGGAGAACGGCAGTTCGACCGCTGCTTTCCGGAACAGGGCGCGCCCGCTCACTCGGGATACCAATAGAGGGCGTCGGCGCGATCGGAGGACAGGGCTCGCCTTCGCGGCGTCAGCTCTTGTTGACGTTGAACGTGTTGTTGCTCCCGGCGCTCTGGATGCCGACGCTGCCGTCACCAACCGTCTGTGTCTGGGTGATGGTTTGCACCAGCCGCGCGGCCTCCGGCTTCGCAGCCGCCACGAGCTGCCGCAGTTCGTCGGCTAGCGCCGGCTCGGCCTCGAGCACCTGCTCCAGCGCACCTTCGAGCTTGCCCTGAGCCTTCGTGTCGTCCGGCGCTTGCTCGAACGCATCCTTGGCGCTGCCGGTGACCTTGCCCTTCACCCACGCCCAGAGCGCTGCGATCTCCTTGGCCGCTTCGGCGCCGAGCGTGGCCGCGGCCTTCTTGCCGGCTTCGGTCAGGTAGGGCACGAGCGCGTCGACTGCGGCCGACACCAGCGCCACGTCACCGCTCATTCACCGTCTCCGTTCTGTTGCATGAATGGCTGCAGGGCCTCCAGGATCGGCGCGAGCAGATCCTCATCGAGCGCCACCGCTGCCGCGTCGGCGCGGCGCAGGTACTCGCGTAGGTACGTTACCATGTCCTCCGCGAAAGCCCTCGGTAGAGCCAGGAACGGCCCGGCCAAAGCCGTCACTGCCTCGTGGTCGGAGGCGACGGCCTCCTCCAGCTTGCCCAGCGCTTCCAGCGCGTTGCCGCGCACGGCGAACGACTGCGCGAGGTCTGGGAGGAAGGCGTCAGGTCGGTGTTGGGCGAGGCTTCGGCGGATGGCGACGGCTTCCTCGCTGGCGGCGAGGGCGTCCTCGCGGCGTCCGAGATTGCTGAGGTGGGTGGAGAGGTTGTTGAGGGCTGAGGCGAGGCCGGGGAGGAAGGCGTCGGGTCGGTCCTGGGCGAGGCGTCGGAAGAGGCTCGCGGCGTCCTTGCCGGCGGCGAGGGCGTCCTCGCGGCGGCCGAGATCGCTTAGGTGGCCGGAGAGGTTGTTAAGGGCCATCGCGAGGTCGGGCAGGAAGGCGTCGGGTCGGTCGTGGGCGAGGCGTTGGTAGAGGTTTGCGGCGTCCTGGCTGGCTGCGAGGGCGTGCTCGTGGCGACCGAGCCTGCTCAGGTGGCCGGAGAGGTTGTTAAGGGCCATCGCGAGGTTGGGGAGGAAGGCGTCGGGTCGGTCGTGGGCGAGGCGTTGGTAGACGTTCGCCGCTTCCTGGCTGGAGGTAAGGGCATCCCTGTGGCGGCCGAGTTTGCTGTAGCGAATGGAGAGATTGGTGAGGGCCGTCGCGAGGTTTGGGAGGAACGCGTCAGCTCGATCCTCGGCGAGGCGTCGGAACAAGTTT
>JANQNY010000061.1 GCA_028279345.1 Geminicoccaceae bacterium
GCTCGCGCGGTAGGTGCGCTCGTCGGCGAGACGGATGAGCGCTTCAGACGCGTCGGCGACGACGTGGTAGTTGGTGACGACGTGGCCCAGATCGTCCCAGACGAAGCCCGAGCCCGTGCCGCGCGGCACGTCGAGCGCGTGGCGGCTCCAGGGATCGACCACCCGCTCGGTCGTCGAGATGTAGACGACACTGACGCGCGCCGCCTCGAACAGCGCAATCGTCGCCTGCTCGTCGGCGGCCAAGTCACCGCGCGCGGCCACCACCCGCGGCTCCGCCTGCACGCCCAACAGCCGCGCCTGGAAGAGCGGAAAGCTCTGCCAGGCCAGCACGACCAACAGCGCGGCCGCCGTGACGAACGCGACGATCGAAAGGAACCGGTCGGATTGCATGCGCAGCCCTGGAATTGCCCAAGGCGCAACCTACGCCATGACGGAAGCGCAGCGTAGACGCTCCGTATCAGGGGTTCGTTGCAGTGACGCCTATGGCTACCATCGGCCGATGAAGCCCTTATCGGCCCTCAAGAACCAGCTCGGCCACGGGCCGAGCCCCGTCGTTGAGCCGTCCGACCGTAACCTCGGTTTTCCGGGTCTTTTCGCTCACGTCGCCGCCCGGTCAGGAGCGTCTTTTCTCCGCGAGAGCGATCCCTTTTCTCGATTTTCTCATTGACGTGCGGCGAAGCCGTGCCGTGCATGTGGCGCGGGTGTTCGCGTGCGGGGTCGCGCGGCATGATCGGCCGTCGCTCCTTCGATCGGGACGAAGAGGACGGACATGCTTGGCGACGAACGCCTCGACCTCGACGCCTATTTCTCGCGCGTTGCCTACGAAGGGCCGACGACGCCGCGCCTCGACACGCTGGCCGCTCTCGTCCTGGCGCACACCTCCGCGATCCCATTCAGCAACCTTGAAATCCTGCTCGGGCAGCCCGTCCTACTCGATTTGGCCTCGGTGCAGCGGAAGCTCGTGGCCGAGCGCGGCGGCGGTTATTGCTTCGAGCAGAACGGGCTCCTGTTCCGCGTGCTCTGCGCGCTTGGCTTCGAGGTCACTGCGATGGGTGGCCGCGTGCGCTTAAAGAGCCCCCAGGACGTCGTTCCGCAGCGCACGCACATGGTGCTGCGTGTGGCGATGGGCGGCCATGACTGGCTCGTCGATGCAGGCCTCGGCGGTCTGACGCCGACAGCACCGCTGCGCATGGATGCGGGCGTGGAGCAGGCGACGCCGCATGAGCGCCGGCGCCTGGTCGGTGGGCCATTCCGGTGGGTCCACCAGGTCCTCGTCGGCGCGGATTGGGTCGACGCCTACGACTTCACCACCGAGACCCTGCACCCGATCGACCAGGAACTCGCCAACTGGTGGACCAGTGGCCACCCCGACTCCTCGTTCCGCAAGCGGCTCGTCGTCGCAAAGGCGGAAGCCGATGGCGGGCGGGTGACCATGGACAACAACATGTTCCGCAGGCGCGTGCTTGACGTCGTCGTCGAGCAGGAGGAGATCGCCTCGCCGGCAAGCCGGCTCGCCATCCTCGAGACCCAGTTTGGCTTGTGCTACCCGCCCGAGACCCGCTGGTCTTGGGACGCCATCGGCTCAACGCGGACATCTTGAGCCGCAGCAGGGACCTGGCCAACGGATCGATCAGCGGACCGCCTTGGGTTCGATTGAAGGGGCGCTGAAGCGCTCGATCCAATCCGCAATTGCACCAAGCGAAGGAGAGCAAAATAGGTGTCCAAAGAGGATCTCATTGCTCGATGGGTGGGCCCCCGCTCCGGCGGTGCCGCGTTTCGGGCGAGAATGGAACAGCTGAGCACGGCACCCCTATTTTGAAACCCCTTTCGACCTCTCTCCGCCGAGCAGCGGGCGTAAGCGGCACCCATCTCGATTTCCGTTCCCCGTCCAAAGCCGCTCTGTCCAAGTTCGTCGTCGCACGGCAGTGACGCACTTCAAGCCTGAAGGCCGCCACGGTCTTGGATGAACGCTGCAACCCCTTCCACCCCGTCGCCGGCGCGGACATTCGTAAACACGAACGGCCGGTCGCCGCGCATCTTCTTGGCGTCGCGGTCCATGACCTCCAACGAGGCGCCGACGAGGGGGGCGAGGTCGATCTTGTTGATCACCAGGAGGTCCGAGCGGGTGATGCCGGGGCCGCCCTTTCTGGGGATCTTGTCGCCCGCCGCGACGTCGATGACGTAGATGGTGAGGTCGGCCAGTTCCGGACTGAAGGTGGCCGACAGGTTGTCGCCACCGCTCTCGACGAGAACCAGGTCGAGCTTGGGGAAGTCGCGGCGCAGCTCGGCCACGGCCTGGAGGTTGATCGAGGCGTCCTCGCGAATCGCCGTGTGCGGGCAGCCGCCGGTCTCGACACCGCGGATGCGCTCGGGCGCGAGGGCACCGGAGCGGGTGAGGAACTGGGCGTCTTCTTGCGTGTAGATGTCGTTGGTGACGACCGCGATCTCGAAACGGTCCCGAAGCCGCTTGCAGAGCGCGTCGGTGAGGGCCGTCTTGCCCGAGCCGACCGGGCCACCGATGCCGACACGCAGAGGTCCGTGCGGAGAGGTCATGAGCGAAAGAGCCTCGTGTACTGGGTTTCATGGCGCATCGAGCAGAGCTCGGCGGCCCAAGCGCACCCGCCCAGGTCGTCGAGCGTCCCCTCCTCGGCCTCAGCGGCGACCGCGGCGACCGCCGGCTCCAAGGCCGCGAGCGCCTTCTGGCCGTCACTCTGGCCGAGCGGCACGAGCCGAATGCCGGCGGAGACGAGGTTCGCGGCGAACGCATGCAGATAGGCGTGGAGCGTCGCCCTTAGCGCTACGCCATGACACGCGGCGGCGACGCCGACGGCTACCGGATAGGCGAGCCCCACCTCGTCGCCCGCGAGCCGCTCGATGCCGGGTGCCGGCCATGAGCGCCTGACCGCGTCGCGAAAGGCCGCCCCCTGCTGCAGGCTTTCGAGCCGCAGCTCCGAGGTGGCGTGGCAAGCCGCAGCGAGCATGCGGACCTCCTCGAGGCGCGCGCCATCCTCGGCGCAGGTCGCCTGCCAGGCAGCGGTCAGAAAGAGCGCGTCATTGCGGGCACTGCCGTGGCGCAGCAGTGCGTCGATCCAGGAGACGAGGGCCTTGCGGTCACCGACCAGACCGTCCTCGACCGCCGTCTCGAGGCCGTGGCTGTAGGTGTAGGCGCCCACCGGAAAGCTCGGCGACAGCCAGGTCATGAGCCGGAAGAGCGCACGCTCAGCCATCGGCATGGGCGTGCCTGTGGGTGTGGTGATGGCCATACGCCCCGGGCTCCGGGTCGAACGGCGCTTCCAGGTGACGAACCTCCGCACCCAGGCCCCGGAGCATGGCCTCAATGACATGGTCGCGCCTGAGCCGCGCTGTCGTACCCACGAATTGGACGGGCTGGTGGCGATTGCCCAGGTGCCAGGCGACCCGGAGCCGCACCGGCTCGTCGGCGGCCGTGACCTCCATCAGCGCTTCGGGCTCGGCCTCGATCAGCACGATCCGGCCACCCTCCAGCACGAGCCCGTCGCCATCGCTGAGCGCTGGCACTTCGGCGAGGTCGATCAGCACGTCGTCGCCGTCGAGCCGACGCACGACGTGGCGGCGCTTGCGCCTGGCCTCCAGGTCGAGACGCACGCGGCCGACGACGCGTGTGGGGTCGACCGCGCTCTGATCGATGACTCTCTGGGCCCGCTCCACGATCAGAACAGGAAGTAGCGCTGCGCCATGGGCAGCTCGGTCGCGGGATCGCAGGTGAGCACTTGGCCGTCGGCCTGGACGATGTAGGTCTCAGGGTCGACCTCGATCGCGGGCGTGGCGTCGTTCATCACCATCGACGCCTTCGAGATGCCGCCGCGCGTGTTGTCGACCGGCAGGAGCGCGCGTTCGAGGCCCAGCTCCCTGCCGATGTCCCGAGCGAGCGCCGCCTTCGAGACGAAGGTCACCGCCGAATGGGTCAGCGCCTTGCCGAACGCGCCGAACATCGGGCGGTAGTGCACCGGCTGCGGGGTGGGGATCGAGGCGTTGGGATCGCCCATCGGGGCCACGGCGATCGTGCCGAGCTTGAGCACCAGGTCCGGCTTCACACCGAAGAACGCCGGATGCCAGAGCACGAGATCCGCGAGCTTACCCACCTCGACCGAGCCGATGTGGTTGCTCATGCCGTGGGTGATCGCTGGGTTGATGGTGTACTTGGCGATGTAGCGCTTGATGCGGACATTGTCGTTCTCACCCATCTCCTCGGGCAGGCGGCCCCGCTGGCGCTTCATCTTGTCGGCGGTCTGCCAGGTACGGATGAGGACCTCGCCGACCCGGCCCATCGCCTGGCTGTCCGACGCGATGACAGAGAACGCGCCCAAATCGTGGAGGATGTCCTCCGCGGCGATCGTCTCCTTGCGGATCCGGCTCTCGGCGAAGGCCACGTCCTCGGGGATGTTCGGGTCCAAATGGTGGCAGACCATGAGCATGTCCAAATGCTCGGCCACCGTGTTGACGGTGTAGGGCCGCGTGGGGTTGGTCGACGACGGGATGACGTTCGCCTCGCCGCAAACCTTGATGATGTCGGGGGCATGCCCGCCGCCCGCGCCCTCGGTGTGGAAGGCATGGATCGTCCGGCCCTTGATGGCGTTGATCGTCGTCTCGACGAAGCCCGATTCGTTGAGCGTGTCCGTGTGGATCATCACCTGCACGTCGAGGTCGTCAGCGACCGACAGGCAGCAGTCGATCGTTGCGGGCGTCGTCCCCCAGTCCTCATGCAGCTTGAGCGCGCAGGCGCCCGACTCGACCTGCTCGACCAGGCCCGCGGGCGTGGCGCTGTTGCCCTTGCCGGAGAAGGCGAGGTTCATCGGGAAGCCTTCGGCCGCCTGCAGCATGCGGCCGATGTGCCACGGGCCGGGCGTGCAGGTGGTGGCGTTGGTGCCCGTGGCGGGGCCCGTGCCGCCGCCGAGCATGGTGGTGACGCCCGAACAGAGCGCTTCCTCGATCTGCTGCGGGCAGATGAAGTGGATGTGCGCGTCAAAGCCGCCGGCGGTGAGGATCTTGCCCTCACCGGCGATCGCCTCGGTGCCTGGACCCTTGAAGATCGAGACGTCGGGTTGCGTGTGCGGATTGCCGGCCTTGCCGATGCCGGCAATGCGGCCGTCCTTGATACCGACATCGGCCTTGTAGATGCCGGTATGGTCGACGATCAGCGCGTTGGTGATAACGGTATCGACGGCACCTTCGGCGCGCGTTGCCTGCCCCTGGCCCATGCCGTCGCGCAGCACCTTGCCGCCGCCGAACTTCACCTCCTCGCCGTAGGTGGTGTGGTCGGCCTCGACCTCTAAGAACAGCTCGGTATCGGCGAGCCGCACCCGATCGCCGGTGGTGGGCCCATACATGTCGGCGTAGGCCGCGCGGCTGATCCTGTAGGGCATCTTGGCCTCCCTCCCCGCGGGCGCTCAGTCGAGCGCACCCATCACCTTCTGATGAAATCCGAACACCTTCCGCTCGCCGCGGAACGGCACCAGCGTCACCTCGCGCGTCTGGCCGGGCTCGAAGCGCACCGCGGTGCCGGCCGGGATATCGAGCCGCATGCCATGCGCCTTGGACCGGTCGAAGGCGAGCGCGTGGTTGGTCTCGGAGAAATGGTAGTGCGAGCCGACCTGCACCGGCCGGTCGCCGGTGTTCGCGACCTCGAGCGTCACCGCCGGCTGGCCCTCGTTGAGCTCGATGTCGCCCGCGGCCACGATCACTTCGCCTGGGATCATTGCGCTTTCCTCCTCAGCCCGTGCCGACCCGGTAGAAGCCATGACAGGCCTGCTCGACGCCGCCGCCCGGGCAGAAGACCTCGACAACGCTGTTCGAGACGAGACCCAAGCACGGCGGCCAGAAGGCGGCGGCCGTCGCTGCCGCGGCCATCCAGCGCTGGCGCGCAGTCTCCAACAGCGGTCTCAAGGAGCGGCTCAAGACGACGAGCACCAACACGAGCGCCACGAGCGACGCCAGCGGCTGCACAACGGCCGCGGCGAACACCAGCACCGGGCCGACACACGCGCACAACGCCGCCGGCAGGGCCGCCCTCGGCAACGCGAGCGCGGTCAGCACGACCAGCGCTGCAAGCGTCGAGAGCGTCGCCTTGAGATCGAACAGCAACGCAAGATTGAGGCCGGCGACGACCCAGGCGACCGCGGCCAAGGCGAGCCACGCGCGCTCAACCATCGCCAGTACGCCTGAGGTCGCGCCAAAAAAGACGTGTTCCCCAAAGCATGCCGTCAGGCCGCCTGGCGTAGTCGGGAACGACACCCGCCGACTGCCAGCCGAGCCGGTCGTAGAAGGTGACGGCGCCAGAGCCCTCGTCGGTGTCGAGGATCAGCAGAAAGCGACCAAGGGCTCGTGCCCGATCCTCGAGTGCCCCCATCAACAGGCCACCGATGCCCAGGCGTCGCGCCCCACCGGCGACCACGAGCTTCTGCACTTCGCCCCGATGTCGCGCGTTCTCCTTCAGGGCGAGTTCCAGGTGCACCACGCCGATCACGTCGCCCGCCCGCTCCGCAACCCAGACATGGCGTGAGCCCGCGCGCACCTCGGCGACGCACCCATCGAACCACGCCTCGGACCCGGTGCCGTCGAGCGGCCGGAGAAAACCGAGCGACACGTTCCCCTCGACCGCCTCGCCGAGCAACGCCAGCACGCCGTCGCGGCGAGCGGCCAGCCGCTCTGCGTCGACCTCGCGGATGGCGACCTCATCGGATGGGGTCATGCACGGTCACGAGCTTGGTGCCGTCGGGGAAGGTCGCCTCGACCTGTACCTCGTGCACGATCTCGGCGACGCCTTCCATCACCTGGCCGCGGCATATGACCTGGGCGCCCGCCGCCATCAGCTCAGCGACCCCGGTCCCGTCGCGCGCACCCTCGACGACGAAGTCGGTGATCAGCGCGATCGCCTCCGGCACGTTGAGCTTGACGCCACGCGCGAGGCGCTTACGCGCGACCTCGGCCGCCATCGCCACCAACAGCTTATCCTTCTCGCGCGGTGTCAGCTGCATCCTCGTCCCCGTCCACTCGCTCGCGCCCGCCGGATCACCCGTGCCAGAGCCGCGGCAGCCTTGCGGGCAAGCCCCTGAGCTCCGCCCGCGCGCCGCTCAGCACATGCACCAGCGCGCGGCGCAAGGCCAGCGGCTCGGCGTGCCGGAACCGCGCCACCAGCACGGGCGACAGGCACGTGACCGCCGACGGCACGCCCGCCTCGTCGACGAGCCTGCGCAGGGCGGCAAGGCGGTCGGCGGCGTCCGCGCCCACATAGAGCAGTGTCGCTATCGCCCGGGCGCCCGCCCCGAGCGCCGGATGATCCAATCGGTGGGAGACGGGTGGCGCCAGGCGGGTCGCATCCAACCAGACCACCTTGCCGTCCACCCGGACCTCGATGCGGTCGCGCAGGTCCAGATCGTCGACGCTTTCCCCCATCGCAAGGCGTCCGAACACGAGCGGTTCGACGGCGAGTAGCCTCGCCGTCGGCGCCACGTCGACGACGAGCCGGCGGTCTAGGGCAGCACCTTCGAACAGAATGGTCTCCTGCGGCAGCCACTCCGCCCAGGCGTCGTCGCCGAGATCTAGACCCGTCGTGATCCGTACGTCGTCGCCGATCGCGCGGTAGATGCGCTCGGCCGCCTGGGTAGTGGCGCCCGCGGCCGTTCGTGGCTTCCAGAGCAGGCGATAGTCCATCGTGTCGCCACCGGTGAGGCCACCGCCGACATTGATCAGCGCCGCGTCCGGCAGACCTCGGCCGTGATCGCGGGGCAGGCGGACCTTGGCGGCCCCCTCCTCGAAAACCCGATCGGCCGTCGTGGCCTCACCGCGGCGCTTCCAGACAACCTCGACGCGGCCGGAGCTGCGTTGCAGCGCCGGCGGCGCGTGCCGCGGGTCGGGAGGTGCCAGCATGCTGTCCATGTCGTTGAGAGGATTGCTCGCGTCGGTCGATAGGCCGCTTCGGCCTAACTTCAGCAACCGGCGTGCCAACCGCCAACCGCCCACGAAGCGGCTGACAGCGCGCAGTCCGTGCCCAAGGCCTAGGCAGGTTCTGCCGTAGGTTGCAGCACCGTGCGCGCGTCCGGATAGATATGCGCTGGAAGTCGCTCACCCCTGCCGCGCAGCATGGTGTCGGTGTCCGGCGCCCGCTCAATGCCCGCGCGCCGCAGCAGCACGTCGCTCACCGCGAGCTGCGCATCCGCCTGTTTGGCGAGCGTCTCGAGCCGGCTCGCCACGTTGACGGTGTCGCCGATGGCCGTGAGCTGGCGCGCTGCGCCGTGGCCCATCACGCCGACCACGGCGGGCCCGAGATGGAGGCCGATCGCCAGCCGAAGCGGCGTGTCGAGCTCGCCCGCGAGATCGTCGTTGAGCCGCTCCAGCGCTTCACTCATGGAAGCGGCGGCGCGGAGCGCGTTGTTCGCGACCTCGGGGCCGTCGCCGTCGATGCCGAACAGCGCCATGACGCCGTCGCCCAGCACCTTGTCGACATGGCCACCGGCATCGTCGATCGCCTGGCCCATCGCTCGGAAATACTGGTTGAGGATGTAGACCAGATCATAGGGCAGCCGCTTCTCGCTGAGCTGCGTGAAGCCCCGGAGATCGCAGAACAGGACGGCGATCTCGCGCTCGCGGCCCAACGACGGGTCGGCCTCGGCGCGGGCGTCGGCAAGCGCCGCCGGTGGCGCCACCAGCGGCAGCACGCTGATCGGCGATGTGGGCCGGATCTGGCAGGCGAGACGGACCGCCTCCGGGCTGCCCAGCCGTTCGAGCAGACGGCTTTCGGCCGGTGCCGACGGCGGCAAGGCGTCGAGACCTGCGGTCACCCGCACCCGACAGGTGGAACAGCGTGCCCGGCCGCCGCAGACGGCGGCGTGCGGCACGCCCGCAGCGCGGCTCATCTCGAGCAGGGTGAGGCCGGCATTGGCGCGCACCGTATGGCCCGAGGGGTAGACGACCTGCACCGTCCGTCGACGCGCGGCGATCGTGCTACCGATCCGTATGGCGATGGCGACAACCAAACCGCCGAAGACGACGGCAAGGATTTCCGTGCGGCCCTCGGCGATGAGCCGAGCCGCCTCCTCCCGGCTGGGCCAGTTGCCGGCTGCGGCCCATTGGGCCTGCACCTCCGGGCTAGCCTGCGCGACGTCACGGCCGCCGCCGGCCATGCCGCCGATGGCGAGCGCCGGGAGGAGCAGGGCCACGACCAACAGCGCTGGTTGGGTGCGCACGTACCAGCGTCGGATCCGCCACCAATAGTGAAGCCCGATGCAGCCATGTGCCCAGATGGCGATGAGCATGATCGCATAGACCAGCGCTTGGTCCGGCCACACGCCGCGCAGCACGAAGGCGTAGTCGGCGTTGGCGCCGACGACTGCCTCCATCCGAGCCGTGGCAGCGATGTGCTGGGCGAGGATGACGCTGGCGCCGAGACCCAGTCCGAGTTGCAGCCACTGCCATCGCGGCCAGCTCAAGCTCGCCGAGCGCGCGACCACCACGAGCGCTAAGAGCACGTGGATCACGAGGCTCGCGAGCAGCAACGCTTCGCCCGGCGACGTGTGCCAGATGACGGCCACTTGGCGGTGCGCCGCGCGCATCAGGTCGAACGAGACGATGCCTAGGGCATGGTTCGCCAGATGCGTTGTCGTGTAGGCCATCAGCACGAGCCCGGTCCACGCCCGCAAGCGCGCGAGCGGCCGGGCCACCGCCCACGCCGCGCCGACCTCGCCCACGCCGGTGCTCAGCTACCGAGCGCGGCCTCGATCGCCGCCGTGATCGTAGCGCCGGTAGGCTCGACGTGCGACGGCCAGGCCGCCACGAGCTCGCCGTCGCTGTCGATGAGGAACTTGTGGAAGTTCCAGCGGGGCAGGGCACCCGTGCCCAGCTCGCGTTCGACCGCAGCGAAGAACGGGTGACGGTCGGCGCCGCGGGTCGTCACCTTGGCGCTCAGCGGAAAGTCGATGCCGAAGTTGACCTCGCAGAATTCCTTGATCTCGGCGGCTGTACCCGGCTCCTGATTGCCGAAATCGTTGGTCGGTACGCCGATCACCATCAGCCCTGCGTCACGGTAACGCTCCCAAAGGTGCTGCAGCCCCGCATATTGTGGTGTGAAGCCGCAGAGGCTCGCCGTGTTGGCGACGAGTATCGGCTGACCGGCGAACGTGGCGAGCGGTAAGGACCCGCCATCGATGCCCGGAAAGCTAAGGTCTGCCACGTCCGCGCGAGCTAGTGGCGTGAAGGTGAGCGTCAGGAGCAAGCAGAGGCCGCGCAGCATCGAGCGATCCATCAGTTGGTTCGGCGTGTCACATAGTGGCGCTATCCGCGCCGGCCAGGAGTAGCGTAAGGCGCGAGGCGGGTCCGCGATCCTCATCGCGGGAAGGAGAATTCGATGTATCGCCGACGGACGGCGTACCTCTATCGCGAGCCGTTCGCCCAGGGCCGCCTGGAGGTGAGCGCCGGGCACAATCTCTATTTCGAGCAGAGCGGCAATCCGAATGGCCAACCGGTGGTCGTACTGCACGGCGGGCCGGGCAGCGGTTCCCGACCCAAGCAACGCGGCTATTTCGACCCGGAACGTTATCGCATCGTCATGTTCGACCAGCGGGGCTGCGGCCGCTCGACACCGCTCGGTCGCCTGGACGGAAACACCACACCCGATCTCGTGGCCGACATCGACGCGCTGCGCCAGCATCTGGGCATCGACCGCTGGCTCGTCTTCGGCGGCTCATGGGGCTCGACGCTGGGTCTTGCCTATGCCTGCACCCACCCCGACCGGGTGCGCGCGTTGGTCGTCTGGGGGGTCTTCCTGGGGACCGAGGAGGAGATCGCCTGGACGTTCGGGCCGGCGGGTGCGGCGCGGCTCTATCCGCTGGAGTACGAGCAGTTTCTGGCACCGCTACCGCTTGCCGAACGGGACGACCCGGTAGGCGGACACTATCGCCGCATGCGCGCTGCGGACGTCGCCCCCCGCCTGCGCTCGCTCGACGCCTGGACCCGCTGGGAGAACAAGCTGAGCGACCTCGTCGTCACCGATGCGATGCTCGACGAGCAGCTCGCCGACCGCCAGTACGTCCTCACGCACTCGCTGTTCGAAGCGCATTTTTTCGCGCATCGCTGCTTCCTCGAGACCCCGCTCCTGCAGCTTACCCGCCGGCTCGCGGGCGTGCCGACGGTGATCGTTCAAGGCCAGCTCGATCTCGTCTGTCCGCCGGCGGGCGCGCTCGCTCTGCACCGGGCGATCCCCGGCAGCGGTCTGCAGCTGGTCGCCGGTGCGGGCCATTCGCCCAACGCCGACCTGATCGACGCCCTGGTCAGGGCGGTCGACGGGCTCGGCGCCGAGGCGATGGTCGCCTGAGCAGGTTTTTTGCTTGTTCAAGCGTAACCTGCACCGCCCACGCCCCCTCCCTTCCACCCGACGGCATCGTACGCTCGCGGGTGGAAGGGAGGGGGCGTGGGCGGCCCGGCTCCAACCGAAAAGGAACGGCTTGCCGATCCTTCAGGCGATCCCGGCGATGTAGGTCTGCATGGCTTCGGACTCGCTCTCGAGCTCGCCGAGGCGCGACTTCACCACGTCACCGATGGAGATCATGCCGACCAGCTCCTCGCCAACCATCACCGGCAGATGGCGAATGCGCCGCTCGGTCATCAGCGTCATGAGCTCCTGGGATTTGTCCGTCGGCTTGCAGGACAGCACGTCCCTGGTCATCAGCGCGTCGAGCGCCGCATCAGCCGCTCGGCTGCCATAGGCCGCGAGGCCGCGGGCGACGTCGCGCTCGCTCAAGATCCCACAGACGCGGCCGTCGTCGACAACCATCAGCGCACCGATCCGGTGCTCGGTCAGCAACTTTGCCGCGTCCTTGAGGTTGCGGTATCGCTCGATGGTGACGACCGTGGAGCCTTTGGCTTTCAAGATTTGCGATACGAGCACGGTTCCACCTCCCTGTTATGTGAACTGTGCCAGGCGATCATCATGACTCGCTACCGGCTGTTACTCCAACTGCATATTGGTGGTTGTTTCGTCGACCCCCGGCTGCACGAAGTGCACCGCTTCGGGGGTTGTCATCAAACTCGCGTTCGACGAGCCTGTTCTCATGAGACGCGTCGATTTGCGACGGTCAATACGGGAGATTAAGATGAGACGAGCGATCCTGGCCGGTTGCATACTGGCAGGCACGTTTGTCGTGGGCGTCGCCGACGCGGAAACCACGCCCGACAACGCGATCAAATACCGTCAGGCCGTCCTCCAAACGCTCGGCGCAGGCCTCACCGGCGTCAGCATGAACCTGAAGGGCGAGGTGACGATCCCCGACGCGATCCCCGAGCACGCAGCAGCCGTCGCCGCCGCGGCACCCCTGATAGCGCCCGCCTTCGAGCAGGACACGGCGGGGCAGGGCTCCGCTCGGACCAAGGCCAAGAGCGATATCTGGGCAAGCTGGGACGACTTCCAGCAACTCGCCGGCGATACGGAAGAGGCCGCTATGGCTCTGGCGGACGTCGCCGCGACCGGCGACAACCGTGCCATCGGCCAGCAGCTCCAAACCTTGGGCGCCAGCTGCAAAGCCTGCCACGACAAGTACCGCGACTGAGACCAGCTAAGCGTTCGGCTGCTCGGCGATGGTAGGTGGTGCGGTCGAGCCCTCATAGGCGACCGCAAGCGCGCCCCAGCGCACGCCCAACTCGAGACATCGCTGAAGCGCCCAACCGCGAGCGAGACCGTGGACGAGAGCGCCGGCAAACGCGTCACCGGCGCCAGTGGTGTCGACGACCTCGGCTGGCAGCGCCGGAACGTCGACCCGCTCGGTCCCGTCGGTCGCCATAACGCCTTCGGCACCGCGGGTCACGACCAGCCAGCGGCATGCGAAACCCCATGCGCGCGCGGCGGACCAGGGTTCGAGGCCCTCGAACGTCTCATCCGAGCAAACCAGCACGTCGACCGCCGCCCCAGACGGCGCGCCGCGACGAAGCTGCAGGACCAACGGCACGCTCAAGCGCTTGGCTTCCGTGAAGAGCGCTTCAGGTGGTGGCGTGCGCGAGCCGACGTAGACGGCCGCGCACCCCGCTAGATCGAAGGATGGCCAGCGGGGCTTCGGCGTGCCGTCGAGCAGGCTCAAGATCGTGCGCTCGCCCGATGGCTCTACGATGATGAGACAAGTGGGTGTTGCCCCAGGGGCGCGGGTGATCAAGCCCAGGTCGAGGCCCAGGCGAGCGAGTTCGGCCGCCACCTCGTCGCCCGCTTGATCGTCGCCGACCGTCCCACAAAGGCGGACATCGTTGCCGGCGAGCGCAAGTGCCGTGGCCGTGTTGGCGGCAGCACCGCCGAGCCTGAAACCCAGCGCCCGCGCACGGATGTCGTCGCCGCTGCGAAAGGGACGATCGAGGCGCAGCACCCGGTCGGCGTTGATATTGCCGGCCACCAGGATGGACCCGCGATCGGGATCGTTCGCGCTCATGCGACACCTATGTCACCTGCAGCCCAACCATTCCGCTCGATCGTATCATGGGCGCGCAGACGGCAGGGCAGGGGTGCGGGTGGGTCGAGCCTCATCGGCACGGATTCAGACCTGCGTGACGACGTACCAGACGGTGAATCCGGCGAGCGCCAGCGGCGGGACCGCCAGCCACAGCGGCCGCAGCCGTGGCGCTGCGATCACCGCGGGCAAGGGCTTAAGACCCGTGACCATCGCCTGGATGACCGGCTGTCTGAACACGACCTCGTAGCCGACATTGGCGACGACGTGCGCGACGATGCACCAGAGCAAAATCCAAAAGCTCGTCTTGTGGATGTCGGTGAGATCGGCCGATGTTTCCGAACTCACGAGCTTCGCGAGCGGGCCCTCGGTGAAAATGTCGTCGTTCGCAAAAAGCCCAGTGCCGGCCTGGAGCGCGACGAGGACGAGCATGGCGAAGATCAGGAGCGCGCCGAGCGGATTGTGGCCCGCCATCTTCGGCGGGCGGCCGCGAGAGAGCGCTGCAAGATAGCGCCCGACCTTGCCCGGCGTCGGCATAAAGCTCACAAACCGCGACGGCTCGGAGCCGATAATGCCCCAGAGGATCCTGAACAGCACCAGCGTGAGCACGACATAGCCGATCGTCATGTGCCGATCGAGCTGGCCGAATTCCTGGGTCAGGTAGGCCGCGAGGATCAAGACCGCCAGGAGCCAGTGGAAGGCGCGCGTCGGCACGTCCCAAATGCGCACGGCGCGCTCGGTTTCGGGGTTCGTCGCCACGTTTCCTCCACCGCTGGTCCGGGCCGATGTGCCGGCCTCACCGCCGGAGATCAACCTCGCCCTTGGGCGATCTGTCCGGTCCGTCAATTCGGCGAACCGAAAGCCGGGGTCCGTGCGGCGGCAGCGCGAACGCGGTGCGCCGCAAGACTGCCTCATCCGCTGCCCGCCTGAGCACCACGTTGCGCAAGTAGCTGTGCCGCGACCGCCACCGCGAGCACCTCCGGCTCCCTGCCGCGGATGCCCGGAAGCCCGATCGGGCAAACGAGACGCGCGAGAGCCTCATCGTCGAGACCGGCGTCGCGCAGCTGGCGCTCGAAGCGCGCGCGCTTGGTCCGCGAGCCCATCAACCCGACGAAGCTGAAGTCGCGCCGCGCCAAGGCGGCACCGACGATCGCCAGGTCGCGCGCGCTGCTGTGGGTCATGACCAGAAGCGCCGCGCCGCCCGCAATCCGTGGCACGAGCAGCTCTGGTGTCCGCGGAGAGACCTTGGCGACGCCGTCCGGCATCGTCCCGGGAAAGATGCCGGGACGCTCGTCGATCCAGATCACACGCTGCGTCGGCAGTCGCCCCAGCACGTCGACCAGCGCCCGCCCCACGCGGCCCGCGCCGAACAGCCACACCTGCGGACGCGCTGCCGGCAGGCGCTCGACGACGATCGGCTCATCGCCGGCTTCGATGGCTTCGATGCGTGGGCCCGGTTCGCGCAGCCAGGCGCGGAAGGTCTCCGCGTCGACGTGCCCCGCGTGGCCGTCGTCCCAGACAAGGCCGCGTCGACCACTTCTGAGATTGCGGGTCAAGATCGCCGGCCGGTTCAGCGCGTCCAAGGTTTCCGCCATGCTCCGCACATCGTCGAGGTCGAGCAACGGCTCGAACAGCAGACGGACGAAGCCGCTGTGCCGCTCGCCGAGTTCGGGGCCGAGCGAGAAGGCGTGGAGCGCCGGCGCGCGCCGACCTTCGCGGAGCAGCGTCCGAGCGTGCTTGAGCGCCTGCCACTCGAGCTCGCCGCCGCCGATCGTCCCCTGTTGCCCACGCGCCTCGACCAGCATCCGGGCACCCGGCTCGCCCGAGGCCGTGCCTTGAAAGTCGGCGACCGTCACCAGCACCGCCGGCCCGTCGAGCTCCGCGAGCCAGGCTGCCAACATCAGGCCGCTACCAGCCGCAGCTGATTCGGCCCGAGCGCCTGCCGCAGGCGCGATGACCCCGCGGCCGGTCGGCCCCACGCCGTGTCGAGCACGCGTCTCGTCAAGAGCCCCATGCAGCTCCTCGCTGGCCGGCAGCCGACCAGCCTGTAGGCTGCAGCGCACGACATGGCTTGTCGAGCACCAAGAGTAGCCGGGGACGGGGGCGCACCCATCTCCAGCAACCGCCTGAAGCGCCGCATCGGCTGAGGAGCCACCTTATGCGCATCATCCATCTCACGGACGTCCACCTCGTTGCCCCGGGTGGGCACCTGTTCGGTCTCGATCCTCTCGCGCGTCTCGACTGGGCGCTCGACCATATCCGCCGGCACGAGCCCGAGGCCGACCACCTCCTGCTGACCGGCGATCTGACCGATCGTGGCGAGCCGGCCGCCTATGCCGCCCTCGCCGAACGGCTGCGCGGGTTCGAGCCGCCCTCACTCCTGCTCATGGGCAATCACGACGAGCGCGCGGCCTTCCGCAGCGCCTTCCCCGACGCGCCGAGCGACGCCCAGGGCTTCGTGCAGCAAGCGATCGACGGCGAGGACGGCGTGAGCCTAGTGACGCTCGACACGCTCCTGCCCGGGAGCGGTAAGGGCGAACTCTGCGCGGAACGCCTCGCCTGGCTCGACGCGGTACTCGGCGACCGTCGCGACCGGGCGGTCTACCTCGCCATGCACCACCCGCCGGTCGATTGCGGCATCCCCGGCATGGACGAGATCGGCCTCGTCTCGGAGCCGGCCTTCTGGGAGGTGATCGACCGCCATCCGCAGGTGCGCCACGTCTTTAGCGGCCACATCCACCGGCCGTTCTTCGCCAGCCGCGGCCATGTGGGCATCTCCACGGTCCCCGGCCCAGCACAGCAGGTGCACCTGCAATTCATCTGCCGCGACGCTGTCCTCGGCAGCCTCGAGGCGGGCGCCTACGGTATTGCCGAACTGCATCGCGACCGGTTCTGGCTGCACATCCAGAGCTTCACCGACACGAGCCGGCGCTTCGTCTTCGACGACGCCAGCAACCGGGCGTCCTCGCCCGAGGCCATGCCACCCGTGCCGGAACGCTACGCCTCGCTACTCTGACCTGGCGCGCGACGTCCGCCCCGCCGCGCCGGCAGCGAACCGGTCCCCGGCGGATGAAACACGCGCACAACCTCGTCCCAGTCTGCATGGAGTCCTTTACCGCCAATTAAGCGGCGGCGCCTACGCTCGAGGCGTTCGGCACGCCAGACCGGCGGGCCGGCTTGATCGACACCTCTCGCCGTCAGGCATAGGAGCGGGCGATGCCCTACGACAAGGCGCAGCCGATCCTCATCGTGGACGATCACTCAAGCGTGCTGCGCGTGATCCGCTGCCTACTTGAGCGCCTTGGCTTCGAGGAGATCGACGAGGCCAAGGACGGCGCAGCGGCGCTCGCCCTTCTGCGGCGCCGCCGCTACGCGTTGGTCATCTCCGATTGGAACATGCAGCCGCTGGACGGGCTTGAGCTCCTGCGCGCCGTGCGCGCCGACCCCTCGCTGCGGCACCTGCCCTTCATTATGGTCACCGCCGAGAACCGACCAGCCAGCATCCAAGCCGCACGCCAGGCCGGCGCGGACGACTACATGCTCAAGCCGTTCGACGCGGAGACGTTGCGGCAGAGCGTGGCGCACCTTCTGGACAGCGACGATACCCAACCCTGACGACAGAAGCCAAGGCGGGTCGACGACCATCGATGGCGCCCAGCTCATGAGCCCAAAGTCTCGTCCTTTTGGATGAAGCACCGCAGAACCCGCTAGAAAGACTCGAAAAATCAACGATATGGAAGGATGAGCGCGGTTGCCGCTCGTCCGGACGTCTCGTGTGCCCATCAGGGTCTGCAACCAGGCAGAGGTCGATGCGCGGTTGGCGAGCCTCGACGATCACGGATATCGCTCAACCATCGGGTGGGAGCCGCAGCCCCGCCGGGGCGGTGCTCCGCGTGGCGCGCCTGGCGTTGCTCGCCTCGGCGTTCCTGGCTCCCTGGCCCGTGTCCGCCACCCCGGCGCCGATCGACATCCGCACCGGCGAACATCCGGGCTACTGGCGGATCGCTCTCGAGTGGACGGTACCGGCACCCGCGGACGCGCACATCGAGCCCGGACTCGTGCGCATCGCGCCGGTGACGGCTCCGGTCGACACTGCCCTGCTCCAACGCCGTCTGGCGGCAATCGCTCGTGCGGTCGACCTGGAAGGCGACGCGCTCGTCTTGACGCTACAACCGGGCATCGCGGCGGAGCGCCTCACCGGTATCCGGCGCACCGTGCTCGCCGTCGACTTCAGGCGAGGCGAGGTGACGACGCCGCCCATTGCCCACGCGCCACCACGTCGCCGCCCTGAGCGGATCGTGGCCACGATCGAATCCGATCGCGGGGCGGCGCCACCGGTCGAGCCTGATACGCCCACGGAAGTCGCAGACGAAGCAGCCGAGACGACGGCGCCGGAGCCGGTTGCTATGGCAGCAGCGGACGATGAGCGGGCCGACCTCCGGCCGACGAGCGAGCGGTCGCTACCGCCCTTACCGCCGCCGACCCCGGCGACCGTGCCAGACCACGCCAGCGAGCCACCCCCGACACCGCCACGACCGGCCTTGACCGTCGTCATTTCCCGGGCCGCGCACCTCGATCCGCCGACGGAAGCGCCGGCCGAGGACCATGCCGCAGTGCCACCGCAGGCGCCCGAAGACACCGTCTGGGCACCGCTGCCGGACGAGCCCCCCACGGTCGAGCAGGAGAGCCGTCCCGCGGCCGCCACGGTCGTCGTCCGAACCGATGGCGACGCGCTGAGCTTCACCTTCGCCGAGACGGTCGCCGCCGCCGCGTGGCGCCGTGGCGACCATGTCTGGCTCGTCTTCGCCGCAGACGACGTCACGGCACTTTTCGAAGGCGGCATGCCGCGGCGGCTGGAATCGGTGCCGCACCGGGACGCCAGCGTCTTTCGGGTTCGCGTCGCCAGCACGACCCCCGCCCGACTCGATCGCGATGGCACCGTCTGGACGTTGCGATCGGCCGAGCCTGACGCGCCGATGCCCGTGCCCAAGACGCCGCCGGCGACGACGGTCCTGGTCGAAGACCCGTGGTTAGGCGCAACGCTCGAGATCGGCGCGACGGCGACGCCCGGTGAGCGCTTGGCGACGCCTACCCGCGCAGGCGCGCGCGTCGGCCTGCCGACCTTGCAAGGCTTCGTCGTCCACGATCTTGCCGGCGCCAAGCTGCGGCCCGACGCGTCCACGCGGGAGCACCTACCCGCAGCACCGCCGCTCGGCGGCCTCTTGGACCTCGCGGGCCCGACGCTCGATCCGACTGGTGCCAGGGCACAACGCCGCGGTCTCGAGCAGGCGTTGTTCGTCGACCCGAGCGACACCCGCCGGCTGGCGCTGGTGCGGTTTCTCTTGGGCGAGACCGCACCGTTCGAGGCGCTCGCCGTGCTCGCGGCGGGAGAGCGCACCACCGATCCAGGGGCCGCAGCACGCCTCTTGGCACTCGAAGGCGTAGCATCGCTCCTGGCTGGGCGAATGGCCGACGCCGCTCGGCTGCTGCCGGCCGCGGTCACCACAGAGATGCCCGAAGCTGCGCTCTGGCAAGCGATGCTAGCAGCCGAGATCGGCGATTGGCAGCAGTCGGGGCTCTTGTTCGAGCAATCCGGCCAGGTCTGGCGGAGCTACCCGATGCCGCTTCGCCGCGAGATCGCGATGCGCGCAGCCGAGGGTGCGCTCCAGCTCGGCGCACCGCAGGTGGCACTCGCCGTCCTGGGTCATGTCGACGACGCGGGTGCAAGCGCGCTCACGAGTGGCCGACTGGCGCTCCTTGAAGCCCGAGCGATGCGTGCCGCGGGTGAGACCGCCGAAGCGCAACGTCGCCTCGAGGCGCTCAGCCGGGCGCCGACGGAGCCCGACGTCCAGCGCCGCGCGCGGCTGCTCTCCGTCGCCTGGCAGCTGCAGCTTCAGACCCTCGACGGCCAAGCCGCCCTGGAACGCCTGGAAGCGGACGCTGGCCAATGGATGGGCGATCCGGACGGCCACGCCTTCTGGGCGCAGCTCGCCGACCTGCGCGCCGCCGCCGGGGACGCGCTTGGCGCCTTCGAGGCGCTGGGCCTGGCGGTGCCCCAGGGCGCGCCGAGACCGACGCCAGCCCAGCTCGCGCTCGTCCGCGCCGCCGCCGACGGCGAGCCACCCTTCGAGACGGCGCTCGAGGACGCAGTGCGCCTGGCGGATGCCCATGCCCCCGCACTGCCCGCGGGCGTCGAGCGCGCGAGCTTGTTCACCAAGCTGGCGGTTCGCGTGGCGGAAGAGACCCGCGCGCTCCACGTGGCGGACGAGCTCTACGGGCGGGCGCTCCAGGAGACCATCCCCGCCGAATTGGACCTCGAACTGCGCTTGGCCCTCGCCCGGCTGCGCCTCGAACGCCACCTGCCGGCTGCCGCCCTGGCAGCGCTCGTGACGCTTGAAGAGGAGGACGACCCAGCCGTGCCGGAACTCCGCGCCACGGCACGCTCCATGCTCCTCGGCGCGCCGAACGACGCCATGTCGACACCGGTCGAGCCAGCGCCCCGCCACGCGCGCGAGGTGCGGGCGACGCTCGATGCGGTCGACCGCGCGCTTGAGGATGCGCGCACGCTCCTCGACGGGGGCTCGTAGGGTTGGTCGCTAGACCCTAGCCGCCCGCACACCCCGCCCTGCCGCCCGCGAGCGTATGATGCCATCGGTCGGCAGGGCGGGGTTTGCGGGTGGCGCGGTGGGTCCAAAACCCTGGGCGCTGATCAGGCAGCGACCAGGGGCGCCCGAAACGCGTAGCTGTCTTCGGGAAGCACCATCTGCACAGCGGTGCGCCGGGCGACATCGACCAGAATCGGTGCCCGAACGTTGACGCGCGCCTCCATGCCCGAATCGCGGCGCGGCAGCGTGACGATGCAGAGCACCAGCAGATCCTCCGCGGCAATGCCGGCACGCTCGCGCGCCGCATCGAGGTCCTCCCAGGCAATCCGGCCAGAAAGGCATGGCTCCGGCACCACGACGAGGTCAACTGGGCCCCCGTCGAGACCATGGAGCAGCTGCAGCGGGCCGGTCCGCCCGGGGATGGGCGCCAGCATGAAGCGGGTCACGCCGTCGAAGCCGGGAAGGCCCTGCGGCAAGATGATCTCGGCCTCGGGTCGCTCGGCGATCGGACCGAAAGGGGTGTCGATGGTCGGCTGATCGGTCATGGTCGGCATTCCAGGTGCGGTTGGTGGAGTTGGAACGGGTCAGCGCAAATAGTCGGTGAGCGAGAGGCGACTGAGCTGCGCCAGGAGGGCGAAGCTTGCTTCGAGCGCCACTTGATCCTGGGCGATCTGCGCCATGGCCTCGGGGACGTCGGTATCGACCAGCCCACTCAGCCGCTCTTCGAGGTATAGCATCGTCGTCTCTTGCGAGTCCTTGACACCCTCGACGCGCGCCGTCGCGGTGCCCAGCTCGGCGCGGCGATCGATCACGCCCTCGAGTGCTCGCTCGGCCAGTTGGGTCGCATCCGCAAGGATGGTCGCATCGTCGAGCGCGTGACCTTCGCTGGCGAGCTTCAACGCGCCGAAGAAGTCGCGAAAGGGCTGCTCGTCGGCCAGAACGCCGTAGGTCGCGTCGACGCCGACGTCGATGCGGGCGGTGAGCTCGATGCCGTCGCCCTGGTAGTAGGTGCCGTTGGCGGGGTCGTCGGCGACGAGCGTCGGGTCGACCGGCTGCGTGTCGGTGCGGGAGCCGCCGAACACATAGCGCCCCTCCACCTGGAGGTTGAGCTTGGCGGTGAGCCGCTCGCTGATGCCCGCGAGCTCGACGTCGAGCGCCATCGCGTCACCGGTCGCCGGGTTGCGTCGAGCGACGAGGAGCTGGCGCAGCTCGCTGGCGAGGTCCTTGATCTCCGCCATGCTACCGTCGATGCGCTGCATGCGGTCGACGAGCTTCTGGTTCTGATGCGCGAAGTCGCGCGTCGTGCCGAGCGCGGTCTCGGTGCGCACCAGCGTGTTCGCGTCGTTGCCCAGCGCCTTGTAGCTGTGCACGCGCTTGCCGCTCGCGACCGCGACATTGGCCTCACGGATCCGACTCTGAACATCGACCAGATGACCGAGGGTCCGTTGGAACTGGGCGTAGTCGCCGGTGCGGATGGTCATTGCGCGTCTCCTAACGCTTCGCGCTCATGAGCGCGTCGAGCATCTCCTCGGCGGCGGTGAGGAGCTGCGCCGACGCCGCATAGGCCTGTTGGAGCGCCACCAGATGCGCCATCTCCTCGTCGAGATTGACGCCCGAGATGCCGGCCTTCTGAAAGCCCAGCTCCTCGGCAAGGACGCGGTCACCCGTCGCCGTCTGCTCGGCCGTGTCCGCAGCCAAGGCCTGGACGCCGATGAGGTCGCCCAGATAGGCGCGCGCCGACACCTCGGCCGAGGGAAGCCCGCCGCGGCCGACCGTCGTGAACGGCGCGTCGAGCGCCGCCGATAGCGTGAGGAAGCCCCGATTGTCCCCGACGCCGCCCAAGCTACCTTCGAAGGTGCCAGCGTTGTCGCGGACGTCGAGCAGCGCCGTCGCGAGACGCATCGGATCGGCGACGATGTCAGAGCGGACGTCGAGCTCCCCAAGCTCTTCGCCGACGACGAAGTCGTTGAGGCCCAGATAGTGGGCGAAGCTGTAGGTCCAGCTGTGCCCGGCCGCGTCCTGCTGCACGATCGCACCACGTGGCTCGGAGCCGTCGGCCGTCTGGTTGGCGACGGCGATCGTCCAGCCCGCCGGCACGCTGATCTGGAGCCGCCCGTCCGCGTCGAACGTGGCCGTGAGGTTCAGCGGATCGAACGCGGCGATCTGCGCGCGGAGATCGTCGGCACTGCTCGCGGCGCCGACATCGATCTCGTAGACGGTGGCGGCGCCACCGGCATCGGTGACCTGGAGGAAGGCGCTACCAGCGAAGCTCACGAGGCCCGCGTCCATCTCGGCCTCGGTCCGGCTGCTGGCGAGCGTGTTGCCGAGCGGCAGGGCATTGGCGTCGTTGTGCGCAGCGTTGAGGGCGTGGCGAAGCAACCGCCCGAACTCCGTGAGCTGGTCGTCCAGCTCGGGCAGTTGCCGGTCGCGCACGGCCAGGAGACCACCCAGCTCGCCGCCGTTGTTGGTCGGCTCGATCGCCTCGTGGCTCGGGTTGAGGGCAAGCTCCGGCGTGAGCTCGGCCCGGACGCCACTGCCGACCAGCGCCTTCCCCTTGCTCCAATCCAACGGCTGAAGCGTCGCCGGGTCCACTTCGCGCTCGGCGAAGATCGCAAGCGCGCCGAACGTGGTGTCGCGGCCCACGGTACCGGTGGGCGTGTAGGCCAACACCCGGGGCTGGTATTCGAGCAACGCCTCGCCGCTTTCGGTGAAGATGGCGAGCGTGCCGTCATCATGCGTGTACGTGCTGATGTCGAGCATTCGGCCGAGCTCGAGGACGAGCTGGTCGCGCTGATCGAGCAGGTCGGGGCTGTTGCCCGAGCGCTTGAGGTCGAGGTTGAGCTCGTGGATCGTCTGCACGGCCGCGTTGGCTTCGGCGACGAGCTTGCCGATCCGCTGGTCCGCGTCGCGCCGCAGCGCCTGCACGGTTTCCGCGGCTCTACCCAGCTCGTTAAACAGGTCGCGCGCCGACCAGACGACCGCCGTCCGGGCAGCAGCATCTTCGGGGCGCGCCGCGAGCGCCCCCAGCTCGGTCGCGAGGTCGTCGACGAGGCGCGTGAGGCCGTTGGCGCCATCGCCCGGATCACCGAAGACGAGGCCCTGAACGTCATCGAGATAGGCTTGGATCGTCTCGCTCCGGCCGAGGCGCGCCACCTGTGTCCGGAGCTGCTGCTCGAGGAAGCTGTCGACTTCGCGGCTGAGCCCCGTCTGGCGGACGCCTGCGCCATTGCCTCCGACGACGCGCGCCTCCTGCTCGATCGTCTTGCGGGTGAAGCCTTCCGTGTGAACGTTGCTGATGTTGTTCGAGGTGTTGGCGAGCGCACGTTGGGCCAGTTGCAACCCGCTGACGGTGACCCTGAGGCTATCGGTGATGCCGACCATCTCAGCAGGTCCGATCGAGCGCGAAGGGCACGACCTGGCCGACAAGCCGGCCGTCGCCACCGGGGTGATAGGCGGGCGAGCCGGCGAGACTCTGGGCGATCACGCGAAGCGCCCGCTCGATCACCGTCCTCGCCGCACGCAACGCCAGGCCATTTCGGCGGGCCGCCTCCTGGAAGTGGCGCGTCTCGTCCTCGAGTTCCTCGCGGAGGTTCAGTTCCACCTCTCCGAGCACATGCGGATCGCGGCGCAGCACGTCGAGTTCGGCAAAGTATACATCCATGAGTGCTTGCTTTTCGGCCTGCAGCTCGGTGAGCTCGCTGAAGGTGAGCCGGCGCAGTGCATCGGTCTCGGCGTCGAGCACCTGGACGAGCTGTCGCGCCACGGTCAGCATGATGCCGACCCGGTTCGCCGGCGCGCTCATGACCCAGCCTCCTGCAGCTTCAACAGCTCCTGGAGCACGTGGTCGGCGACGCCGACGCCCCCCGCCTTGCTGATCAGCTTCGCCTGCTCGGAGAGGAGCATGCTACCGAACGGGCTGTCGGGGCCGCCCAGCGGATTGTCCTCGGAGACACCCTGGCGCATCGCCGCGAGCATCTGATGCAGAAACACCGCCTCGAACTCCTCCGCCACCCCGCGGATGCGATCTTTCCCCTGCGGCTCGCTGCCGCCCGCAGGCGCGACGCCGGTCAGGGTGTGGAGCCCATCCATCAGATGATCTCCAGCTCGGCTTGAAGCGCACCTGCGGCGCGGATTGCCTGGAGGATCGAGATCAGGTCACGCGGGCCCACGCCGAGCGCGTTGAGGCCTTGCACGAGCTCGCCGAGGGTGACGGCCTGCGGCATCACCACCATGCGGGCGTCGCTGTCCTCGTCGACCTCGACGCTGGTCCGCGGCACCACGACAGTCTCGCCGTCGCTCAAGGCACCGGGCTGGCTCACCAGCGGCGTCTCGCTCACCCGGACAGTGAGGTTGCCCTGGGCTACCGCCACCTCGCTGATACGCACGTCCCGGCCCATGACGATGATGCCGTTGCTCTCGTCGATGACCACGCGCGCCGGCTGGTCGGGGGTTACGAGGAGCTGCTCGATCTCCGTCAGGAGGAGCGCCGTCCGGCCCTGTCGGTTGCCGGGCACCTGGACGTTGATCGTCGCCGGATCGACCGCATCGGCGACCGCTTGGCCCAAGGCGCCGTTGATGCGCTCGGCCACCCGCCAGGCGGTCGTGAAATCGGGGTTTCGGAGGCTCAGACGGACCTCGTCGAGGGTGTTGAGCTCGAAGCCCACCTCACGTTCGATGATCGCGCCCGACGGGATGCGCGCCTGGGTCGGCACGCCCTTGGTGACGCTCTCGGCCACGCCGGTGACGGTAAACCCACCGACCGCCAGCTGGCCCTGCGCCACCGCATAGACCTCGCCGTCGGCGCCCAGGAGCGGCGTCACGAGGAGCGTTCCGCCCAACAGCGACTTCGCGTCGCCCATCGCCGCCACGCTCACGTCCATGCGCCCGCCCTGCCGCGCGAAGGCGGGCAGGGTCGCGGTCACCATGACGGCTGCGACGTTCTTCGTCTTGAGGTCGGTGCCGCGCGTGCTGACGCCGAGCCGCTCGAGCATCGAGACGAGGCTTTCCTCGGTGAAGCCCGAGTTCCTCAGCTTGTCGCCCGTACCGTCGAGGCCCACAACGAGGCCATAGCCCACCAGCAGGTTGTCGCGCACACCCTCGAAATCCGCGATGTCCTTGATCCGCACGGCCGACGCATCGGCGGTTGGCACGAGCGGGCCGAGGAAGAGCGCGGCGACCAGCAAGGCAGCGACGACGCGGTGCAGGCAGATGGCGATCGGGTTGGCCACGGTGCGGCTCCAGGGCACGGTTCGGCCCGAGGGTTGCCAGAACCGTGCCACGGCGAACGCCTCGGAATTGCTGACCTTCCGGCCGCCCCGACCGACCGGCTGCCGGCAGAGCCTGCCGCTACCCGGCAGGTCTTGCCGGGCGGCGGCCCAGTGTTGAGCGCGCGTTAACCATGACCGCCTAGCCTCTATCCGGCGCAAGGAGAGCAGCATGCGGGTCGCCAGCACACAGAACCGGTCTTCGAGCAGCGCAAGGCGTACAGACCGCGGCGGCGGTGCCCGTTTCAGCCTGCAAGGGCCCGCACGCGCGGCCGCCGGTGGCCCGCTCGGCGGCGCCGGCATCATCGGCTCGATCGACGCCCTCGCAGCCCTTCAGGGGCTCGACGCGCTGGATGCGGCAGGCGGCAGCGAGGCCGCCATGATCACGCGCGGCGACACGCTCCTCGGCGACCTTGCCCACCTGCGCGACGGCTTGCTAGCCGGCGGGCTCGACCGGACGGCCTTGACCACCCTGGAGCGTCGGCTCGCCCAGCGGCGACCCCACGGCGCGGACCCCGAGCTTGCCGCAATCCTCGACGACATCGAACTCCGCGTCGCCGTCGAGCTGGCCAAGCAGGAGGCGCTGCACCCGACGTCCGAGCCGGAGCCCGAAGCGCCGACGACGCCTCTGTCCGAAGCGGAACGCTGCCGCCTCGCACGCCACGCCTACACCGCGACGACCTAGGGTTGAACGGCCGCAGATCTCTACCGCCGTAACACGCTTACTCGCAGCGCTGGATGGTCGGTGCTTCGGTCGAGACGCGGGTCATGGACCACTTGCAGCTCTGCACGACGAGATCGCCTTCGGACCCGGGCACGTCTGTAGACACGAACACCGTGTCCGCCGCGAAGCTGAAGCTGTCGGGACTCGTAGCCGCCGGAAAGATCCGCACCAGCTCCTGGTAGTCGAACGATCCGCCGCAGGCTTCGACATAGCCGCTGACGATCTCGCCATCGGGGCTCGAGCGGACGCTACCCCGATAGCGCTGCGTGCCCGGAGCGCCACCGATGGGGCCCTCAGATCGGGTGTCCATGTCGACGCGATCGCCCGTCTGCACGAGCTCGATCACGAACGGGATCTGAAATGCCGACGGCACCCCTTCGGTGATGCTGTCGCAGACCGTGATCCCCTCGTACCGACCCGTCCACGAGAAGTCGGCTGCCGCGCTTGCGGTCGACACCGCAATGGCGACGCAAGCGACAAGCGGAAGGACACATCGTCGTGAAACTATAGAGCGCATCGCGCAGGCCCACCCCGAACCGTTCCGCGCTGGAGCCTAAGGCGACCACAGGCGCTTCGCCACGTTGGATCGACGGTGAGGGCGAGCGCTAGTACAGCGCACGTTGAGTTGGCGCGGTCCGATGGGCCAAGGCGCAACCGTCGGAGCAGTGCGGCAGTCTGTCGGCGGGTGGCGGCGCCGGCACAACCCCACCGACACGATCCTCGACGACATCGAACACCGCGTCGCCCTCCAAGCCTGCGCGGCTCCGCGCTAGCGCCCAGACGCGCGCTCTTGATGCAGCCACACACCGTACGCCTAAGGCGGCTGAGGACGGGGAGCGGTCATCCGATGGGTGGCCCGGTGGGTCCGCTTTCGGAGGCGGACCGATCGCTTCCGTTGGCGACGCTTCCAGCAGAAGTAGTCCAAATCCTGACGTCCGCTGCAAGCGTACGTGGTTTCGGGGGCCGCCCACAGCCGCGCTAGTCCAATCCGCGCGCTCCGCCGAGCTGGTCGGTTATCCAAGCGGGCGCAGTACCGATGCGCTCAAGCAGGAAGTCCATGAAGACACGCACCTTCGCCGACAGCACGTTCGCCTTGGGATAGTGCAACCAGAGTACTGAGCGGTCGACCACTTCGAAGTCGGGCAGAACACGGGTCAGGAGCCCCGCAGAGAGCTCTCTGTGAACGCTCCAAAGGGAGTTCATCGAGATGCCTGCTCCAGCTATGGTAGCGTGTTTCATTGCCGTGCCGTCGTCGACGATCAGTCGACAGTGGGCTTGCCGCGGGTCGAGATGCCCGGCAGGCCCATCCGGCCCTGAAATCGGTCGGGCCGATTGATCCTTGAAGGCCACCAAGCTGTGCGCAGACAGATCGCGCGGGTGCATCGGCGTGCCCATTCGATCCAGATAGCAGGGGGCCGCGCACAGCACCCGCCGGTCATCGGCTAGCTTGCGCCCCATCATCGCCGTGTCCTCCAGCGGAGAGTTCCGGAGCGCCAAGTCGAAGCTGCCCTCGATCAGGTCGAACTGCATATCTGAGAGGCGCAGGTCGAGCGTGACGCCGGGGTGAAGCGCCAGGAAATCGGGGATGATTGGTGCGATGTAGAGCTGAGCGAAGCTGCTCGGCGCGGTGAAGCGCAGGACCCCCGTTGCCTTGGAATTCCCTTTGCCCAGTGCTGCAAGTGCCGCGTCCTCCTGAGCTAGCATCTCGCGCGCGTATGGCAGGAATTCCGCACCTTCAAGCGACAACGCCACCTTGCGAGTGGAGCGGTGAAACAGGTCTGCACCGAGCGTGCGTTCGAGCTTCGCCAACCGGGCGCTTGCGACGGAAGGGGCGAGGCCAAGGGCGTACCCGGCCGCGCTGATGTTCAACTTGTCGGCCGCGAGGACGAAGAGGCGAAGACCGTTCGTGTCCACCGATTATATCCATTATCCGAATTCTGAAGCCCAATCTAGCCGCTTTATCCAGAAATCGTAATGGCTAACTTGGCGCCAACGCACAAGGAGGCGCGCCATGAAGTACGAGCCTTTCACGACGTTCGCCGTCCAGATCAGCGACGCTATCGCCACGGTGACGTTCGACTATCCACCAGTGAATATCCAAGGCCTGCCGATGCTGGCCGACCTGGACATGCTCGCGCAGAAGCTGGAAGCCGACCGGACGGTGAAGGTCGTGGTGTTCCAGTCCGCCAATCCCGAGATCTTCGTCGCCCATGCGGATACCGAGTTCTTGAAGGACATGTCGCCCGCGGCGATCTCGCGCGATGACGTGAAGCTGCTGGACCTGCAACGCGTGCTTGAGCGGATCAGTCGCGTTCCCCAGGCCACGATCGCCAAGATCGAGGGATTCGCTCGAGGCGGCGGCCACGAGTTTGCGTTGGCTTGCGACATGCGCTTCGCCGCCCGGGGAAAAGCCCGGTTCATGCAGATGGAGGTCGGGATGGGTATCCTGCCGTGCGGCGGCGGCGCGTCGCGCATGGCGCGCCAGACCGCGCTTGGCCGGGCGCTTGAGATCATCCTCGGCGCCATGGACTTCGACGCTGATCAAGCTGAGGCCTTCGGCACGGTCAATAAGGCGCTCGATCCGGAAGAAATCGGTCCGTACGTCGACAAGCTGGCTCAGCGGATCGCGCTCTGGCCAGCGGAGTCGATCAACGCCTGCAAACAGGCGGTCTACGCGTCGATCGATCGTCCGATCGAGGACGCGCTGAAGGAGGAGGCCTACTGGCTGTATCAGGCAACCAGCCAGACCCCGGCGCTCAAGCGCTTCGCCTGGGCTGACGACGCTGGCGCGCAGTTCGACATGACGAAGCAGCGTGCCTGGGAGGAACTCGTGGTTCAGGTCCAGGAGGTCCGGTGAGCCACGACGGTGCCGTCCTTGCGCATGGATGCCCGCATGATTGACGAAACTGGCGGTATGCCGTTCGGGCACATTAATCGGGCTTACGCCGCGGTGTTCCGGATGAACCGGCTCACTCTGGGGCTGGTCGTACCGCTGGAGCACTACGGCGTTGGCGCAGTGCCGACCATGACGCGCCACGTCGAGCGTGTTCGTCTCGCTGAGGAACTGGGCTTCTCGGCCGTTTGGCTGCGCGATGTCCCGTTCGACGTGCCTTCCTTCGGCGATGTGGGCCAAATCTTCGATCCGTTCGTCTATCTCGGCCTGCTAGCCGGACACACTGACCGGATTGCCCTCGGCGTCGCCAGCGTGATCCTACCCTTGCGTCACCCGGCGCACGTGGCGAAGGCGGCGTCGTCGGCGGACGTCCTATCGGGTGGCCGCCTGCTGCTTGGCGTGGCGTCAGGCGACCGGCCCGAGGAGTATCCTGCCCTTGGCATGAGCTTCCCGGATCGGGGCGCACGCTTCCGGGAGAGCTTCAGCTACATCAGCGCGATGGCTGAGCAGAACCCGCGGTTCGAGAACCGTCACGGCAGCTTGGTGGGCGACATCGACATGCTGCCCAAACCGGTCGGCGAACGTCTACCCTTGTTGATCACGGGCGGCAGCCAGCAGTCCCCGGAGTGGGTCGCCGCGCACGGCGATGGCTGGATGACCTATCCTCGAGACGCCGCAGCTCAGGGGCGCGTGATTGCGGATTACCGGCGCCGGATCGCGGAGGTCCGCGGCGCCAACAAACCGGTGATCCAATCGCTCTACGTCGATCTTGTTGAGGACGACGCCGCACCACCGCGTCGGATCCATCTGGGCTTTCGGTCCGGGATCGCGTTCCTCGGCGCTCACCTCAAGGAGCTCGAAGCGATCGGCGTCAACCACGTCGCCATCAACCTGCGCCTCAACCAGGCGGATATCGAGCGCACCATGGCCCGTCTTGCCGATGGGCTGTTCCACGAGTTTCCGGTCTGAGGACACGCGACATGCGCAAGACCATCCTGATCACAGGTTCCACTGACGGGATAGGACACCTGACGGCGAACATGCTGGCCGAGAGAGGGCACAAGGTTCTGCTCCACGGACGGAACCAGCAGAAACTCGATGCGGCGTTGTCGGACCTCTCGGGCGATGTGAAGGGCTACGTCGCGGATCTCAGCGCGATCACTGAGGTGAACACCCTCGCCGACGCGATCATCGCCGATCACGATCGCCTGGATGTCCTGATCAACAATGCCGGCGTGCTGAAGGCCCCTTCGGCGAAAACACCCGACGGGTTCGACATCCGCTTCGTTGTCAACACCTTCGCGCCGCTCCTGCTCTCCCGCCGGCTGCTCCCGATCATCCCGAAGGAGGGGCGGGTGATCAATCTATCCTCCGCCGCGCAGGCGCCGGTCGATCCCGCAGCCCTGGCCGGGCAGATTTCGTTGGATGACATGGCCGCCTACGCCCAGAGCAAGCTCGCGATCACCATCTGGACCCAGGAGTGGGCGAAGGAGCTGCCGGAGGGGCCAGCCGTCATCGCGGTGAACCCGGGATCACTTCTGGCCTCCAAGATGGTCAAGGAGGGCTTCGGGATCGGCGGCAAGGACCTTAGCATCGGCGCTAAGGTCCTGTGCGAGGCAGCCCTCGGCGAGCGGTTCGCAAGTGCTTCGGGTCGCTACTTCGACAATGACAGCGGGCGCTTCGCCCAGCCGCACGCCAGAGCGCAGAGCGCGGAGCACGTTCGCGCCGTGATGCAGGGCATCGCGAACGCTCTTGACGCGCTCAACTGACGCTTGCGCCGGAGACCAACGTGAAAGCGATGATCCTCAACGCCTACGGCGCCGATGCGCCTTTCGACGTGGCTGAGCTGCAAGATCCCGTGCCGGCGGCCGGACAGGTTCTAGTGCGCATTGCGGCCAGCAGTGTGAACACGGTCGACACCATGATCAGGCAGATGGGTAAGGACCTCCCCCTCTCGCCCAAGCTTCCGGCGCTGCTTGGGATGGACTTCGCCGGGACCGTCGACGCGGTCGGCGAAGGGGTCACCGGGTTCAGCGCCGGCGACGAGGTGTATGGCTGCGCGGGAGGCTTGGCTGACCTCCCCGGCACCCTGGCGGAGTTGATTGCAGCCGACCATCGGTTGATTGCGCACAAACCGAAGAGCTTGTCGATGCGCGAGGCAGCCGCTCTGCCGCTCGTGGGCATCACTGCCTATGAGGGCCTCGCGCGTGCAGCTGTTCGAGCAGGACAGAGAGTGTTGGTCCATGGTGGCGCCGGTGGCGTCGGTCATGTGGCAATCCAGCTTGCCAGGCACTTCGGCGCTGACGTTTTCTCGACAGGCAGCGGAGCGGAGAAGCTGGCGGTGATCGAGGCGCTGGGTGCGACGGCAATCGACTATCGAGTCGAGGCGGTGCCGGACTACGTCGACCGTCTCACAGACGGAGTAGGTTTCGACGTTGTCTACGACTCAGTCGGCGGCGCCAACATGGCGAATTCGTTCGACGCTGCAGCGCTGAATGCGAACGTCGTATCGACAGTGTCCCTAGTCGAGCTGGATCTCAGCGTCGCGCACTTCAAAGGCCTCTCTTTGCACGTGGTCTTCATGCTCATCCCGATGCTGCACAACTTCAAGCGGGAGGAGCATGGTGCGATCCTGGCGAAGTTGGCTGAGATCGTAGATGCGGGCGCGGTAAAACCGGTCCTCGACGACACGCAGTTCGGACTATCAGAGATCGGCCAAGCCCATGATCGCCTGACCGGCGGTCGTGCAATCGGAAAGGTCGTCGTCAAGATTTGACAACGTTGCCCTCACGCAAGACTTGCCCCGTCGGATCTGGTCCGGGCCGAGGTTATGGAGACCTCGGCTTTGCGGGTCGGGCGATCCCATACTGAAGCATTTTGCGATGAATTGTCGCCCGGCCAATACCAAGGTTGCGAGCCGCCCGCGATACATTCCAATGCGCGCCAAGAAGGGCGTCCAGAAGCAGAGTCATTTCGTCGTAGGGCCGCCTTGGGATTGCCCGCCGACTTCCACCGCTCAGCGACGGACTGCGTTCGGGGTCGCCAAACTCGGACGACGCCAGCAAATCAAGGAGCGAAATCCGGCGGCCATCGCCCGCAAGAAGCGACTGCCGTAAGGCGCTTCGCATTGCCCGCACATTGCCCGGCCAAGCGTGGCGCCTGATCGCGTCGACGGCTTCCGCGGTCACTTCTACTTTCGCTCCAGCCATGCGAGAGGCAAGTGCGCGTGCGAGGGCTTCGGGACGCTCTCGTTCTCGAAGCGGAGGCAGCTCAAATCGGGCATTGCCAAGCAGGAAATAGAGATCATCCCTAAACTGGCCGTTCTTGACGGCTTCCTTGAGCGGCTTTCGGCTGGTGGCGACGACCCGAATGGCGGACACTGGCCACCCTCCCTCAAGGGTGCTGTCGCTGGCTTCCAATGCGCCCAGCAGATTGCGAAGCCTTGCCTGACCGTAGGCAGGCATTTCATCGACGTTGTCGAAGACCAGCGTATCAGTGTCGCGATCGGAGGCATCAAGTGCGTCGATCACACGAGCCCGCCCAAGAACGGTCTCAACATAGCTCTGATCCTCAGCGTGACGATCGAGCAATGCGCAATCGATCGTAGCCATCTGCGACTGGGGTAGGTTCGCCGTGCGCTGAAGGGCGGCGATAAGGGCCGATTTGCCGGTACCGGACTCGCCTTCGATAGTGAAGGGAAGCGCTAGCTCGAAATGGGTTTGGGCTCGCTGGAGGACATCAGCCATGGCTTCGCTGCCGATAGCCAACTCGCGGAGCTTGGGCGACAAACGCCGACGAACTCGGCTCGGCTTGTGCTTCGCAGGCGACCCTCGCCAACCTCGTCCGGGATACACGATGACGTTCGGCTGTAGCACGGAAAACCTTAGTGTAGGCCCAGTGTCGAAACGTGTGCTGAGAACGCGCTCCGGGACGCGACCGAGAGCCTCGGTCCCGGTACCGAACACAGCCTCGAACGATCTACCCAGGAGGTCGGACGACTCGGCCATCTGTATGAGTTGATGAGCCTGGGCAGTTGCCCCAAGAATCATCCCCGCCTCGTCGACCGCAACAAGTTCATTGCTTGTCAGAAACGCGTCATGCCCAGACGTCGAGACCGAGATCATCATCGCGTCCCGATAACGCTGTTCGAAGAGGATGCGCTGAATTTTACTAGCGGCCGCGCTCAGCAGCTGTCGCGCGAAAATGAACTCCGCTGGGGTTCCTCGGTCGATCGTCGAAAGACTGATCGCGCCGATGATCTGGTTCTCGGCATCGACAAGTGGTACCCCGGTGCAGGCGACCGGCTGAAGCTTCGAATAGAAGTGATCTTTTCCGCGCACTGTGAAGGCTTTCATTTGCGCGATGGCCATGGCGACACCGTTCGTCCCTGCGACCCGTTCGTCCCAGCAACTGCCGAGTGCTATGCCGTAGTCCTCGAACTCCGAGTGGCCTTTGTTCTTGCACTCCAGTCGCACTAGGATTCGGTCGGCGTCGCTCACTACAAGGCACTGCCCGGCAGCAACGGCGATCTCTGCCAGCTGGCGAATTATGCCTCGGCGGCCGCCAGTGCGCTCGACCAATTGTTCGAAGCGGGGAGTCACCTCGGAAGATCGCAGGCGCAGGATCGGATAGGTTGTGTCCCGCACGAGGTTATGCTGCCGCTCGCAACGTTCCCACGACGCGGCAATCTCATTGTCGGGGCTGTGGCGAGTTTCCATCCCTGACATCCGCCTTGTTCTTATGGGAAACTTGTAAGCCACTGCGAACGCAGGAACCAACGTCTTTTCGGCGCGCCTCCCGGTCATCGCTGAATCCATCACGGCAAGCGAGGGAGAAGGTCATCGCTGCCTCACGAACGGGGTGTGGCGAAGTGGGCCCGGACGCAGGTAGGGAAGATGCTCCGTCCGAGGGTCTCCTGCAGGATCGCGTCGCTTAAAGGGCGTCAGCTCGCGCGCACCAGAATCTTAACGTGACGGTCACGGTTCGCGAGCAACTCCTCAAAGCCGCCCGAGACGATCTCGTCCAACTTGATGCGCTTGGTGATCATCGGCGTCGGGTCGATGCGGCCGTCCTTCAACAGGTTGATGACTCGCGGAAAGTCGCGATTGTAGGCAATGGAGCCGACGAGCTTGATCTCGCGCAGGACGAGCGCAAGCATGTCGACGCTGGCGGGATGGCCCCAAACGGCGACCATCACGTAGGTCCCACCGCGTTTCACCGTGGCCATTGCCGACTCGACCGCGGCATCCACGCCGGCGCAGTCGAAGGCCACGTCGGCGCCGCGCCCGTCCGTCGCATTCAGGATCTCCTGCTCAACATCGTCCCGGCGCGGATCCAGCACGAGATCGGCCTTGAGCGCGCGGGCCATCTCCTGGCGAGCGGCGGCAACCTCGACCATGGCGATCAGGCCGGCGCCGGCAGCCTTGAGGCAGCAGATCATGGCTTGGCCGATTGGCCCGGCCCCGTAAACGATGGCGCTGTCGCCCGGTCGCAGATCGGACTGGCGCGTGGCGTGGAAGGCCACGGCCAGCGGCTCGACCATGGCCCCGACCTCGCTACTGAGGTTGCCGAGTTGGTAGGTGCGCTGGGCCTGCACGACGGTCGTCGTCGAGAAGCCTCCACCACCGCCCGACAGGCCGTGAAAACCGAGCGAGCGGCACAGATGATGATCGCCGCGGCGGCACTCGTCACAGGTTCCGCAGGCGTAGATCGGATCGACTGCAACCCGATCGCCCTCGCGCAGTCCGGTGACCTCGGCACCGACCTCCGAGACCGTGCCGGCGAACTCATGGCCGAGGATGACCGGCAAGCAGACGCCAGTGAGCGGGTGCGGTTTGCTAGCCGGCGGCACGAAGATCGGTCCCTCCTCGTACTCATGCAAGTCCGTGCCGCAGATCCCGCACCAGTCGACCTGCACCTTTACCGTGCCGGGCCTGAGCTGGGGCTCGGGGCGGTCCTCGACGCGGACGTCGCCGCGCCCGTGATAGACTGCTGCCTTCACTCTTGTCGCCTCCTGTTGCGTATTCTTGGGCGCCTGGGAGAAGCCTTAGGTGTTACTACCCTGCGCTGATCCCCAACCTTCGGCCGCTTACGGCTGGAAAACGTGGTCTTGTCATGGCGCATGTTGAACGAGTTCCGTCGGCGAGTTTGGTGTTCGATTTGCTTTGCAAGCAGCGAGAGTGCGCACCGTTCACGAGATAGAGGCCTCCTTGAGTGCAGACTCGCCGCCCTCTTGCTTCAGAGATTATCAAATACCTCCAGCGCTTTTGCTGAATAGACAGCACCTGGACCGCCGCCCATTTCTATGCAAACTGCAAGTATTTCACCCAGTTCCTCGCGGCCGACGCCGTGTGACTTCGCCTGACTTGCATGAAATATGATGCAGTCGTCACAGCCCTTAGCGACGGCCAATGCCAGAGCCACCAGTTCCTTAAGGCCTGTCGAGAGCTTGCCGGCTTTCGAGGCCTCGCCCATCAAACTCTGAAATGCGCTCATGGAGGCCGGACTCGTCTTGTGCAGGGCGGCGAAGCGGGTGTTCAAACTGAGCAAACTGGACTTCGTGTCGGTCATGGTGTCGTCCTAACCGTGAACGTTTCGGTGTGAGGTGCCGCGTTCTCATGCACAGCGGGCGCGATCCGTTTCCCGCCATCCACTGATTTCTTGGGGGGCTGCCCGTTGCATTGCACGCTACGCGTCATCCGATCTGTTCGATGTGCCTTTCGATCAGCGCATTGACGACATCCGCCGCTTCCAATTGCGGCAGGTGCCCGGCTCCTTCGACAATCTCGACATGGATGGTTTCCGGCATCCCGTCGGTTGCCGACGGGTCAATGATCCGATCTTGTGCCCCCCAGATGATCAGGCGTGGGCACAGCAGCCCAAAGAGCACGGGCCGCAGATCATGCTGCTGCTTGCCGTCGGGCATGACGCTCGAGGCGATGCGCGACATGGCTTCGGTGCTGCCTTCGAGGCGTTTGTACTTTTGGAAATCCTCGACCATTTCGCTGTTCACGAGGTCGGGGTTATTCACCAACATCTGAAGCACGGCCTTGACCGGGCGTCGGCGCTCGGCGGTCAAGTACTGCGCCAGGAAATCCGCGTTGACCTCTTCGCTCAAGCCCACTGGAGCGATGCCGGTCAGGCTGGCCGCCCGCTGCGCCAAACGCTCGGCCAGCAAAATGGCGCACGCCGCGCCCAGCGAATGCCCGACGAGATGCACCTGGTCGATCTCGAGCGCATCCAGGAAGCCGGCGACGGAGTCCACGATCGTATTTATCGTCCCGTCGCCCACATCCTTGCTCGAGGCGCCATGTCCAATCAGATCCAGTGCGTAGACGGCCCGCGCTCTTGCCAGCTGCTCCTGATTGAGAACCCAGTTGTTTGCATCACCGCCAAAGCCGTGGATGAGCAGCACCGGAACCGCGTCGGCATCTTCATTGGCGCGCATGTACGAGATCTTGCGCCCGTCAACCTCTACCACTGCGATCGGCGAGGGTCCGCCCTCGCCATCGATGGCTGGTGGCACATAGTTGGCCAAGAAGTCCTCGATGAACGCATCAATTGCGCTGTCATCGATGCCAGCGTCACTGATCACGCCTAGCAGCGAGCCAATCGGAATGTCCTCGTTCAGCGGAGCAAACTGACGACGTAGCACACCCGATTTTGTCGACTCATAGACGTTGGTAATCTTTGTTGTCTCGATTTCGAGAAGTTCTTGGTTCTTTTCTACTTTTTCTCCCTCGGCGACAGCCCACTTGACGACTTTACCCTCCGTCATCGACAGACCCCATTTGGGCATAACAATGGGATAGATGTTCTGTGCGCTCATGTGACGCTTCCCTATTCGGAGAGCTTCGGCGGCGGCCCGGGCGACAGCTGCCTCTTTTCACTCGGGCGATCGGTGGCTAGGCCATAGTCCGGCGAACTGCGGCTTCGACGTCCGCGATCTTCGGAATGTAGAGGTCTTCAAGCTCGGGCGAGAACGGGACCGGGCAGTGCGGAGCTGTGACTTTCCCGATTCCGGCTTTCAGCGATTTGAACGCTTTTTCAGCCACGATGGACGAAACATCGGCCGCCACGGAACAACGGGGGTGGCTCTCATCTACGACGACCAGGCGACCGGTCGTTTCGACCTCTTCGAGGATCGTTTCCTCATCCAGGGGCGAAAGCGTACGCAGGTCGATCACAGTGCAGGAAATGCCGTCCTTCGCCAGATTTTCGGCGGCTTTGTTGGCCAGGTGCACCATCTTGCCAATCGCGACGATCGTGACGTCCTCGCCGTCGCGAAGCACGTTCGCCTCACCAAAAGGAATCGTGTACGATTCGTCAGGAACGTCGCCTTCATCGTCGTACATCATCTTGTGTTCGAAAAAGACGACGGGATCGTTGTCACGAATGGCCTGGATCAACAGCCCCTTGGCGTCATAGGGGTTCGAGGGCACGACCACTTTCACGCCGGGCACATGGGCGAATATGGAGTAAAGCGTCTGGCTGTGTTGAGACGCAGCCCTCAGACCCGCACCGTACATCGTTCTGACGACCAGCGGGGTTTCCGCCTTACCGCCAAACATGTAGCGGAACTTTCCCGCCTGGTTGTAGATTCCGTCCAGGCAGACTCCGAGGAAGTCGACAAACATCACCTCAACGATAGGGCGCAGGCCTGTGATCGCAGCACCTGCAGCCGCACCGACGAACCCACCTTCCGAGATCGGCGTGTCCAGCACCCGCGAGGCCCCGAACTCGGAGTACAAACCCTTGGTCACTCCCAGCACGCCGCCCCAGGCATCGTCCTCGCCCGGCGCGCCGGTTCCGCCGGACACGTCTTCACCCATCAGGATGACAGAACTGTCGCGGCGCATCTCGCCTGCCATCGCCTCGTTAATGGCGTTCCTATACGATTTCTTAGGCATTCTCAGGCCTCCCGCTCAGTAAACGCCGTAAACATCGGTCATGAGATCGTCCTTGGTGGCACGCGGCGCGGCGTGAGCGGCTAGCGTGGCTTTCTCAACCCGTTCTTTTTCCTCTTCAAAGATCTCATCAAGCTGTTCACGACTCAGCAGTCCCGCCCCCACGACTTTCTCGCGGAAGATTTTCAGGCAGTCCTTATCGGCGCGGAGCATGTCGATCTCGCCTTCCGCTCGGTAGGTCTGCGCATCCCCGACAAAGTGGCCATAGTATCGGGCGGTCTTGATGTGGATCAGGCTGGGGCCATCGCCGCGCCGAACACGTTCGACGGCATCTCTTGTCGCTTCGTGGACCGCAAAGAAGTCGAAGCCGTCGACCTCCACGCCCGGCATTCCGAACCCGTATGCACGGTCCACCTGCGTGCCTGCCACCGAGTAGGACGAGGGCGTAGCCTCGGCATATCCATTGTCTTCGCAAATGAAGATTACCGGTAGCTTCCAGATGTTCGCCAGATTGAAGGCTTCGAAAGTCAAGCCTTGGTTCGAGCCGCCATCGCCAAAGAAGGCCACAGCGACCCCGTTGTCGCCTTTAGCCTTTGCCGAAAGGCCGGCCCCGACCGCCAAAGGCCCCGTTGCGCCGATGATTCCGTTTGCACCCAGCATCCCTTTGTCGAGGTCGGCGATATGCATTGAGCCGCCCTTACCACCGCAGATGCCGCTAGACGCGCCATAGATCTCGTCCATCGTTTCCTGCAGGTCCATGCCGCGAGCGATACAATGGCCGTGGCCACGGTGCGTGGTGGCGACCCAGTCGCGCTCATCAAGTGCCATCATCACACCGGCCGCTGTTGCTTCCTGTCCGGCAGACAGGTGCACAAAGCCGGGAATTCTCCCTTCCGAGAAATTCTCGAAAACACTTTCCTCGAAGTGCCGGGCCGTCGCCATCGTACGATAAGCCTTCAGCAAATCATCCCTGTTTAGTTGCATAAGTTTCCTCCTGACTTGCGCTTCTCTTTTAGGCCGAATCTGGGGCGCGCTCATTCGCGAAGGTCGTACGTGGGTCTTTCTGAGCGGCTCGCCCGGCACCCGCCACAAGAACCGAGGAGCCATCGCCAACGGCTGCATCGGCTTTCATCCGTCTCGCCCAGGCTTGCCGCCGTCTAAAAGCCACCAGGATTGTCAGGACCGGACGGCGCCAAAGGCAATGACGAAGTCTCAGACGCAGGCCGTGGGCGGCGTAACTGTCTCAAACGAGACAGGATGAGACATTCCAACCCACCGGAACATCACGTGCATGTGTCCGACGCCGGGCAAAGCGTACCATGCGAGGTCTGTTTGGCGCCCAATTGCAGGTATGCGATGGTCAAAACTAGATGAGGATTTCTCTATATTATATGATACTATCACTTTTGGTCTCTGTAATATCGAAGAGATTTTTTAAGAAAAATCAAATATTAAACTGTCCACGACACCGACAAGATCTTGCAAGTGCTCAAATCGCTCATCAATCGCAAGGAAGGATCATATTGGGACACTGGGACGGCAGAGGTTGCTGTCTGATACGAGGCGTACCTCCAATGCGAAATGGCGCGTCCGGCCTCCTTGCGACATCGCCGTCAGCCATCGTTTTCCGCAGGCCCGCTCTTGGGAGACGTGCGGCCATCCTGGTGTCGGCTACCAATGTCGCAAAGAGGCCGAAAGCGGGTTTGCGCGGTGCCTCTCACCTCAGTCCGCTGCTGGCGCCACCGCACTATTGGCCTTGCTGGCCACATGCATCGTCCGCGCGCGTCGGTTCGCTAGCCGAGTCCCGCCGGCCGACCTATAGACCGGAGATGGACCGCTCAGTTCCCAAGATCGGTATCGTCAGCCTGGGCTGCCCCAAAGCGCTAGTGCAGAGCGTGACGACAGTGCCGCGCTCGGTCGCGCCCGCCGCCATCGACCTAGAGGGCATCCTTGATGGCTGAAGCGCCGTTCAACCTCGCCGACTTCTGCCTGGACCCGGGTGCTGCCGACGACGAGGCCCTGCTTCTGGTCGATGCCGAGCGCGTGCTCGCGCGGCGGACCCGCGCCGAGCTACGCCAGCGCGTCGAGCGGGTCGCGCGCGCACTCGCATCGCGCCTGCCAAAGGGCGAGCGGGTGGCGCTCCGCATGACCAACACGCCGGAGATGGCGGAGGCGTTCTTCGGCTGCGCCAAGGCGGGCCTCATCGCCCTCCCGATGTCGCCGCAGCTCACCCGGGAGGAGGTGGAGCGGATCTTGGCCGATTCGGGTGCTGCGCTGGTCGTGGTCGACGACACGACCGACGCAGGCGCCCAGGGTCACGGCGTCGAGGTGACGACGAGCGCCGCACTCACCGGCGATGCCGAGCTGCCCGCGACCACCGCCGAGGACCCGGTCCTCTTGATCTACACCTCGGGCACGGGCGGCACGCCAAAGGGCGTCCTGCACGCGCACCGGACCGTCCTCGGCCGCATGCCGATGCGCCAGGGCTGGCTCGGCATCGCGCCAGGCGACCGCGTGCTGCACGCCGGCACGCTCAACTGGACCTACACCCTGGGCGTCGGCCTCATGGACCCGCTGGCGGTGGGGGCCACAGCGGTGCTCTTCGCCGGCAAGGCGGAGCCCGACATCTGGCCACGGGTGATCACCCGCCACGCGATCAACGTCTTCGCCGCAGTGCCCACGGTCTACCGGCGTCTCGTCAAGCACGGCGACCCGACAAGCCTACACAACAGCTCGCTCAAGCACGGCGTCTGCGCCGGCGAGGCGCTGCAGGCCGAGCTCTGGCACGCCTGGCACGACGCGACGGGCCTCCAGCTCTACGAGGCGCTCGGCATGACCGAGATCTCGACCTACATCTCCTCGGGCCCCCTGACGCCGACCCGGCCCGGGATCGCCGGCAGGCCCCAGCCCGGCCGGCGTGTGGCGATCCTCGATCCGGAAACGCACGAGCCGTTCGCCGAGCCGGATCAGACGGGCCTGCTCGCCGTGCACCGGAGCGATCCGGGCCTCATGCTGGGCTATTGGCGGCGACCCGAGGCTGATGCAGAGGTGCTGTTCGGCCCGTGGTTCGCCGGCGGCGACCTCGCGCATCTCGACGCGGAGGGCTATCTCCACTTCCACGGCCGCGCCGACGACGTGATGAACGCTTTGGGCGTCCGCACCTCGCCTTTGGAGATCGAGGGGGTTCTGGCGCGGCATCCGCACGTCCAGGACGTCGCCGTAACGACGGTCCCCAACGACGAGGGCGTCGAGATCATCACCGCCTTCGTCGTGCCCGCGGGCAGCCCACCCGACGATGCCGAGCTGATCGCCTTCGGTGCCGAGCACCTCGCGGCGTACAAGCTTCCCAAGCGCGTGGTCGTCACGACCGAGCTGCCGCGCACCGCCAACGGCAAGGTCCAACGCCAGCGGCTGCGCGCGATGGTCGCCGAGCAGAACTTCGAACGCCCACGGTGAGGCTGGCGCGGCTCCCGAGCAGGCTCGAACAAGCGCTGCCCTACCACTCCTTGCGCCTCCGCTCGCGCTCTCGGTCCTGAGCCCAGCGCGGGATAGCGCACGGCCGTGTCGGCACTCGGCCGCGCTAGGCGAGCGCCGTCAGTGCCTCGGTAAAGCGGTCGGCGAACGCATGGGCGTGCGCGCGGCCCCGCAGCGGATCGTCGAAGCCGAACGAGAGGCAGGTGCCGGCCGCCGTCGAAACGATGCACACCAGAATCGAGTGAATGCCGTGGTTCTGCGACGGCATCATCATGACCTCCGATAGGCCGACGCGCCGGCCGGAAAGCCGGTTCAGGTCGCCGACATCGGTGACGCAGAGGCCACCTCGAAAGACGTCGTTCGCCCGCGCCATCCGCTCCACCTGCTGGAGCGTATCCGCCAGCGGAACTTCGGCATCCATCAGCAGCGACGGCGGTCGGTTGCTGAGGAATTGCCGCTGCAGCTCACGCGCCACGTCGAGCGGACCCGCGTCTTGGTGCTCCGGCCCGATCAGCAAATTGATGCCGGCGATGTACCCCCCAACCGCGTTGTCCGAGATCGAGGGTTTGCAGTCGGCACGCACATCGGTCGGCGCAAGGATGCCGGTCCACTCGGTGCGGCCCGGCAGCTCCTGGGCGGCCTGCACGCCGGCGGCCGCGAAGGCCGACGCCAGCTTGATGTTCTCGGCGCGAAGGCGCTCGTCGACCGCAGCGATCGTCCTCTGCGGCACGACACGCAGGAAGCCATAGGGCTTGCGCTCCACGCTGGCCGCCGGACGTTCGACCGGCCACATGGTCCTCTCCGGCCACGCAGGCAAGAAGGCGCGATCACCCGACCGCCCGGCGGCGACCAGACCAGCTTCCGCCGACTGCGTGAGGGGAAGAGGCTCGTCCGACCACAACTCCCGCTCGTTCAACTGGATATCGAGGTCGTTGAGGATGACGAGCGCCGACCGGCCGTCGACGGCGGCATGGTTGGCGACGAGCGCGATCCACGTGACATCTCCACGCGCGTCGGTCAGCAGAACCGCCCGCCAGGAGCACGAAGCCACATCGAGAACGCGTGCCGCCTCGGCAGCGTAGAACGCCTCCAGATCGAACGGATCGCCGGCAGGCTCCGCGCGTAGGCCGACCCGCTCGAAGGGCACGTCGCACACCCACCGCAGCGCCTCGCGCTGCTCCACCCTTGCTCGCAGCAGCGGATGGCGTCGGTGGATCGCCTCGAGCGCACGGCAGACGTCGCGCGGGTTCCTGGGCGTTTCGAACCTGGCCAGGGTGACGAGCTGGATGCCCCCGTTGCAGCGCCGCGTCAGCTCCGTGAACAGCGCCTCCTGTGGGCCGAGTGGCCGTGCCGACACCCCGTCGTCGCATGGGCTCATCGTCGCTCCAACCGCCCTAGGCCGCCACCGGGCCAGGGTCACGACCGCCGTGCCGAACGCTCCGCCCGGCGGAGTCGTCATGATCAACGATCCGGAACGTACGGCGGGACAACGGGCAACGCTATCGACGCGTTGAATGATGGGCAAAGCGCGCAATTCTCCCGGCGCGTCGGGGCTGATCTCGAGTTAGCGCTGGTCGCGTACACCACACGCTGCTTGCGGTTCGGCGTAGCGTGGCGCTAGGCCCGCGTCCGATGGCAGGCCAGAGCCGCCGGGCCGCCCGTAGAGGACCCATGCGTTGCCGTCTGTGCTCCACTAAGTGCTCACCGACCCGCTCTTCTACGCCACGGCCGTGCCGGCGGTGTTCTTGTTCGGGGTTTCCAAGGGCGGGCTCGGCGGCGGCGCCGGCATGCTCTCGGTGCCGCTGATGGCCCTGGTTCTGAGCCCTGCACAGGCCGCAGCGATCATGCTGCCGGTGCTCATGGTCATGGACATGATGGGGCTCTGGGCCTACCGCCGCGACGTCGATCGCCCGGCGCTCAAGGTGCTGATCCCCGGGGGGCTCGTCGGCATCGTCCTCGCTTCACTCGTCTTCGGCCTGATGCCGGAAAGCCTGGTGCGCCTCGTCGTTGGCGTGATCGCCGTCGGCTTCTGCCTGTGGCGTTGGCTGCCGCAGCCCGTGCGGCGAAGCGAGCGCCGCCCGCCGGCGGTAGCTGGCGTCTTCTGGGGGGCTGTGGCCGGTTTCACCAGCACCCTCGCCCATGCCGGCGGACCACCGGTCAACATCTACCTCCTGGGCCTGAAGCTCAGCCCGGCGGGCTTCGTCGGCACGGTCGTCTACGTCTTCGCCGTGGTGAACGCCTGCAAGGTGCTGCCCTACGCGCTCTTGGGCCTGTTCACGGCAGAGAACCTCAAGGCGTCGCTCCTGCTCGTGCCGGTCGCCGTGCTCGGCATGGGGCTCGGCATCAAGCTCTTGCCGCGCATCGATGCCGCCCTCTTCTACCGCATCATCTACGCCCTCGTGTTCGTCACGGGCCTCAAGCTCCTCTGGGACGGCAGCGCCGCGTTCCTTTGAAGCGGACACCTGCCCACGCAGCGCCCGGTCGTTGGGGTTTCGCTAACCTGCCGGTGACGATGGTCACTCGGCGCCGACGCCAACGGCGCTAGAGGACGTCATCGCAACACGACTGGACGGATCAGATGGCCTCGCAACCGCACTTCCGATCGACCGCGATCAGCGCTGGCGCGCTCGACGACATCGGGGGTGTCGGCTGGCAACCGCTTAGGGAGGTCGCGCGCCGCATCGGGCGCCTGGCTCGCGTCCAGCGCAGCCGACGCGCGCTCGCCGAACTCGACGATCGGATGCTGGCGGATATCGGCCTCTCCCGCGCGGAAGCGGACGCCGAGCGCGCCCGCCCGTTCTGGGACTTGCCCCCGCTCCACTAGGCGGCGGCCTCCCACAGGTCCCTTAAGGCACCGCCCACAGCGTTAGCCGAACGGTAACCGACGGACGCCACTCTCAGGTGACGGCGATCACTGGCGTTTAGTGACGCTTGAATATGCTGAGAGGTGTCGACTGCGGGGCTAACGCCATGCAAGGCTACGCAAAGCTCTGGGACCTGCTCTTCGCCACGGGTGTCGATGCGACGATCGCCGACCTCGTTGGCCGCGCCAGGGTTGGAGTGGCGCGCATCGCCGCAGCAGGTCCGCGAGCCTCCTCCGACAGCAGCCATTCGGATCATCATCGCGACATGCTCGCCCTCGGCGAATACGTCACCTGCGAGCGCTACGGCCCCGGCCGCGTTACCGCGATCGACGTTGATCCTGACATCGCGGGCGGCGAGCCGGTCTACGCGATCACCTTCGAGGCCGGCTGGCTGCACCTGCGCTTCGCCGAGCACCAGCTCCCCAACCTGGGCATCGAGCGCACAGCCATCGGCGCCTAGACGGGCAACCCGCGCCTGGTCTCCCCGTGCCGCTCCTCGATCACGTCCCAGATGTCGCTTTCGAGGCTCACCCCGTCGAAGCGGCCAATCTCCTGGAGGCCCGTGGGCGAGGTGACGTTGATCTCGGTCAGATAGCCGCCGATCACGTCGATGCCGACGAAGATCAGCCCCTGCCGGCGCAGGCTCTCGCCGATCGCCTCGCAGATCTCGTGGTCGCGCTTGGTGAGCTTCGCCTTCTCGGCGCGGCCGCCGACATGCAGGTTGGCGCGGGTCTCCTCGGCCGCCGGCACGCGGTTGAGCGCTCCCCTCGCCTTGCCGTCGACGAGGATGATGCGCTTGTCGCCCTCGCGGATCGCCGGCAGGTATTGCTGCACCATCAAAGGCTCGCGGGTCGCCGTGAGCAGCATCTCCAATAGGCTGTTGAGGTTCTGATCGTCCGGCCGGAGGTGGAAAACGCCCGCCCCGCCATTGCCGTAGAGCGGCTTAAGGATGATGTCGCCGTGCTGCTTGCGGAACGCCATGATCTCGGCCCGATCATAGGTGATCAGCGTCGGCGGCATCAGCTCGTGGAAGTGGGTGACGAACAGCTTCTCCGGAGCGTTCCGGACCGCCACCGGGTCGTTCACCACGAGTGTCTCAGGGTGGATGCGGTCCAGGAGGTGGGTGCAGCCGATGTACTGCAGGTCGAAGGGCGGGTCCTGGCGCATCAGCACGACATCGACGCCCTGGAGGTCGAGCGTCTCAGGATCGCCCAGCGCGGCAAAGTCGGTCTTCGAACGCTGGACGCTGAACGGCCGGGCCTGGGCCACGACGCGCCCATGGCGATAGGTGAGCGCGGTCGGCAGGTAGTGGTAGAGCGCGTGCCCACGCCGCTGCGCCTCGAGCGCCAAGGCGAACGAGCTGTCGGCGTCCGGGTCGATCGTCGAGACCGGATCCATCTGGATCGCCACGGCGAGGCTCATCGGCGCGCTGCTCCCTTGACAGCTAAACGTGACCCCGTGTCTTGGACGCAAGCGGCGCTGGGAGCAAGTGATGGCCTATGACGAGCAGAACGTCTTCGCCAAGATCCTGAGGGGCGAGATCCCCTGCAACAAGGTCTACGAGGACGAGTTCGCGCTCGCCTTCCACGACATCAACCCGATGGCGCCGGTGCACGTGCTGGTGGTGCCGCGGGGCGCCTACGCCTCCTTCGCCGACTTCGCCCGCGACGCCGACGATGAGACGGTCGCCGGCTTCTTCCGAGCGGCCAACACGGTCGCGCGCGAGCTGGGCCTCGACCCCGACGGCTACCGCATCCTCGCCAATCACGGCGTCGCCGCGCGCCAGGAGGTCCAACACTTCCACCTCCACATCTTCGGTGGGAGTGATTTGGGGGCGATGATCCGAAGAGCGGCGAGCTGACCGCCGTCATGGGCAGCCGCACGGGTCACCGTTCCATGCCGCTCTACACATCTGCACGTCAGCGCCGGTTCGGTCGGCCTAACCGCAATCTCCATCATCAAAGCGCAGCGAAAGCGGCAGCTCTAAGGCCAAACGAAATCGCACCAGGCGATCTCTGATGCGATTGAACAAGTTGGTTTTCGACACGGCCGACCTGGAGCCGAAACATCGTTTCGACGCTGCCAGCGCCTACTTCGAGGGGCTTATTGAACCCAGGCCCGTGGGTGACACCCCCGCGCCTTACAAGATGCGCAACGTCTCCTGGCGCATCGGCGCGTTCGTGGCGAACCGCGCCGAAAACGGGCCCACCGCAAACACCATGCGCGACGACCACTTCATGCGCGATTATTGCGCCATCCGGTACTTTGATCGCGGCAGCTACCTCAGTATCGCTGATGACAGCATTCACCGTATTCGTCCGGGCTCCCTGACGTCCACCAACCAGCTCGATGGTGTATCGACCGAGGGGTACGCGTTCTACTCACTGGAGGCGCCCCGCGCGACGATCGAGGCGGGCCTCCAAGCCAACGGCCGATTGCGCGTTCCTCTGGTCGACAGCCCCGCAGGCCGTATCCTCCTAGAAATGATGTCGGAGGTGTTCGAGGGCCTAAGCGATCGGGCTCCGACCACCTCGGATGTGCTCGTGGAACGCGTGCGTGCCCTGTTCGAGCTGGTCGCGCATGGTGTCGGCAGGGCGGAGGAAGCCGCGCGCCCCGCGTATCTGCAGGCGCGTACCGGTGCGATGCAACGCTATATCGACGCCCATCTAGATGACCCCGAGCTCGGCCCTGCGCAGCTCGCGTCGGCATTCGGGCTCTCTCGCGCAGGCGTGTTTCGCGCATTGGAGCCGCTTGGCGGCGTTGCGAGCGCGATTGCCCGCCGGCGCATGGTCCGCGCCTACCGCACCCTGGCCAAGGCCCAGCCACGACGCGGGCTGGTGCGCGCTGTGGCCGAAGCTTGCGGCTACCCCGATCCCGCCCATTTCTGCCGCGTCTTCCGCCGGCATTTGGATCTTTCGCCGGGCGACGTCGCTCAGTTTGAACCGCCTGCGGGTGCCGGTGCCGCGCCGCTTGAGGACGGGCTCGCGCAGGCGATGCCTCGCTTGTCGGAGACGTATCGCTGATCCTCAGTTTGCGGGTGCGGAGAAAAACTCTTCGCGTGAGACGCTCGTCCAGTGACTGAGCGTCTATTCATCGAGACACTGCCAACCCCTGAAGAGCCGGCGTGTAGGGGCATCACGACTTCGGCAGTAGAACCTCGTTGTCCAATAAGGAATATAAACCGAATGGATATCTTAGTCGTCGGCGCGGGCATCGCCGGTCTCACCTTAGCAGCGAAACTATTGCAGCAAGGCCGGAAACCAGTCGTTGTTGAGCGTGCCGAGGCGTTTACCGATCGAGGCTACGCTATAGTACTCTATCCTCTTGGCAGCAGTGTGTTGCATGGCTTGGACAAATACAACGAGGCCATGGCTAGCGCACAAGTCGGCAGGACCTATGAGGTCATCGATGGCAAAGGCTCTTTACTACAGGACGTCGACTTATCCATGCTCGGCGGCGAGATTGGACCAATGGTTCTCGTCACCCGTACACGCTTGATCGAGATTCTGCATGATGCAGCACGTGGCGCCGATATTCGCTTCAACACAACCGTTACCGAGATAGGACAAGCAGGCGAAGGCAAGGCACAGGTCGGCTTCAGCGATGGAACGTCCGGTTCATTCGACCTTGTTGTGGCCTGCGATGGACTGCACTCCCACACTCGCAAGCTGGCGTTCGGGTCGGAGCCCGAGGTGTTCGACACCGGGTGGGACTTGTGGGTCTGGTGGGCAGAGCTGCCAGAATGGCAGCAGGACAAATACGTCGAATCCTGGGGAAACGGGCGGTTTTTCGGCCTCTACCCAGCCCCAGGTCATGTCATGTGCGCCGCGGGCATGAGGCGGGATCATCTCAACGTCAGTCCGACCGATATCGAGCGCGCAAAACCGTTTCTCAAGGATCTCTTTGCGGGGATGGCAGAGAAGAACGGCACGATCGGTCGCTCGATTGACGTTGCCACGAAACTCTATGCTTGGCCGATGAGTGACGTGCGGGCGCAAAAGTGGATCAATGGCCGGGTATGCTTGCTGGGAGACGCCGCCGTTGGCTTCCTACCCACCGCCGGCGCAGGGGCAAACACCGCGATGCGCTGCGCAGCGTCTCTGGCAGACGAGCTATCGCGTGTAGATGGTCGCTTAGTTCCTCTTGCCCTAGAGGTCTTCGAAAAGCGATGCCGCCACATCGTGGAAAAGAATCAGAACGATTCACGCACGCTTGCAAAAATGATCTTTGTTGACAACGCCATCATTGCCTGGGGTCGCGATGAGATCATCAAACACTACCCGATGGCAAAGTTCGTGAAAGATATCATTAACTCAATGAAGCAGCCGTTTTAGGTTGATTGTGGTCTTCACGTTCTAGGAAGATATACTTGATACTTGCATGCTCCGGGCGCATGGCGGCGTCGATCCGCCCGGGCAAGGCAGCACGGCCTCCTCGGCTCGGAGGATGACAACCGTGTGCATCGGCGCGCTCACCGCGCGCTGCTTCGGACATCCGGGTTGGATCGTCGGATTTGTGGCTCAGCCTCAAACCGGATCAGCTTCGCTTGACGTCGGCAGCGAAGCGGGCCGCGTTCTCCTTCAGGAAATCGCCCACATCCGCTTGGCCCCAGAAGGCCGGCTGCGCCTTTGGGATGGTCAGCGCCTTCTGCACCATCGGGCGCGCATCGATCCGGTCGAACCACGCCTGCAGATTGTCGAGCCCATCGACCGACACGTTGGCCCAGACGAAGGCGCGCGCCCACGGGTAGGTGGCCATGTCGGCGATCGAGTAATCGCCCACGAGGTAGGGGCGGTCGGCGAGACGCGTGTCGAGGACCTCGAGGAGGCGGCGGGACTCATCGACGTAGCGCTTGATCGAGAAGGGCTCGTCGTGGCCGTTGGGCGCCGCGATGCGCTGGAAATACATCGCCTGGCCGAGCATCGGTCCGATGTGCCCAACCTGGAAGAACAGCCATTGGAGCGTCTCCGAGCGGGCCACCGGGTCGTCCGCCAGGAATCTCCCGTACTTCTCGGCGAGGTGCCACAGGATCGCGCCGGACTCGAAGATCGCGCGATCCTCCGCGCGGTCGATGATCGTCGGGATCTTGCCGTTCGGGTTAAGCTTCAAATAGTCCGGGTGCTTCTGCTCTTGCTTCGCGAAGTCGACGAAGGTCAGCTCGTACGGAACTTGCGCTTCTTCCAGAAAGATCACCGGCTTGTAGCCGTTCATCGTGGCTGCGGTGTAGAGGTGGATATCAGGCTGCGACATGACCAGCCTCCCCGAACAGGCCGTCGAGGTGGACGTCGAAGCGGGCGAAGTCGGCTTCGATCTGCGGGTTCTTCATCACATCATGCGCGGCGAAGGTGGGCAGCGCCGCCATGCCGAGAAAGCGGAAGTTCATGTGCTGCGGCCACAGCAGATCGTCGACCGACCGCCCCTGGAACAGATACTGATCGGGATCGCTGAAGGCCTCGGCCGGCGCGTTGAAGGTCAGCGAGAGCATGTACCGCTTGCCCGCCAGCGTGCCGCCTTCACCGTAGTGGTCTTTCGGCGCCTCGCGGGTGCGGCCGTCGCCGTTGCAGAGGCGGCCGTCCATGCCGGCCGTATAGACCTCGTCCATGTACTTCTTGAGGCTCCACGGCCAGCCCATCCAGTTGACCGGCATCTGGAGAATGATCGCGTCGGCCTCTTGGTGCTTGGCGATCTCCGCCTCGACGTCCCAATCCTTGGCGGTGGCCGTGCGTAGGACGCGCCAGCCCGCGGCGGCGAGGTGCGCCGCAGCGCGGTCGGCGAAAGCGGCGTTCAATGCGCCTGCGGCGAAGGGGTACGGCTGGGCGCCGTTGATGATGAGGGCGGTCGGCATGGACCGTGTCTCCGGCTCGTCGGCGCGGCCGATCTGGCCGTCGCGATGCGGAGGTGCTACCCTTGGCCACAAACGTCAACCAGTTCCCTTTTTGTAACCTGGAGACGCCATGGAAGCCCGGATCGAGACCGATGCGCGCGGCCGGAAGACGGTGGAGAACCCCTGCGCCACACCATGCCCCATCGAGCGAGGCATGCGCATCCTCGGCGGCAAGTGGACGGGCTCGATCCTCTGGCATCTCAAGGACGAGCCGGTCCGCTTCAATGACCTCGCGCGGATGATCGGCGGCGCCAGCAAGAAGATGGTGACCGAACGCCTCCGTCAGCTCGAGGCCCGCGGCCTCGTCGCGCGCCGCGTGGTCGACGGTGGCCCGATCACGGTGGAGTACAGCATCACACCCTTGGGCCAGACCGCTCTCGAGTGCCTCGACGCCCTACGCCGCTGGGCTGAGACGCTGCCGCCAGACATGGTCGAGATGGGGAACGCGTAGAGCTCTCTCTTACGTCCCGTCGCCTCGCACGCTCAGCGCCGCCGATCCGGGTGCGAGGATCCGCAAAGTCGGCACACGACGGGAACACGGAGCCCGCATGGTCGAGACCCGGTGCCTCGTCCGCTAGCCGACGAGCAACGCGTGCAGCTCGTCGACATCCGTGCAGCGCGTGCGTTGGTCGGACCGGTTCGCAAGCGCATACTCGCCTAGCCACGTCCGATAGGCGATCCGGGCACGTTTCTGCGCCTGCTCGACGGATATGCCCATGTCGCCAAGCAGCTTCGCGAGGTAGTCGAGGCGTCGCCGATCCACATCCTCCACAGCGCGGAGCACCGCATCGCTTTGGGTTGCCCAAGAGCGAAACGCCTTCTCCAAGCGTCCGTCATCGTCGAAACACATCCTCAGGAGCGACAGCAGCGCTTCGTCAGGTGGCAATGCCGCACGCTCGACACTGGCGATGACGTCATCGGTCTGTCGATCGCGCCAAGCGGTGACCAGAGCATCCAAGAGCGCCTGTCGGTCGCGGAAGTGCCAATAGAAGCTGCCGCGCGTCATCTGCAGCGCCTTGGCGAGCGAATCGACACGCACGGCCCCGATGCCCCCCTCTGCGAGAGCGGCCAGACCCGCCGAAATCCAGTCCTCGGGCGTGAGGCGTTCTCGAGCGTTCATTTCCATACACTACTGTGTTGACAAGACACGGTCGATCCGTAGGCTTCCATACAGCACTGTATGGAAAGGTGCGCCATGGCCACGCTGCTGCACATCGATGCAAGCGTTGATCTGCAAGGCTCGAACACGCGGCGTTGGTCATCCGGCTTTGTTGCGCGCTGGGCCGTCGCCAACCCACAGGCGACGATCCTGCGGCGCGATCTAGCACGAGAGCCGCCGCCACCGCTGACCGAGACCTTCGTCCGCGCCATCAAGACGGCGCCCGACGTACGTTCACCGGCCGAACGGGACGCCTTGCTCGTCTCACAAGCTCTGTCGGACGAGTTCCTGGCGGCCGAGCGTTACGTCGTCGGTATGCCGATGCACATTCTGACAGTGCCTTCAACGTTCAAGGCATATGTCGAGCAGGTTTTCCACGAAGGACGTGTCTTCAAGAAAACAAAAGGCGGCTTCGAGGGTCTTCTATCAGGACGCAAGTTTTTGTTCTTCGTCTCCAAAGGCGCTGACTATCGGCATGGCACGCCGCTGGCCAGCTTCGATATGCTGGAGCCTTATTTGCTGAAACTCCTGGCATTCTGCGGAGTGAGCCAAAGCGACATCACGTTTGTTTCCTTGAACAACGCTCTCTCCCCAACCGGTCCGGACAAGACCGATGAAGCCACGGCAGCTTCGCGTGTTGACGACTTGGCTCGTCATTGGTGAGGACGATCTGATTGATCGCGCGGATCGAAACCTCAACCGGTGCCTGGTCTGGAGAACTGCCGGAGCACGGCGCGCTACGCGGGCTAGACCGGCAAGCCCCGCCTCACCCCAGCTTCGCCAACAGGCCCTCGAGCTGCTCGGGTGAGCTGTAGCTGATCAGGAGCCGCCCGCCGGCGCCCTTGGTCTTGAGCTCGACCTTGAGGCCCAGGGTAGTGGTGAGGCGGTGGGCGAGGTCCGCGATGTCGGGGTCGGGCTCGCGAGGCACCGACGTGCGCGTGCGGCCCTCGGCCTTCACCAGCGCTTCGGTCTGACGGACGTTGAGGCCCTTCTCGACCACGATGCGCGCGAGCGCCAGCGGGTCCTGGGCCATCATCAGCGCGCGGGCGTGGCCGGCCGTGAGCGCGCCCTCGTCGAGGAGCTGTTGCAGTGCCAGGGGCATCTGCGTTAGCCGGACGAGATTGGCGACGTGCGGGCGGCTCTTGCCCACCCGCTCGGCAAGCTGCTCCTGGGTGTGGCCGTAGGTGTCGATGAGGTGGCGATAGCCCCAACCCTCCTCGAGCGGCGACAGATCGGTCCGCTGGACGTTCTCGAGAAGGGCGAGTTCCACGGCGTCGCCCTGGCTCACCTCGCGGACCACCACCGGCACCTCGGTGAGGCCCACGAGCTGCGCTGCCCGCCAGCGTCGCTCACCGGCCACGATCTCGTAAGCTTCGCCGAGAGCATCGAGCGGCCTTACAACTAAAGGTTGTAGGATGCCGTTCACCCGGATCGATTGAGCGAGGGCTTCGAGTTCGGCCGCATCGAACGTGCGGCGGGGTTGATACTCGGCCGGCTTGAGGAACTCGAGCGGCAGTCGGCGCATGCTCTCATCGCCGGTTCCGGCATTGTCGGCCAGGAGCGCTTCGAGGCCGCGGCCGAGCCCGCGCTTGGCGCTCATGCCGCACGCCGCCGGTCTGGCCCGCCAAGCCGCGCCAGGTACTCGCGCGCCAGATGCGCGTAGGCGATCGCGCCGGCGCACTGCACGTCGTAGAGCTGCACCGGCTGGCCGTGGGACGGTGCCTCCGAGATGCGGACATTGCGCGGGATCACGGTCTCGAAAACCCGGGCTCCCATGAAGCTGCGCACATCCGCCGCCACCTGATCCGAGAGGTTGTTGCGCCGGTCGTACATGGTCAAGACAATACCCTCGATTCTCAACTTTGAGTTGTTCATTCGCCGCACCCTGTCCACGGTCCGAACGATCATGCTCAGCCCCTCGAGCGCGAAGAACTCGCACTGCAGCGGGATCAGCACCCCGTCGGCGGCAGCCAGCGCATTGACGGTCAAGAGGCCCAAGGACGGCGGACAGTCGACCAGAATCAGATCGTAGCCGGCGCGCAGCGGCTCGAGCACGCGGGCGAGACGCTGATTGCGTTCCGGGTCGCGCGCCAGCTCGACCTCGGCCGCCGACAAGTCCACGACGGACGGCAGCACGTCGAGGCCGGCGATGGCCGTCGCCTGAACCGCCGAGCGCGCGTCGGTCCGCTGCAGCAGCACATCGTAGAAGCTCACCCGTCGCTGCGCCTGGCCGAGGCCCAGATGCGTCGTCGCGTTGCCCTGCGGGTCGATATCGACCAGGAGCACGCGCCGTTTCGCTTCGGCGAGCGCCGCGCCGAGGTTGACCGCGGTCGTCGTCTTGCCGACGCCGCCCTTCTGGTTGGCGACGGCAACGAGGCGCCCGGCGGGTTCAGCTCCCTGCACGGGCTCGGACATTCTTAAGCTCCAACAGCACCCCGTCCGGATGGCTGAGGCTCGGGTGACGATCGACCGTCATCTTCCAACCGCGCGCCGCTGCGGTCAATTCGCGTTCGACGCTCGCACCCTTGAGAAACAGGCAGCGACCGCCCGCCGCCAGGATCGGACCAGCATAACCGAGCAGGGTGGACAGCGGCGCCACCGCACGGGCGGTCACCACGTCGAACCGTCGGGACTTGAGGTTCTCAGCGCGCGCGTGAACGACCTCGACCGCGGTACCCGTCGCGCGGGCGACCTCTTCGAGAAATCGGCACTTCTTGCCAGTCGCCTCCACCAGCGTGACGCGCGCGGCACCAAGGATCGCCAAGACCAAGCCCGGAAAGCCGGCGCCGCTGCCGAGATCGACCAGGCTCGGTGACCCCGGCGGCACGTGGCGGAAGAGCTGTGCCGAATCAAGCACATGTCGGCGCCAAGGATCGGCGAGTGTCGCGGGGCCCACCAAGTTGAAGCGGCCCTGCCACTCGCGGAGGAGCGCCACATAGGCTTCGAGCCGCGCACGGGTCAGGTCGTCGAGGCCAAACAGCGACTGCAGCTCGGCCGCCGTAAATGGCGTGGTCAAGCGGCCTTCCGGGCAAAACGATAGAGCACGGTGAGCGCCGCCGGTGTGATCCCGGGGAGCCGCGCTGCCGCACCGAGGCTTGGGGGCCGCGCGATCGCCAGACGCTCCCTAGCCTCATTGCTCAGCCCGGCGATGCCCGCATAGTCGAGGTCGGCAGGCAGCTCGAGCCGCTCCTCGCGGCGAAACGCCTGGATGTCGACCCGCTGCCGGTCGAGATAGCCGGCATAGCGCGCGTCGATCTGCAGCGTTTCCAGGATCGGCCGCGGCACCTCGGCGATCTCGGGCCAGAGTGCACGCAGTCGCCGCGGCTCGATCTCGGGCCGGCCAAGGAGCTCGAACGCCGTGCGGCGACGCCCGTCAGGATTGAGCCGAATGCCGTGCCGCGAAGCCGCGTCCGGGGTTACGTCAAGACGTTCGAGCAGCGCCGTCGCAGACGCGAGCGCCGCCGTCCGGGCTGCAAAGCTGGCGGCCCGTTCCGCGCCGACGCAGCCCGCTTCGATGCCCAAAGGCGTGAGCCGCCGGTCGGCGTTGTCGGCGCGCAGCGAGAGCCGGTACTCGGCGCGCGAGGTGAACATGCGATAAGGCTCGCTCACCCCGAGCGTCACCAAATCGTCGATCAGCACGCCCAGATAGCCGTGGGCGCGATCGACATGGATCGGGTCGAGGCCGCCCGCCGCACGCGCCGCGTTGACCCCCGCGACGACGCCCTGCGCGGCTGCCTCCTCATAGCCTGTCGTGCCGTTGATCTGCCCGGCGAGGAAGAGGCCCGGCAGGCGCTTGGCTTCCAGCGTCGGTAGGAGCTCGCGCGGATCCACGTGATCGTACTCGATGGCGTAGCCGTGGCGCAGGATCCTCGCGCGTTCGAGGCCCCGAATGCCGTGCACCAAGGCCTCCTGCACGGCCCGCGGCAGCGAGGTCGAGATGCCGCTCGGGTAGACGGTTGGATCGTCGCGGCCTTCGGGCTCGAGGAAGATTTGGTGCCGTGTGCGGTCGGCGAAGCGGACCACCTTGTCCTCGATCGACGGGCAGTAGCGCACGCCGCCCGCCGCAATGCGCCCCGCATACATCGGCGAGCGGTCGAGGTTGGCGCGGATCAGCTCGTGCACTGCCGGGGTCGTATGGGCGATGTGGCAGCAGATCTGGGGTTGGCGAATGGCCTCGGTCAGGAAGGAGAACGGCACCGGCTCGGCGTCACCGGGCTGCGGCTCGAGCGCCGCCCAGTCAATGGTTCCGCCGTCGAGCCGCGGCGGCGTGCCGGTCTTGAGCCGCGCCAGGCGAAAGCCCGCCTGCGCCAGCGTTTCGGCGAGCCGCACGGCCGGCGCTTCGCCGATGCGACCGGCGGGCCAGCTCTCTTCGCCGAGATGGATCACGCCCTTGAGGAAGGTGCCGGTCGTCAGCACGACGCAGGCTGCACCCAGCTGCTCACCGGCCTCGGTCTCGATACCGGTGACGCGATGGCCGGCGAGCCTGAAGGCCGCGGCGGCGCCGGCCCTGATCTCGAGACCGGGCGTCGCCCGCACGAGGCTCTGCACCGCCTCACGGTAGAGCTTGCGGTCAGCCTGCGCGCGCGGCCCCTGCACCGCCGGCCCCTTCTTGCGGTTGAGCAGACGAAATTGGATGCCGGCGGTGTCGATGGCGCGGGCCATGATGCCGTCGAGGGCGTCCACCTCGCGCACCAGATGGCCGCGCCCGAGCCCGCCGATCGCCGGGTTGCACGACATGGCGCCGATCTGCGCCGGGTCATGGGTCAGGAGCAGCGTGCGCGCGCCGGTGCGGGCGCTCGCTGCCGCCGCTTCGGTTCCGGCGTGTCCGCCGCCCACCACGATCACGTCCCAGTGCTGCATGGGCGCTAGATGCGGCGCCGGTGGCACGAGGTCAACCGAGGCCCTATCAAGGAACGCCGCCGGGAGATCGAGGGATGAGCGGGCCACTCCTGACCACCATTGCGGGCTTTGCCCTCGTTTTGCTCGCGGTCGCCGTCATCCCGGTGCTCGCAGCGCGCGTGCGGCTGCCCGTGGCGACCCTGCAGGCGAGCCTCGGGATCAGCCTGGGTGCCGTGATCCTGCTCGCCGCCGGGCCACTCGGCCAGGACATGCCCCCGGCCGCAGCGACGGCACTGGTCGAACCGCTGCGCGCCCTGCTCGACGCGCTCGCGGCTCTCGGCGCCCAGGGCGTGTTGGCGCTGTTCCTGCCACCCTTGCTGTTCGACGCGGCGTTGCGCGTCGATACGCGGCTGCTGGTGGCCGATCTGGCGCCGGTGCTGCTGCTCGCGGTGGTGGCGGTGCTGCTCACGACGGCGCTCGTCGCGTTCGGGCTGACGCTGACGGGCACCATGCCGCTGCTCTGGGCGATCCTCTTGGGCGCCGTGGTCGCCACCACCGACCCGTCCGCGGTGCTGGGGGTCTTCCGCGAGGTGGGCGCGCCGCGGCGGCTGCAGGCCCTGGTGGAGGGCGAGAGCCTGCTCAACGACGCGGCGGCGATCGTGCTCTTCGTTGCCGTGAGTGAAATCCTCCGTGGCGGGGTCGCACCGTCGCCGTCGGCAGCGTCGGCGGCCTTCGCCTGGAGCTTCTTGGGCGGGGGCTTGTTGGGCGCCGGCCTCGGCTATCTCGGCGGGCTCGTGATCGTTCGGCTGCGCGCACATGCCGACGCGGTCGTCACCATCAGCCTCGCGCTCCCCTATCTCGCCTTCGTCGTTGCCGAACGCTCGCTCGGCGTCTCCGGCGTGGTGGCGATCGTCGTCGCGGGTCTCGTCCTGGGACGTACGCTCGACGCAAGCTTGCCACCGGCGCTCGCCCGGCAGGTCCTGAGCCTTTGGGGCCAGCTCGCCAGTTGGGCGGGTGCCCTGGTCGTCGTCGGCGCGACCTTGCTCATACCCGTCATCTTGCGCCCGGCGATGTTCGACGTCGGCGGTCTCGTCGCGGTGGTGGTGGCCTGCCTCGTCGCCCGCGCACTCGTGCTCTATGCGCTGCTGCCCCTGCTCGCGCGCGCTCGGATCGCCCAGCCGATCGACCAGAGCTACCGCTTCGCCATGCTCTGGGGCGGGCTGCGCGGTGCGGTCACGGTGGCGCTCGCGCTCACGGTCGTGACCGACGCCACGCTCGGCGGCGCTGAAGCGGCGCAGGTGGCGATGCTGGGGTGCGCCTTCGTGCTCGTGACCCTCTTCATTCAGGCGCCCAGTCTGCCGCTGGTGCTGCGCTGGCTCGATCTCGGCGGCCTGTCGCGCTTCGACCGGCTGCTCAAGAGCCAGGCCGGCCGTGCCGCAAGCCAGCGGGTTGCTGAGCGTGCTACCGATCTGCGGATCAGCTTCGGCCTGGAGATGGCCGAATCGGCTTTGCCCACCGAGGCGCTGCTGGCCGCCCCCGTCACCGAACCGCCCGAAAGCGAGCGCCGCGAGCGCATGCTGGCGGCATTGGCGAGCCTTACGGAACGCGAGGCCGAGGTCTATCGCGAGTTCCACGACACCGGCTTCATTGGCGAACGGGCAGCACCGGCGCTACTGCGCGGCCCGGCGGTGCTCGCCGAGACACTGCGCGCAGAGGGGCTCACCGCCTACGCCACGGCCGCCAAGCGGGAGCTGGCCTACGACCGTGCGCTGAGGCTCTGCCAATGGACCTATCGGCGCCTTGGCGTCGCCGGCCCCTTGGCGCGGACGCTCGCGGTCCGATACGAGCTGGTCCTGGTGCGCCGGGCGGCGCTGATGCGCCTGCGCCGCGACGTTGCCGACGACCTGGCGATCATGATCGACGACGATTCGGCGACGCGCGTCGACACGGTCCTGTCGGCGCGGCTCGAAGGGCATCAGAAGGCCATCGATGGCCTCCGCGGCCAGTACCCGGCCTTCGCCCGCGCGCTCGAATCGCGTTTGCTCACCCGTGCCACGCTGCGCCTGGAGCGCGAGATCTATCGAGAGCTGCGCGACGACGGCCTGTTGAGCGGCGCTGCCTTCGGCGAGCTGCAGCAGGAGGTCGTCGCCAAGCAGCGCGCCACCCAGCGACTCCCTCGCCTCGACTTGCGCATCGACCGCGGGCGCCTGCTGGCGCGTGTGCCGCTCGTCGAGCAGCTCGACCCGCGGACGCAAGGCCGGCTCAGGCGGGCGCTGCGGCCGGGGCTCGTCGTGCCCGGCGACCGCTTGATCCGCCGCGGCGACGCCGGTGACAGCATGTTCTTCATTGCCGACGGGGCGGTCGAGGTCCGCTGGCCAGGTGGACGCAGCACGCTCGGTAGCGGCGACGTTTTCGGCGAGATCGCGCTCATCACCGGTCAGCCGCGCACGGCCGACGTGGTCGCCCTCACCTACGTCCAATATCTGGTCCTCCGCCGCGACGACTTCGACCGTGTCACCGCGCGCGACGAGGCGTTTCGCCGTGCCCTCACCGCGCTGGCGGCGGCGCGTGCGCACGAGCAGCGGCTGCCAGCGGATGTTTCACGTGAAACAGGCGACGTGGTGGCGGGCGGCTAGAGCTTGATCGACCCGATCTGAGCCAACCGCCGTTTCACGTGAAACTCACTTGCCGATACAGAAGCTCGCGAACAGGCGATCGAGCAACGCTTCGACGCCGCCGGCGCCGGTGAGTGTGCCCAAGTGCTGCTGCGCGCGCCTGAGCTCCTCCGCCTGCAGCACCGGCTCGGCGGTGGTCGTGGCTCGATCGAGGTCGGCCACGGCAGCCGCCAGGGCGTGGCGATGCCGCTCCCGTGTCCAGAGCGCCGCGTCGGCACCACCGAGTCCCGCCGCAGCCGCCACACGCAGGGCACCGAGCACCTGGTCCAGCCCGCCGGCGACCAGCGTGCTCGCCGGCAGCAGGTCGCGACCCTTCCAGCGGTGCGGCAGCGGCGGCGCGAGGTCCGCCTTGCTCAACGCCAACAGGTCGCTGGGCGCGAGCGTGAGCGGCGGCAACGCGTCCGGATCGGGCCAACGCGCGCCGTCGACGAGGATCAGGCGCAGGTCGGCCTCCGCAGCCGCCCGTTCGGCGCGGCGGACGCCTTCGGCCTCGATCGCGTCGTCGCTCGCCCTGAGGCCGGCCATGTCGACCAACGTCAGCGGCCACCCGTCGAGCTCGAGCGCCACTTCGAGAACGTCCCGGGTGGTCCCCGGCACGGCCGTGACGATGGCCACGTCACGTTGGACTAACATATTGATAAGGCTTGATTTTCCGGCGTTGGGCACACCGACGAGCGCAACCCTGAGACCGGCCCGCAGCCGCTCGCCGCGATCGTCCTGGAGCACAGCCGCGATCTCGTGTCGGAGCTGCGCGAGCAAGTCGGGCTCTGCAGCGTCGTCCGCAACATCACCTTCATCCGCGAAGTCGAGGCTTGCCTCCAGGCGCGCGCGCAGGCTCAGCAGGCGGTCGCTCCATGCCGCCACGCATCGGCCGAGCGCGCCATCGAGCTGGCGCAACGCCTGGCGCGCTTGGCCCTCGGTCTCGGCGTCGATGAGATCCGCGATCGCCTCGGCCTGGGCGAGATCCAACCGACCGTTGAGAAAGGCGCGACGGGTGAACGCGCCCGGCGGCGCCGGCTCCAGTCCGTCTAGTGCGCCGAGCGCCTGGAGCAGACGCCGCGTGGCCAGGAGCCCACCATGCAGGTGGAATTCGACGACGTCCTCGCCGGTGAAGCTCCGCGGCGCGGCGAAGGTCACCAGCAGCGCGTCGTCGATCGCGGCACCGCTGTCCGGATGCGTGAGGCGGCGATGGGCGAGGCGCCTGGCTGAGGGCAGGCCACCGGCGATCGTACGCGCAACGGCGAACGCCCGCGGCCCGGAGACGCGCACGA
>JANQNY010000066.1 GCA_028279345.1 Geminicoccaceae bacterium
CGACCCAGATGGTTCGCGGCAGCACCCTCACGCTATGAAGAAGCCGTCGTCGGTATCGAGGGTCCAATCGACGATCTCGTGGGCGTTGGTGAGCCCGCCCGTGGCCGCGGTGAAGCCGGCATGGGCCGCCTCACCCACGATCGCCGCCAGGTCGACCTGGGCGCTCAAGTCGGCAGTGCCCCCGAAGGCGGCCGCGCCGGCCGCCACGAAGACCTCGAGCAGGTTGGTCGTGCCGTCATAGATGATGCGTGCTCGACCGATGCCGCCACCGTTGAGATCGAAGCTGGAGCCGAGGTCGATCTCGGCGAGCGCGTCCGACAGGTCGCCGTCGCGGAAGATCACGAGACGGTTGCTGCTGACGTCGCCGCCATTGGCGAAGGTGTCGAAGCCGACCGACAAGGACGCGGGCACCACCTCCGTGCCAGGCCCCAGAGCGCTCACCACGACATCATTGGCGGCGCCGAGATTGCCGCCCGGCCTGCCGATGGCGTCGAGACCAGCATTCTGCAGCGTGAAGGTGAAGCCGTCCGCGCCGCCGCTGCCGTTGCCGCCCGAGAGCTGGAAGGTGAACTCGGTCTGGAGCGAGGTGTCGGCATCGACGGCGAGACGCTCTTCGAACCAGGCGCTGCCGGCGACGTAGAGGCTCGCCGGCGTCAGCTGCACACGCTCGCCGACAATCTGCGCCGCGCCGTTGAGCGTCAGACGATCCGCCTCCGCCGCGAAGCTCGTGATCTCGATGAGCGCGGGCGATGCCGAGACGGGGAAGAGCTCGATGTAGTCGATGCGGGCACGGGCGGTCGCGTTCGTGTCGGCGTCGATGGTGAGCTCGGAGCTGACGGTGAGCGTGACCGGCTCGGCGAGGGTCAGGGTCTTGAAGTTGCCGGCCTCGAGGCCGTTGCCGCGCGGAGCGCCCGGGTTGACGAAGCTGCCGTCGGTGAAGCTGAAGGGGGCGCCCACGACCATGTCGTCGACCCGGACCGTGCCGTTCGAGCTGCCGTCCAGCTCGTCGACATAGGTGATCTTGACGGTGTAGCTGCCCGGCGAGATCCCAAAGCCGGCGAGCGACGTGGTGACGCTGCCGGCGCCGCCGAAGGGCAGCGCGATGACCCCACCCTCGGACGCGGCGGCGGCGCTCTCGGCGCTGTAGCTGCTCGCCTCGAGGCCGGTGAAGTCCTCCGCCTCGATGCGCATCACGGCCCCATCGTCGTCGACGATCGTCGCACCGATGGTGCCGTTGCGGATGAACGCCTCCTGCGGGTTCGAGAGCGTGACCCGGAAGCGCTCGTCGGCCTCGACGACGGCGTCGCCCGCAACCTGGACGGTGATCGTGCCGCTGCTCTGGTTGCTCGGGAGGGTCAAGGTACCCGTCGGCAGGGCTCCTCCGACGAAGTCGGCCCCGTCGAGGCCGAGACCGTTCGCCTCGACCGCCCAGTCGATCACCGCGGTGCGGCTGAGATCGCCCGTGCGGGTGACGGTGAAGACGAACTCGGTCACCTCGCCACCGGCGCCTTCCGGCTGCGAAACGCTCGAAGCCGCGCCAATGTCGAGCTCCGACAACGCCGCCGCGCCCTCGGTCGAGAGCGACCAGCTCACGATCTCGTGGCTGTTGAACAGTGCGCCCGTGCCGGCGCTGAAGCCGGCGTAGAACGTCGTGCCGACGACGGCGGCGAGGTCGACCGTGGTCGTGAGCACCGGCGCCGCCGGCCTGAGGGCATCGCTGGCGAGATAGACCTCCAAGAGATCGGTGACACCGTCATAGTCGATCCACGCGTAGACCAGGCTGCCGCTGTCGAGCGGTACACCGGCGTCGGCGCGTGCGAGTGACGACGTCACCGTGCCGTCACGGACCACCGCGATCTGATTGGCGCCGGGATCGAAGGGGTTCCGGTAGGTGTCGAAGAGGACCGCCAGCGACCGCTCCATCCCCGTGCCCCTGGCATAGCCGAGATCACCGCCCAGGGCACCGAGCGCTGCCGTGGCCTCGTCGCTGTTCTGCAGGACGAAGGCGAAACCATCGGCGCCGCCGGAGGTCGAGGGATTGTCGATGTCGAAGACGAACGCCGTCGTGAACGAACCATCGGTGCCAAGCCCCAGCTCCTGCTCGAGCCAGGCGCTGCCGGCGGCGGATCTCGCGCCGGGTGTCAGTTGCAGACGGTCGTTCACGAGACCGGCGCTGCCGTTCAACGTGATGCCGGTCGCCGCTGCGAAATCGGTGAAGGTCACCGTCACCCCGTCGGGCATGGGGCCCGTGTCGTCGTTCTCGACGACGACTTCGACGGACGGCGTCACCACCGTTGCGTTGCTGACGTCGGAGAGCTCGAAGCGGAACGCCTCGTCAGCCTCGACGGAGGTGTCGCCTGCGATCTCGACGGTGATGACCCGGCTGGCCTCGCCGGCAGCGAGCGTGAGCGTGCCGCCGGGCAGCGTGCCGCCGACGAAATCACTCGGGCTCACCGGGTCGGCGCCACCGCTCGCGATCGGCAACACCGCCCAGTCGAAGGTGGTCGCCACCGAAAGGTCGCCGCTCCTGTCGATGACGAAGCTGAAGGTGGTGACCTCCCCTGCCCCGCCTTCGGGCGCCGCCAGTGTCGACGGCGTGATCGTGAGCGTGCGGGCGAGCTGGAGACCCTCGCTTGCGAAGGTCCAGTTCAAGATGTCCTGATCGTTGGTGAAGGCGCCGGTGCCGCCGGTGAACCCGGCGAAGGCCCGGGCCCCGACGATGCCGTCCAGTGCCAACGTCGCCGTGAGCACGGGCGTGGCCGCGGCCGCGAGTGGCGCGTCGTCGAGATAGATCTCGAGCAGATCGGTCGTACCGTCGTAGTCGATGCGGGCGTACAGCGTCGCACCGCTGTTGAGGTCGAACCCGGCGTCGCCGCGGGCGACCGGGTTGCGGACATTGCCGTCGCGCAGCACCGCCACCTGGTCGGCCGCGGGGTCGTAGAAGTTGGCGTAGGTGTCGAAGGCGATCGCCAGCGAGCTCCCGATGGAGCCCGGGCCGCCGAAGCCGAAATCACCGCCGAACGCACCGAGCGCCGTCGTCGCCCGCTGGTCGTTCTGCAGGACGAACGTGAAGCCGTCGGCGCCGCCGGAGCCGAGACCGCCCGAAAGCTGGAAGGCGAACGTACTCGTGAACGAGGTGTCCGCGTCGACGGCGAGCGGCTGGGCGAGCCAGGCACTGCCGGCAAGCAGGGTCGGGCTCGAAGGCGTCAACCGCAGCAGGCTGTCGGTGAAGTCGGCCGATCCGTTGATCTCCAGCCCGGTCGGTGACGCGAAGTCGGTGAACTCGATCCTCGGCCTGGTGTCGGACGGTGCGTCGTCGTTGACGATGACACCCGTCGCCGTCGGCCGCACCAGACTTACCCCCTGCGCCGGTGCCAGGGCGACGACGAACTCTTCGTCCGGCTCGTCGACGGCATCGCCCGCGACGAGCACCGTGATCGTCTTGCTCGTCTCGCCAGGGGCGAAGCGCACCATGCCCACGGGCAATGAGCCGTCACGGAAGTCGGACCCGCTCGCCGGGTTGGCACCGATGCCCGTCACGGCCCAGGCGATGTCGTCCGTCCGATCGAGCGCGCCCGAGCGGGTCACCTCGAAGCGGAACGTGGTGAACGCGTCGGGGCCACCTTCCGGTAGGGAAGCATCGAGCGCGGTGATCCCGACCTCGACCTGGTCGACGAGATCGAGCTGCCAGTTGAGGACGCTGTGGCTGTTCGTGAGCCCTCCCGTGCCGGCGGTGAAGCCGCTGTAGAATTGATCGGCGAGAGCGCCGCCGCCGAGCAGCGCGAAGAGGTCGATCGTCGTCGTCAGCAACGGTGTCGCCGGCTTCGTGGCCGTGTCGTCGAGATAGACCTCGAGCAGATCCGTCGTGCCGTCGTAGTCGATCCAGACGTAGCGCAACGCGCCAGCGTTGAGGTCCAGTCCGGCATCGATCCGCGCCAGTGGAACGGTGACGTCGCCGTCGCGCACGATCGCCACCTGATCGGCGCCGGGATCGAACGGGTTGCGGTAGGTATCGAAGAGGATGGCGACCGAGTTCTCGATCCGACCCGCACCACCATAGGCCATATCACCGCCGGACTGACCGAGTGCCGCCGTCGCCCGCGGATCGTTGTGCAGGACGAACGCAAGGCCATCGGCACCTCCCGATCCTTGGCCGCCGCTCGTCCGGAAGGTGAAGGAGGTCTCGATGGAGGTGTCGGCACCGATCGGGACGGCATCGGAGAACCAGGCGCTACCCGCCTGGTTGAACGTCGCCGGTGTCAGCTGCAGGACACCACTCGTTATGAGCGTCGAACCATTGATGGTCAGGCTGCCGGCGGAGAAGTTGTTGAAGCTTATGAGACTGTCGTCATCACCCGTTCCGGTCTCGGTGATGGTGAGATAGCCGACCTCGCCGTTGAACAGGCTGGCATACCAGATCCGGCCATCGGGGCCCGTCGTCCAGTCGACGACGAACTCGGGTGTCTCGCTCAGCAGCAGCGGGCTCGCCGAGGCCTGTCGGGTATCGAGGGCGAAGATGCGGCCGCTCACGATGTCGGAGAACAGGAGCGTGCCGTCGAGCAGGTCGGGATAGGGCCCGTCCGGCGCGAAGAAGTCGCCGGCCATGAGGGCATTGGCCTGGAAGCCGGGGTCGTCGAACCGATGGCTGAAGGCAATGACCGGCGCCGTCACCTGTTCTCGACCGGCCGCCACCTCGGCGTAGAAGGCCTGGGCCTCGGCGAAGTTCCGATAGCCCGGCGTGGGTGTGTTCTCGCCGGAGAAGCCGCCCTCGTAGTAGGGCCAGCCGAAGTTGGCCCCGGGCGCACCGTTGTTGATCTCTTCGAAGCTGAACCAGCCGACATCGCCTATGAAGATCTCGCCGTCGTCGCGGATCGCTGTCCGAAAGCCGTTGCGCAGGCCGTACTGCGAGATCTTGGCGACGTTGAGATCGAGATTGCCGTTGGCTTGGTCGACGAATGGGTTGTCGGGCAGGCCCAGCCCGGTGAGCGGATCGATGCGGACGACCTTGCCTTCGAGGCGTTCGAGATTCTGCACGCCGACCGCACGCGGATCGGCATAGTTGAAGACCGACCCGTCGCCGATGGTGAGCACCAACGCGCCGGTATTGTCGAACACGATGTCGCCGACACCATGCGACCGGCTGTCGAGGCGAATGAAGTTCTCGGGCGTGGCGTCGGCGCTGTGCAGTCCCGAGGCCGGGTAGAGGCTCGTGTCGGCAAAATCCGGGCTCGTGTCGTAGGAGACCTGGCCGCGGAACGCGACATCGTCGAGGGATTGGCCGTTCTTCCCGAGCAAGACCTGACGCGCGCCACCGATCTCGCTGCCGGGGACGACCGCGAGCCGACCGGTTTGCGGATCGGTTGCGAGCTCGAACTGCAGGAGCTGCATGTAGCGGCTGCCCCCACCGTCCGGATCGTCGAAGACACTCGCCGTCAGGCCTGCCGTATCCACATCCGGTGGATCGACGACAACTGCAGCGTAGAGATACGGGTTGTTTTCAAAGTCAGGATGCAGCGCAATCGAGATAAGACCACGATCCTGAATAAAATTGGTAACGTCCTGTATATCGAGCAATGGTTGATCGCTGACCACACCATTGACCACGACACTGACGAGCCCAGGTTGCTGGGCGACGAGCATCACTTCCGGATCGGTCGGCAAGAAAGCGATGTCGATCGCGCGGTTTATTCCAGTGGCGACGGGCACCAGCTGGACGTCGAGGTTGTCGAGCGGGATGTCGTTGTCGATGAGCTCGTCGGCGTTGAGCACGACTTGGGTCGTGCGCGGCGCCTCGAGGCTGACATCGCCGCCGCCATCCGCCGGCAGGATCGTGACGGAAAAACTCTTGAGATCGCCGCCCGGCCCGTCGGGGAGGATCTGCAGCGTTTCGGTCGCCGTCACCTCACCGGGCGCGAAAACCACGGTGCCGTCATCGACCGGGATATAATCCACATTCGCCAATGCGGTGAAATCATTTGTGATATAGTTGATACTTACTTCTTGACTGACATCTCCTGAGCGAACAAATTCGATATTTACACTTGTTTGTTCATCTTCAACAAGAAAAACTGTTTGAGCAATACTTATAAAGCTTGGCATATCTCACCTCGAATGGCCCTCACTCAGATCACAAAAGGCACCTACAATTTCATTTTGTTTTATTGTTTTAGTAATGCTTGAGTTTTGCAGGATTTAAGAAATATAAATTTAATCAAATATTACGTTAATGAACAGATTGGGGAAAGCAAGCTGGCCTCGGGTGAAAAAACCCGTCAGCTGTAGTGGTGTATGCTCGCCATGAGGCCACCAAGGACATCGTCGGGGGCCCCGACGTTCAGCGGTGGCCGGTCGGGATCGTGGTGCCGGGATCGTGGGTTTGGCGGTCAGACTCGGGTAGCGGAGCCCCTCACCGCAGACCGGCGGGGGCTTCAGCGCTCGCCCCTGCGTCTTCACATGGCGCTACAGCGGACGGGCACCGACGCGGACGAGGCGCGCCAGATCGTTTGCATCGGCGATACACCAACCTATCAGAAGCGGGCAGCTTTGCCGGACCGAGGCGTGAAGCGTCCGCATGCACCGCTGCACTGGCGCCCGTCCATCGCTCTTCGGAGTTGTTCGATGCTCATGATCTGTTCGTTTCCACCCCCGACGACCGGCCAGTCGCACATCAATGCGGTGCTCCGTGACGGCTTCCGTCAGACGACACCATCGTTCTTCTTCCAGAACATCGGTCCGGGTGCGGTTGCCGGCATCCGCTATCACCTCAATCGTTGGCTACGCGTCGCCGGAGGGGTCGCCAGGCTGCTCGTCACCAAAGAGCAGAAAGTTTTTCTTTCTTCCGAAGCCGGACTAGGTGTCGTCTACCTCTTGCTGCTCTTCTCGGTAGCACGCGCACGTCGACGTATGATTTTCCTGCATCATCATGCGTATTCGTACATTACGCGTCCATCCCGGTTGCACAGGATGCTGATGAGCCTCACCGGTCCGAACTGCACGCACATCCTCCTGTCGCCACGCATGGCCGCCGCGTTCCAGGACCGCTTCGGGACGCACCATCGCTGCGTGGTCGTGCACAATGCGGTCTTCGTCGACGCGCCATTGCGTGCCGGGTGTCCCGATCGCCAGCTCGACGCCACGCGCTTGAAGGTGGGCTTCCTCGGTCGTCTCGAGCAGGCCAAGGGCTTCGATGACTTCCTCGCCCTGGTCGATCGTCTCCGCGATGACGAACGGTTCCATTTCGTCGTCGCCGGCGATCACGAGCAGACCGTCTATCGCGAGGATCTTCGCCGGTTGAGCGCGGAGCTGGGCGCCCGGCTCGACCTTCGTGGCTTCGTACGCGATCAGGAGAAGGTTCGGTTCTGCGCCGACATCGATGTTCTCGTGTTTCCGTCCAAGTACCACAACGAGGCCTCGCCCATGGTGTGTTACGAGGCGCTCGCCATGGGCGTTCCCGTCCTCGTCACCGATGTCGGGGCGGTGAGGGATATCGTCGACGAGTCCAGCGGAGAGGTGCTCGAACCGGGTCCCGAACTGATCGGCGCCATGGAGACACGGCTTCGCCGCTATGCTGCAGACCCTTCGCTGCTCAGCGAGGAACAGCAGGCGGCAGCCGCACGCTACCGCCACCTGGAGCGATTGGGCGAAGAGGAACGCAGGCAGCTGTACGAGACGGTGGGAGGCGCATGACCGTAGGGCTCGCCGATCGGCATAGTCCACGGCCATTGGGAACGGGGTGCACCGGTCTGCAGGACGGGCACGGGCTCGTTGCCGGAAACGGCCGTCGTCTTGCTGGTCGGCGTGTCACTTGAAGGCCCAAAAGCGGCTCAGAACGTAACTCAGCGCCGGTACGATGAGAGCAGCGATCGCGATCTTCACCGTGTCGTTGCCCAAGCCCAGGACGATCGTGGCGGTCAGGAACACGTTGCTCGCAACGAAGCCCGTGACCGCGACCGCACCGAACCGCGGCAGCGTCCGCCACAACGAGTGGCTGCTCTGGAAGGTCCAGTAGTGATGGCCGAGGACGGACACGCCGAAAGCCGTCGCGAAGCCCATGCAGTTGGCCACGTGCAAGGGCAGGCCCGCGAGCTCCGCGAGACCGAGCGCGACAAGGAAATGGGTCGCCGTGGCACCGCCGCCGACGAGGCCGAAACGAACCAGCTTCGCGAGCTCGGCGAGCCGCGTCGGTGTGAGGCCGAGCCCTCGGCGCAGTGCCTCGGTGGCGGCGTTCTGGTCGATCACGCGTGGTCCTCCTGCGTCGTTCCCTCGCCGCATCCCACCCGTCTCGGAGGTCACGCGCGCCGCACGGCGATCATCCTTTGGAAGACCGAGCAAGCGGTCAACGCGAAACGTGTCCGGCGTTCCGTCCGGTATGACCGGCGGCTCGGTTTGAAGCGGTCCCCCCTCCCCTCCTTCCGCCGGCGGCTCTTCCGGAGCACGCCTGGTCGAGCGCTCACAAGGCCCGAGCCCGGCCGAGCGCGTTCGGTAGATTGCGACAGCCCGCCGAGTTTTCCCCAGGCAGCTTCGGTAGATTGCGACCGTGGGCGTTTGCGCGCCGCCGGGTTCGGTAGATTGCGACCCAGGCACGGTAGATTGCGACACGGATTCGGTAGATTGCGACGCCTATAAAGAATCAAAACATTACTAAACATACTAAACAAGAGGCGCGCGTGAGATCGCAATCTACCGAAATGCTGGGGATAACGAAGCCAGAGCTTGGAGAGGAGTGCTGGTCGCAATCTACCGAATCGACAAGCCACGGGACGCGTGGCACCGGTGTTCGATGACGAAGCGCGGAGACGCCGGATGGGCGACCTGCACGATCAGCTTGAGAAGTTCGGCCGAGCGCAGTTGGAACTGTGGGCACCCGACAGCGAACGGCGTCGCCAGGTGGCGGCCGCATCGGCGGTGGCGGCCGAGGTGGTGCTCGATCCGGCTTGGACACATCCCGGCCTGTGCCTGACCGTCCTTCCTCATCGGGCGCGTCCCAACGGCGAGATTTGGCGCCGCAGTGGGCCGCTCGCCACCCTCACCGTGCAACCGATCGCAGACGGCGAGGGTCGGTATCTGGGTGTGCCGTACGGACCACGTGCGCGGATGATCCTGGTCTACCTGCAGTCGGAGGCGGTGCGGACGCAGTCACGAACGATCGAGCTCGGACGCTCTCTCCACCAGTGGCTGACGAAGATGGGCATGTCCGCAGGCGGCAGCGACTACCGAGCCGTGCGTGAGCAAGCCCGGCGGATCGATCGAAGCCTGCTGACGTTCGAGTATCGGCTCGGTGCCGGCGAGCGGTGGCGCATTCAGGATACGATCACGCGGGCGAGCCACGAGCACGAGGACGGGGACGATCTGACGATCGAGCTCTCGGAGGGATACTTTCGAGCGCTGATGGAACGACCGGTTCCCGCGGCCGAGCAAGCGGTCAGTCAGCTGCGGATGCGCTGTCAGGCATTGGATGTGTACCTCTGGCTGGCCTACAGGCTGCATGCACTGGAGAAGCCCGTCACGGTGAGCTGGCAGGCGCTCTATGGTCAGTTCGGTGCGGAGATCGGTCGGGAGGCGCATTGGCGGCCGCGCTTCACCCGTGACTTCGAACTGGCTCTTGCCGTCTATCCTCAGGCGCGTGCGCGGCTCGTCGAAGAGGGCGCGGTGCTCGAGCCGTCCGCATCCCCCCTGCCCTCTCGACGCGGGTCGAAGACGCGCCTCCTCGCCGAGTAGACGACGCCCGCGAGCTCCTCTCTGCCACAGCCGCGCGCGGTGCGTCCGTCCTGAACGTGGCACGGCCGCGGCCGTCACCGGAAATGAATAGTCGGCGATGCGCTGAAGAGCGGCACCGGTTTCGTGCGCCGGGCGCGACCGCCGCTCTGGAGCAGATGGCCCACGAGCGCCGCAAGCCACCGCTGTCGGCACCGCCCCCAGCCCCGCGCATAGGCAGGCGCCCCCAGCGGCCCAGGAGGCTCGCCACGACGCTCTCCAGCGGGCCTACAGAGGAAGCGGAAGCCGCTGCAGCAAATCCGCTCCACAAAGGCGTGACGCCTCTCAGGATGACCCGGCGTTGCCGCGGCAGGGCTTTGGTCTTGGCCCTTCGATAGGAGATCCTCTGCTCGGTCGAGGGCTGTCGTTTGGTGGTACTTTATAGTAGTATAAGATACTAAAAAATAGCTAGCTAGCACGCTAACCATAGTTTTAGCTATTTTAAGATAGCTACTGGTATTTTTGAAAACTACCTAGTAGCTAGCTACTAAATGACGTGCGCCGTCACCCCCAGGGAGCCTCGATGCCGACCATCGTCTTCGCCAATCCGAAAGGTGGCGCCGGGAAAACCACGTCCGCGCTGATCCTCGCAACGCTCCTCGCCGAGCGGACACCGGTCACCATCGTCGACGCGGATCCCAATCACCCGATCACCGATTGGGCCGCACTCGACGGCAAGCCCGACACGGTGCAGGTCCGCTCCCAAATCAACGAGGCGAACATCCTCGACACGATCGACGATGCTGCAGAGAAGACGCCCTTCGTCATCGTCGACCTCGAAGGCACCGCCTCCACCGTCGTCGCCTACGCCATCGGCCGCGCCGACCTGGTCATCATCCCGCTGCAGGCGAAGCAGCTCGACGGCAAGCAGGCCGCTCGTTCCATCACACTGGTCCGGCGCCAAGAGCAGGCGTTCCGCCGACCCATTCCGCACGTCGTCCTCTTCACCCGAACCAGTGCCGCCATCCGAACGCGAGCGCATCGCGCCATCCTCGAGCAACTCGACGAGCACGACATTCCGACCCTGCGCACCGAACTGGTCGAGCGCGCCGCCTTCGACGCGTTCATCGCCTATGGTGGCACGCTCGATGCGTTGGACCGCACCGAGGTCAACGGCGTCGACCGGGCGATCGAGAATGCCCGCGCCTATGCTGCGGAGATCATCGCGTTGCTGCGTGACGAGCGCGCGGACGTGCGGAGGAGCGGCTGATGGGCAAGCGCCGTGCGCCGCTGTTCTCGGGCATCGACGGCGATGATCTGTCCGACTTCGCACCCACGCCACGCAACGCGAAGCCGCCGGCCCCTCCGCGTCAAACGGTCGAAGCGGTGGCGCTCAGCAGCGGGTTCACCAGCCGCGACCCGCGTCCCCCCGAGAAGGCTCCCGGCAAGGTAGGGCGCCCGGTCACGGGCCGAAACGCTCAGATAAATCTGAAGGCGCGACAGAGCACCATCGACGCCTTCAGTCGCATCGCCGACCGCTACGACTGGTCGAAGGCGCTCACGTTCGAACGTGCCGTCAGCGCACTCGAACGCCTTCTCGAGGAGGACGTCGACCCGAAGACTCTCGATCCGTTGGATCCGTGAGCCTCTAGGGATCACGCGGTGCGAGTGTGACGAGCCGACTGCCGGGGACAGATCCGCTCATCGAGCCCGACATGATGGCTTCGGCGTCCACGATGGCCCGGCCCGTCACCGAAAGATCGGATGGGCAGGGGAGGGGCCTCGGCCGGCGCACTCCGACACCAGCCTTCTCGTCCGAACGCCCCCGGCGCCGCGGTCAAAGCCCAAAGAACCCGCGGCACAGATCGACGGCAAGGAAGGAAGCCGTGCCGACGACGATGCCCGAGACCGCGGGGATACCCAGCGAGCCCAACGCCGGAAGCCCGAAACGGCGCTGCACCATGAACGCAGGGACCAGATAGAAGAACAGGATGTCGAGCGCGCTCACCGACGCCGCAACGCCGTAGACACCGTACATCGTGGCGAGGGTGTACGGCAGCAGCAGATAGCCGATCGCACAGGCGGTGGTCGCGAAGGCGAGGTCGCGCGTGTAGCGGCTGTAGCGCAAGAGACCGGCCAGGACCTCGCCCAACCCTGCTGCACCGAACTGGGCCATGATGAGGGCGAGCAGAAGCAGGTCGACCGGGATTTCGCCACCGGTCCAGGTCCCGACGATGAGGTCCCAGCTCGCCATCAAGCTACCGATGGCGCCGCCCGCTGTGACGCCGAGCAGGGCGCTGCCGATACGGTGCAAACGGCGCATGCCTCTGCGGTCGTGCTGGATGTTCTGGCGGTTGATCTCGAAGGCGAAGAGAACACTGATCTGCCGCAGCCCGAGCCGGAGGCCCACGCCGACCGTCCGCGCGACACCGAACTGGGCGATCTGAACGCCGGGGACGTCGACGAGGCTCAAGATGAAGATGGGGGCACTGCCGGTGAGCCAGTTCGCGCCATTGGGCACCCCGTAGACGTAGAGGTCGGCAAGCTTCGGCAAATGGCGGCGGGTGAACTGCAACCGCAACTTCAGATCGGCATAACGCCGTATGCTGCCGACGAGGAAAAACACCGCGACCAGAAGAAACTCCGTGAAGAGCTGAATGAAGGCGACGACCACGATCGGCGCCTTGAACAGCACCAGAGCGATTGCCGTGCCGCCAATAGACAGCAGAACACTGAGGCTCACGACGAGCTCTGTCCGCGTGAAATCCTGCCGGGCGATCGGCAAGGCGCGGAGAAACTCCTTGTACGGTACCCCTCCGCCGGCAAGGCACAACGCGATCAGCGCCAGGCTCGCCTCCGCATGATCCAGCGTTCGCAAGTTGAGAATGCTCGGAACGTCCAGGGCCGTGACAAGCAGACCGAGACTTGTGATTAGGACCAAGAACAGCACGAGGAAGAAGCCCTGAGCGCTCGCATAGACGTCTTCGAGCGTTTCGATATTACGGTACGCCCAGGCTTCGCGGACGAGGTTGCCGTATCGCGTTTGTTGCCCCAGAGAGAAAAAGGTCGCCATGAGGCTCGCCGCCACAAGCACGAGCCAGTCGGCGAAGCCGTCGACGCCCCAGGCGTGGAGGTACAAGGGAATCAGTAGAAACCGGCTGCTGACCACGAGCAGCGTGTTGAAGAACTGGCTCGAGATGCCGGAAATCAGCCGTCGACGCAGGCCGGTATTGTCGGCGCGGGCAAGCTCCTTGAGTTGCTCGGTGCTTTGGATCAAGGGGTGGGAGCTCCAAGCTCGAAACGCGCCCGGCAAGGCGCGATCACGGCGGTTTCACAAACCCGGCCGATCTGAAGCAGGTCATCCAGTCGGCGCGCGGGTGCGGAAACTTGATATCGGCTTCGGGCCTGTCAACAACGGCGACATTAGCCCGGACCATTCATGAAGGTGAGACAGAGCGAGTGTCTGGACATGGCGGCCATGGTCCGCTTCATCGCGTTCGCGGCTGGCAGGCGCCCTGCCGTGACAGGGGCGGCGGCGCCCACGCGCGATCACGGCGGGGATCGCTGTATGCGCGGCGGCGTTCAGCCTTTCCTCGTACAACGCGATATACACCACCTTGCCACCAACCAGTGATAAGCTCCGAGGAAGGAAGGCATCTTCCGTCTCGACGAGCGCGTAACGTCCTTTGATCGCAGGGCTTCGATGGTAGCACCACCGACCGAGACGATTTCAAAGGCTGATGTCATGGCCGCCAGCCTCGAGCCCATGGAACGGCGAGTGCGCCGGTTCGGCTGGCGAAGGCGGACCTTGTGAGAAGGAGGACGTCTTGTCCCGGGTCTTCATCATACAGCGCGAGGTCCCGCATTACCGTGTGGGTCTCTTCCAGCGTCTGCACGAACACTACGGCGTGAAGGTGGTGGCGGCGGCGGAGCCGCCGACCAGGACGGGTCTCCAACTCGCGGCAGATCGGCTCGGTGATGCTTTTGTTCCTTTTCCGATGCACTTTCCGGATCCCGACGACGCCTTCCGGGTGACGTTCTCGGTGACCGACCTGTTGGGCGAGCTCGCTCCCGACGTGATCGTCAGCGAATCGAACCTGCGCTCCACCGCGTCGTGGGGACTGCCGAAGGCACGCCTCCGTGGCCGCCTGAGGCGCCTGGCCTATTGGACGCATGGCTGGAACATGGAGCGAGGCTTCCACAAGCCGAAGAACGTGGCCCTCCAGTTCGCCCGGCTGCCGGTCTTCGCCACGGCGGACGCCATCGCCACCTACACCGAGGAAGGGGCACGGTGGGTAAAGCGCTGCCTACCGTGGCAGCAGGTCGTGACGCTCGGCAACGCCCTCGATCAGACGGCGATCGACGCGGCGACCGCGGCCGCGACGCCGCGCCGGCACGGCGAACCGCAACTCCTCACGAGCGGTCGGATCCGCGAGGACAAGGCGTTCGATCGCGTCATCGAGGTCTTCTTCCGGGTGAAGCAGCGCCTGCCCGACGCGGCGCTGACGATCATCGGTGACGGGCCGGCACGGGCGGCCCTCGAACGCCAGGCCGGGGACGAGCTGAACAGGAGCATTCGCTTCACGGGTGCGCTCTACGAGGAAACGGAGCTCGCGCCGCATTTTCTGGGCGCGGACGTCTTCGTGCTCGCTGGTGCCGCTGGACTGTCGGTCAATCACGCGCTGGCATACGCCTTGCCGATCGCGGCGTTCCCGCGCTCGCGGCAGGGGCCCTTTCACCATCCCGAGATCGCCTATGTGGTCGAGGGCCGGAGCGGTCTCTTCGTCGATCGCTACGACGACGAAGCGATGGCCGAGGCGATCGTCGCGGCCCACCGAAAGGGCAGCTTGGCTGCGCTGCGGCAGTCCTTGCGGAGCGATCGCGTGGCTCCGACGACGGAGGACGTGGTCGCGAACTTCGGCAAGCTTCTCGATCTGCTGCGCCGCTGAACGGCGCTCAACTGCAGTACCGCTTGGGGTACTGAAGCCCCCGCGTCGCCGGAGCGGCGTTCCGATGGACGCGGGGAGCCTCGAGATACCGCAAGGGCAGGCGGGTTGGCCGCTGGATGTTCTCAGGTGAGGCCGGTCCTCGGTTCCCGCATCCAGCGTCGGCCCAGTAGCGGTGCGGTCTGGGCAGATCCTCGATCGGTAGCCGGCGAGGCGTCGTCTGCCCAAGCCGGTCCACGGCGGCCGATCCAGGCGAGGATGACGAGCATCCAGAACAGCATGGGCAGCACGCTCAGGTTAACGCTACGCGGTCCGAACATCATGAAGATGCCCATGAAGCCGACGATCATGCCGGCACTCGCGTACTCGCCCATGCGGATGCTTCGGAAGATCGCCCCGGCCATCAGCGCGAGCAACACACCGTAGAGAGGCAAGCCCAGATCCGACATCAGGTTCAGATGACCGTTGTGTATGGGGGTTCCCGACATCCTGATGAAGGCCTCGTCGGTGCGGCCGAACCCCAGACCGATGACGGGATGTTGCGTAACGAAGGCTGTTCCCATCGTGTAGCTGTAATCCCGACCCGTCATGCCCGTGCCCAGGCCGCGATAGGGGTCGTTCAGCAGCAACACCGTATTGGCGACGAAGTCGATCACACCCTGGCTGATCCGACCGTCGGTGACGAAGTACTCGACTAGAATGAACAGCGGCATAAAGAACGCCAATGCCGTCAGGGATACGACAATAAGTCGCTTGAGGCCTTCGGTTTGGATGATTGCTAAGCCGATGACCGCCAGGGACGAGACAAGGCTGCCACGTGACTGTATGAGCACCAGTGCCGCTAAGAAGAAAAGCCATAATCCATAGCGTAGCAGGCGGGTCTTGTAGAAGGCGCTGCCGAAGATGCCGGCAAGCATGGCCTCACCCCACCAGTTCGGGTGCATGTCCCCCGGCGTAAAACGGCTGTAGTGCCAAGCGGGCTCAAATGCAGAAGAATAAACAAAGAATAATGCAAAAAACAATGCCATAATCTTGAAAGCGTTTTCGAGTATCGAAATGCCTTCGCGATTTTGGACAATGCAGACAACAAGCGCCATGTAAAGAGCGAGTGCGCCTATGCGAATGAGTGACGACATTAGGGTGAAATAGGTATAATGACTGGCATGTACAGCCATCGACAAGAGCAGGGGTATGATAATTCCGGCAGCAACGAGACCGCCGCGCCAAGCGATGCCCTGATCAAGGCGGGCACGCATGTAAAAGAAGGCTATGGGTAAGACGAACAGGAGCACCGCGGCGATTTTCGGATAGACATCGGCGGCGCCCATGTTGGCGCTGATATAGGTGGCGAACGTCGGAATGCCGAGGATGATGCCGGTGACGAAGGTGGCCGGCCACAGCAACCAGGAGGACCGCGGCGAGGTCGACATCTGCGGATGAGCGAGCAATGTGGGTCACTCCCGACGGTCATGGTACGCTAACATGGTGAGCCGGCGGCTGCGGCAAACCATGGTGTACCCTAACGGGGCCCGTTGATCATCGTACTCGGGTACTTTGAGGGCGGCGCGACATACCAGCGGATGGCCGCATCGCGCAGGAGGATCGTGCTTTCGGGCGCATTTGCTGACACAAACCCGGCGCGACGTTCGCGTCGGCGCTTCTTCGAGTGGGGCTGAGATAGGCGGCCATGAAAATCGCAATGATCGGCACCGGGTATGTCGGCCTCGTTTCGGGGACCTGCTTCGCCGAGTTCGGCCTCGACGTGGTCTGCGTCGACAAGGATGCATCGAAGATCGAGCGCTTGCGGAATGGCGAGATCCCGATCTTCGAGCCGGGTCTCGACAAGCTCGTCGCCAAGAACGCTGCGGACGGGCGCCTCGCGTTCACGATGGATCTCGCCGATGCGATCGTGGGCGCGGATGCCGTGTTCATCGCTGTCGGTACGCCGAGCCGGCGGGGCGACGGCCACGCCGATTTGACCTACGTCTTCGCCGCGGCCGAGGAGCTGGCACCGCTCCTCTCCGACGGCGTCGTCGTGGTGACGAAGTCGACCGTTCCCGTGGGCACCGGTCAGCGATTGCAGCGCCTGTTCGCGCGGTTGCGGCCGGACATCACCGTCCACGTCGCGTCCAACCCCGAGTTCCTGCGCGAAGGAGCGGCCATCGAGGACTTCATGCGGCCGGACCGCGTCGTCTGTGGCGTCGACAGCGACCATAGCCGTGAAGTCCTCCTCAAGGCCTACCGGCCGCTCAACCTCATCGAGACGCCGATGGTCTTCACCTCGCTGGAGACCGCCGAACTCATCAAGTACGCCGCCAACAGCTTCCTCGCGACCAAGATCACCTTCATCAACGAGATCGCCGATCTCTGCGAGGTGGTCGGCGCCGACGTTCAGGACGTCGCCAAGGGCATCGGTCTGGACAACCGGATCGGCCGCAAGTTCCTGCACGCCGGGCCCGGCTACGGCGGATCGTGTTTTCCGAAGGATACCCTGGCCCTGCTCCGCACCGCCGAGCAGGCGGATGTGCCGATGCGCATCATCGACACCGTGGTGAGCGTCAACGAGACGCGCAAGCGGCGGATGATCCACAAGATCACGAAGGCTTGCGGCGGCGACCTCGAAGGCAAGACCATCGCCGTGCTCGGCGTGACCTTCAAGCCCAACACCGACGACATGCGCGATAGCCCGAGCCTGGTGATCGTGCCGGCGCTGCAGGCGCAAGGGGTGACTATTCGAGCCTTCGACCCCGAGGGCCGCGACCAAGCCGAGCCGCTGCTTCCCCGCGTCACATGGTGCGAGGACGCCTACGCCGCTCTCGAAGGCGCCGACGCGGTCGTCATCCTGACGGAGTGGAACCAGTTCCGCGCCCTCAACCTCAAGCGGGTGCGCCAGCTCATGCGCGGCAGCGTCTTCGTCGATCTGCGCAACATCTACAAGCCGAACGAGGTCCGCGAAGCCGGCTTCACCTACACGAGTGTCGGTCGCAACGGCGGAGCGTGCCGCGATTGAGGGCAGGGCGCCCGCGGCCGCTCGAGGACCGGAGCGTTTGGCTCACAAGACACGGCTCGACGACGTCATCTTCGATGACGCTCTACTCTCGCCTAGATATTGGCGCCGACCTGCCGAGCGCCGGTTCGTCACGCACCTGTAGCAGTCGACGTGGCGAGCAAACCGTTGGCCCTGAGCATTCGTTCCGTCATCGACGGTTCTTCGACATGCCCAGTAGGTACCACGTTGTGTCCGGTTCCTGGTGTCGGCGCGGTTGAGCTTGATCGCCACTGCCAGGGCGTCCATGTTCCCGGCGTCGTGTCAGCTTGGGCAAACCCAGCCAGTCTGGCGGCAGTCCTTCTGGCGGTGCCGGGTTGCCGGATGAACCGCCGGCCGCTAGCCCCCTGCAGCCGTATTGGGAGCGCCGTTCATGCACCGCCTGCTTGATCCGCCCGTGAACCCGGTCGTCCTACTCGTGGCGATCGCGCTGCTCAAACTCGCGTTCCTCTTATTTGTTCTGCCGGCTGCAGATAGTGTATTCGCATTGCGAAATATTTGGGGGCTCAATCTGTGGGCTGACAACTACAATTTGATCTCGAACAACATTGTTGCCGGCAATGGCTACCGTTTCATGGCGGAGACGGCTGAAACAACGCTGCGCGAACCCGGTTATCCACTATTTCTCGCATTCCTATTTAAGATATTTGGCACAACCGAACTCTGGCCGGCAAAAATCGCAAATGTGGTGCTTATAACACTCTCATCCTATGTGCTTTACCAGATTATTGTAAAGTTCTCGGGTGACAAGCTTGCGGCGTTGTTTGCAGCGCTTCTTCTCATGGGGCACCCAGGCATCGTGATCGTCGAGAGCCGTGGCGGCTTCGAAGCCCTGGTAATCTTCTTGATGCTGCTCATGTTCGCAACCTTGCTGGCGGCGATCAGGGGGCGGCATCTGTGGTTGTTCGCCCTGGCCGGCCTCCTCTGTGGCGCCACCACGCTGACCAAGGGAACCTTCCTCCTCCTGCCGATCTTCCTCGGCGTCTGGCTCGCGGTAGTGCTTCGGCAGGAATTGCGGACGCGTTTCGTCGCCGGCGGTGCCGCACTCATGATGGTCGTGACGCTTGTGACGCTGTCACCATGGGTCATCCGCAATCATTCGCTCACCGGTGAGTTCATTCCGACCGCCAGTGTCTTTGGCATCGCCGCCCACGCCGGACAGTACATCTGCGAGAACCGTTCTTCCGGAGATGGTTTCGCGAATCTTGATTGGCAGGCGTCGCAGGAACGAAAGCAACAAGCAACCGTAATTGGCTGGCCGTTCGAAGGTAATTATTATCAATTCTTCTATGATACAAAGCATGAAGTCGAATTCAGTAAAATTATGGCAGGGCAAGTTATTCAAAAATACGTAGATAATCCAGCTCTTTTTGCGCGCTGTGTGACTACGAATGTGGCGAATTTCTGGTTCGCTGGTAAGAACATAACTGCTCTCATGTTGAATGTGGGGCTGCAATTGCCATATCTTATTCTGGCATTTGCAGGTGTGGTATTACTATGGCACCGGAGTAAGTATGCGTTGATTGCTTTGGGTGTCGGTCTTATCGGATACTATTATGGTCTGCACGTGCTCGTACATTCGCAGGCGCGCTACAGCATGGTGCTGATCCCCATCGTCAGTCTCTTTGCAGGACACGCTGTCGCCGCCCTTCTTCGCCGAATGCTTCCGCGACTGGAGGCGCGGGCGTCGTAGTAGCGTGCCTGGTTGATGTGCCGACCCTTTGAAACCGTGCAGCTGTGCCGAACGTGGCATGGCTGCATCCGGAATCAGCCCAACCGATCTCTGGCGAACCCGACGCGGTTCGGAGTGCCGAACTTCAGCAGGCGGTGGCGGACGTAGCGCAGGGCCGCCTCCAGCTTCAGCAGCGGACGCGGATGTTCGAGCACCACGCCGATCATGTCGGGGCCACTGCAGCCGAGGCTTCTCTTGTAGCGTTCGTTTCCGCCCATGAAATCATAGACGGCGTTACCGAGCTCGATGTGGCGTTCGATGCACAAGACGTGAGTGATCAGGCCGGGTTTTATCTTATTGTCGTCTTCATAACGAAAACCACTGAAATAGTAATAGACGTGGCCTTCGTGGATGAAATTGTACAGGTAGCCGATCGGCACGGTGCCGACGCGGACGCGGACGAGCTCGACGGCGCCGCGTGGCAATCCCTGGCGGATGACCTGGCGGTGGAAGGCGACGTAGAAGGGAAAGGCGAAGGCACCGGGCTTGCCCCGGGCGCGCCAGCGTTGCTGGTGCAGCGCGCCGGCGAGATCGAAGAAGTGCAACGCCTCGTCGACGTCCCGAGCGGGCTCGAGCGCGAGCGCCCCGCGTTTCTCGTAGAGGGCGATGGCGCGTCGGATCTGGCGTCGCGTGCTGGAACTCAGATGGTCGAGATAGGGGCGGCCCGACGCCCGGATGGCGTTGAGATCGACAAAGGCCGAACCGGTCGACTGGGTGACGCGCCAGGGTAGGGCCGAACGGTCGAAGTCGGCGGTCAACGAATCGAGCGCACCGTACCACGCGATGGCCGCATAGCGGCGGTCACCGAGCCTGTCGCAGCTGGTGAGGCGGGCGAGAACCGCGCGGCGGACGTCCTGCTCGAGGCCGCGCTCCGCCAGCACGTCGTTGAACTCGATGGTCACGACATCGCGGGCTTCGTCGCCCGTGCGATTGAGGAAGACCGTGGGCACGCTGAGCCAGTGATGCCTGCGTTGGTTGGTGAGCATGAGGAAGGCGAGACCCACACGGCGATCGCCGGCCCACGCCGTCAGAAGGAACGGCGTCTCCTCGATGGTCGCCAGCCACGGGCCCATCCAGTTCCACGTCAAGAAGAACGGCGCATCGGCTCGCGCCTCGAGCTCGCGCCAGACCGGCTCGAGGTTCAAGGAGGGCTTGAGGGGTTCGATGACGACGTCGATCACGGAACGAGAACGGCCCTACGCGGCTTCGAGAGCAGACCATGGCTCGTCAGCTCAACGGAACGCTTTGACGATCAGGGTTATCGGCGCGCTCTTCGAGATGGAGGTTATACCAAAGAATGCCAAATATCTCGTGGAACGCAAAGTAGCTCTCCGAGAGCGCGCGACCCGTGGGTAGGACCGCACTGAGATTCATGGGCGGAACGGTCGAAATCGTAGCGGGGGCGGGCACCACCTCCAGAGGTGTTTGAGAGAACGCCAACAACGCCCGCGGCAGATGCCAGCCGTGCGTTACGAGTAGAATTCTCTGCATATTGTGCCGAGCCAAGAGGCGCGCCGTATCGGTGGCGTTCTCCATGGTGTTCGTGGAGGTCGTCTCGGCCCATACCTCCTCGATGAGGAACAGGTCTCTCAGGGCGGCCGCCATCGGTTCCGCCGCGATCACGCCGTTGCCGGTCGGTCCACCGCTGACGACGATGGGCAGGCCGGTGAGCCGGTGCAGTTGCGCGGCCTCCTGCAGCCGCTCCCAGGTGAGCTCATCCGGCCGGCGCTCGGGTGTTCCGCCGTCGAAGCGCACCGTGCCGGCGGAGAGCACGACGATCGCGTCGGCATCGACGGCCGCGGTGACCGGGGGATGACGATCGAGCCAGGCGAGCAGGCCGCCGGAGACGAGGGGCGTCGCGCAAGCCCAGAGACCGACGAATGCCATGGCGATGACCACACCACCGACGATGCGATACCGCCAGCTCAGGACCCACCCCGCAAGGAGTAGAAGCAGCAAGGAAGCGGGCGGCAGGACGAGCGCCTTTACGACCACATACAGCATGATCCACCAATCCTGACGCCGAGCGTCCTCGCCGACATCTCAGTCCGCGGGCTTCTCGATGAAGAAGACAGCGCTCTTGAAATAGGGTGCGAGCACCGGTGCGTGTGCGGCGAGCCGCGCATCGAGAGCATCGATGCCGCGGGTGAGCGGGTTGTTCGGCCGCTTGAAGAGCAGTGACGAGACCACGGTCGTCGGGATTTGGAGGAGGTCGACCGGGAGGATCTCCATGGGCCCGACATGCTCGCGGATCCAGCGGAGGTCACGGCGGAAGAAGGGCCGCTCGTCGGGACTGTGGAGATGGCGCGAGAGGCGCCAGTAGAGGCGCATCAGCAGATTTTCGCCGAGCGGTTCGAAGAAGGCCATGAGCCCGCCGGGTGCGAGGTTGTCGCGATAGAGACGCGGCAGGACCTCCTGAAAGTCGACGTGATGCAGAACGGCCCGGCCGAAGATCACGTGATAGCGCCCCGCCCAGGGGACATTGATGTCGTGGAGAGCGAAGCTGACGTTGTCGGCGTCGGCATTGCGGACACGGGCTTCGTCCAGCATCGATTGCGAGACGACGATGGCGTCGATCCGGCTCACCCCTTGCGCCAAGTACCAGGCAGTCTCTGACCCGTTGCCGCAACCGACCTCGAGGGCCGGGCCACGCCTTGCCTGGGCGAGCACGCGGCGACGCATGGCGATCCGTGCCCGCTCCGCAGCGGGAGACATGCGGACATGACGGAGCGTCCGGTGCAGGCGGAGATTGCCTTCGTTGAACGAGCCGTCGTCGTCGTACGCGAAGCGCTCCCTCGCACCTCGCGCGGACAGAAGCGTGTCGTTCGATGGTTCGGTCATGGGCGTTCCTGCGGCTCGACCTCGGCGCACCATCGGCACGTTGACGTGGGTTCGACATGCATTTGCTGCGTCGGGCGTGCAACAGTCCGCCTCGGTCCGTCAAGCGTAAGCCGAGTGAGCATAGGCCCCATCGCGTACGACGGTGCCGATCGTCCGCGATCATGCGGAGAAGGGGGCTGCCACTCAGCCATGGAGGCGTTGCTTGAGCGTGTCCGCGAGCCGGACGGCGAGCGCCACCAACGTCAGCGTCGGCTGCACGTGCGCGCCCGTGACGAACGTCGAGCTGCCGGCAACGTAGAGATTGTCGATTCCGTGGACGCGGCAGTCGGCATCGACCACGCTCCGGGTAGGATCCTCGCCCATGCGCAGGGTGCCCATGTGGTGGTAGCCGAAGCTGAGTTGATCGCCCCAGATCCGCTCTTCGCGATCGCGCAAGAGCCGCGCGCGACCGAGCCCGGCCCGCGCGAACTCCGCCGCCGTCAACGTGTAGCCGCGCCAGACGCGCGTCTTGTCCTCCTCGCTCAGACGCCAGGAGACCCGTGCTCGCGGATAGCCCAGGGCGTCGAGTTCGTCCGACAGCCGGATGCGGTTTTCGGGCTCCGGCGCCTGCTCGATCATGGTGTCGGAGAGGTAGAGGGCGAAGGCGTTGGCAGTCTCGAACAACCGTTGCCGCAGCACCCGCCGCGACACGGCCTCGATCATCATGTCCAGGTCGACCAGCATGTTGCCGAGATGGCGCCAGAGGTCGTCGGGGACGCGACGGTCCTGGAGATCGTCGGTGAGCAGATGGAAGGATTCGATGCCGTCGGAGATGAAGTAGCGTGAGACGGGCACGAGCGGCATGCGCAGGCCGGTCAAGCCGTGCCGCCGACGCGCCGCCGGTGTGAGCTGCACGAAGGGCGCCATGCCGAATTCGCGGCCGAGAGCGAGATAGTCGAAGTTCGCTCGTGGGTTCGGGACCAGCACCAGACCAGAGACGACAGGGTGGTCCATGAAGTAGCGGCCGACGACGTCGTGGTCGTTGCCGAGCCCATTCGGCCGCGTGCCGCGCGAGGCGAGAAGAAGGCGCGGGGACTCGATGCCGCCGAGCGCCACCACGACGAGCCGGGCCTCGACATAGAGGGTCTTCTTCTCGAGGGTCATGAGCTTGACCGCACGGACCTGGCGGGCGGTCTCGTCGCTCAGGAGCTCGACGGCGTTGGCCCAGAGCAGGATGCGCACGTTCGAAGCACGTTCCAGGGGCAGCCGGTAGGTATCGCCGAAGCTGAAGGGGTCGCTGATGAGGCCGACGCGCGTTTCGAGGACGTCGGGATCGAACGGCGGCAGCGCGAAGCCGCTTCGAGCCACGACCCGCTCCATCTCGAAGTCGTCCACGTCGGTCCGGACGTAGCGCGCCGCCCGTCGATAGGGAGCGTCGAGATCGTCGGCTCCGATCGGCCAGCCGCTGTTTGGTAGCCAGGGTTGCGAGGCGAACTCGATCGCCTCGAACCGGCCGTTGAACCCTTCCCAATGGTTGGTCGAGCCGCCGAAATAGCGCAGCCGGCTGATCGTGCCGTAGCTGTAGAGTGGGTTGTCGTCCTCGGTCTGGTAGAGCTGCTGGGTGGCGTCGTCGTAGTCCAGTCCGCCCGATTCGACGAGCAGGACGCTGGCGCGATCTCCGGCCAACTCGTGGGCGACGGTGATGCCGGCGGCGCCGGCGCCGAGCACGACGACATCCGCGGTCAGCGTAGCAGCGTCATCGATGGTGCGTGCATCCAGGAGCATGCATTTTGTCCTTGATGGCGGAAGGAGACGGCTCGCGCCGTTGCGGACGATCGGGCGGTGGTCTTCTAGGCGTCGGCCACCATCAGTGCGGCGACGACGACCATCGCGACGATCCACGCCGAGATCGGCAGGAGCGGGCGCTGCCGCCACGGCAAGAGCAGCAGCGCCGCCGGCAGGGTGGAGATCACGAGGGCAGCCGTCGCAAGGCCCAGACGCACGAGAAACCCGTCGCTCGCGAGCGGCACGCCCTTCGCAAAGAATACCGACAGCGCCGACAACGTCGCCGTCATGATGATCATCGCCAAGTACAGCAAATACTGGCTGATTCTCGAAAACCTCCGGCGATCGCGCCCTTCGGGCGATTCGCTCCGCACCATCTCCAATCCCCGTCGAGTGTTCAGCGTTCGTCCATTGCTTTTCCGCCCTACGGCCTTAGGCTCGCAGGGCATTCGTGTGACCACGAGGGTTCCGCATGCGCGATATATACGTGCTTGCTATTCTGGCGTCTCTCTATCCACTGATACTGGCTTCGCCATTCGTCGGTACGCAGGTCTATGCTTGGCTAGGCTTCATGGTCCCCTACAACCAACTTTGGGTTCCTTTGCCCATTTCCTGGGTGGCGATGGCGGCCGGCCTCACAATCTTGGGCTGGCTCATCAGCAAAGAACCAAAGAATGTATTCAAAACGCCCATCATCTGGTTGCTGGTTGTTTACTATATTTGGACCACCTTTACCTTGCAATTCGCCTGGGCGCCAGGTCCGGCGTGGGAAAAGTGGACCGAGTTCTCAAAGGTCGTGCTGATGTGTTGCCTGACCGCGGTGATGCTGACATCGCGGAACAGGATCCACTTGATGGTCTGGACACTGGTCCTCGCCTTCAGCTTCTACGCAATGCGGGGCACGATCGTGACAATTCTGGCGCCCGGCATGAATGTCGTCGGGGCGCCGGAAACGCCTTGGGCCGGAACAAACGGGGTTGCCCGCGCATTCTTGATGACTGCGCCGCTGGTCTACTACCTCGCCTTCCACTCCGGGAACAAGGTAGTGCGCTGGGCGATGATGCTGCTGTTGGCCTTCTTCCTTCTGGCCTTGCTCGGCACGAACTCGCGGGGCGGGTGGGTCGCGGGTCTCGTCGCCGGGGCGTACTTCATCTACCGCTCGAAGCATTATGTGCGCCTCAGCATCGGCGCGTTGGTGTTGGGGCTGTTGCTGCTCGCCGTCATTCCGGAGGAGCGGCTGGTCAGTGCGACGCAACGCTTCGACACGATCCAGGAGCACGAGACGGACTCGTCCGCCCAAGAGCGGTTCAGGACCTGGCAGTTCGCCTGGAACGTCGCGGTCACCAACCCGATCATGGGGGCCGGCTTCGAGGTGTTCACCCTGCGCTTGGGGCGCGACCGCGCCCTTGCCGCGCACTCGAACTATTTCGAGGTTCTGGCCGAACACGGTTTTCCGGGCCTCTTCCTCTATCTCTGGTTGGTTGTCGCCTGCTGGTTCGGCTGCGGCAGGATCGAACGGATCGGCCGACGCCATTTCGAGCTCTACTGGGCGCGTGACCTCGCGATCATGCTGCGCGTGGGTCTGGTCGGTTATCTGGTCGGTGGGTTGTTCATCAACTTCGCGCACAACCCGCTCTTCTACAGCTACATCGCCTTGATCGGAGGAACATTGGCGGTCACCCAACGGGAGGCGGTGCGTCTCGGTGTGGTCGAGGTCAAGGCCAAACGGTCGAAGCGGCGTGGTGCTGCAGGACATTCGGTGCCGGCCGAATAGGTGTCAGCGTCGTTGGAGCATGCGTTCGAGGCCGTCGCGAAGTGGCACCGCGGCCTCGAAGTGCAGCAGCCGGCGCAGGCGCTCGATCGCTGCCAGTGAATGGCGGATGTCGTCCGAACGGGGCGGTGCATGCTCGATCGGCACGCGGCGGCCGAGCACGTCCATGAGGCACTCGGCGAGATCGATGACGCTGATCGAGCGTCCGGTGCCGACATTTGAGATCACCGCTTCCGCCGATCCTGCGTGGTGCAGGTGATCCATTGCCTTGATGAGCGCCGTCACGACGTCGTCGACGTAGACGAAGTCACGGGTCTGTCTGCCGTCGCCGAACACCTTGAGCGGCTCGTCCCGACGGATTCGATCGGTGAACCGCGTGATGACCCCGGCATAGGCGTCGTCCGGCCGTTGCCGCGGGCCGTAGACGTTGAAGAAGCGCAAGCCGGCACTCGGAATGCCGTGCACCCGAGCGCCGGCGCGGGCGTGGAGCTCGCTCGCGGCCTTGTCGGCTCCGTACGGGGAGAGCGGCCGGATCGGGGCCTCCTCGTCGATCGGCATGTCCCGACAATCGCCGTAGACCGCAGCCGAGGATGCGTACACGACGGGTAGAGGACCGCCTGCGGCGCGGCGCGCGGCCTCGAGGAGCGCCACGGTCGCGGTCGCGTTCACCTGGTGTCCGTCGACCCATGCCTCACTACAGCGCGCCACCGAGGCGATGGCCGCCAGATGAAAGATGCCGTCGACGCCGTCGACGCCGGCACGCACCACGGCCTGGTCGCGCAGGTCGCCGGCGACGAGACCGGCTCGGGGATCGAGCTGGGCTGCCACACCGGTCGACAGATCGTCGACGACCCGTACCTGATGGCCCGCTGCGAGCAGGCGATCGACGAGGTGCGAGCCGATGAAGCCGGCACCGCCGGTGACAAGATAGGTCACCATCAAGGCTCTCCATGAGGACTGGAAACGGCAATGCGGAAGACCGCCAGCTGGCCGCGGACGGTCTCCTCCCAGGAGAAGGCTTCGGCGTAGCGACGCGTCGCGGCGCGATCGGGCGGATCGGCCAGCAGGTCGCGCACACCGTCGGTGATCGCGGCCGCGTCGCGCCGGGTGACGAGGCGGCCGGCGACCGGTGACGTCACCACCTCGGGTGTGCCCCAGATGTCGGTGGCGACGACGGGCGTGCCGCAGGCCATCGCCTCGAGCAGCACGTTGGCCCAACCTTCACGGCTCGACGCCAGCACGAGGGCATCCGCAGCGCCATAGATCCGAGGCAGATCCTCGTGCGGGACGTTGCCCAGGAACCGCACGCGGTCGGCGACGCCGAGCCGGTGGGCGAGAGCACGCAGCGCGCCGTCCTCGGGGCCATCGCCGGCGATGGCGAGCCGCGCCGCCGGCAACGAAGCGAGCGCTTCGATGACGAGATGATGTCCCTTGCGCTCGATGAGCGCGCCCACCGAGAGGAGCAGGGGGCCGTTCGCGTCCAGACGGCGCCGGGCGGTTTCGCGCTCGCCCGGCGCGAACAGCTCGAGATCGACGCCGTTGCGCAGCACATGGACCTTCCGGTCAGGGATGCCCAGCTCGAGAAGCACGTCCTTGAGCGCCGCGCAGACGGTGACGATCGCGCGTGCCTGCTTCGCGGCGTCGACGATCATGCGTCTCGGTCCGGAGAACGTGGGGATCAGGTTCAGGTCGGTGCCACGGGCGGTGATGACGAGGGGCAGGTCGAGCTCGCGGGCGAGCCGCGCCGCCGCGACGCCGTCGGGGTAGAAGTAGTGCGCGTCGATGAGGTCGAAGCCGAGCCCCTGCCGGTGCAGCGCCGCGACGTGCCGGCGCAATGCCCGGTGCATGAACGTGGGCTGCAGCCGCATCCCGACCTTGGGGATCGTGAGGTAGCGGGGGTGCGTGACGGGGATCTCGAAGCGGGTCTCGCGCTCGGGCACGCGCGCCCAGCGCGCGTAGTCCCCGAAGCGTGGATGGCGGATCGGAAACCAGGGCACGGATGCCACCACATGCGCCGTCGCCGCCCCGGTCGCGAGGACCCGCCGCAGCCGGTTTTCGACGAAGACGCCGAAGGTCGGCATCGCGGTGTTCGGATAGAGGCTGGACAGGACGAGCAGACGAAGAGGCGAGGCGGTCGGCTGCGTGCTCTGGTCTATCTCGAGCCCTGACGTCGGCTGCTTCGATGTGACCGGGCCCATCAGGTTGCGACCCGCTCGTTGGCCGGCCATTCGGCATCGGCATCCACGCCGATGCCGCCGAGCTCGTCGCAGAACCACCGCAAGAAGGTGTCGATGGTGGCGAGAAAGCGTCGCAGGTCGTCGTCGTCGCGGACATAGGGGGTGAAGCCGGCGACGAGCGACGGCGAGTGGAACGAGAACACGAAGAGGTCGACACCCTGCGCGAGCAGGGCCTCGACGAGGCTGCGCAAATCGCGCGCATGGGCGCCCTCGGGCGACAGTCTGAGGCGACGCACGAGCCCCGTTCGGGCGCCGAGGCTGCGCACGGCGCGACCGGCGAGGTCCTCGCGGGACCACCAGGCGCGGACCGCCGGAACGCGCGCCAGCGGCCCTACGAACGCGCCCGTGTGCGGCACCTGGTGGATGGAGCCCAAACGGCGCGGCGCGAGATCATGGTCGCTGAAGTCCGGGCCGTCTTCGCCGCTGAAGTCGAAGGGCGGTGAAGGGCTCACGTCGACCGTGTAGCCGAGCGCTTCGAGCAGCTCGGCGGTGTTCGGGCCGAAACCGTAGCGCCCGGCGAGGTAGAGCCGCGGCCGGGCGCCGAAGGCGGTTTCGATGGCTTCGGTGAGCCGCGCGAGCTTCGCGTGCTCCAGATCCCGCGGCAGATTGCCCGGAAAGGAGTTGAACGGACCGATCTCCTCCTCGATCGGCGGTGTCACCCACGGGTGCAGATGCGCGCCGATCGTCGCCGTGCCGGCATCGCGGAGCCGGCCCAGCAGGCGCGTGGCGACCGGATCGCAGGCGATGGGATGGCTGAGGGCGTAGACCGGCTTGAGGTCGTGGCGGAGGAACCGTTCGTGGGCGCGCTCGAGGTGGCGGGCGTGGCTCGTCGCGACCGCCGCCGAGGAGAACGGCGCGCTCCAGTCGAACTCTTCTTCGGTGTGCACGACCACGAGCAGGCGCGGTGGCGGGCTCACGGCAGCAGCTCGACCAAGCGGTCCATCCCCTCTTCCGTTCGGCGGTAGGCGTGGTGATAGGCGTCGATGGGCTGCCCGAACGGGTCCTCGATGTCCTCGGCGCTGTCGAGAAGCGCGCCGAGCCGGATGACCTTGTCGGTTGCCCATGGAAACCGGTTGCCGACGGCGAGGACATTGCGCTCGTCGAAGGCGATCAGGAGTGCTGCCCGCCGTGCGAGCTCGAGGTCGAGATGGCGCGAGCGATGCGATTGCAGATCGACGCCGTGGGCGTGGGCGACGGTGACGGCCTCAGGTGTCGATGGCCGGCCCTGGACCGGCAGCATGCCGACGGAGACGATCTCTCGATCCTTCGCCTGCGCCTCGAGCCGCTGCGCGAGCAGGCGGGCGGCGAAGGGGCTGCGGCAGATGTTGCCTTGGC
>JANQNY010000070.1 GCA_028279345.1 Geminicoccaceae bacterium
TTCGCCAAGGTGCAGCTGCGCGATGCGATCGCGGCGATGGAGCAGGTCCAAGACGAGCAGCGACCGGACATCGACCAAGCGCTCGCCAAGGCGCGCGACCCCTTGGGAGCGCTCGAAGCCGCTCCGGCTTGAGTGATGGCGGGCCGCGCCATTGCCACGTTCGCGCGACGCACCAACCAAGGTTTGGCGCGTCGACCGTGATAGTTTTGGCCACATAGCCGGGCGCCACAAAGCTGCCAAAACCTTGGCGTAGCGGCCTGGGACTTTGATGTGCGGTGATCGGCAGCAATGCCCCGATCTTCCGTCTCCGCCAACTTCGAGAGCGCCTAGGGCCAGCCCGGAAGGTGGCGGGCCAAGGCCCTTGGTCTTCAGTTCTCGATCATCCGCTCATCTGCCGTGGGGGCTTAGGCACGTGGGGCCTTCGCATACACCCGGCGCTACGTCTACGCCTGGGCCGACGGCGTCTACTTCACGCCGCGGCTCGATCACGACCGGCAATGCATCTTGGTCCTCATCGGTGCCGATGCCGACGGCCGCAAGGAATTGCTCGCCATCGAAGACGGATACCGCGAGAGCACGCGCCCACCCCAAGCGGCTTGCCGCTTGGGGACCCCGGGGGAGCTGGCGCGAGCTGCTGCTCAGGCGGCGCGACGAGAACGGTCTCGCCACGGCGCCCGAACTCGCCACCGGCGACGGCGCGCTCGGCTTCTGGAAGGCGCTGCACGAGGTCTGGTCGACGACACGCCAGCAAAGGTGCCTCGCGCGTCTGCTGACGCGCGCCGCTTCGCGGTCGGATCGCTTCGCTGAACTCGCGATGGGTGCACAAGACCGCCAACGTCTTCAACGCTCTGCCGAAGTCGGTGCACGGCAAGGCCAAGAAGGACCTGCACGCCATCTACGAGGCTGAGAATCGCGCCGACGCCGAGGCCGCCTTCGACCGCTTCACCGGCAGGTACGGTGCAAAGTACGACCGGGCCGTGAGCTGTCTCGCCAAGGATCGCGCGGCCTGCTGGCGCGCGATGGAAGCACATCCGCAGCTCGAACCCGATCGAAAGCACCTTCGCGACCGTGCGGCTCAGGACCGACAAGACCAAGCGCTGCCTCTTACGCGAGACGGCGCTCGCCCCTGGCGCGTCTTCTGACGCGCCCTGCTTCGCAGCCGGCTTGCTCCGCTTCTGCTCCGCAAGGGTCTTCAAGCTCGCCAAGTCGGCCGAGGCGGTTGGCGCCGGCTCGACGGCGCCACCCGCCTCGGCCAGCTCATCGAGGGTATTAGGTTCCGCGATGGCGAGGCCATTCAAGACACCGGGGAGCAAGCCGCCGCCTGAGCCCATACACCAGCATTGCGCATAGCCCCCGCGTCAATACTGACAGGATGCTGTCAGGAGGCCTCAGCTATCGGTGCGTTACTGCGTGAACAAGCGAGGAGGAAAACGCCATGACCACCAACACTTGCGCGTGGTTCGAGATCCCGGTCGCCGATCTCGAGCGGGCCCGGAACTTCTACGGCGCTGTCCTGGGGCGCGACATGAGCCGGTTGGATGGCGACCCCAACCCGATGGTGGCCTTCACCGATATGTCCGATGCCGGGGTCAGCGGCCACCTCTATCCCGGCAAGCCGGCGGCGGCAGGCACCGGCCCGACGATCCATCTCGCCGCTCCGGACGGCCTCGAAGCCACTGCTGCGCGTGTGCGCAAAGCGGGTGGAGAGGTCGTGTCGGACCCCATCGAGATCCCGTCCGGTTCGTTCTTCTACGCCACCGATCCGGACGGCAACTCGATCGGCTTCTTCGAAGCCTGACCCGGATGCGCCGCGCCGATCGGCTCTACCGCCTGACGGACCTTCTGCATGGAGGGCGTTTAACCACGGCGCGGCGCCTTGCCGATCGGCTTGAGGTCTCGGAGCGAACGATCTGCCGCGATATCGCCGATCTCATGGCATCCGGCGCGCCCGTATAAGGCGAGGCTGGGGTCGGCTACGTGATGCGTCCCGGCTTCGACGTGCCGCCGCTGATGTTTGATCGAAGCGAGCTCGCGGCCCTGGTCGCCGGGGAGCGCCTGGTCGAAGCTTGGGGCGGGTCCGCCATGGCGCGCGCTGCGTCGGACGCGCTTGCAAAGATCTCGGCCTTAGTCCCCGAAAGCACCGCGCGCGCCGCCGATAGCACCGGCATCCAGGCCTTCGATCCCCAAGCCTACCGGCTCCGAAACCTCGTCGAGCGCGCCTCCTGCCGCCTCAAGGATTGGCGCCGCATCGCCACCCGCTATGACAAGCTCAAAGCCAACGACGCCGCTGCCGTCGCCATCGCCTGCCTCGTCACCTGGTGGATGTAACACTCAGATGAACGAGTCTCGACCGTAGGCAGCCTCACTCCGTCAGCTAGCGTCGGTTCCCGAAGAGATCAGCACGCGCCCGTATACGGCCATCTGAGAACTCGTAGCTTCAGCCGCTAACGAAGAGTTCGCCGCGTTCGGTCTCTTCGCAGAACGCGTCAGTGGCGCTGATGCACTGTCGGGACACGCAGTCCGCCAATACCGTGAAGCCGTGTCCCGACAACGCTCCGGAACCTATCTGAGCTCACGTCGCCTGATCCTCGCGCCGTAACTCCGCCAGCCGACGCTGCACACCGTTGCGCGCCTCACTCGGCTAGGGTGCGCATGACCGATACAAGATCCGACTTACCCTCAAAGCCGATGCCAGGCAGCTCGGGAAGCGCCACGTGGCCATCTTCGACCGTAACGCCGTCGGGAAAGCCACCGTAGGGCTGGAACAGATCTGGGTAGCTCTCATTGCCGCCGAGCCCGAGGCCCGCGGCGATCGCTAGCGACATCTGGTGGCCGCCATGGGGCACGCAGCGGCGCGGCGACCAGCCTGCGCGGCCGATCACGTCGAGCATGCGCTCGTATTCGACAAAGCCATAGGAGAGGGCGCAGTCGAATTGCAACCAGTCGCGGTCGGGCCGCAAACCACCGTAGCGCAGGAGGTTGCGGGCGTCCTGGTGGGAGAACAGGTTCTCCCCGGTCGCCATCGGCCCCGGATAGACCTCGGCGAGCGCCGCCTGCAACGCGTAGTCGAGCGGGTCGCCCGGCTCCTCGTACCAGAAGAGCGGATAGTCCCTCAGCATGTGCGCATAGGCGATCGCCGTCTCCAGATCGAAACGGCCGTTGGCGTCGACGGCGAGCCTGGCCGCCCCGTCGATCTCCTGGAGGACCTGCTCGATCCGCCGGCGGTCCTCGTCGACGGACGCACCGCCGATCTTCATCTTCACGACCGTGTAGCCCCGCTCGACATAGGAGCGCATCTCGGCGCGGAGCGCCGTGTGGTCCTTGCAGGGGTGGTAGTAGCCGCCGGCGGCGTAGACGAAGACACGGTCGTCCGGCTCGCGGCCTGCCTCCTCGGCCAACATGCGAAAGAGTGGTTTGCCCGCGATCTTGGCTGTTGTGTCCCAGAGCGCCATGTCGAGCGTGCCCACGGCGACCGAGCGTTCGCCATGGCCGCCCGGCTTCTCGTTGGCCATCATCAGCGCCCAGATGCGGCGCGGATCGAGGTTGTCGCCGGCGTCGGTGAGAAGCTCCTGCGGATCGGCTTCGAGCACGCGGTCACGGAAGCGCTCGCGGATCAGCCCGCCTTGTCCGTAGCGGCCGTTCGAGTTGAAGCCGTAGCCGACGACACGCCGGCCGTCGCGCACGACGTCGGTGATCACCGCCACTAGGCTCACGGTCATGCGTGAGAAATCGATGTAGGCGTTGCGGATCGACGAGGCGATCGGCTTGGTCGCCTCGCGGATCTCGAGAATGCGCATCAGGCTTCTCCGCTCGGATCAGGTGAGCGCGGCGAGGATCGCTGCTTCGCTGGCAGCGGTGTCGGCGGTTCCGCCCAGGTCGCGCGTCCTGGTCTCGGGGCGGGTGAGGCTTGCCTCGATGGCTGTTTCGAGGTCTCGGGCAGCGTCGGCTTCGCCCAGATGCTGCAGCATCATCGCCGCGGTCCAGACCGCTGCCACGGGGTTGGCGACGCCCTTTCCGGCGATGTCGGGGGCAGAGCCGTGCACGGGCTCGAACATCGAGGGACTGGTCCGGGTCGGATCAATATTGGCTGCCGGCGCGATGCCGATCGAGCCCGCCACTGCCGGGCCGAGATCGGAGAGGATGTCGCCGAACAGGTTTGACCCCACGACAACGTCGAACCAGTCGGGGTGCAGCACGAAATGCGCCGTCAGTATGTCGATGTGGAACTGCGCCGTCGCGACACCGTCGTGCCGCGCTTTGGCAGCCGCGAAGCGCTCGTCCCAGAACGGCATAGTGTGAACGATCCCGTTGGACTTGGTGGCGGATGTCACGTGGCCGCGACGCGTCTTCGCCAGCTCGAAGGCGTAATCCATGATCCTATCGACTCCGCGGCGCGTGAAGACGGACTCCTGCACGACCGTCTCCTGCGGCGTGCCCTGGAAAATGCGTCCGCCGATCTCGGAGTACTCGCCCTCCACGTTCTCGCGCACGACGACGAAGTCGATATCGCGTGGGCCGCGGCCGGCAAGCGGCGAGCTCACGCCTTTCAAGAGCCGCACCGGACGGACATTGGCGTAGAGGTCGAAAGCGCGGCGTAGGGGGATCAAGAGGCCCCAGAGTGAGACGTGATCGGGAACGCCCGGCCAGCCGACGGCGCCAAGATAGATCGCATCGAAGTCTCGCAGCTGCTCGGTCCCGTCCTCGGGCATCATCCGCCCGGTCTCGGCGTAGCGCCTGCAGGACCAGTCGAACGTTTCCCAATCGATCGCGAAGCCTAGGCGCGCCGCCGCTGCGTCGGTGGCTCGGCAACCGACGGGGATCACCTCGGTCCCGATTCCGTCACCTGGGATGCACGCGATACGGTGCCGTCTCATCGAGGTCTACCGTTCAACAGTCGGAGCGTCGGGTGCGGCTGAGCGTAGAACCGGCCCGCAGCAGGGCCAACGCGGCAAACGCAGCGGCTGCTGCAAGAACCAACCGCAGGCCGAGGGCCTCCGCTGCGAGGCCGAGCGCGAGGCCGCCTAGCGCGGCGCCGACACGGAGCGTCACGCCCCACGCGGCCATGACACGGCCTCGCAGCGCGTCGGCGACGGCGAGCTGCACCAGCGTTGCGCCCCCTGCGGCCCGGACGGTCAGAGCCGCACCAAGGGCCGCTAGAGCCAGAGCCGCGGCCGCCGCCTCTTGCGCCGCGGCGAGCGCCAGCGCTGCCGCAACGGCCAGCACTCCTCCACCCAGCATGCGGCGCTCGAGCCCGGGAGCGCCACCGCGCAGTGCGAGCC
>JANQNY010000004.1 GCA_028279345.1 Geminicoccaceae bacterium
AGCCACAGCGCGGCCGCATCGTCGAGCGCCGTCGTCAGCGCGTCCATCAGCGCCACGTCGATCATCGACGCCTCGTCGACGATCACGCACTGCGCCTCGACCGGTCGCCCCGCGCCGCGGCGGAAGGCGCGCCCCGGCTCGGCCTCGAGCAGACGGTGCAGGGTCTTGGCCGCGCGGCCGGTGCTCTCGGCCAGACGCTTTGCGGCGCGGCCGGTGGGCGCGGCCAGCGCCACGGCGTCGTCGTCGATCGGCAGCGCCTTCAAGAGAGCCCGCACGAGCGTCGTCTTGCCGGTGCCCGGTCCGCCGGTGAGGATCGCCACGCGGCTCCGCAACAGCACCTCGGCCGCCGTACGTTGGCTCGCTGAGAGCTGAACGCCGAGCGCGTTTTCGGCCGCGTCCACCCGACCTGCGGCATCGCCCACGGCCCACGCCGGCTCAGCTTCCGCAAGCAACCGGACGCGCTCGGCGATTCGACCCTCCTGCCCAGCGAAGGGCTCCGGAAAGAGGCCGTCCTCTTCGACCACCAGCGCCGCCAGACCGAGAAGCCCCTCTACCGCCGCCTCGAAGGCCGGAGCATCGGCGCCTGTGAGCGCAGAGAGACGGTGCGCCGCAGCCTCGCGAGCGAGTCCCGTGTGGCCTTCGGCGGTCGCCTCCGTCAGCACGTGCAGGAGCCCCGCTCGATGCCGCTCAGGCGCGTCGGCCGCGTAGCCCAGATTGCGCGCGAGCTGATCCGCGCTGATGAAGCCGAAGCCCGAGACATCCCGGGCCAAGGCGTAGGGATCCCGCTTCAGTATGGCCACGGTCCGGCTCTGGTACGCGTCCCAGATGCGGCGCGCGCGACCGGGTGGCAGGCCGTGCTCGTGGAGAAACAGCATGACCTCGCGCACGCCCTTCTGCTCGCGCCACGCAGCACCCAACTCGTCCGCCAGCTTGGGCGTCACGCCCTTCACCTCGGCGAGGCGCGCCGGGTTGTGATCAAGCACGTCGAGGATGCCATCGCCGAAGTGCCGGGCGAGCCTTCCGGCAAGGCCCTTGCCGATACCTTTGACGAGGCCGGAGGCCAGATAGGCGGCGATACCCACCTCCCCGGCGGGCGGACCTGCCACCATCAGGCTTGCGCGGAACTGCCGGCCCCAGGACCGATCGTCTTCCCAATGGCCCTCGGCGTCCACGTGGGCCCCCACGTCGACCGGCGGCGCCTCTCCGACCACCGTCAGGAGGCGGCCCGGCGCTACACCGCGCACCTGCAGCACGGTGTAGCCGGTCGCTTCGTTGCGAAAGATGACCCGCTCGACCAGGCCGGCGACATGCTCAGGCAACGCCGGTCGCTCGTTCGCGCTTGCGCTCGGCCTGCTCATCCGCAGCGAAAGCGTCAGCGCACAGTTCGGCTAGCCCTCCAGAACGCACCCGTCGCTTCCTCGCTCAGCCCTTGTCGCCCCGTTGTCGCTTGGCCCATCCGGTGGCTCAAGCACCGCCTTGGACGCGAGCTGCCGCTCAGCCGGCAGGCGCCGTGCCGCGTGCGCGAAACCGCTCTCGCACAGCGCCGAGTTCGGCTTCGAGGCGGCGGAGCGCCGGAAGTTGCGGCACGCTCTGCTCCTGCTCGGCGGCGAGGCTCGCCACGGTCACCGCGCCGAGATTAGCCGAAGCGCCCTTGAGCGCGTGCGCGGCGCGCTGCCAAGCGACGATGTCGCCCTCAGCCGCAGCAAGCCTCGAAAGGTAGAGCTGCGCCGTTTCCAGGTAGAGAGCGACCAGCTCGGCTTCGAGCTCCCGATCGCCGCCCGTGAAGTCTCGGATTCTCGCCTCGTCGATGATCGTCTCGTCGCCAAGCGTCACCGCACTTCCCCCGATCGGCCGGTCAAGCCAGCGGTTGCGAGCCGCATCCCCAACGCCCCGCGACGGCGCTTTCGATCAGCTCTACGCGTCGGCCGCATCCACTTCAAGGCGAGCTGCGAGCTCGCAGGCAAGCGCCCCCGCGAGCTCGGCATTCGCCACTGCAAGCGCGCGATTGGCAGCGAGCGTAGCGCCATCGCTCAAGCGGGCGAGCTCCGCGAGGAGGAACGGCGTCACGGCGCCACCGGCGATGCCGCAGCGGCGCGCTTCGCTGAGCGCCTCTCGGGTCCAATCTTCGACATCGTCCGCGTCGAGCGGTGCCGCCGGCGCCTGAACCACGAGCACGCCGCCACCGCCGAGAGCCCAATGGCGCATCGCCATCGCCGCCAAGGTCGGGAGGTCGTCGATCCGCGGCACCTCGAGCCCACCATCCTCGACGTAGAACGCAGGAAACCGGCTTGTCCGCCAACCCAGCACGGGCACGCCCAGCATCTCCAGCCATTCGAGCGTCCGCGGCAGGTCGAGGATCGACTTCGCGCCGCTGGCGACGACCACCGCCGGCGTGCGCGCGATCTCCTCAAGATCGGCCGAGACGTCGAATGTGGCGTCGGTATCCCGATGGACGCCGCCAATCCCTCCGGTCGCGATCACGCGAACGCCCGCCGCAGCGGCGATACGCAGCGTGCCGGCGACCGTCGTCGCACCCCGTCCGCCCACAAGCGCAAGCCGCGCGAGGTCGCGTGCCGACGCCTTGTCGGCCCCGTCCTGCGCAAAGCGCTCGAGCGTACTCGCATCCAGTCCCAGCCGGACTGCACCGTCGGCCACGGCCGCAAACGCCGGCACGGCACCCGCGCGACGCACCGCCGCCGCCATGCCTTGACCCACCTCCAGGTTGAACGGCCAGGGCAGACCCTGCGCGACGATCGACGTTTCGAGCGCCACGACGGGCCGCGCGGCAGCGACCGCTGCCGCCGTGTCGTCATCGACGCAGGGGACCCGATTGCACGCCACGTTCTGGATCAGATTCCTTTAGGAAGGACCGCGTTGGTCAGTCTACATGACCGCGACGTGGTTGTCTCAGTTCGGAAGACGACATGAGCCAGGCGGCGCTGCGACTGCAGGAAACCACAGAGCTGCTGACCCCGGAGGCCATGGGCGCGGCCGACCGGTGGACCATCGAGGGCGGCACGCCCGGGATCGACCTGATGGAGCGGGCCGGCGCGGCGGTCGCCGGCCGCGCACGTGATCGCTGGGACGGGGGGCGCATCGTCGTGCTCTGCGGTCCGGGCAACAACGGCGGCGATGGCTTCGTCGCTGCGCGAAGGTTGAGCGGCTGGGGCTTCGAGGTCGATCTCCTGCTACGCGGTGAACGCGAGTGCCTCGTGGGCGACGCCGCCGAAGCGGCTGCCGCCTGGAAAGGGATCGTCAAGCCACTCGGCCCGCCATCGCTCGCCGGTGCAGGCCTCGTCGTCGACGCCGTCTTCGGCGCGGGCCTCGCCCGACCGTTGCCGGAGGACGTCGCCGCATGGGCCGAAGCAGCGGCCGCAGAGGACGTGCCCGTGTTGGCAGTCGATCTGCCGTCCGGCGTCGACGGCTCGACCGGCGCCGTCCGCGGGAGCGCCTCCCATGGGGTGGAGACGGTGACCTTCGCGCGCGCGAAGCCCGCCCACCACCTCCTTCCGGGCGCCCGCCGGTGCGGGCGGCTCGTGATCGCCGACATCGGCCTCGCCGAGGAAGCGGTCGGCCGCGCGCACATGGAAGCGCAGCAGCCGCTCTGGCGCAATCTACCCGCGCTGTGGCAGGGCCTGGTCGAACCGCGGGGCGCCGCCGACCACAAGTACCGACGTGGTCACGTGACGGTCGTCGCGGGCGGCATCGAGACGGGGGGCGCTGGCCGCCTTTCGGCGCGCGCAGCCCTGGCGGCCGGCGCCGGGCTGGTCACGCTGGCGACACCACGAGCTGCGCTCGCCGTCCACGCGAGCCAGCTCGAGGCCGTCATGGTTAGAGCCTTCGACGACACTCTCGATGCACTCCTCGCCGATGAGCGTCGCAACGTCTGGGTGTTGGGACCGGGCGCGGGCGTCGGACAGGGCACGCGCCAACACGTGGAGGCGTTGCTCGCCGCGGGGCGCGCCACGGTCCTAGACGCCGACGCCCTGACGACTTTCGCCGACGATACACGCTCGTTACGCGCGGCGATCCGCGGACCCATCGTGCTGACACCGCACGATGGCGAGGCGCGACGGCTGCTGCCGGGTGACGACGACAAGCTCTCCCACGCGCAGCGGCTCGCCGCAGCGACCGGCGCGATCGTCGTCCACAAAGGCTTCGACAGCGTGATCGCGGCGCCCGACGGCAGCGCTGCGATCGCCGTCAACGGCTGTCCCGCGTTGGCGACCGCCGGCACGGGCGACGTCCTCACCGGCGTCATCGCCGCACAGCTGGCGCAAGGACTGCCCGCCCGCGACGCTGCAGCGGCCGGCGTGTGGCTGCACAACCAAGCGGCGTGGTCGGCCCCCGAGAGCTTGACGGCCGAACGCCTCGTGGGCCAACTGAACGTGCGGCCGGATGTCACCGCTGCTGGCGCGGTATGATCCGGCGCCGCCAACACAACCAAAGACGCTTACGGTTTCAACACATACTCTCGCCCCAGCGACGACCATTCAGAACGGTTCACGCGTGTCGAAAGCGCCGATGACGGCCCGCGGCCCCGCTCGCGCGATAGGGCGCCCACTATGGTGACGCGTGAGCTCGCGCGCCCGCTGGGCGAGGCCCTGAGCGACACCGGCATCGGCCTCCTGGCACTCCGACGCAGCAGTCGCGACGCGTCCTGGCGTCTGGTCGAGTGCAACGCCGATGCAAGGGCTTGGCTGGAGTTCGAGCGAACCGACCCAGACCGGCAAGGCCTCGACGGCCTCTTGGCGGCGCGCGGCGACGTGACCGTCTGGGCCGAGCTGATCCTGGCGCTCGAGCGCGGCGCGCCCCTGCGCATCCGCCTCGACGCGCGACCGGGGCGACGTCCCGAGCTCGACCTCGTGGGCCGCCCATCCGGCCGCGACGGCTATTGGCTCTTGCTGTTGCCAGTCGCCGGGTTGCCCGCTGATCGCGAGGCGGCCGACGACCGTCTCGCCAGCTTGGACGCCGTTCTCCGCGAGCCGGTCTATGCGCTCGCCCTGGATCTCGACTGCCGTCTTGTCGTGGAGTGGACCCTTGGGCCAGTGCGGGAGCTGACCGGTCATTCGGCCGACTCCGGCGCCACGTGGTCCGACTGGATCGAGCCTGCAGAACGCGTCGTCTGGCGCGACCGGAACGTCAAGGTGCTGGGTGGCGCCGCAGCGAGCTGCCGCTACCACATGCGGACCGTCGACGGAGCCGCGATTCTCGTCGAGGACCACGCCGCGCCACGCCGCGATGCTCGCGGCGCCACCGTCGGCCTCGTCGCACGCGTCACGCCGATCTCGAGCATGGGCACGGCCCAGCCAGAGGCGGATGCGATCGTGCGCGCGCTCGCCGCCCGTACCAAGGCGGCGCTCGTCGCCCTCGTCGATGACGGGGGGCGACTGACCGTGCAGCTCCATCCCGCTTCGGGTCCACCGAGCGACCCGTCGTCCGAGCCGCAGCTGCTCGAAGAGACGTTGCGTGCACGGCTGATCGGCGCGCGTCAGCAACTTGCGGCCCTACTCGAGCAGGCCGACGATGACACCGCGACCATGAGCTTGGACCTCGACGACCACACGGCCGAGCTGGTGCGCCTTGCGGACGACGGCGCGCTCGTGCTGATCCACCCCGTCGATCGCTTCGAACCGAGCGGGATCAACGAGACCTCCTCTCACTTCGACGACGAGCCACCGGATCATGCACCGCTCTGGTCGGTGCTCGAAACCGTCGTCGATGGGCTCGTCGCGTGCAACGCCCGGGGCATGGTGCAAGGCCTGTCCGCTGCAGCGGAGCGGCTATTCGAGAAGACTGCCGCCGAAGTCTCTGGCCATCCGTTGGACCTCCTCCTGGGGCTGCCGGTCGGCGACGAGACGGACCTGCTAGCAACGCTCGACGACGCCGCCGACCAACCGGTGCGCCTGACCGAGCTGCTCGCCCGACGCACCGCCGGCGAGCTGGTGCCGGTGGAGGTGACCGTAAGTCGTCGCGCCGCCCGCGAGCCGAATGGGCTGTTGCTGACAGTGCGCGATATGACCGCTCGCAGGGAAGCCGAAGAGACCATCCGCCGCCTCGCCTCGCGCGATCCGCTCACCGGCCTTCCCAACCGTCTCCTGTTCGACGACCGCCTCACCCAGACCGTCGAGCGCGCCCGCCGCAATCCGCAGGAGTTCGCGGTGATGCTGCTCGACCTCGACCGGTTCAAGCTCGTCAACGAGAGCCTGGGCATGGCGAAAGGCGATCAGCTTCTGCGCGAGGTGGCGCGGCGGCTTGTCACGGTGCTTCGCCGTTCGGACACCGTGGCCCGCCTCGGCGGCGACGAGTTCCTCGTGCTGCTGCCGGGCTGCCGCGGTGCCGAGAACGCCGCGAAGGTGGCGCAGAAGGTCCTCGACGTCATGCGGCAGCCCTTCGCCATCGACGGCCAGGAGCTGACGGCGACCGCCAGCGCAGGCATCGCGCTCTTCCCGCACGATGGCGGCGACGCCGAGACGCTGATGCGCAACGCCGACACCGCCCTCTATCGAACGAAGGAGCAAGGCAGGAACAGCTATCAGTTCTACACGACCGACATGAACGCGCGGGCCTTCGAGCGCCTGGTACTCGAAACGCAGCTACGGCGCGCCCTCGAACGCGGTGAGCTGATGCTCCACTACCAGCCGCTCGTCAGCGCCCGGACCGGCGAGATCACAGGCGTCGAGGCGCTCGTGCGCTGGTTCCACCCCGAGCTGGGTCGCGTGCCACCCGGCGAATTCATCCCGATTGCCGAGGAAACGGGCCTCATCCTGCCGATCGGCCAATGGGTCATGACCGAGGCATGCCGGCAGGTCCGTGAATGGCAACGGGCCGGGTTTCCGGAGCTGAGGATCGCCGTCAACCTCTCCAGCCGTCAGTTCAAACAACGCAACCTGGTCGACATCATCCGCCGCGTGCTGCAGGCGACCCAAATGCCCTCCAATCTCCTGGAATTGGAACTCACCGAGAGCGCCATCATGGAAGATGTCGACGAGAGTGTGTCCAGGCTGCAGGCCATCCACGATCTCGGCGTGCAGTTCGCGGTCGACGATTTCGGTACCGGCTACTCCTCGCTCGCCTACCTCAAACGCTTCCCAATCCGCTGGCTCAAGATCGACCGATCCTTCGTCAAGGACGTGACGACCGATGCGAACGATGCTGCCATCGCGCAAGCCATCGTCGCGCTCGCCGAGCGGATGCGGATCAGCGTCATTGCCGAGGGCGTCGAAACCCGCGAGCAGCTGGCGATGATCCGCCAGTTCGGCTGCGACGAGCTGCAGGGGTTCCTGTTCTCCGGTCCGCTACCGCCGGATGAGACCCTGGAGCTGCTGCGCTCCGGCAAGCGCCTCGACGTCGAGGGGGTGCCCTGATCCTTGGGTCGTCACTGAGTTGCTGAGCCTCACTGTGAGCAACGCAACGTCACTCACCCCCGATCGCTTCGTGACGTGCCGATCTTTTCTTGCTATTGTGATAGATTGCACTTGTCAGTGCAACTGATGGGGGGAATCAACATGCGTACATTGGCAATGACTGCTTGTTTCTGCGTGTTTTCGACAGTACTTGCGGCACAAAGTGTACCGGATTTCTACGCCCAAACTTACCCAGAGCATGCACTTGATGCGCAACTAGAGGCGCGGGCGATACTGCAAGGCGATGAGGCGGCGCTCGACAGAAAGACGCGCGAACTCATCGCCCTCGCCGTCGCCGCTCAGGTGCCGTGCGCCTATTGCAGCTACGCGCATACGACAGCGGCGCGGGTGGCAGGCGCGACCGAACAAGAGGTTCGCGAAGCGGTAGCAACGGCCGCGACGGTGCGCCAATGGAGCACGGTCTTGAACGGCATGCAGTACGATCTGGAATCATTCAAACAGGAGTACGATGCACTTGTGACGGCGACCAGCGACTAGACGTTAGGGCGCGGTCCTCATCGCGTTGGGCCGCCGCCCAGCGTACCTGCTATCTTCAGCCGCCCGCTGCGGTCGGCGGCGCCGCAGCGCCGGCCTTCGGTCGCGGCGCCGGCGAGCAGCGGCCGATCGAGCCCGGGCCGCACACCGTCTCACCGTCGATCCAGGTCGCGCCCTCGAGTTGAGTCTGGAGGAAGTCGGTGTTGTCCAGGCGCGCGCCGGTGAGATCGGCACCGCGGAGATCCGCGCGGAAAAAGCGCGCCCGGTAGAGATTGGCACCGGCGAACGAAGCGCCACTCAACGCCGCGCTCGTGAAGTCGGCCTCGACGAGTTCGGCGCCCGCGAAGGAAGCTCCCTCGAGCGAGGCGGAGACGAACTTGACGCGACGGCCCAGCACCTCGTCGAGCACGGCGTCGTCGAAGGTCGAGCGCTTGAACGACGCACCTCGCAAATCGGCACCGGTGAGGTCGACACCGGTCAAGCTGCTGCCATCGAGCTGGCAACGCTGGTAGTTGACCCCGGGCGTCGCCACGTCGCTACAAGCAGCCGCGACCTCGGTCGCTACCATGAACAGGCTGCAGCCGACCACGGCGAGGCATAGTCGGTCCCGCATGACCTCTCCTTTCCGACGCATGAGCGAAACCTAGCTTCGGCGCACCGCGAAATCCACCAGCGACGGGTCCTCGTCGACGGCGCCGACTGCCTCCATCGTCCCGCCGAAGACCACGGCGAAGCTCTCGCGGAGCGCTTGGTCGACGTCGCTGAGATCGGTCGTGCAACCGAGGGCTTCGAGTGACGTCACGGCGTAGTCGCTGATGCCGCAGGGGACGATGCCGGCAAAGCGTCGCAGGTCGGGCGCGACGTTGATCGCAACCCCGTGGAAGCTCACCCAACGCCGGAGCCTGATGCCGATCGCGGCGATCTTGGCCTCGCCCTCTGGCGTCTCGACCCAGATGCCGATCCGGTCCCGACGTCGTTCGCCCGCCACACCCAGCCGCGCGAGCGCGGCGATCAGCCAAGCCTCCAGATCGTGGACGAAGGCGCGAACGTCAGGGCGCCGCTGCCTGAGGTCCATCAGCACGTAGGCGACCCGTTGCCCGGGTCCGTGGTAGGTGTAGCGTCCGCCACGGCCGGTGCGCACCACGGGCACATCGCCTGGATCGAGCAGCTCGCCTGCCGCCGCACTCGTCCCGGCCGTGTAGACATGGTCGTGCTGCAAGAGCCAGATCCGCTCGGCCGCAGTGCCAGCCCGGATCGCATCGACCTCACGTTCCATGCGCTGGACAGCGTCCACATAGTCGACCAGACCGGGCGTCACCTCCCAGGAGACCGGCGACAGAAGGTTGCTTGCGCGGTTTCCGGCCATCGGCTACATCACCGCCCTCGCGGACGGGCGGTCCGCGCTCGAGTGCGGCCGTGGCGGAATTGGTAGACGCGCAGCGTTGAGGTCGCTGTCCCGGAAACGGGGTGGAAGTTCGAGTCTTCTCGGCCGCACCATCACCATCCTTGCCGTTGATTCCGGCTGATCGCCTGTCCATCAATCTGGGACCGCGCGTTCCAGCTGATGTGCGTCGCCGAACGCCTCGCGTCCAGGAGATAGCACCGGCTGGAGTGCGCGTTGTCGAGGGGCGGCACGCATGGCGGACGACCGGGGCAACGTCGACACCGAGTTGCTCGACGAGCTGCGGCAAGCGCTGGCCGACGGCACGGCGGAGCGCGTTCGGTACCGTATCGGCGCACTGCATCCCGCAGACCAGGCCGAGCTCCTGCGCTTTCTTGAGCCGCATGAGCGCCGCGCGTTGGTCGAGGCGCTCGGCACCGCGCTCGACCCGGAGTTCTTGAGCTACATCGACGAGGAGCTGCGGCAGGAGATCGCGGCTTCGCTCGGCCCCGAGCTGGTCGCGACCGCCCTCGCCGAGCTCGAGACCGATGATGCGATCGCGTTTCTGGAGGATCTCGACGACGACCTGCAACTGCAGATCATCGCCGCACTCCCCGCGACCGAGCGCTCCGAGGTCGAGCGTAGCCTGCAGTACCCGGAAGACACCGCCGGCCGGATGATGCAGCGGGCGTTTGTCGCCCTGCCCGACTACTGGGTGGTTGGGCAGGCGATCGACTATCTCCGCAACCACCCGGATCTGCCTGACGACTTCTACGACATTTTTCTGGTCAGCGCGCGGTTCGAGCCGCTCGGCTCGATCCCCGTATCGATGGTGCTGCGCAGCGGCCGGACCACACCCTTGCGCCAGCTGCGGCAGCGCGAGCTGCACGTCATTGACGCCCGCACGGACCGCGAAGATGTCGCGCGGCTCTTCCGCAAGTATGGCCTCGTGTCCGCCCCAGTGATCGCCGAGCGCGGCCGGATCATCGGCGTCATCACCGTGGACGACATCGTCGACGTGATCGAGGAAGAAGCCGAAGAGGACTTCCTGAAGTTGCACGGTGTCTCCGAAAGCGACCTGTTTCGTCCGCTGCGGCGCACCGCCTTGCGGCGGCAGCCGTGGCTGCTCGTCAATCTCGGCGCCGCCATCATGGCCGCTCTCGTGATCGCCCAGTTCGAAGGCTCGATCGACCAGCTCGTCACGCTGGCCATCCTGATGCCAATCGTCGCCTCGATGGCCGGCAACGCCGGCGCGCAGACCATGACGGTCTGCGTGCGTGGTATCGCAACGGGCGAGATCACCGCGCAGAACGCACTCCGCTTCTTTAGGAAGGAGCTGGCCGTCGGGCTCGCCAACGGCAGCACCTTCCTGGTCGTCGGCACGATCATGGTGATGGTTTGGTTTGGCTATCCCGAGCTGGCGGTGGTCTTCGGCGGTGCACTGCTGGCGGCGCTTTCGGTGGCGGCCGGCATCGGTGTCGGCGTGCCCTTGATTCTCGAACGTCTCAAGGCCGATCCAGCGATCGCCTCAGCGGTGTTCGTGACTACCCTGACCGACATGTTCAGCTTCTTCGTCTTTCTGGGCGTCGCGACGCTGGTACTGCTATGAACCAAGCTGAAGGACCCTAGGGAGGCTATCGGCCGTGACCCAGTTCCGCAGTCCCACGCTCGACTTCGACCTCGGCGAGACGGCGGACATGATTCGCGACACGGTCGGTCGCTTCGCCGAGGAGGCGATCGCGCCGCGCGCGGAGGAGATCGACCGGACCAACCAGTTCCCGCGTGATCTCTGGCCGCGGCTCGGTGAGCTGGGGCTCCTGGGCATTACCGTCGAGGAGGAGGACGGCGGCGCGGGGCTTGGCTATCTCGAGCATACCGTCGCCGTCGAGGAGATCAGCCGCGCGTCGGCGTCGGTGGGGCTCAGCTACGGCGCGCATTCCAATCTCTGCGTCAATCAGCTCCGCCGCTTCGGCACGCCCGAGCAGAAGCGGCGCTATCTGCCCGGCTTGATCTCCGGCGACCATGTCGGGGCGCTCGCCATGAGCGAGGCGGGCGCGGGGTCGGACGTGGTCTCGATGCGGCTCCGCGCCGACCGTGCGGGCGACAGCTTCGTGCTCAACGGCACGAAGATGTGGATCACCAACGGGCCTGAAGCTGAGACCCTCGTCGTCTACGCGAAGACCGACCCGGAAGCTGGTCCGCGGGGGATCACCGCGTTCATCGTCGAGCGGGCCATGACAGGGTTCGGGACGGCGCAGAAACTCGACAAGCTCGGCATGCGCGGCTCGGACACGTGCGAGCTCGTCTTCGAGGACTGCGCGGTGCCCGCAGCGAATGTCCTGGGCGAGATCGGCGACGGCGCGCGCGTGCTGATGTCGGGTCTCGACTATGAGCGGCTGGTGCTCGCCGGCGGCCCCTTGGGCCTGATGCAGGCGGCCATGGATGCGGTGCTGCCCTACGTCCACGAACGCGCGCAGTTCGGCCGGCCGATCGGCAGCTTCCAGCTCATGCAGGGGAAGCTCGCCGACATGTACGCGACGATGAACGCCTGCAAGAGCTACGTCTACGCTTGCGCGAAGGCTGCGGACAAAGGCCTCCTCACCCGCCAGGACGCCGCCGGGTGCCTGATGTACGCCGCCGAGAAGGCGACCTGGATGGCGCTCGAAGCGATCCAGGCGCTGGGCGGGAACGGCTACATCAACGAGTACCCGACGGGCCGGCTATTGCGTGACGCGAAGCTCTACGAGATCGGCGCCGGCACGAGCGAGATCCGCCGCATGCTCATCGGTCGCGAGCTGTTCGAGCTGACCGCCTAGGCACCACCGACCGTCAGCGGAGCGTCTCGCCCTCGGCCGCCGCAAGTTCGGCATTGCGTGCCGCTGCTGCGGCCTGGAGGCTCGCTAGCTCGCTGTCCCGCAATGCGGAGTGGCACACATATGCCACCCGGTCGGCCCCGGGAATTTCTGGCATAAGGTATTCCTCGGCGAGCTGCGCCGTCTGCTCGCAGCCAGCGGGCGACAGCACCTCGAGCACCTCGACGTGCAAGAGCTTCGAGCCGGACCGCTCGGCTTCATCAGCGCCACCGAAGATCAGCAAAGAGACGGCAAGAAAGCCCCAATCATAGAGCCGCATGCGATTTCCCCCTCTCGCACCAGCCGCGGGTCACATGATCGAGCCAGCCGATCCCCAACCGCGTATGCGACAGTATGATGATAAATCCCACGGTCCAGTGTGTTTTTTGTCACCGAACGCGCACAGTCATGCGCACCAGGGTAACGCGCGGTTGCTGAATTACGGTTGGCAGTGAGGGTTCAGTGGCGGCCGAGCGCGCGCGCAACGCGACCGGCCGGCTCGCGGCCCAAGAGTTCGGTGATCTGAGCGCCGGCCGCAGCGAGGGCACCGAGGTCAATGCCCGTACGCACGCCCAACCCGTCGAGCAGGTAGACGAGATCCTCGGTGGCGAGATTGCCGGCGGCGCCGGGCGCGAAGGGGCAACCGCCTAGCCCCGCAACCGCCGAGTCGATGACGGTCACATCGCACTCGAGCGCCGCCAGCGCATTCACCAGCGCCTGGCCGTAGGTGTCGTGGCCGTGCCAGGCCAGCTCAGCCCGCGGCACGCCGACGGCAGTCGCCTCGATCACGTCGCGTACGTTGTTGGGCGTGGCCTTGCCGATGGTGTCGCAGAGCGCCAGCTCGTTGCTCCCTGCAGCCATCAGGCTTTCCGACAGCTGCGCGACGGTCCCCGGCGCCACGGGTCCCTCGTAGGGGCAGTGGGTGGCACAGGAGATGTCGACGCGCACCGTTCGTCCGTGCCGCTTCGCTTCGCCGATGACCTCGGTGAGCCGCGCCGTAGCCTCGGTGACGCTGCAGTTGATGTTCTTCTTGGAAAAGGTCTCGGTCGCCGCGGCGAACACGACGATCTCGGGCACAGCGCTCGCGAGTGCTGCTTCGAGCCCCTTGGCGTTGGGCACGAGCACGCTCGCCCGAGCTCTGAGCCTTGGAAGCTCGCCAACGAGCGCCGCCGTATCCGCCATCTGCGGCACCCATTTGGGCGAGACGAAGGCGCCCACCTCCATGCGCGGGACGCCGGCGGCGTCGAGCGCTTCGATGAGCGCGCGCTTGGCCGCCAGCGGCACCGGCTGCCTTTCGTTCTGGAGGCCATCGCGCGGACCGACCTCGACGATGGTGACCTCCGCCGGTGTCCTCACGGCGCCACTTCCTCAGCCGGCTCGATGACGACGAGGCGCGCGTTGGCCGCCACCTGATCCCCAGTGGCAACGGCGATCTCGACGACCTTGCCGCCCACCTCGGCGAGCACGCGGTGCTCCATCTTCATCGCCTCCAGCTTGAGCACGAGCGCGCCGGCCGCGACGTCGGCGCCCAGCGTCACGGCCACCTCCACGACGCGACCCGGCATCGGCGCCCGCAACGTTCCGTCGGTGTCCATCTCGGTCGCACCCGACGCGACGCTCGCGACCCGACGCAGGAGCAGGTCGCCGTCGGCGAGCGACACCCATCGGTCGTCCGCCGCGCGGGTCACGAGCCCCTCAATGCGCCTGCCATCAACGTCGATCTCAACGTCACCGTCGGCCTCGCCGGCAAGCCGCAGGGACTCGGCCTCGCCTACGAAGTGGACGTGCCACGCATTGCCATCAGCGACGACCGCCGCCTCGACCAGCTCGCCGCTAGCAGTCAGTCGCACCGACTGCGGTGCCCGCGCGCTGAGACGAAAGCCGTCGATCGCTTGCCAGGGCGACCACGGGTCGCCCGCCAACGTCGCACGACGTTCCGCCCGTCGCTGCCGCTCCGCCAAGCGGTCGGCGATGGCGAGGCGTAGCGCGTCGGCCTCCAGGTGGGGCGCTGCCGATGCTTCCAGCCGCTCGAGCGTGGTCGTGTCGATCCTGTTCTCGACCACTTCGGGCGTCCTGATCACGCTTCGAAGATAGCCGCGGTTCGTGAAGAGCCCGGTGAGCCGCGTCGACGCGAGCGCCTGATCGAGCCGCCTGAGCGCCGTTCGCCGGTCGGGCCCATGCGCCACAACCTTGGCGATCATCGGATCGTAGTCGACGCCGACCTCGTCGCCGGCGACGACGCCGGTCTCGATGCGCAGATGCTCAGCCGCTGGGGGCCAGCGGAGGGCGTGCACACGCCCCGCGGACGGCAGGAAACCGTTTGCCGGGTCCTCGGCATAGAGCCGCGCCTCGACCGCGTGGCCGGTCGCGTGGATGTCGTTCTGCGCAAGCGCAAGCGGCTTCCCGGACGCGATCGCCAACTGCAGAGCCACGATGTCGAGGCCGGTGATCATCTCGGTCACCGGGTGCTCGACCTGGAGACGCGTATTCATCTCGATGAACCAGGGCCGTCCGTCCGCCCACAGGAACTCGATAGTGCCGGCGTTGACATAGCCGATCGCCTTGGCGGCGCGGACGGCGGTCTCGCCGAGCTCCACTCTGGCCGCAGCATCGAGCGACGGCGACGGCGCTTCTTCGACGACCTTCTGATGCCGCCGTTGCAGCGTGCACTCGCGCTCGAAGAGGTAGAGCGCCTGCCCTCGCGTGTCGGCAATGATCTGCGCCTCGATGTGCCGCGGCCCTTCGAGATAGCGCTCGAGCAGCACGCGGTCGTCGCCGAAGGAACGGCGGGCCTCGCCCTGCGCTGCGGCGATGGCGTCCGCCAGCTCCGCCGACCGCCGCACGATGCGCATGCCCTTGCCACCGCCGCCCGCCGCCGCCTTGACCAGCAGCGGAAAGCCGATCCGCTCCGCCTCGTCGACCAACCGCGGCAGGCTCGTGTCGTCACCGTGATAGCCCGGAACGCAGGGCACACCTGCGGCGATCATGAGCCTTTTGGCCTCGTCCTTCGCCCCCATGGCGCGGATCGCGGCAGCCGGCGGACCGACGAAGACCAGGCCCGCTTCCGCACAGCGCTCGGCGAAAGCGTCGTTCTCGCTGAGGAAGCCATAGCCCGGATGGACAGCCTCCGCGCCCGTCTCGCGTGCTGCCTCGATCACCCGCTCTTGGGCCAGGTAGCTCTCCACGGCCGGCGCGGGCCCGAGGCGCACTGCTCGATCCGCCAGGCGGACGTGCAGGGCGTTGGCGTCGGCGTCGGAGTAGACCGCGACGCTCTCGACGCCGAGCTGGCGACAGGTGCGGATGATCCGACAGGCGATCTCGCCGCGATTGGCGATCAGGACGCGGGCGAACATAGCCTTCAGCTCCGCCAGGCCGGCGGGCGCTTGGCGAGAAACGCATCGAGCCCCTCGCGCGCCTCCGTGGTCGCGCGCACCCGCGCGATGCGCTGCGCCATGGCGTCCATCAGCGCATCGTCGGGCGCGGTCGTGGCAACATCGTCGATGAGCGCCTTGGCGTTCGCCTGCGCTGCGGGCCCACCGCGCAGCAGGTCCGCGGCCATCTCCGCCACGCGTTGGTCGAGTGCATCGACGTCCACCACCTCATGCACCAGGCCCAGCGATGCAGCCGTGCAGGCATCGAGGCGCTCGCCCGTCAGAAACAGGCGCCGCGCCCAGCGCGGCCCCACGGCCCGGACCACGAACGGCGAGATGGCCGCCGGCACGATCCCGAGCCGGACTTCGGTCGTCGCAAAGACGGCGTTCGCCGCGGCGATGGCGATGTCGGCGCAAGCCACGAGGCCCACCCCGCCGCCGATAGCCGCACCGTTGATCCGCGCGATGACGGGCTTGGGCAGGCGATCGAGGGTCATCATGAGCCTTGCGAGCGCCCGCGCGTCGTCCAGGTTCCGCGCTTCGTCATAGCCGGCTGCGCGACGCATCCAAGAGATGTCGGCGCCCGCGGAGAAGCTTGCGCCCTCACCGGTTAGGATGACCACACGCACTGTGTCCGCCGCGCCTGCGGCAACAAGCTCGGCGGTCAACTCGGCAATCAGCGCCTCATCGAAGGCGTTGTGGATCTCCGGCCGGTCGAGCGTGAGCTTGCGCACACCCGAAGCGCTGTCGGCGACGCGAACCAGCCTCTCTGCCACCCTGACCTCCCTACATCCGGAAGACGCCGAACCGCGTCGGTTCGATCGGTCGCTCGAGGGCCGCGGATAGCCCCAAAGCCAGCACGCGGCGGGTGTCGGCGGGGCGGATGACGCCATCGTCCCACAGTCGGGCGGTGGCGTAGTAGGGGTGCCCCTCACGTTCGTACTTGGCGCGGATCGGTGCCTTGAAAGCGTCCTCGTCCTCGGCTGACCAAATCTCGCCCGCGGTCTCCAGATTGTCTCGACGGACCTGAGCCAAGACGCTGGCGGCTTGCTCGCCGCCCATGACCGAGATCCGCGCGTTGGGCCACATCCAGAGGAAGCGCGGATCGTAAGCGCGCCCACACATGCCGTAATTGCCGGCACCGAAGCTGCCGCCGATGACGACGGTGAGCTTGGGCACCTCGGCACAGGCGACCGCCGTCACGAGCTTGGCGCCGTCCTTCGCGATTCCGCCAGTCTCGTACTCGCGGCCGACCATGAAGCCGGTGATGTTCTGGAGGAAGATCAGCGGGATCTGGCGCTGGCAGCAGAGCTCGACGAAGTGCGCGCCCTTGAGCGCGCTCTCGCCGAAGAGCACACCGTTGTTGGCGATGATGCCCACCGGATAGCCCCAGAGACGCGCGAACGCGCAGACGAGCGTCGTCGCGTAGCGGTGCTTGAACTCCTCGAAGCTTGAGCCGTCGACCAGCCGGGCGATAACCTCGCGAACGTCGTAGGTGGCGCGCGGATCGGCCGGAACGACGCCGTCCAGTTCGGCCGTTTCGTAAACGGGCGAAACCGGCTCCTCGATCGTGACGTCGGCGCGGCGGCGCGGCCCCAGACCGGCAACGACCGCCCGCGCGATCTCGAGCGCGTGGAGGTCGTTCTCGGCCAGATGGTCGGCGACACCCGAAAGGCGGGTGTGGACGTCGCCGCCGCCCAGCTCTTCCGCGGTCACGACCTCACCCGTAGCCGCCTTCACGAGCGGCGGACCGCCGAGGAAGATGGTGCCTTGGTTCTTGACGATGATCGTCTCGTCGGACATCGCCGGGACGTAGGCGCCACCCGCGGTGCACGAGCCCATGACCACGGCGATCTGCGCGATGCCGGCCGCCGAGAGCCGCGCCTGGTTGTAGAAGATGCGGCCGAAATGCTCCCTGTCGGGAAAGACCTCGTCCTGGTTGGGCAAGTTCGCCCCGCCGCTATCGACCAAGTAGACGCAAGGCAGCCGGTTGGCTCGGGCCACCTCCTGCGCACGCAGGTGCTTCTTCACCGTGAGCGGGTAGTAGGTGCCCCCCTTCACCGTAGCATCGTTCGCGATGATCACGCAGGGACGGCCGTGGATTGGCCCGATCCCGGCGATCAGGCCGGCGGCCGGGATCGGCTCACCATAGACCTCGTGTGCCGCCATCGGTGACAGCTCGAGAAAGGGCGCGCCCGGATCGATGAGCCGGTCGACACGCTCGCGTGGCAGCAGCTTACCCCGGGCCAGGTGGCGCTCGCGTGCAGGCTCCGGGCCACCGCGCGCCGCCGTCGCCAGTTGTTTTTCCAGATCGGCGACAAGGGCCGCCATGGCGGCGCTATTGTCCGCGAAGTCCGCCGCGGCGGTCCTGATGCGGCTGTGCCAGGCGGGCATCGGTAGGCTGACCTTTCAGCGGCGCCGACGAACGGCTCTTGTCGTTTGACCGTCGGAGGTAGCAGGAAGCGTCGAGAGAAGGAACGGCGGACGCGTATGAACGCCACGAACGACGTCTTCCCGCTGCGCGATCACCTGATCGAGACGGCCGAGATCGACGCCGAGCGCACGGTGTCGCTGGTCCGGTTGCTGGTCGCCTTCACGCTCGTGCTCGTGCTGACTGGTTCGCTGGCGATTGTAAGCGGGGAGCCGCCGCCAGTGGCTGAGCGCCAGCTCGGCCAGGCGTGGATTGTGCTGAGCGCCTTTGCGTTGCTCGGCGTCGCTTCCTACTGGCTCGCGCAACCCGGACGATTCAGGCCATGGATGCCTTGGCTTTTCACGACCGCCGACGCCGCGTTCGTGGTGTTCAACGTCCACACGAACCTCGTGAACCAGGACGTCGGCCCCGCCTACCTCACCCTGTTTCCGGCTGCATGGATCGCGCCGCTCGCGGTGAGCTTCGGCGTGCTGCGCTACCGGCCCGGGCTCCAGGCCTATGCAGGCCTCCTGTTGTTGGGCGGCATCGGCCTGCTGGTAGTGCTGCACGGCGGCCAGCCGCTGCAAGCGATGCCCGACTACCTGTTCCACGGCCCGCCCAACGCCGCACGCTTCACGTTGTTTGCGGCGCTAGTCGTGCTCCTGGTCGTCGCCGCGCGGCGCCGGCGGCGGCTCTTGACGCGGGCGATCCACGAGGTCGAGCAGCGCTCGGAGTATCAACGCTACCTGCCGCCGGCGATCGCGGGCCTCGTCGCCGACGGCAAGATCGCGCATCTGCGCCACGGCTGGCGCACCGAGGCGGCGGTGGTGCTCGTCGACATTCGGGGCTTCACGCGCCTCGCCGAGAACATGACGCCCGAGGAGCTCTCGCGCTTCGTCAACGACTACCGTAGGCGGCTCACGTCGGTGGTCGAACAACGTGGCGGCTTGGTCGACAAGTTCGTCGGCGATGGCGCCGTGGTGCTGTTCGGCGCGCTTGGCGACGACGACCAGGCAGCAGGCAACGCGCTTGCCTGCACGGTCGGTCTCACGCGCGATCTGGCGACGATCGCCGACCGGCCCGTGCGGCTCGCGATCGGCGCGCATTGGGGCGAGGTCTACGCGGGCGCGGTAGGCGACGAGGCGCGGCTCGAGTTCACGGTGCTCGGCGACACGGTCAATGTCGCGGCACGGCTCGAGGGAGTCTGCAAGGCGGAGGACCAAACGCTGGTCGTCTCGGGCGCGCTGCTGCGGGCCGCTGGTACGGACCCCGCAGACGGCTGGATGCAACTTGCCGTCACGAACCTTCGCGGCCGCGAAGGCGCCCTCGACATCTACGCGTTCCGCGGCTGAACGCGCGAAGTGGGCGGGAGGCCCGTTGCCAGGGCAGCCCGGAGCCAACATCATGCGGGCCGCGCGCAGCAACGCTCGAATTCGGGAGGGCGGGCTCGATGGATGCATCGACGCACCTGCTGATCGGCACCAAGAAGGGCCTCTTCATGCTGGAGAGCGGACCGGGCCGCGAAGGCTGGTGCTTGGCCGGCCCCTTTTGCGAAGCATGGCCCATCAACCACGCTGTCGCCGATCCTGAGACCGGCACGATCTACGCCGGTGGCGGCAATGAGTGGTTCGGCCCCGCGGTCTGGATCTCGAAGGATGGGGGCGAAAGCTGGACGCATTCGAGCGCTGGCCTCGCCTACGGCGAAGGCGATGAGCCAGTGCGCAGCGTCTGGAGCCTCGCCCCGAGCCGGGGACGCTTGTACGCAGGCGTCGAGCCGGCGGGACTGTTCCGCAGCGACGACGTCGGGCTCAACTGGCGGCACGTCGATGCTCTACGCGCGCATCCCTCAAGACCGGAGTGGCAACCGGGCGGTGGCGGGCTGATCCTCCACCACATCGTCACGCATCCGAGTGACGACGCGAAGCTCTGGGTCGCGATCTCGACGGGTGGCGTGTTCGCCACGACCGACGGCGGGGCGAGCTGGGAGCCGCGCAATCAGGGGACGCGCAACGACTACGCGCCCGAGGAGCATCGCTATCCCGCCTACGGCCAATGCGTGCATTCCCTCGCGATGGCCGCCGGCAACCCGGACCGGCTCTACCAGCAGAACCATTGCGGCATGTACCGAAGCGACGACAGCGGGCTGAGCTGGGCGAGCATCGAGGAGGGGCTACCCTCCTCCTTCGGCTTTCCCGCCGTCGCGCATCCGCGCGATGCCGATACGCTCTACCTGTTTCCGCTGAACGGCGACGCGATCGGCCGCTTCGCTCCCGAGGCGCGCGCTGCGGTCTGGCAGACCACCGATGGCGGCAGGTCGTGGCAACCGCTGCGCAGCGGACTGCCCCAGGAGAATGCCTATCTGACCGTCCTGCGGCAGGCGATGACGACGGACGGACAAGCACCTCTGGGCCTCTATCTCGGCACCACGTCGGGCTTAGTCTACGCCAGCACCGACGAGGGCCAGACCTGGACCCGCATCGCGGAGCACCTGCCCGCGATCAACTCGGTGGAAGCACTCGTTGGCCTGCATTGATCTCCTGGTGCCAACGCCGGGCCGAAGCGACATGATCAGCGTCGCGTTGCCGGAGGCGCTAACCGCGCTCTTTCCAGGCGCGCCCGCGCGCATCGAGCTCGACGCCGCCACCGTTGATGAGCTCTTGACCGAACTCGACCGTCGGTGGCCCGGGATGCGTGATCGGCTGCGCGACACCACCCCCAAGATCAGAAAGCACATCAATGTCTTTGTCGACGGTCGCCGAGCCACGCTGGCGACCGAGTTGCCACCGGGCGCGGCGGTGCTGATCCTGCCGGCAATGCGCGGCTGAGTACCCGCCTCACCCCACGTCTCAGGCGCTCTTGACCCGATGCATTTCGGCGATCGCCGCAGCTAAGGCATCGAGCTGGCTACGGATGAGCTTCGCAGTACGCTCGTCGGCCAAGTTGCCTGCGGCGTCGAACAGCTGACCGGCGCCGCCCAGCATCACCTCCGGCTTGGTGAGCACCCGCGCATCGGTGAAAAGGAGCGCGTGGCGGAGCTGGTACTGCATGCGTGCGGTCCCGAAGCGACCGGGCGACGTGCCCATGATCGCCAGAGGCTTGCCGGCAAAGGGGTTGGGCTTGACCCGTGAGAGCCAATCGATGGCGTTCTTAAGCACGCCCGGCAGCGAGTAGTTGTACTCGGGCGAGACGATAAGGACGGCATCGGCGGCGGCGATGCGCTCTGCGAGCGTGGTCACACTCTCAGGCATGCCCTGGACCTCGACGTCACCATCGTAGAGCGGAACACCATGCAGCGTCGTGACCTCGATCGCCATCCCGGCGGGGGCGAGGGCCGCCGCCGCGCACAGCAGCTTGGTATTGAGCGATTCGCCCCGCAGGCTGCCGCTCAGACCCAGAACCGTCGACGTCACCCGTGTCCTCCTCGATGCATGATCGCGTGCCCGGTCAGCCGGCTTCGGCCAGCAGGGTCGCATTGCCGCCAGCGGCGGTCGTGTCAATGCACACGGCCCGCTCGTGGCAATAGGCAGCAGGGTCGATGAGCGCCGTCACCAGGGGAACGATCGGGCCCGCGCGCCGGGCGAGCGCCCGCCTGAGGCTGCCGGGCACGCCGGTCCAGGCCACCACGTCGACGGGCAGCTCGGCGAGCGCATTGGTATCGATGCGGCCATCGAGCGCGCGCACGGCCAAACCCGCCTCGGCTAGTGGGGCAACCGCCGCCACGGCGCCAGGAGCGATCGCCAGGGCGCGACACCCCACACCGAGCGCCTGCACCGACTGCGCGAGGACCGTCGAGGCGTCGGGGCCGAGGCAAAGCGCTACGCCCCGCGCGACCAATCGGTAGCGGTTGGACTCCCCGGTAGGCCCTGTAAGCTCGACGGGTCCCATCGCCAGCGCGCGAACGGCGGCCAACGCCGCCTGATCGCCGTCACCAAAGGCGTCGGACAGCGTCTCGAGGCGACCGTCGTGGACCATGTCGGTGGTTCCCAGGTCCGTCAGCGCGGCCGCCACCCGCTCGGTCGGCACCACGGTCGCTGATGGTGCGTCGACGACCTCAGCGGTGCGCCGCAACCGCGCGAGATAGTACGGTCCGCCCGCCTTGGGGCCGGTGCCCGACAGCCCTTCCCCACCGAACGGCTGGACGCCCACGACGGCACCGATCTGGTTCCGGTTCACATAGAGATTGCCGACGGCTGCCGCATCGACGACGCGCTGCACCCGATCGTCGATGCGCGAGTGCAGCCCGAAGGTGAGACCATAGCCGGTGGCATTGACCGCGCGAACCACGTCGTCGAGCGCCTCAGCCTCGAAGCGGGCGACATGGAGCACCGGACCGAAGACTTCCTCGGTCACGTCCTCGATGGCCCCCACCCGCAGCACGGTCGGCGCAACGAACAGGCCCTCGGATGGCACATCGAGCCGCTTGATCAGCCGCCCCGCACGTTCGGCGTCGGCGCAGTACGCGTCGATCCTGGCCTTGGCGTCGGTGTCGATGACCGGACCGACGTCGGTCTCGGGCGCCCAGGGATCGCCCACCGAGAGCATCTCCATCGCACCTTCGAGCATGGCGAGGAGACGCGGCTCCACCTCTTCCTGCACATAGAGAACCCGAAGCGCCGAGCAGCGTTGCCCGGCGCTTTGGAACGCGCTTTGCAGAATGTCGAGCACGGCCTGCTCCGGCAGCGCCGTGGAATCGACAATCATCGCGTTGATGCCGCCGGTCTCGGCAATCAGCACGGCACCGGGCGCGGTGGCCGCGAGCTGCCGATCGATCGCCTTGGCGACCTCGAAGGAACCCGTGAAGCAGACCCCGCCTAGCCGCGCATCGGCGATGAGCGGCGCGCCGACGCGTGGCCCGTCACCAGTGACCAGCCGCAGCGCGTCCGCTGGCACGCCCGCCAAGTGTAAGAGCTCGACGGCGCGGCGTGCCACCAGGGGCGTCTGTTCTGCGGGCTTGGCGACGACGCCATTGCCGGCGGCGAGCGCCGCGGCGATCTGACCGGTGAAGATCGCGAGCGGAAAGTTCCAGGGTGAGATGCAGGCAACCACCCCTAGAGGCTCGCCCGCGGTCGCAACATCGGCGCCGCTCGCATAGTAGCGCAGGAAGTCCACCGCCTCGCGCAGCTCGGCAACGGCGTCGACCAGCGTTTTGCCCGCTTCGCGCGTGCAGAGCGCCAGGAACTCGTGCGCGTGCTGCTCGTAGAGATCGGCGGCGCGACGGAGGTAAGCGGCACGTTCGCCGGCCGTCAGCACGGCCCAGTCCGGCTGCGCCGCCATCACTGCGGTCACCGCCGCGTCGACCTCCGCCGGCGTGCTGTCGCGCACGTGGCCCACGACCTCATCCAATCGCGCCGGGTTCGCGACCGGACGGCCATCGCCCGGCCACCGATAGGGTGCGGCAAAGGCCGCGCGACCAGTCTGGATCGCTTCCAGCACCTTCGGCTCGGCGAGATCGAAGCCCGCAGCATTGCGGCGCTCGGGTCCGTAGAGCGCGGGCGGCGGGACGATACGCGGATGCGCGCTGATCCCCTCGGCCACGACGCCGAAGGGATCCTTGGCGATCACCTCAGGCGGGACGGATGCATCGACGATCTGATGCACGAACGAGCTGTTGGCGCCGTTCTCGAGGAGCCGGCGCACGAGATAGGCGAGAAGGTCCTCGTGCGCACCCACCGGCGCGTAGATCCGACAAGGCAGCCCTTCGTCGACGAGCAGCGCCTCGTGCAAGGCCTCGCCCATGCCGTGCAGCCGCTGAAACTCGAAGCCGTTCCGCTCGTTGCCGGCAAGCTCCAACACCGCTGCGGCGGTGTGGGCGTTGTGGGTGGCGAGTTGTGGGTAGAGCCGGTCGCGTCGCTCGAGCAAGGTCCGTGCACAAGCGATGTAGCTGATGTCGGTGTGCACTTTCCGCGTGAGCACCGGAAAACCTTGAAGGCCGAGCACCTGCGCGCGCTTGATCTCGGCGTCCCAGTAGGCGCCCTTCACCAGCCTCACGGTGATGCGCCGGTCGTGCAATTCGGCGAGCGCGGTCAGCCAGTCGATCACCGGCAGCGCCCGCGGCGCATAGCTCTGAATGACCGCCCCAAACCCTTCCCAGCCCGCCAGCGACGGGGCCGCCAGGACCCGCTCGACAACATCGAGGGTAAGCTCCAGCCGCTCACACTCCTCGGCGTCGATGTTGAAGGTGATGCCGGCGGCCTTCGCGCCTTCGGCAAGGGCGAGCGTGCGCTCGACGAGGACCGGCAGCGTGCGGTCGCGTTGCAGCGTTTCGAAGCGCGGATGGAGGGCCGAGAGCTTGACCGAGATGCCGGGGTTCTCATGCAACCGGCCAGGCATAGCGCGGCGCGCAAGGACGTCGATGGCTTTGGCATAGGCGTCGTGGTAGCGCCGCGCGTCGGCGTCGGTGCGCGCGGCCTCGCCCAGCATGTCGAA
>JANQNY010000010.1 GCA_028279345.1 Geminicoccaceae bacterium
CCCCGACGCGGCGCCGAGCCCCATTGCACCCGTCAGCAGTCCGAGCGTCGCCGCACCTCCGCCTCCGACCGCGTCGGCGACGGCGGGCAGCAGGTCCACGATCGGACGGAGCAGCAGAGCGAAGGCCGCATGCAGCAAAAGCGTCGGCCGGATGGTCGGATCGCGAAGCGCAGGCGGCAACGCGGCGAGGAAGCCTGGCGACGCGGCTGGCGCCCCGGCCTTGTCCCGCCGCTCCGCTGGGCCGTACCGCAGGATGAATGCGAAGGCTGCGGCCGCGAGGGCGGCGACGAGAAAGACAGGAGCCGGCCCGGCAACGGCGATCATCGCGCCAGCGATGGCCGGACCGACGAAGGCTGCAGCGTGGAAGACGACGGAGCTCACGGGGACCGCGGTGGCGACAAGCTCGGGCGGCGAGAGGCGCGCAACGGCCGCCTTCGAGGGAGCGTTGGCGAGTGCCTGGGCGGTGCCGAGTGCGAGAGCCGCCGCTGCCAGCGTCTCCAGTGGCGGCTCGCCCGCCCAGGCCCCGACGGCGAGCGTCGCAAGCATCAGGGCGAGCGCGAATTCGGCTCGCGCCAGCACGTGGACCGCGCCCGTCCGATCTGCCATGACCCCACCCCAGGGTCCGGCGACGAGTGTCGGCGCAAGCCGCAGGAACGCGACCGCGCCCAACCAGCCGGTCGAACCGGTGGCCTCCCAGACCATCCAGCCGAGCGCCAGTCGCTCCATCCAGGTGCCCAAGGCCGCGGCGGTGCGGCCGGCGAGGAACGCGCTGAAGCCCGGCGCGCGCAACAGCGCGATGATGGCTGCCCGTCCGCTCGGCGCTACGCCGCCACGAGCCTCCTTCACTCAACCGTCCATCCCCGAACGCGGCGGCCAGCGGCGCCTCATTGGTCCACCACGAAGCCATCACGGTGGGCGCGCATCCGAACCGCCCTAGGCACCGCCGGCGCGCGTCGTCCCTCTGCAGAGAGCGCAACGCCTAGCCCTGGCGTCGTCGGAACGTCGACATAGCCGTCCGCAAGGCGCGGGGCGTCCGTCACCAGCGTCTGGCCACGGGGTCCGGAGGAAGCTGCCGCGCCGTCGTCCTCGACGCTCTCGAAGGTCAGGCCGACGGTCGGGTATTCCTGGATCGTGAAGTTGGCGATCACGGCATCGAGCTGGAGGCACGCGGCCAACGAGACCGGCGAGAGCGGGTTGTGCGGAACTACGCCCACATCGAACGCCTCGCACAGCGCAGCGATCTTCCGAGCGCCTGTGATCCCACCGCAGAGGCATACGGAGACGCGCGCGTAGCTCATGCAGCCGCGCGTCAGATGCGCCTGGAAGTCATGAAGCGTCGCGAAGCGCTCTCCGGTCGCGAGCGGGATATCGATGTTCGAGGCCACCCGGGCCATCGCGTCAGCCGAGGTCGGCGCGATCGGATCCTCGTAGAACATCGGGCGGAAGGGCGCGATCTCGCGCGCGAAGGCGACCGCCTCGGGCGGCGTCAGGCGACGATGGATTTCGATGCAGAGGTCGACGTCGGCGCCCACCGCCTCGCGAAGCTCCGCAACGACGCGGACGGCGTCATCGATCTTTCGCGCGTGGCCCTTGTTGTAGGGAACGCTGCGATCCTCGTCGAGGAACGGGTTAAGGTGGCCGATGGCGGTGAAGCCCTGCGCTGTCCGCTCGAGGCAGCGCTCGAGCATCTCCTCACGGGTAGCCGCCTTGACGTGGCAGTAGACGCGGGCGCGGGTGCGTGTCGGTCCGCCGAGCAGGGCGTGAACCGGCCGGCCGAGCGCCTGGCCCTTGAGGTCCCAAAGCGCGATGTCGATCGCCGAGATCGCCCCGCATATCGCAGCACCACGGAACCAGCCGAAGCGGTGCATGCGGTTCCAGTGAAGCTCGATCGGGTCGGGGTCCTCGCCGATCAGATAGTCGCCGAACTTCAGGACGGCGGCCTGTGCCGCTTCGAGGTGCCCCCAGGCCCCGCACTCGCCTATGCCGACGCGGCCGTCCCTGGTCTCGATCTCGACAAACAGATAGCGGTCGACGAGCAGGGGCTCGACCCGCGCAATCCTCATGGGCGAGCCTCCGCTTGAGCCGGGTCGCGTGTCGGAGCGCGGCCGCCGAGTGCTTCGGTCAGGGTTGCCAGTCGCGCCATGATCCGCGCCCCTTCGGCGCTCTGAGGATCGAGCACGCGCACGAGGTTGTCCTCGCCGCGGCGGCAGGGACGCACGTCGAGGCCGGCGACAAGCCCGCCCGCGACCGTGACGCGGAGCACCAGGCCGTCCAGGTTGCGGCCGCGCATCTTCCAGCCGTCGAAGGCGAAATTGCCGAGCGAGTAGAAAACGGGGACGTCGCCACGCGGCCCCGCAAGCATCTCGGCACCGTGGATGACGTGCGGGTGGTGGCCGAAGATCAAATCGGCGCCCGCCGCCACGGCCGCCCGCGCGATCTCGCGCTGATAGTCGTGGGTCACCGCCGACGAGGACACGCCCCAGTGGCACGAGAGGATCACCACGTCCGCCTGTTCGCGCGCCGCCTGGATGTCGCTGCGCATCGCGTCGAGCGCCTGCGGGTCGGCCCAGGTACGTATCTCCGGTGCATCGCCGGGCATCTCCAGTGCTCGGCGACCGGGCTCGTACGCCGTGCGCGCACGAATGGTCGCGCAACCGGCGCTGTCGGGGCCGGCCGGCATGACGTTGGGATGGAAGACGGAGGTGTACGAGAGGAGTGCCGCGCGCGCCGATCCGACCTGGAAGAGCGCGGGCGCTCGCGCCTCGGCCTCGTTCCGGCCCACGCCCGCATAGGGCAGGGCGGCAGCCGCGCAGGCCTCGGCCGTGTGGACGCAGGCCGCGTTCGGATAGGCGACGTTCGACGCAGCACCGACCGCCGAGAAGCCCGCGCGCCTGAGCCCCTCGGCGACGCTGCGCTCGGAATGGCGCCACCAGGGCTTGAACGGGATATCCGGCCGCACCTCGGGCTCCGGCGACGGGTCGGTCAGCATCCCCTCCATCTGGCCCACCACCGCGTCGGCGGTGTCGAGTTCATCGCGGACGGCGGCGAAGGCCTCTGCTGCATCGGCGCGGCCGACGACGTTCGTGTCGCCGACGACGAGCAGTGTCGCACGTTCACCTCGCGCGCCTCCGCTTTCGATCTGGTGGACCAGGTTCACGAAGCGACCTCCTCGACATAGCGGTGACGCGCGCCCAGCCGACGTGCGCGCGGATCAGGCCGCGGCACGGCGGACAGCAGCGCGCGGGTGTAGGGATGCTCGGGTCTCTCGCAGACGCGGTCGACCGGGCCGAGCTCGACGATCTCGCCCTTCCGCATCACCGCGACGCGGTCGCAGAAGTAGCGAATCACGCTGATGTCGTGGCTGATGAACAGAAAGGAGAGGTCCATCCGGCGCTGGATGTCGAGCAACAGGTCGAGCACCTGCGCGCGGAGCGAGACATCGAGCGCGCTTGTGGCCTCGTCGGCCACGATAAGACGCGGCTCCGGCGCAAGCGCTCGGGCGATCCCAATGCGCTGTCGCTGGCCGCCCGAGAAGGCATGGGGATAGCGCTCCATCACGTCGGCGGGCAGCCCGACGAGGTCGAGAAGCTCAGTCACCCGGTCCCGGATCGCCGAGTGGCGCCAGCCGGCGTTCCTGAGCGGCTCGCCGATCACCTGCTCCACGGTCATGCGCGGGTTCAGCGAGGACATCGGGTCCTGGAAGATCATGCGCATCTCGCCGTAGAGCTGCCTGAGGCCACTGCGATCGAGCGCGGTCAGTTCCACCGCGGTTCCGGCGGCGTCGAAGTAGGTGGCCCGGCCGCCGCTCGGCTCGATGACCCGAAGCACCATGCGCCCGAGCGTGGTCTTGCCCGATCCGCTCTCGCCGACCACGCCCAGCGTCTCGCCGCGGCGCAACGTCAAGGAGGCGTCGCGCACCGCATCGGTGACGACCGAGCGACGGCCAAAGAGGCCCTTCTTGACGCGGAACCCTTTCGACAGGCCTTCGACTGCGAGGATCGGCGGCACCTCCGCGCCGGGCGGCGGCGGTTTGGCGGCGGCGCGGTGCTCGAGCTTGGCGGCCGAGCCGATCAGCATCCGTGTGTAGGGATGCTTCGCCGCATGGAAGATGCCATCGACCGGTCCCGCCTCGACGACCTCGCCCCGGAACATGACAGAGACCTCGTCGGCGATCTCGGCGACGACACCCATGTCGTGCGTGATGAACATGACGCCCATCCCGCGTTCGGCCTGGAGCCGCGCGATCAGGTCAAGGATCTCGGCCTGGGTCGTTACGTCGAGCGCCGTCGTCGGCTCGTCGGCGATCAACAGGTCTGGCTCGCAGGCGAGGGCCATCGCGATCATGGCCCGCTGGCGCATGCCGCCCGAATACTCGAACGGGTAGCGGTCGAGGGCCTCTTCTGGCCGCGGAATCTCTACCTGGCGCAAAAGCTCGATGACCCGGGTGCGGCGGGCGGGCTTGTCGAGCGTGGTGTGGAGCTGGAGCGATTCCGCGATCTGGTCACCGATCCGATGGACGGGCGAGAGCGACGACATCGGCTCCTGGAAGATCATTGAGATTCGTGCGCCGCGGATCGCACGCATCGCGGGGCCCCGCGCGTCGAGGGTCGCGAGATCGGTTGTCCCTTCGGCGCGATGGAGCAGGATGCGACCCGCCTCGATCCGGCCGGGGCTCGGCACGATCCGCAGGATCGACCGAGCGGCGACCGACTTGCCCGACCCGCTTTCGCCGACGACGCAGAGCGTGCGGCCCCGCCGGACGGTGAAGGAGGCGTCCCGGACGGCATGGAGCGGGCCCGTGCGGAGATCGAAGGTCGTCGAGAGGCCGCAGACCTCCAGGACCGGGTCGCCCTCCCGGCCATGTATCCGCCTGTCCCGAGACACCGCGTCCATCATCAATCGGCGTAGGGATCGGCCGCGTCCCGCAGCCCGTCCCCGAGGAAGTTGAGCGACAGCACCGCGATCACCACGGCGAGTCCCGGCGTCAGCAGCCAGGGCGCGGTCGCCACGGCACGCACGTTCTGCGCCTCCTGGAGCAGCACGCCCCAGCTCACCACCGGCGCGCGGAGGCCGATGCCGAGGAAGCTGAGCGCGGTCTCGGCGAGGATCATCGCCGGGATGGCGAGGGTTAGCGTCGCGATGATGTGGCTGACGAAGCTCGGTGCCATGTGCCGCACGATCACGCGAAGCTCTGAGGCGCGATCGAGCCGGGCCGCCGTGACGAAGTCCTCGCTCTTCATCGAAAGGAAGCGGCCCCGCACCTCGCGCGCGAGGCTCGTCCAGCCGATCAACGAGATGAGCACCGTGATGACGAAGTAGACGGTCAAGGGCGACCAGGTGGCGGGGATGGCAGCGGCGAGCCCCATCCAGAGCGGGATGGTGGGGATCGCTTTCAATAGCTCGATCAGCCTTTGGACGGCGTCGTCGATCCAGCCGCCGTAGTAGCCGGAGATGCCACCGAGCAGGATGCCGAGGCCGAGGCTGACCGCCACGCCGACGAGGCCGATCGACATCGAGACGCGGGCACCATGCAGAATGCGGCTCAAGACGTCGCGGCCGAGACGATCGGCGCCCAGCAGATAGAAGGGCTGGCCGGGCTCCAGCGGGCCGATCAGCCGTGTATGGAGCGTGACGAGGCCGAGGAATTCATAAGGCTCCGAGGCTACAAACAGGCCGATCGGTATGATCTTCTCAGGGTCCTGGACGAAGGTCCGCCGGACGGCAACCGGGTCGATCTCGACCTTGTAGCCGTTGACGTGCGGCAGCCACTTGCCGTCGACAAAGAGCCCGATCGCCTGTGGGGGCGCATAGGTGTGCCGTGTCGAGGTCAGGTTCGGGTCAACGGGGGCGACGAAGTCCGCAAAGAGTGCGAGCAGGTAGATCACGATGACGACGACGCCCGAGGCCATGGCGAGGCGGTGGCGGCGGAACTTCCACCACATCAGCCGCCACTGGCTCGCAGTCGCCGATGCGGCGGTCCGCGGATCGGGTGACGGGCGCCAGCTCTCGACCGACCAATCCGCTTCGGCGCGCGCGAGCTCGTCGTACTGCGTGCTCATTCGTACTTGATCCGCGGGTCGAGCCAGGCGAGCAGCAGGTCCGAGATCAGCGTGCCGATCACGGTGAGCACGCTGAGGATGAGGATGAAGCTCCCGGCGAGATACATGTCCTGCGACTTGAGCGCGGTCAGCAGGACGGGGCCGGTCGTGGGCAGGTTCAGAACGATCGAGGTGATGGCCGCACCCGAGATCAGCGCCGGCAACTCCCAGCCGACCTGACTGACGAAGGGGTTGAGTGCTAGGCGCACCGGGTACTTGAGGAGCAGCCGACGCTCGGACAGCCCCTTGGCGCGCGCGGTCTCGACATAGGGCTTAGACAGCTCATCGAGCAGATTTGCACGCATCACCCGGATCAGCCCGGCGGTCGAAGCCGTGCCGATGATGACGACCGGGATCCAGAGATGGGCGAGCAGGTCCCAGAGCTTCGCCCAGGACCAGGCTGCGTCCTGGAACTCGGGTGAGAACAGCCCGCCGACCGACTGCCCGAACACGGTCAGCGAGACATACATCAGCACCAGCGCCAGCAGGAAGTTCGGCACCGCGAGGCCGAGAAAGCCTAGAAAGGTGAAGGTGTAGTCGCCCAAGGAGTACTTGCGCACCGCCGAGTACACACCGATCGGAAAGGCCACGACGTAGACGAACAGCATCGAGGCGAGCGAGATCAGGAAGGTCAGGCCGACGCGCCCCCAGAGCACGTCCTCAACCGGGCGCTGGTACATGAAGGACCAGCCGAAATCGCCCTGCAGCACGTTGCCCATCCAGGCGAAGTACTGCTGGAAGACATTGCCATCGAGCGCGTACCGCTCGCGCAGCAGTTCGACCTCACGGCTGGAGACGTCGCCACCCGCGGCCTCGAGCGTCGAGATGTAGCTGTCCAGGAAGTCACCTGGCGGCAGCTGCACGATGGCGAAGCTGACGAGGCTGATGAGGAACAGCGTCGGGATCATGTAGAGCAGCCGACGCGCCACATAGGCCAGCATGGTCCTGATCCTTCGCGCCGCTCCGAGCGGCGCGCGGTGGGATCGGGCGGGCGAACGGGCGCCCGCCCGTCAGGTTCAGTTCGCGCTTTCGGCGAACCAGTAGGTTGGTGGGTTGGTCGGCCCTGGAGGCGCGAACCAATAGGAGCCTGGCATGGTCTCCGGAACGCCGCGTAGGTTGTTGGAGACGATCCCGTATTGCGAGAGCGGCACCGCCACGCCGATGTTGTGGAACTCGTCGGCGGCGTTCTCGAGGATCTGGCGCATCGCCTCCAGCCGCTTCTCAGTATCGGCCGTGGCGTTCACCTGCTCCCAGAGCTCGAACTGGCGCATGATGTTGGCCGGCGGCTCCTCGCCGCCCTCGCCGCGATGCCAGTCGTACCAAGGAATGCCGTAGGCCGCGTTGTGGTGCATTGGCACCCAGGGCGTCGGGCGCAGGAGGGCGTCGCGTGCGCCACCCGGGAAGTCCTCGACGATCACATCGTGGTCGTTGGCGTTCTTGCGCGAGCGGACGAGGTTGCGGTCGACGACGTCGAGCCGCACGTCCACGCCGAGTTCCTTCCAGTCCTCCACCATCATTTGCCCAGCGTCCGCCATGAACGCCTTGTCCGCGCGGGTGAGGATGGCGAAGCCCAGGCGCTCGCCGTCCTCGCGCAGCCGGAAGCCTTCGGCGTCGCGCTCGGTGTAGCCGGCCTCGTCTAGCATCTGGTTGGCGAGGTCCGGATCGTAGTCGAGAAACTGCGTCGCCAGTCGCTCATTGTAGAGCTGCGGATAGGAAGGCAGCACCGCCGTCTGCATGGGCGTCGCTTGGCCGATGAAGATCAGGTCGATGATCTCCTGCCGGTCGATCCCATGGCTCAGTGCGGCACGGAACTGCTTGTCCCGCAGCAGCTCGCGCATCGCCGGGTCCTTGTGCATCTGGTTGAACGCGAAGTTCAGCAGGTTCGAGTCCGACGGCGTCATGTCGAAGAAGCGATAGTCGCCGCGCTCCTGGCTGTCGAACAGCACCGCCTTGTTCTCGGGCTCGTTGATGAGCGTGCCGATCATGTCGATCTCGCCCGCGAGCGCTTTGAGCAGCAGCACCTGCGGGTCCTGCACCACCTCGAACACGACGCGGTCGATGTAGGGCAGCTGGTTTCCGGCGCTGTCGACCTTCCAGTAGTAAGGGTTGCGCTCGGCAACGATGCGCGAACCCTCACCGAGCGGCTGGGTGACGACCCAGGCGTTCAGCGTCGGCTTGTCGGGATTCAAGAGTGTGTCGGAGCGGAGGGTGAAGAGCTCCTGCCAGGTCGAGACGCCGGCGTCGGCCACTTCGGCATCGAGGTCGCCCTCGGCGTGGTCGGCGTGGAAACGGCGCATGTAGTGTTCGGGGTACTTCGTGAAGGCGTCGCCGCCGATGACGGTGGTGACCTGCGCCATGCCGTCCATGAAGGTCGCGTTGGGGGAGGGGAAGGTCACCGTGACGGTGTCGGCGTCGACCTTCTCCACGACGCCCGGCCCTTCGGTGCTCATCATCCACTCGGGAAAGCCCGCGAGGTCGGGGTGCTGCCATACCTCGTAGGCGAACATCAGATCATCGGCGTCGAAGGGCTCGCCGTCCGACCAGCGCATGCCGTCGCGCAGGTCGATGGTGTAGATGGTCGCGTCCTCGTTGACCTCGATGCTCTCTGGGATGTTCGCCACCGTCCCGGACCAGTCCGGCGTCCAGTGGGTCATGTGGTCATAGGCGATCGTGCGGAGCGGCCAGGTCGGTGCCGCCTCTCGCGCGCCAGTCCGCCATGTCCCGCCGTAGCGGCCGACTCCATCGACGCTGTCGACGACGCGAGGCGTCTCCGGCAGGCGCTCGGCAAGCTGCGGAAGGTCCCCGGCCGCGACGCGCTCGGCGAGTATCGGCGCTTCTCTGCTCGGAGCCGGTGCGGACTGTCCCAGTGCTGCGGGCGCAGCAAGCGCCAGCATGATGGGTGCTGCAGCGCAGACCGCAGCGCGCTGCACATAGCTTGTCATGTTCGTTCTCCTCCCTGTCCCGACCCTCTGATGGGGCGTGCTCACATGTACAGTGGCGTAGCTGCGGCTATGCGTCCAATATCAAGATGCGCCGTCGCCATAAGCCGAGGTTATGAGGTGTCCGTCTCTCTTCGCCAGCTCGAAATCCTCCACGCCATCCTTCAGGAAGGCACCATGAGTGGCGCTGCGCGGCTGCTTCGCATCTCGCAGCCAGCCGTCAGCCGGGGCGTAGCTGCAGCCGAGCAGAGCTTGCGCGTGCGTCTCTTCGACCGTGCCGGCGGAACCCTGACGCCAACGGCGGAGCTTGGCGAGATGCGGCCAGTGCTGGGCCTGATCTTCCAGCAGGTGAAGGTTGCGCGCGAGCTGGGGGGGCAGCTCCGCTATGGGGCGGGCCGGACGATCGATCTCGCCACGACGCCCTGCTTCGCCTTCGGTGTGGTCCCACGCGCCGTCGGTGGGTTTCGCGCCGACTTCCCGGCGGCTGAGGTACGGGCGCGGATGCGCGACGCCGTGGCCATCAAGGCCGCCGTGCTGACGCGCGAGGTGGATTTGGGCCTCGTCTACAACGTGACCTGGAGCGGCCCCTTGGAGAGCGCGCCGTTACGGCCCGTCGAGTTGGTCTGCTTGATGCCCGAGGATCATCCACTCGCCGCCCGCGAGGTGGTCGGACCGCGCGATCTGATGGCAGCACCGCTCATCAGCTTCAGCCGCAGCTCCAACATCGGGCTCGCGCTGGACCGGCTGTTCGAAGAGGCCGGCGGCCAACGCGAGCTCGCCGTCGCCACCGGCAACAGCTTCATGGCAGCGGGCTTCGTCTCGGCCGGCATAGGGCTCGCTTTGACCGACCCGTTCGTGATGGAGACGCCATTCGCGCGTGGCCTTGCTGCGCGGCCCTTTTGCCCGACCCACTCTTTGACCCCCCACGTCGTCTGGGCCAGCGGCCGCACGCTCAGCGCGCCGGAGGAGCGTCTTGTAGAGCGGCTGCGCGAGGCCTCGATCGCGGCTGACGGCCTGACCGAACCCGATCTTCGTCGACTCGGCCGATCTGAGGCGCCGGTTGCAGCAGCCGTTGGGCTCAGCTCGAGGACGCGCGCGTCTCTTTAACATGCCGTGGGCCGGCGCGTCCGCGGTGCCTGGCGGGCGTTAACTAAACTCGCTTTTTCGTTCTGCCCAACCACGCGACGTCCTGCGGCGACGCGGTTCCAACGACTCGCGATGTCATCCATGCCACGCTCCACCGAAGGGCAGCGTGATCGAAGAACTGCAAGTCGCCGGACCTCGGCAAAAAGGCGCGCCGCGGTGGGTGCGCCCAAGCTGTGCCCTACTGGAACTGATAGGTGAATGCGAGGAAGGGCCCGGTCTGAAAGACGTCATAGGCGAAGCGGCCGTCGTCTCGCGTCGTCGAATAGTCGATTCCATAAAACTGCCAGCCGAAGCGGAACGACGCCTGTTCCCAGGGCCGATAGTCGAGGCCGGCGCGGACCTTCCATTGCAGGTGGTCGCCATTGACCCCGAAGCCGCTGAGATCGGCGAGTAGCGCACCGGTCCAGCGCTCGCTGAGCTCGGCCATGCCGCGTGCGCCAATCACCGGTTCCCACCAGCTCTCGGTGCCGCCTAGGTTCCGCTGAAAGCTGGGACCGCTTCCGATATCGAGGTTGAGCTTCGCGTCGACGTCTTGGGTAAGGCTGTTGAACCGCGCGCCCGCCTGCACATCGAAGCTGTAGCGCCGTCCCGTCTCGTCATAGGCACCCTCGACGACGCGGTAGGCGCCGAGGAGATCGACGAAGGCCTGCTTGACCTTGACGTCGACGCTGGCCGTGCCGCCGGCCGGACCCGGCAGATCGATCGAGCTGTCCCCGCCGATGCTCACGAAGTAACCTTCGGTGACGAGCCCGAAATCGCCGCGCCAGGCTTCCGCCCGTCCGGCGATCGCCCCGTTCAGCACGTCGAACAGGTCGCCGAGGTCGAGATCGATGTCAACGGAGCTGCCAGCCACCGTCGACGTGCCTGTCGTTGTCACAGGCAGGAAGAGATACGGCGTCACCGAGAACCGCCATGCTTCATCATTGAACGTCGGCGGCGCTAAAGACTGGCCGATCGCCTCACCGCCTGCAAGCAGCGGCAGCACCATTGCCGCAATACTAAGTCCTTGCCGTCCAGCTAGCATGTTGTTCCCCAAACCGATATTGTTGTCCTGCGGCTAGATGGCGTCGCTTGCCTGTTCTGTTCGCAGCAACCTCCGCTTTATTTCCCAGCGCTACCCCACCGGCGGTCGATATTCTCCCACTCCGGTTGTAGCTGCAGAAACTCGTAAGGGTCGAACGGCAGGGTGTCCGGATCGACCCTGAATTGGCCAGCGGCCGCGACCTCGGGCCTCGGGTTCTCCAGGCCCGCGAATGGGAGGCCTCGGTTCTGGCCGGTGTTGGGATAGCGCGTTGCCCAGAGCTGATGACGCAGCTTCATCTGGTTGAACATGCCCTTGGCCGGGAACATCGGCAGCATCCGGCCGCTGTCCTCACGCGGGTCATTGTAGAGGTCGTAGAACTCGGGCCCCGACAGGCCTGGCTGTGCACCGATCAGGTGCCGCTTGTAGCGTCCCTTCACCAGCGCCGCGAGAATTGGACCGGTGTAGATCGTCACGTAGTCCCGGCGGCTGTGGGTGTCGCCGTTCAGCAAGAGCGAGGTCTGATCCACGCCATCGATGATGCGGTCGCGCGGGATCGCGTCGAGCGCACCACCGAGGCGGGCGAAGGTCGTGAAGAGATCGGTGATGTGGATGATGTCACCGACCACCTGATCGGGCTCGATCACGCCGGGCCAGCGGGCCATAGCGGGCACGCGGACACCACCCTCGGTGTAGTCGCCCTTGCCGCCGGTATAGAGCGTCTCGACGAATCCCGGCGGGCCATTGTGCACCATCGGACCGTTGTCGGCCATCAGCACGACAAGCGTGTTGTCCTCGATGCCCAACTCCTCCAGGAGCGCGCCGAGTTCGGCCACACGGTCATCCAGCCGGACGAGCGCTTCCTGAATGAAGCCGCCTGACGCGGTGACCCGGTCGGGGAAGCCCAGGAACGACGTGAGCTGCGGCCACCAAGCGACGAAGAAGGGCGTGTCGACCTCCGCCTGCCGGCGGATAAAGTCGAACGCGGCGTCCTGGAATTGGTCCTCCAGCGCCATGTAGCCGTCATGGTCGAAGGGCGGTGTGCCAAACTCGGTGACTGGCCCGCCCTTGGTTCCTTGTAGTGCCCAGACATAACCCGTCGGGCGCCAGTTCGGGTCCATGTCATAGGGGTCTTCGGCGAAGAGTTCCGGAAAGAGCGTACCGGGCGTCAGGGCGGTCAGTTGCGCCTGTGGCACGTAGAGGCTCGGCACCTGATTGTAGGGCGTCCAGATCGCCTCATCGAAACCCTGGTTCGACAGATAGGACGACTCCACGTCGCCCAGATGCGACTTGCCGTAGAAGGCGGTAGCGTAGCCCGCGGTGCTGAGGACCTCGGCGATTGTCACTTCTTCAGCGGCGAGCCCGCCGTACTCATAGGGGAAGCCCACGTTGTACATGCCATTTCGAACGGCGTGGCGCCCGGTCATGGCCGCCGCCCGGCTTGGGGTACAGGACGGCTCCGTGTACATCCGCATGAAGTTGATGCCTTCAGCGGCGAACTGGTTGATCGTCGGCGTCTCGAACCCGCGGATCTTCTGCAGCTCCGGAATGCCGAGTTCTCCGACGGGCGTGTCGTCCCACATCACGTGGATGATGTTCGGCGGTTGGCCGTGGAGTTCGCGAAGCTCGGCGAGCCGGGCGTCGAGGTCTTGGTTCTCGATCTCCCAGATGTCGCCATGAAGCGTCTCGAGCACGTAGTACTCGGCGTCGTGGACAATGCGGTCCGTGTCTTGTGCCGCGGCGATATTGGCAAAGGCTGCAACTAGCAAGACAACGGCGAGCTTTCTGAGCATGAACGGCTCCAGGTTCATTCTTCGACTGGTTTTGCGGACTATTGGCTCAAGCAGTGCACTGCCCTACTGCCAACTCTGAAACACATCGCGCGCCAGCTCACTTTCGGGTCGGAGATTCTCAATACCTTCGTAGGGCACGCCCTTGCCGAGCGGCAGGTGCGGGTATTGCGCGATCGTCTTCTGGTGGCGCTTGATCATGTCCTGGAAGGACGCCCCGGACCAAAGCGCGTAGCCGATGAGCGGGTGCTCCTCGCGCGGGTCGCGGAGGATGTTGAAGACGGGTGCCGCGGCGCCCGGCACGCCCGGTGGCGCCACGTGCAGCTTTAACTCCTCCTTCACGACCGAGCGCAGGACCGGGCCTTCGTAGACGTAGACATAGTCGCGCCGGGAGTTGCCCTCGCCGTCGAGCAGCAGTGCCGTCTGGTCGACGCCGTCGATCACGCGGTCGCGGGGGATGAAGTCGCTTGCGCCGGCGATGCGCGCGAACGTCGTGAACAGGTCCGAAACGTGGATGATGTCGCCGGCGGTGCTGCCGGCCTCGATGACGCCCGGCCAGCGAATGAAGGCGTCGGTTCGAACACCGCCCTCAAGATGTTGGGTCTTGCCACCCCGGTAGATAAGCTGCGACAGGCCTGACGTCCCCTCGTAGTGGAACATGAGCCCGTTGTCGGCCATGAGCATGACGATCGTGTCGTCCGTGAGCCGCAACTCATCGACTTTGTCGAGCACCTCACCGATCCAACCGTCCAGCAATTGCAGCTTGTCCGCGTGAAAGCCGCCATTTCGCGAGATCGACTGCTCCGGATAGACGAAATTGAGCGGGTAGAGCGGCCAGTACTGCAGGAAGAATGGCGCGTCTTCACCCGCCAGGCGCTCCAGTTGCTCGAGGATCTGCGCCTGATAGCGCTCGTTCATGCGTTCGTAGTGGGCCTGCGTCCATTCCTCACCGGGTGCGAGGTCGATCTCGCGCGCTAGCCCGCCGGCTTCGGCTTCGACACCGGTCACGAGGCCATAGGGCCTGAACCGCTCGTCTAGCGCGAGGTCGTTCGACTGACCGGAGGGGTGGTAGCCGAGCATGTTGTTTGCCTGCATCGCCTCGTGGGTCATCAGGCTCAGCTGGACCTGCTGGTGGATCGGGAACGCTGCCCAGTCAAACCCCTGATTGTGTGGGAACGCCTGCTCGATATCGCCTTGGTGCCATTTGCCGACGTGCGCCGTGTTGTACCCGACTTGCTTGAGCACCTCGGCTAAGGTCACCTCATCGGCCGAGAGCCCCTCGCCGACAAGGGCCACCTTGACCTCTTCGACCCCTGCGCGGACCGGGTGCCGACCCGTCAGGAACGCCGTGCGGGTCGGCGTGCAAGATGGCTCCGTGTACATCCGCATCAGCGACATGCCTTCACTGGCGAAGTCGTTGATGTTGGAGGTGTCGATGCCGGTGACGTAGTTCATGGCCCGGTTGCCCATCTGGCCGAAGCTGACGTCGTCGATGAGGATGTACAGGATGTTGGGCGGGTTGCCGCCGTTCGCCTCATGGAGGTCAGCCAGCCGCGCGTCGATGCGCGCATCCTGCTCAGCCCATTCCTCGCCCCTCTGCCCAAGCAGGAACCTGTATTCACCGTCACGGACGATCGGGTCCAAGTCCTGTGCCGCGGCGAGGCCAGCGAAGGCTACGAGCGGCACCACAAAGGCTAGTCTTCCAAGCACAAGTGGCTCCAGTTCGATTGTTCAGGCTGTTCGATCGGATCTCAGCGTTGCACCGATGACCGCTTGAGGAGAAACGCCTCGACCGCGGCCTCTGTCTCCGGGCGCAGGTTCTCGATGCCTTCGTAGGGCCGACCCATGGCTGGCGGGGTGTCGGGGTAGAGTTCCTTGCGCGCCTTGTGGCGACCGAGGATGCGGACGAACTCCTGACCGCCCCAGGCGCCGACCTCGGTGCTCACCGGATACTTCTCGTGCGTGTCGCGGAACACGTCGAAGAAGTCGGCGAGAATGGCGCTCTCACCTGGACCCGGAAGGTTGAGCTTGAGCTTGTCCTTCACGAGCGCGCGGGGCGTGTTCACGGAGTAGACGATCACGCTGTCCCGGCGCCCTTTGCTCTCATCGGCAAAGAGGATCGAGGCCGACTGGTCGACGCCATCGATGAGCCGGTCGCGCGGCACGTAGTCGGTGGCGCCCGCGAACCGCGCGAGCGTCGTGTAGAGATCGGAGACGTGGATGATGCTGTTGAGCAGCGTGTCGGCGCCGATCATCCCCGGCCAGCGGATGAACGCGTCGACACGGATCCCCCCTTCGGTCGTATCGCCCTTGCCGCCCCGAAAGATCATCGGCGTGAAGCCCGATTGTGGGGAGTACTTGGTGAAATGGCCGTTGTCGCCCATCAGCACGACGATCGTGCTATCGGCGATGCCGAGCGCATCCATCTCCCCGAAAAGCTCACCGAACCAGGCATCGAGCTCCTGCATCTTATCCGCATAGAGCCCGCCATTGGGGCTCTCCGGGCCGTCGCGGCCGGTGCGCGTGTTGTGCAGGGGGAGAAGTGGCCAATACTGCAGGAAGAACGGTTCGTCGCGCGCGGCAAGCTCGCGCAGGCTCTCCAGGGCCTGGTCCTGGAACGCCTCGTTCATTTCGTCATACTTGGCGGCTGTCCAACGCTCGCCCGGCGTCATGCGCACTTCACGCACCGGGCCACCGGCCTCGCCCTCGATCACGGTGACCATTGCCGACGCGTCGGGGCGAAACAAGTCGTCGAGCGTGTAGGCCGGATCGAAGTCACTGATCCCGACGGCGACCTGCTCCCTGATCGCATCGTCGTTGAAGATCGTGAGTTGGCCCTGCTGGTGGATCGGCATCGCGGCAAAGTCGAAGCCTTGGTTCATCGCCCAGCTCTCGGCGATGTCGCCCATGTGCCACTTGCCGAAATGAGCGGTGTTGTAGCCGGCTTCTTTGAGGACTTCCGCTAGCGTCACCTCGTCACCCGGCAGGCCGAAACCCGCGATGTCGACGGTGGTGTCGCCCATGCCCATGCGGACAGGGAGCCGGCCGGTCATCTGCGCCACGCGAGTCGGCGTGCACGAAGGCTCGGTGTACATCCGAACCATGCGCATCGCTTCATCGGAGAACGCGTTGATGTTGGGCGTGGCGTAGCCTCGAACCGCGTTGAGTTCGGGAATGCCCATGTCGCCGAAGCCCATGTCGTCGACGAGAATGTTGACGATGTTGGGCGGCCTGCCGCCATTGCGGTCTCGGAATTCCGCGAGCGCCTCTTCCACTGCGATGTCGTCTGAGGCCCAAGCATCGGCGTGTTGCGCCTGGAGAATGTAGTACTCTGCATCATGGATGATCGGCGCGTCCTGGGCAGCAGCTGCCAAGCTGGCCATGACAATCGCGGCGGCCACCGCGGCTCGGTCAATCATAGGGAACTCCAGTGTTCAGACAGGTTGCGGGCCGGCCATGTCAGGCAGCGGTCTTGACGTCCGCGCGCTTGCCAACGCGGTTGATGTCGGTCTGCGGAAAGAACTCGGCCCAGACGTGCCAGAACAGGCCTGCCTTGAGTCTCTCAGAGCGCACCAGCTTGCCGCGGTCGCTGTCGCCCCAGAAGTCGATGCGCGTCACCGGCTCACCGGTGTCGTTCCACCAGAGGCCCAAGCTTTCGAATGGCTGGCTCCACGCGACGACGACCTGCCGGCCACCGACGGTGGCGTTGACGGGGGCGCCATGCTCGATAACGAAATCGTCGGTCCAGCACGCCGCGTCGTCGCCGACATCGACGCCCCACACATAGGTCTTGTTCGGCAGGCGTGGGTCTTGCCGGGTCATGTTGTCCATGACCGGCCTAGCCTCCTGATGCTGCTTCGCGATACCGGCGGAGAACGCCGTCTCGGTCAGCAGATCAAAGAGCCGGAGGATCAGGTTCGACGATGGCTTGTTGAGAAAAACCTGCCCGTCCGGATAGGCCTTGCAGAAGCCGCGGAAGGTCATACGAAAGGTCGGCCAAGGTTCCATCGCCGGTCCCGGCCCGCCGGCGCGCTCGACCCGCCCGTAAATGTGCTGGATCGGGTCGCCGGTATGGTTGTCGCGCAGGATCAGGTTGTTGCCATGTTGGGCGAGGACCTCCAGCGCGCAGGCTTGGCCCTCGACCACAGGCTTGTAGCCGATGCCGAGATTGGCCATGGCGCAGTAGGTCATGACGACGTTCTCGCCGGCGAGGCCCTCCTCGTTGCCGGCCAGGTGCGGCCGCATGAGCTGCGCGTCAGGATGGGCGCGGGCTATGCCGTCCTTCTCAATGACAACGACGCTGGCCTGCGGACTGATGTGCTCGGCGGCTTCTTTGATGCTGTAGTAGTGCGCGCTGGTCTGTTGGTTGCGCAGCCCGACGTGCACCCACACCCAGGGAAAGCCCAACAGCACGACGATCACGACAGCTGCTGGCCAGAAGACCCACCCTGGACCGGCGCCGAACCCGAGATGCGCGACCACTGTCACTAGGAGGCCGACCGCAGCTGCGCCCAACAGCCGATACTCATGGCGTATAAAGCGGACCATGTTCTGCCGCTTCACCTTGAGGATCATCTGCGTGACGTCGCCTAGATCGCGGAAATACAGAAAGCCGATCGCGGCCGAGACGACGATCCCAAGCCAAAACAGTAACTCGACGAGCATGCGTGCTTGCAGCCCCCATCTGGTGCGCTTTGCGCGTCTTTAGTTTGTCGTTGACGACAGATTAACAGTGACGACGCGGCTCACCAAGGATGCTAGCAAGTGTGCGCTGACGGCGTGATCGAAAAACCGCAAAGTGGTCATCTGGGCGAAGAGGGTGCCGACCAAGCGTGGAACCAATCGTTCTTGCATTCGATGATATCGATCTAATGTGCGAGAGCGTGCGCGGCTGGGACCTGAATTTCCAGCCGCTCGCAGCGACGGGCAGTGAGCGGGCCGGCCAGGTCATCCAGTACACCACGCCCACCGTGCTCCTTACGCGGGCCGATCTCACGCCTCCGCTGCAACAGGAGGGCGCGGCACCAGTGGGCTGCGTCACGTTCGTCGTGCAGTCGGGACACATGCGGGGCCTTTGGTGGCGCGCGCAAGACGTTGATGCAGAAAGCGTGCTCGTGTTCCCCATTGGCGGCGAGCTGAGCTGTACGTCCGGGTCCGGTTTCTCGGTGTTTACGCTCTCCGTTGGCGAGGCACTGCTGCGGCAGATGCTGGCCGACCTGGAATTGGACCTGCCGAAGGCGTGCGACTGGGCCGAGACCTTTCGCGCACCGGAAACAGTGCTCGATCGCGTGCGCCGCAGCCTCCACCGGGTCTCCGAAGACGACATCGATGCCGCCGATGACGCGGTGCGGCACAGCCTGCGGTCGCTGCTCACGCACTGGCTGGCGGCCACCGCAACGCGTTCCCCGTCTCGGCCGAACCTGTGGGCGCGACAACGTGCGCTGCGCGCAAGCCTCGAGCTGCTGGAAGCCGCCGATCTTGGGTCAGTGCGAACAGACGATCTCAGGGCGCACGCCGGGGTAAGCGAGAGAACCCTCGAATACGCCTTTCGCGAGCGCTTTGGGCTGACGCCGGCGGCGTTCGTCAAGGCGCGTCGGCTCGCCCGGGTTCGCACCGCGCTTCAGAAGGCCGATCCCAACCATGCGCGCATTGGCGACCTGATGGCCGAGCAGGCCTTCTACCATGTCGGGCAGTTTGCGAAGGACTACCGCCGCCTCTTCAGCGAACTGCCCTCCGCCACACTGGCCCGATGACCCTGTCTTCGCGGCACCGGTCGCCGAGCGGACGTCCACATTCAGGGTGTAGTCGATCGCGCGGACTCAAGGCCCTGACGCTGCCTTCAGGCTGATCTCGCCGATACTTGTGCTCGTCGATGCCGCCGTGGTCGTCGCAGGTGGGACGTATGCGTGAGGCGAGCGGTCGGTTCATCCCGATTGACCGGCCGCGTCCAAGATCGTGATCCAGTCCTGTCGCCCACCGAGCATGCGTAGGACTACGACGTCGTGTTCCGTGATCGTGTATACTGTCACCTGGTTGTCGTGCATGTGGGCTCGCACCGGCGGTGTGAACTCGGGTCGCGCCCGAGCATGGGCATTGCGGCAATTGTCTCGAAGACGGCATTCAATTGATCGAGATGGTGGTCCGCCTGTTCGATGGACCAGCGTTCTGCCGAGAAGCGCCACGTCTCGTCCAGATCGTCGAGCGCGGCCGGGGTCAGTCGTTAGCCGGCGGCTTCACCGGACGACATGCCGCTCCCGGATGCGGAGCTTGAACGAAGTGGCGTCGAAGGGCTCCGCCGCGCCGCTTTCGACCCCGGCGTTGATGGCACGTTGCAGCAACACGACCGCCTGTTTTCTCTCCTGATACCTGCGGATCAACTCGCGGATGTAGTCGCTTGTGTTGCCATACTGGCCGGAACTCACTTGGCACTCGACCCAGGTCTTCATCGGCTCGAGTAGGGATACGTTCGTCGTGCCCATCGGCTGCTCCTTCTCCATCCGGAAATCGTCGACTGGCATAAATCGCCAAGACGGATGGCATCCGTTGCCATTGGCCTGCGCGGGTCGCAGGCACGATGCCTTGGTCACCATTCGACGACGTGGGTCTTCCGGCATTGTGTTGCGACGGCTTAGGAACCAGCTTCGCCCGAGGCTCACGACAGCCAGCTCGACTGCGAGAGGCCGAGCACCGGCGAGCTCCGGATCGTTTTTCCGTGCGCACCGCATGCGCCGTCGGACCAAGCACGGTCCGCTCAGCCCTTGGACGCATGCTACTCAGTAGCATCGGCCGAAGAAGCTGCGGATGACCGTGAAAGCCTCGATCTCGATAGCGGGCGGGTCGCCGGGCTGCCCCGCGGGCTCATGGCCCTAAGGTCCAACGGGATCCCGCCCGCGTCTCCGAGGGCCCCAGGCCCTTCGGACACGCGCTCAAACCTACGTCGTCAGCCGCTCAGATCAGATATCGGGTCAGCGTTGTCGAGCCTCAAAGGCATTGCTAGACCGCCACCGCCTGGTTGTGCGTGCCGTTCGCGCACGCCCTGGGCAGGCATCGATCAAGGAGTTCCACGTGGCGGCACGGACCATCAGCAGCGGCAACCGCCGATGAGTGAAGCCGGTACAGGCGTGCACCTGCATCGACGTGACCTTCCCGATGGCCTCGATCTGGGCAGTGTCGTCGCGGTCGATACGGAGGCGATGGGCCTCGTGCAGGGCCGTGACCGGCTCTGCCTCGTGCAGCTCTCTGCGGGTGACGGGGTTTGCCACCTGGTGCAGATCCAGCAGGGCCAAACGGCGGCGCCGCGTCTCCAGGCGCTGCTAGAGGCGCCTGGCGTGCTTAAGCTCTTTCACTATGGCCGCTTCGACATCGCTCTCGTACGGGCGGCGCTCGGGATCGACACCGGACCCGTCTACTGCACGAAGATCGCCTCCAAGCTCGTCCGCACCTACACCGATCGCCACGGCTTGCGGGACCTCTGTCGCGAGTTGCTGGGTGTCGACCTGCAGAAGGTGCAGCAGAGCTCGGACTGGGGCGCGGAGACCCTGAGCGAGGCACAGCTGCTCTATGCCGCGAGCGACGTGCTACATTTGCACGCACTAAAGGCCAAGCTCGACCAGATGCTGGAGCGCGAGGGACGGAGCCATCTGGCACGCGCCTGCTTCGATTTCCTTCCGGCGCGGGCGGCGCTCGATCTGGCGGGTTGGACCGAGGTCGACATCTTCGCCCACTGAACCGGTCGCGTTGACCGACACACGAGGCACCTCCATAGTGCTGGCAGAGTTGGCATCGCAGTTGCATGCAATGTCGACGAACCGAGGCTAGTGGGGTCGCGTAGCGGCTGACCCTTTCGTGGACGAGGAACTGGATGAGGTCCGCAATGGCTGCGCCGGCCCGGCGAGATGCGCCGGTGGCGACGGCAGCGCCAGCAATGGACGCGCAGGCGGTGCACCTGCGGGCCGGACGCCGGGTCTTGAGCCTCGAGGCCGCGGCGCTTGAGGCGTGCGCCGAGGCGCTCACGGCGGACTTCGCCGAAGCGTGCCAACGGATCCTGGCTTGCCCCGGCCGCGTGGTCGCAACCGGCATTGGCAAGAGCGGCCATGTCGCACGCAAGATTGCGGCGACGCTGGCGTCGACGGGCACGCCGGCCTTCTACGTGCACCCGTCCGAGGCGAGCCATGGCGATCTCGGCATGCTGGGTGCGGGCGATCTGGTCCTGGCGCTCTCGAACAGTGGTGAGACGCCCGAGCTCTCCGACATTGTGACGTTCACGCGCCGCTTCGGGCTCGACCTCGTGGCCTTGGTCGGCCGCGCACCGAGCACCCTGGCCGACACGGCCGATGTGGTGCTGGCCTTGCCGGAACTGGAGGAGGCCTGTCCGATCGGGCTTGCACCGACCACGTCGACGACGGCGATGATGGCGCTCGGCGACGCGCTCGCGGCGGCTGTGCTCGAGGCGCGGGGCTTCGGCCCGGACGACTTCGCGCTACGCCACCCGGGCGGCAAGCTCGGCCAGCGCCTGGTGCTCGTGCGGGATATCATGCATGGCGGAGACGAAATGCCGCTCATCGCGCCGGACCGCCCGATGAGTGCGGCGATCGTCGAGATGACCAGGAAGCGGTTCGGCTGTGTCGGTGTCGTCGGAGCGGGCCGCCTGTTGGGTATCGTCACCGACGGCGATCTGCGGCGCCAGCTCGATCGGCCAGCGTTCCTGGAGATGTCGGTCGGCACGGTCATGACGCCCGCGCCGCGGACGATCGCGCCCGACGCTCTGGCGGTTGAGGCCGTGTCGCTGATGACCGAGCGGCAACCGCCGGTCACGCAGCTCTTTGTGGTCGCGAAGGATGGCGACCTCATGCCCGAAGGGCTCGTCCACATGCACGACTGCCTCAAGGCGGGGGTCGCCTGATGCTGCGTCGAGGTGGCCGCTACAGCCTGTTCGTGCGCACGATGCGCGTCGCCCTGCCCGTGGGCGCGATCGGCTTGCTGGCGCTCGTCATGCTCTGGCCGCGGCTGAGCGCCATCGATAGCGGCCCGAACCTCGGCGTCGGTGGGGTCGATCTCGAGCAGGACGGCCGAGTGCGCCTCGATCATCCCCGCTATGTAGGCGAGGCGAGCGAGGGCGGTGCCTATGCCGTCGAGGCGGAATCGGCGCGGCTTGATCCGGTTGAGCCAAGGCGGATCGAGCTGGAGCAGATGCGCGCCGAGCTGCCGGCCGAGGGCCGGGGTCCGGTCGAGCTGCGTGCGGACGGTGCGGTGTTCGACCGCGATGAGGAACTAATTGAGCTGGACGGCGGGATCGAGCTCACCACTGCCGACGGCTATCGTCTCCGCACCGAGGCGGCGACGGTGGTGCTCGGCGCGGGCACCGTGCGCAGCTCGACGCCCGTTGACGGTGACGGGCCCGAGGGCGAGATTCGGGCCGACCGGCTGGAAGTGGACGATGGCGGCGAGGTCATTCGGTTCGTAGGCGATGTCCGGGTGCGATTGGAGCAGCGTAGCGCCAAGGCGGGAAGCGGCTCGTGACGCGCTTGATCGGGGCTGCCGTCGTCGGCGTCGTACTAGCGGCGAGCTCGGCGGGCGCGCAGGAGACGGCGCCTGCGACCGGCTTTCAGGCCAGCGATGAGCCGATCGAGATCGTCGCCGACGAGCTCGAGGTCCGGCAGAACGAGGGGCTCGCCGTGTTTCGCGGTGACGTCGATGCAGTCCAAGGGGAGCTGCGGCTCACGGCGGACGTGCTCAACGTCTATTATGGTGGTGACAGCGGAGCCGGCGGCGGCGCTGGTCTGGAAGGTGGCGACATCGAGCGGGTCGAGGCCGTCGGCAATGTCGTGGTGCGCTCGGCAACCGACGTGGCGACGGGCCAGGAGGGCACCTACGATGTCGCCGCGCAGCGGATTACGCTCACCGGCGATGTCGTGTTGACCCGCGAGGAGAATGTCCTGCGCGGCAACCGGCTTGAAGTCGACCTCGAAAGCGGCGTGTCGACGATGCAGGCAGCCGGCGAGAGCGGCCGCGTCCGGGCACTGTTCGTCCCGCAGTCCGGCGAGGGCAGCTGATGGCGGATCTTTCCGGGCAAGTGTTGCCTCTCAGGACGGCTGTGGGTGAGGAGCGTGCCGTACCGCGACATGGGCTCGTTGCAACCCACGTCGGCAAGAGCTACCGCGGCCGTCAGGTGCTGCGTGACGTCAGCTTCCACGTCCGGCGCGGCGAGGCGGTCGGCCTTCTCGGACCGAATGGTGCCGGCAAGACCACGGCCTTCTACATCGTCATGGGGCTGGTGCCGCCCGATCGGGGCACGGTGGAGCTCGACGGCCGCGACCTCACGCGTCTGCCGATGTACCGCCGCGCCCGGCTGGGCGTTGGTTATCTGCCGCAAGAGGCGTCGATCTTTCGCGGCCTCAGTGTCGAGGCGAACCTGCGGGCGGTGCTCGAAGTCGTCGAGTCTGATTCCGCCGAGCGCGAGGCACGGCTCGAGAGCCTGCTGTCGGAGTTCTCGTTGAGCCATTTGCGCCGGGCGCCGGCACCAGCGCTATCGGGCGGCGAGCGCCGGCGCGTCGAGATCGCGAGGGCGCTCGCGGCGCGGCCCGCTTTCATGCTGCTCGACGAACCGCTCGCCGGCATCGACCCGATCAACGTTGCGGAAATCCGCGAGCTCGTGGCGCATCTCAAGGATCGCGGCCTCGGCGTGCTGATCACCGATCACAATGTCCGCGACACCCTCAACATCATCGACCGCGCGTACATCCTGCACAACGGCCAGGTGCTGAAGGAGGGGCCGCCTGAGGCGATCGTCGGCGATGCCGATGTTCGTCGCGTTTACCTCGGCGAAGGTTTTCAAGTGTAAACCATAACCCATGTCCATCGCGCTCCGCCTCGATCTGAAGCAATCGCAGCAGCTGGTCATGACCCCCCAGCTGCAGCAGGCCATTAAGCTTCTGCAGATGACCAACATCGAGGTCGCGAGCTATGTCGACCAGGAGTTGGCGGAGAACCCGTTTCTCGACGGTGGCGACAGCGACGACGCGGCTGAGCCGCCGGTCGAAGTCTCGCTCGGCGAGCGAGAGGTGCCACCCCTCGAGACACAGCTGGAGAACGGCTGGCAGGAGCCATCGGAGCCGCCGGCGAGCGACTGGCTCGTGCATGTGGGCGGCGGACAACGCGCTGCGTTCGACGACGACCTGCCGGATGTGCAGGAGCGGCTCACGGGCGATCGCACCTTGCACGATCACCTGCTCGAGCAGCTCCATGTCTCGGTGAGCGATCCGATTGCCCGGGTTGTCGGCCTGCACCTCATCGAGGCGATCGACGAGGCGGGGTACCTCCGTGCGGGTGTCGATGAGCTGGCCGAGCGCTTGGATGTGCCGCTAGCGACCGTTGCCGAGGTCCTCGGGGTCGTGCAGGGCTTCGATCCGACCGGTGTAGGCGCGCGTGATCTCGCGGAGTGCTTGGCGTTACAGCTTCGAGAGCTGGACCGGCTCGACCCAGCGATGGCGCGTCTTCTGCAGCACCTCGACCGGTTGGCGAAGGCCGATCGCCGATCGCTGTTGCGGCTCTGCGGCGTCGATGAGGAAGACCTGAGCCTGATGGTGCAGGAGATCCGTGCGCTGGACCCCCGGCCAGGACTGGCGTTCGCGCCCGCGCCGGAAAGCGGCGCTGTGCCCGATCTCTGGGTCGTGCCGAACCAGGGTGGCTGGCGGATCGAGCTCAACAACGCGACCTTGCCGCGCGTGCTCGTCAACGTCGACTACTACACCCAGCTGCAAGGCCCGGGCATGGACCCGAGCATCAAGGCCTACTTCACCGACCGTTTCCAGTCAGCCAACTGGCTGGTCAAGTCGCTCGATCAGCGGGCTCGCACGATCCTCAAGGTGGCCGAGTTCATCGTCGAGCAGCAGACGGAGTTTCTGCGCCGCGGGCCGAGCGCGTTGAAGCCCTTGGTGTTGCGCCAGGTTGCCGAAGCGACCGGGCTGCACGAAAGCACGGTTAGCCGCGCTACCGCAGGCAAGCTCGTGGCGACGCCGCAGGGCGTGATGCCGTTCAAGTACTTCTTTTCGAATGCCGTGGGCGGTGGTGGTGATGACGGCGCCGAGGCGCACGCGGCCGAGGCCATCCGTCGTCACATCAAGGCGCTGGTCGAGCGCGAGACCCAGGACACGGTCTTGTCCGACGACCAGATCGTTCGCCGTCTCAAGGACCAAGGCATGGTGCTGGCACGGCGGACGGTGGCCAAGTACCGCGAAAACCTGGGCATCTCATCGTCGGTCGAGCGTCGACGGGCCTTCGCGATGGCGACCTGAGCGACGGCGTCGACGTCAGCTAGTCACCCGAGATAGACGACCCCCTCTCATCTGAAGCCGCCGGACCACGCATTGGCCGGACCGGTTCACGACGTCGGTGCGAGAGATCCGTCAACAAAAAGCGCCGCCCGCGACCTTCCAGTCGGCGGGCGGCGCACGATACAAAGCGAGTGGGCGATGGCTGGCGCGTCAGGCGCCCTTCTTGCCCATCGCGGTCTTGATCTCGTCGAAGCTGGCGAGCGCCCGCTTGTTCAAGATTTCGAACGCTTCCTCGTTCGACTTCTGCGCCAAGTCGGACAGCTCCTTCAGGTTGGTGAGCGCCTTCTCGACGGTGACCTTGGCGACGTCGAAGCGCATCCTGGCGTTCTCGGAGGGATCCGTCTCCTTCATGAGGTCCTGGATCGTCCGCACGGCGTCCTCGAGGTTCGTCTTGGCGAGTTCGATCTCTCGCCGTAGCACCACCTGCAAGCCCTCGAGCATCGTCTTGTTCGCGGCCTGGAGCGCCTCAAGGTTCTTCTGCTGGAGCTGCATCAGCGCCTGCACGTCGACGCCCGGCATGCTGGCCATGCGCTCGAACATCTTGGTGAATTCGGTCATCGGGTCGTTGGCCATGCTCTTCTCCCACGCCGTTTCGGCGTCCTATTGATCATGCTGCAATGCAGCAATACACCGGTAACCCCAGGCTGTACACCCGCGGGCTTACACGCGCGAACGCTTGCGTCAACCAGCCTTCGGTGTCGATTCCGCGGCGGGCAGCAGGCTCGCGATCTTGTCGAGCTGCTTGTCGAGTTCGGCGAGCGTCGTGGCCTGATCCTCGCTGTCGTCGCCGAGCCAGACATTGCCCGTGCGGACGTAAGCTGTGGCTAGGGCCGCGAGCAGCACGGCCCGGCGTGGCCCACTGGAATCCAGTCCCGCCGCCTCCGTGATGAGGCGCATCGCCTGGCGCAGATTGCCGAGCCCCTGGAACGCCGCGTCCAGCGCTCGCTCGTTGCGCAGGGCCGCCAGTGCCTTCCGCGCTCCACGCAGTGCGTCGAAGCGGCGCATCATCAGCTCGAAGACACGCTCGCGCGGTGTGAGTTCTAGAAGGTCGGTCGCGGCGAGGTCCACCATGGAGATGTCCGCGCGCCGGCCGACGGCCGCAACGACGGCGGCTCGATCGCCCAGCTCCGCGCAGATCTCGGCAAGCCCGGCGCCGGTTTCCCTGGCGAGAGCGAGCGCGCCATAGCGATGCCAGCCGTCGCGTTCGACAAGCGCCAGTGCCGCGTCGAGCAGGTCCAGCTTGCGCTTGCGGGCGGCACTCAAGACTTCGGCTCCGCGCGGGCCAATGTCTCGGATCGTGCGCTGGCGGCGGCAATCGCGCGCTCGACAAGGCTTGCGAAGCTCTCATCGGCGACCAGGACCTCTAGCGCGGCGGCGGTCGTACCGCCTGGGCTGGTCACGTTGTTGCGCAGCGTCGCGGCGTCGAGTGCGCTGCTTCTGGCGAGTTCGCCCGCGCCCGCCACCGTCGCTTGTGCCAGCCGTGTCGCCAGGTCTGCCGGGAGGCCTTGGCGGGCACCTGCTGCTGCCATGGCCTCGATCAGCAGGAAGACGTAGGCAGGACCACTGCCGGAAACCGCTGTCACCGCGTGCATATGCTCCTCCCGATCCACCCAGACGACTTCACCGACGGCGGCAAGGAGCGTCTCCGCTAGCGCGCGGTCGTCGGCGTTGCACGCCGCGTCGGCGACCAGCGCCGTCACGCCGCGGCCGATGGCTGCAGGCGTGTTGGGCATCGCCCGGACGATGGCGCGATCGCTACCTAGGGCCGCTTTGAAGAGGCCGATCGGAGTCCCGGCCGCGATGGACACCACCAACGTGCATCGCGGCAGCACGGCCCGAAGCTCGGACAGCACCTCGGGCATCGTCTGCGGCTTGACCGCAAGCACGACCGCCTCGGGCCGGGGTGCTGTGCGCAGCTCGTCAATGCGGTCGAGGGTCTTGGCCGAGCGTGCGCTCCAACCCGCGCGCAAACTCGACGTTGGCTCGACAATGATGAGTGCTTCGGGGGAGAGCCCGGCCGTCAGCCAGCCCTCGGCGAGCGCTGAACCCATTTTCCCGCAGCCGATGAGCCAGACGGGACCAACAAGCCCGCTCATGCCTCGCCTTCGGTCTCCAGAAGCGCCGCCGTAAGCGCTTCCAACGGCGCCTTGCCGCCCCAGAGATGGAACTGAAATGCGGGGAAGAAGCGCTCGCACTCCCCGAGTGCTATCTCGGTCAGATCTTCGAGCAGCTCAAGGCCGAGTGCTTGGCCGTCGCGCACCAGCACTGCATGCCGGAAGACCGGCAGCTTCTCCTCCGACCAGAGATCGAAATGACCCAGCCAGAGCTTCTCGTTCGCCAGGGCCAGGAGCTGGTAGAGGCCGTTGCGTTTGGCCGCCGGCACCTTGACGTCGAGCGCGCATGCAACGTGCAGCACACCCATCTCGACATGCCAATTGAACCAGATCCGGTAGTTGCACCACTGGCCGGCCAGGATCGCGGCAAGCTCATCCTCGCCTTGCCGCTGATAGTCCCAGTCGTTGGCGATGGCGATCTGCTCGACGACGTCGACCGGGTTTGTCGCCTCATCGGCGATCTCGAGCGGAAGTGAGCGCATGCACTCCTCAGAACAGGTGGCTGGAGGTGTAACCACCGCCGCGACTCTGCCAGCGGCTTAAACGCCGCGCAAGCGGCTGAGCCCCTCAGCTTTGGTCGTCGTCCTTGCCCGCCGCCTTGCTGCTGCTTCGCCGCCGCGCGGTGCTCTTGGCACCTCCCTCTTCGAGCGCGGCGAGCCGGCCCTCCAGCTCGGCCACCCGCTCCAGGAGCGTCTCCTGCTCTTCCCTTGCCTTCTGCGCCATCGCGCGGACCGCCTCATAGTCCTCGCGCGTGACCAGCTCGAGGTCGGCGGCGAACCGCTCCATCCGCTCGCGAACCCTATTCTCGACCTCTTCCCGCACGCCGCCGAACGTCGTCATTGCACCACTCGCGACGCGCGCCAGATCATCGAGGAGGGGATTACGAGACTGCATGGGACATTCTCCGTTGGCCGACTGCGTATATGGCGATGGCCTGCGCCCAGGCAACCGTCGCCGGGTTGCGGGTGGGGGCGCGAAAGCCTAAGCGTCGCCGGTCTTCGGCCCGAGGTAGTTCTACGTGCTGGCTCTGCCCTTTCCCGTGATCGATCCGGTCGCGCTCCAGCTGGGTCCGCTGGCGATCCGCTGGTATGCGCTGGCTTACATTGCCGGTCTGTTACTCGGCTGGCTCGGCGCTCGCCGCCTCGTGCAGCGGCCGGGATGGCGGGTTACGCCGGCGGCGATCGACGATCTGCTGTTCAACGCCACCTTGGGCATCGTGATCGGCGGTCGGCTCGGCTTCGTCCTCTTCTACAACCCCGCCTACTACCTCGAGCACCCGTTGGACGCCCTCAAGATCTGGCAGGGCGGCATGTCCTTCCATGGAGGCCTCCTCGGCGTCGTCGTCGCCTGTTTGGTGACCGCACGCCAGCATCGGCTGCCGCCGCTCGAACTGGGTGACGCCGCCGCGGTGGTGGCGCCGATCGGCGTGTTTTTCGGCCGCATCGCCAACTTCATCAATGGCGAGCTCTGGGGCCGTCCCACCACACTTCCCTGGGGCATGGTCTTTCCGGGGGGAGGCCCGGCGCCGCGCCATCCAAGCCAGCTCTATGAAGCGGCGCTCGAAGGCGTGGTCCTCTTTGCGATCATGGTCTGGCTCGCCCGTGGCACTTACGAGCCCGAAACGCGCGGCCGGCTAGCCGGCGTCTTCCTCTCGGGCTACGGCATTGCCCGCTTTCTCGTCGAGTTCGTGCGCCAGTACGATCCCCAGCTCGGGCTCTTGTTCGGCGTGGTGACCATGGGCCAACTGCTGAGCCTGCCGATGATTGCTCTAGGGCTCTGGCTGATCGGGAGATCCCGCCGCGCGGCGCCGGCTGATGCCGCCTGACGGGGAGCTGCGCCAAGCTCTGTCGGCGCCGGGCGGGCTCAGCGTCGCGGAGCTGTTCGAGCGGGCGGCCACCTACTACGACCGGCCGGCGGTGATCGGCGCCGAAGGCGACTTTGTTACGGCGCCCGAGATCTCGCAGTGCTTCGGCGAGCTCGTGGGCCTCTGGCTCGCTGACTGTTGGCTTGCCCAGGGGGCGCCGATTCCGTTCGTTCTCGCCGAGCTGGGGCCGGGACGGGGCACGCTGATGTCGGACCTCTGGCGTGCGACCGCGGTCGTCCCGAACTTTCAAGCGAGCGCCGAGGTGCATCTCGTCGAGCGGAGCGGCACGTTGCAGGCGCTGCAGCGGTCAGCGATTGGCGATGCTGCTCCAACCTACCACAAAACCCTAGGCTCGCTGCCGGAAGCTCCGCTGTTCCTCGTAGCGAACGAGTTCCTCGATGCGCTGCCGGTGCATCAGCTCGTGCGCCGCGGGAGCGGCTGGAATGAGCGATGCGTGGTTCTCGATGACGGCGGCGTCCGGTGGTCCGAGCGCGCAGCACCACCGTCGTTGGCGACGGCAGCGGAGCGGCGCTTCGGTGCCAACGGCGAAGGAGCTGTCTGCGAAGTAGCGCCGGCGCGAAGCTCCGTCGTGGCGGCTGTGGCAGGGCGCGTTGCCCGCAATGGCGGTGCTGCTCTGTTCATAGATTATGGATCTGTGGAGCCCGCCGCGGCTGACACCCTGCAGGCGGTCAGGCGGCATCGTCCGGTCGACGTGCTGTACCATCTGGACGACGCAGACCTGACGACGGCGGTGAGCTTCGCCCCGTTGGTCGAGGCGGCGGCCGAGGAGGAGGCGGCCGCCTTCGGGCCCGTGCCCCAGGCCACGTTCCTGCGCGCGCTCGGTATCGAGATGCGCGCGTTGCGGCTCGCCCGCGGCCTCGCGGACAATGCGGAACGATCGGCTGTCCTGGCTGGCGTTCGCCGACTGATCGACCCCACGGCCATGGGCGAGCTCTACAAGGTGCTGGCCATCGTGCCGGCGGACGGTCGCGTGCCCGCCGGCTTCGACGCGGTTGCGTCGCCTTGAGGTCGAGTGCGCTCCTTGCCGAGGCCCGTTTGGTGCACGGCTTCGGCGATCGGACGAGGGGCGTCAGCCGCGGCGTCTTTGCGCGCGGGAATGCGGGGTTCTCGACCGGCGACGATCCGGTCGCCGTCCGGTCCAACCGCGCGCTGTTTGCGACGACACTCGGCTGCACGCCAACCGCGCTTTCGACCGTCAAGCAGGTGCACGGCCGCGTAGCGCTCGTCGTCGACGCGCCGGAGCAGGCCGCGCGCGAGGCGGATGCGCTGGTGAGCGCGACGCCTGGTCTCCTGCTCGCCGTGACGACGGCCGATTGCGTGCCTTTGCTGCTGGCCGATCCGCGGGCGCGTGTGGTGGCGGCCGTGCACGCCGGCTGGCGCGGGGCGGTAGCGGGTGTGGTCGAAGCGACCCTTGCCCAGATGATGGCGCTCGGCGCGGCACCCGAGCGGATGCTCGCAGCCATCGGGCCGGCGATCCGGCAGTCGAGCTACGAGGTGGACCCGCCCTTCCGCAATGCGGTGCTGGGCGCCCGCCCCTGGGCCGAGCGGTTGTTCGCCGACACTGCGACGCCGTCGCGTTGGCTCTTTGACCTGCCTGCGCTCGTCGGTGCGATTCTCGCGGATTCTGGCGTTTATCGGCTCGACGACCTTGGGGTGGACACATTAGACGACAGTTCAATATACTTTAGTTATAGACGGAGCGCGCAACGTCGTGAGGGTGGCTACGGAGTGCAGCTCGCGGGCATCGCCGTGCCCGCTTGACGCCGGTCCCGTTCAGGTCGTGCTTCGTCCGACGCCCTCGGCTTGGGAGCAGCATGGCGAGTAACGTCACCGCATTGCCCAGTGGCCGGGTGGGTCTCCGTCGCCGCACCAGCGTCGCCGGTGGGCGCACTCCGACGCAGCTCGGGCTGAGCCCGCGCACCTTTGCCGTGCTTCGTTGGACGCAGGTGATCGGCCAACTCACGGCAGTCCTCGTGGCTGCGCTCGTGTTCGATCTCGACATTCCGCTCGCGACGCTCTTGGCGCTGGTGGGCGTCGGTGCGCTGACCACGCTCTGGGCGATGCGACAACTCACGCCGCCACACCGTCTCGATGAATCGCAGCTCGGCAGCCTTCTCTTGCTCGACGCCTCGCAGATCGGCGCGATGCTGGGGCTCACGGGCGCCCTGAGCAATCCGTTCGCACTGTTCTTGCTGTTTCCGGCGATCTTGGCCGCGACGACGTTGAGTGTCGTCTGGTGGGCAAGCGTCTGCGGTGTCGTCGTGCTCGTGACGTCGCTCTTGGCGTTCGCCGACTCGCCCGTGTTGTGGGCTGATTCGGCCTTTCGGTTGCCACCGCTATTGACGCTCGGTACGTGGGCGGCGTTGAGCGCAGGCACGGTCATGATCGCTTGCTATGCTTGGCGGATCGCCGAAGAGGGGCGGCGCATGGGACGCGCCTTGGCGGCGACCCAACTGGCGCTTGAGCGCGAGCAGCGGCTTTCGCACCTCGACGGGATCGCCACCGCGGTGGCGCATGATCTCGGGTCGCCTCTATCCACCATTGGCTTGCTGGCGAAGGAGATCGTCAGAGGCACAGCGCGGGATCAGACGCTCGCCGCGGACGCTCGTCTGCTGGAGCAACAGGTCGGCAGGTGCCGCGACATATTGGCGCGGTTTGCCGATGATGCGCCGGCCCGGGCCAAGGTCGACGGTGCCGTTGTGCCGCTTTCGTTCATCTTGGAGCGGTTGTGCGCCGACCATCAGGACGGCGCGATGGTCGTCCGGCTGACGACCGCGGTGTCGAGCGATGCGCTCGAGCCAACATTTCCGCCGACCGGTGAGGTGCGCCACGCATTGGCCAATTTGCTGGACAATGCGGTCATCCACGCGCGCTCGCACGTAGGTGTTGCCCTTGTGGTCGATCGGGAGCGTACGACCGTTCGAATGACCGATGATGGTCCTGGGTTTCCACCTGAGGTCTTGAACCACGTTGGTGAACCGTTCGTCAGTACACGTGGCGATGGAGCCACGCACGGACTGGGCCTATTCATCGCCTGCACGTTTTTGACCCGTGCGTCAGCCGAGCTAGAGTTAGAAAACACGCAGACAGGCGCGATCGTTTCGGCGACATGGCCGGCGGTGGGCGCGGAAGGGAAGAGTTGATGGACGACTTGCACCAGATGCAGCGAACGGCGGTAGCGCCGACGACCCGCGACCTGCCTAACCCGCATGATGTCGCGGGTTCCGCCGATCTGCTGTTGCTCGACGATGACGCGCCGCTGCGCCGCACGCTGGCGCGCGCCCTTGAGCGCCACGGGTTTGAGATCCACGCAGCGGAGAGCCTTGCCGAGGCGCGCGAGCTCGTCGGCGGTCGGCGGTTTGGCTTCGCTGTGCTTGACCTGCGGCTCGAGGATGGACACGCGCTCGGCTTGGTGAAGGAGCTCTTGGAGCAGGCGCCCGGAACGCGCATCGCGGTGATAACCGGTTACGGCAACATCGCGTCGGCCGTTGCCGCGGTGAAGCACGGGGCGCTGGACTACCTCGCCAAGCCGGTCGATGCCGATGATTTGGCGCGTGCGCTGCTGCACAGCAGCGGCGACGCCCTGCCGCCGCCGCCTGAGCAGCCGATGTCGCCAGACCGGGTACGTTGGGAGCACATCCAGCGGGTCTTCGAGCAGTGCGGTCGAAACGTGTCGGAGACGGCGAGGCGGCTCAACATGCATCGGCGCACGTTGCAGCGCATTCTGAACAAGCGCGCACCGCGCGCCTGATCGTTGCTATGGTTAGCTTCGGCTGACCAGCGTCTCGAACATCACGAGCGTGCCACCACCCTCTTGATCCGTCTCTAGGGCGAGGGGGACGGCGATCGCTTGCGCCGTTCGCACCTTGCCGGGCGATAGGTAGGTCGCGTTGAAGTGAATGCGTGGCACGCGACCGTTGAAGAGTGCGGTCCAAGCGTCACCGAGCCCACGCCCGCGCAAGATCATGATGTGATCGAGCTTGTGGTTGAGGGTCGCCTTGCGATCCAGATTGAGCCAGAGCGCGAAGGCCTGGTTGAGGTCACGCACTTGCCGGTCGTGGTCGAGAATGAGCGCCGGCAATGGGCAGGCGTCGAAGACGCGCGTTAGATCTTCCGAGCCGCCGGAGATCGCCAGCATCTCCACCTGGTCGCGCAATGTGACCGCGTTGGAGCGTGCGTGCAGGATCGCGTAGGTGCGCAGCGTCGAAGCGAGATTAGTCCGTTCGGGCGTGGCGCCGGCGATCTCGTTGACCAACTCGCTCAACCGCACGCGTCGCGCATCCGCGAGCTCGCGGAGATAGGTCCAAAACTCGGGCTCGAGCTTGATCGACGTGCGGACTTCGCCCACGCGCATCGTCTTGCGAATCATCATGTGTCCAGACAACAACGGACCCGCTCCTCTCTCTGCGTTTCCTGCATACGAGGATATGACCACCGAAGGGTTAACAGCCGGTAAACTCGTCGACGTCAGCTCCATCATCGTCTTCGCCCTACGATCTAAGGTGGCACGTCGGTTGTTCGGCGCCACGCCTTGTGGCTCCGAAGAGGCATCTGTAGAACCAGCCCACTTCCAAGGGTTGGCTGGGCAGGAAAGCGATGGCACGCACAAAGATTGCACTTGTCGGCGCCGGTCAGATCGGTGGGACGCTTGCGCATCTCGTCGGTCTGAAGGAACTCGGCGACGTCGTTCTCTTCGACGTGGTCGAGGGCATGCCGGCAGGCAAAGCGTTGGATTTGGCCCAGAGTTCCCCCGTCGAAGGCTTCGATGCGCGTCTCGCAGGCGTCAATGAGTACGCTGGGCTGGCTGACGCTGCTGTGGTGATTGTCACAGCGGGCGTGCCGCGCAAGCCCGGGATGAGCCGGGATGATCTCGTCAGCATCAATACCGACATCACCAAGCAGGTCGCGGCGGGCATCAAGGCGCATTGTCCGGGCGCCTTCGTCATCGTCATCACCAATCCGCTAGACGCCATGGTCTGGGTCATGCAGCAGGCGAGCGGCCTGCCGGCGAACATGGTCGTCGGCATGGCAGGCGTCCTCGACAGCGCCCGCTTCCGCTACTTCCTCGCCGAGGAGTTCAACGTCTCGGTCGAGGACGTCTCGGCCTTCGTGCTGGGCGGTCACGGCGACACCATGGTTCCGCTCGTCCGCTACTCCACGGTCGCCGGCATCCCGCTGCCCGATCTCGTCAAGATGGGCTGGACGACGCAGGAGCGGCTCGACGCAATCGTGCAGCGAACCCGCGACGGCGGTGCCGAGATCGTCGGCCTGCTCAAGACCGGCTCGGCGTTCTACGCGCCGGCGGCGGCGGCGATCGCGATGGCGGAAAGCTACCTCAAGGATAAGAAGCGCCTGTTGCCGTGCGCAGCACAGCTCACCGGGCAGTACGGCGTCGACGGGCTCTATGTCGGCGTGCCTGTGGTCATCGGTGCCGGCGGGGTCGAGCGCGTCGTCGAGATCGAGCTGTCGGCGGACGAGCAGGCCATGTTCGACAAGTCGGTGGCGTCGGTCCGCGGTCTCTGCGACGGCATCAGCATCTGAGGCGAGTGAGCCAATGAACATCCACGAGTACCAAGCGAAAGGCGTCCTTGCCGAGTACGGCGTCGCCGTGCTCGACGGCCATGTCGCCTATACGCCCGAGGAAGCGGAAAGTGCAGCCCGCGAGCTCGGCGGGCCCATCCAGGTGGTCAAGGCACAGATCCACGCCGGCGGGCGCGGCAAGGGCGGTGGCGTCAAGCTCGCGCGCTCCCCCGAGGAGGTGCGCCGTCTCGCCGACGACATGCTCGGCATGAAGCTCGTGACCCACCAGACGGGCCCGGAGGGACGGGTAGTTAAGCGCGTCTACATTGAGGCCGGCTGCGACATCGATCGCGAACTCTATCTCAGCGTGGTGCTCGACCGAGCGACCAGCCTTTTGACGTTCGTCGCCTCGACCGAAGGCGGCGTCGAGATCGAGGAAGTCGCCAAGGCGCATCCCGAGAAGATCATCAAGGTCACGATCGACCCCGTCACAGGCTTCCAGCCGTTCCACGGCCGCAAGCTCGCTTTCGGATTGGGACTAGGCGGCGCGACCCTCAAGAAGGCGGTGGCCTTCATGCGCGGCCTTTACAATTGCTGTATCGAGCGCGACGCCAGCCAGGTGGAGATCAACCCGCTGGTAGTCACCAAGCAGGGCGATCTGATCGCTCTCGACGCGAAGATGAACTTCGACAGCAATGCGCTCTATCGGCAGCCCAAGATCATCGAGCTGCGTGATCTCGACGAGGAGGATCCGCACGAGGTCGAGGCGAGCCGGCATGAGCTCAACTACATCAAGCTCGACGGCTCGATCGGCTGCATGGTCAACGGCGCCGGCCTGGCGATGGCGACGATGGACATCATCAAGCTCTACGGCTCCTCGCCGGCCAATTTCCTCGACGTCGGCGGCGGTGCGACCAAGGAGCGGGTAACGGCGGCCTTCAAGCTTTTGCTCTCGGACCCGAACGTCGAAGGCGTGCTGGTCAATATTTTCGGTGGCATCATGCGCTGCGACGTCATCGCCGAGGGTGTCGTCGCGGCGGCGCGTGAGGTCAATCTGGCCGTGCCGTTGGTGGTGCGGCTCGAGGGCACCAACGTCGATCGCGGCAAGCAGATCATGGCCGATTCCGGCCTCACCATCATTCCCGCCGACGACCTGGGCGATGCGGCTCAGAAGGTCGTCGATGCCGTGAGGAAGGCTGCCTGATGTCCGTTCTCGTCAACGCCGAAACCAAGGTCATCTGTCAGGGCTTCACCGGGGCGCAGGGGACCTTCCATTCCGAGCAGGCCATCGCCTATGGCACCCGCATGGTCGGTGGCGTCACGCCGGGCAAGGGCGGCGAGACGCATCTCGGCCTGCCGGTGTTCGATACCGTCGACGAGGCGGTGCGTGCGACCGGTGCCGACGCCACGGCGATCTACGTCCCGCCACCTTTCGCCGCCGATGCGATCCTCGAAGCCGTTGACGCCGGCATCAAGACCGTCGTGTGCATCACCGAGGGCATCCCGGTGCTCGACATGGTCAGGGTCAAGCGGGCGCTGCGCGGCTCGGGCTCGCGGCTGGCCGGCCCGAACTGCCCGGGCGTGATCACCCCTGGCGAGTGCAAGATCGGCATCATGCCGGGTCACATCCACATGCGCGGCAAAGTCGGGATCGTATCGCGGTCGGGCACGTTGACCTACGAGGCGGTGGCGCAGACGACGCGCGTGGGCCTCGGCCAGAGCACGTGCATCGGCATTGGCGGTGACCCCGTCAACGGCACCAACTTCGTCGACGCGCTCACCTTGTTCGTCGAGGACCCTGCGACCGAAGGCATGGTCATGATTGGCGAGATCGGCGGCGACGCCGAGGAGAGCGGTGCCGCGTACCTGACCGCTGTCGGCAACAAGAAGCCCGTCGTTGGCTTCATCGCCGGCCGCACGGCGCCACCCGGGCGCCGCATGGGCCACGCGGGCGCGATCATCTCGGGCGGCAAGGGCGGCGCCGACGACAAGATTGCCGCCATGCGCGAGGCCGGCATCGTCGTGTGCGACAGCCCGGCAGAGATCGGCACAGCCATGGCGCAGGCAATGGGGAGCTGACGGCGGCAGGCGCCGCGCACCCGGCCGCCACGGCTGGGGGCGTTGGCGCGTGCCATCGACGGCCGAGTGAGGGGCGGCAATAACGAATGGCAACACGGCGCGAGATCGAACAGACAGCGTTTCTCTACGGCGGCAATTCGGGCTTCATCGAGGGACTTTACGAGCGCTATCTGGACGACCCGAAGGCGGTCGATTTGAGCTGGCGCGCCTATTTCGACGACTTGGGCGCCGAAACGCGAGCTTTGTTCCGACAGTCTCAGCAGGCTGTAGCGGCGCAGCCGCGTCCGGCCGTGTTGCCGCACTTCTCGGATGTTGCTACGGCCCTGCCGCCGGCAGCCGCGGCCGCGGCGGTCGTCACGCAACTCGACGACGAGCGCGCCAAGGACGTGATCCGCGAGCATCTGCGGGTCATCATGCTGATCCGCGCTTACCGTGTGCGCGGACATCTCGCGGCCCAGCTCGACCCGCTGGGGCTCGCCGATCCGGAGTACCATCCGGAGCTGGACTATCGGACCTACGGCTTCACCGACGCGGACCTGAATAGGCAGTTCTATCTCGACCACGTGCTCGGGCTCGAGACGGCGACGCTGCAGACGATCGTCGAGGTCTTGCGCAAGACCTACAGCTCGTCGGTCGGCATCGAGTTCATGCACATCCAGTATCCCGAACAGAAGGCGTGGTTGCAGTCACGGATCGAGGGCCTGCGCGGGATCTTCGAGACCAACGACGCCGAAAAGCGTGAGCTGCTCGAGCAGATGACGGCCGCGGAGGGCTTCGAGAGCTTCCTCCATGTGAAGTACCCTGGGACCAAGCGCTTCGGCCTGGATGGGGGCGAGAGCGCGATCTGTTGTCTAGAGACGATCATTCGCACGGTCGTGCCGCTCGGGGTCGACGAGATCGTGCTGGGCATGCCGCACCGCGGCCGGCTCAACGTGCTCGCGAACGTCATGGGCAAGCCCTATGCCGCGATCTTCTCGGAGTTCCAGGGCGGGGCCGTGCGTGATGACGTCCTCGGCTCGGGCGACGTCAAGTATCACCTCGGCACGTCGACCGACCGGATGTTCGACGGCCGTGACGTGCACATGAGCTTGACGGCCAACCCCTCGCATCTCGAGGCGGTCAATCCGGTGGTCCTAGGCAAGGTGCGAGCGAAGCAGCGCCAACGCGGCGACCTCGAGCGCTCGCAGGTGATGGCGGTCCTGTTCCACGGCGACGCCGCGTTCGCCGGTCAGGGCGTCGTCCACGAGGGCTTCGAGATGTCGGAGCTCAAGGGCTACCGCACGGGGGGTACGGTTCACATCATCGTCAACAACCAGATCGGCTTCACGACCAACCCGTCCTCGGCGCGCAGTTCGCCCTATCCGTCAGACGTCGCGCGCGGCGTGCAGGCGCCGATCTTCCACGTGAATGGCGACGATCCGGTTGCGGTGAGCCATGTCGGCCGCCTCGCTGCCGAGTTCCGCCAGCGGTTCAAGCGCGATGTCGTGATCGACCTCTGGTGCTACCGGAGGCACGGCCACAACGAGGGCGACGAGCCTAGCTTCACACAGCCTCTCATGTATCGGCGCATCGCCGAGCACCCGACCTGCCGGCAGCTCTTCGCCGACCGGCTGGTGCGCGAGCGGGTGATCGCGCGCGAGGCCGCCGATGCCATGCAGCGGGAGTTCATGGAACGCATGGAGGACGCGCACGGGGCGTCCAAGAGCTACAAGACCAACAAGGCCGACTGGCTCGAAGGGGTTTGGACCGGCCTGCGACGTGCGCCGATCGAGTATGTGCGCGGCGAGACGGCGGTACCGGCGGACCTCTTGAAGGACGTCGGCATCAAGATGACCACGCTGCCGACGAGCCTCGACGTCCACAAGCGCCTCGAGCGGGTCATCGCGCAGCGCCGCAAGGCGATCGAGAGCGGCGAGGGGATCGACTGGGCGACGGCCGAGCACCTTGCTTTCGGAACGCTCCTCCGCGAGGGCTTTCCGGTGCGCATTTCTGGCCAGGACGTTGGCCGCGGCACGTTCTCCCAGCGCCATGCCGTCATCGTCGATCAAACGACCGAGCAGGCCTACGTCCCGCTTGCTGAACTCGCCGAGGACCAGGCACCGATCGAGATCTTCAACAGCTTTCTCTCCGAGGAGGGCGTGCTCGGCTTCGAGTACGGCTACTCGCTGTCGGAACCCAACGGCCTCACGATCTGGGAGGCGCAGTTCGGCGACTTCGCGAATGGCGCGCAGGTCTACTTCGACCAGTTCATCTCGTCGGGCGAGAGCAAGTGGCTGCGCATGTCCGGGCTCGTCTGCCTCCTGCCACACGGCTATGAGGGTCAGGGCCCGGAGCACAGCTCCGCTCGGCTCGAGCGGTTTCTGCAGCTCTACGCCGAGGACAACATCCAGGTCGTCTATCCCTCGACGCCTGCGAGCTATTTCCACGTGCTGCGGCGCCAGCTGCATCGGCGCTTCCGCAAGCCGCTGATCGTGATGACGCCCAAGTCGTTGCTGCGGCTCAAGCGTTGCCAATCGTCGCTGGCCGACATGGCGGGCGGCGCGTTTCATCGCGTTTTGTTCGACCACGCACCAGGCGAAGCCGATGCCAGTGTCGAGCGGATCGTCCTCTGCTCGGGCAAGGTCTACTACGACCTCAAGCAGGCGGCCGAGGAGGCGGGGCTGGGCGAGCGCGTCGTCTTCGTGCGGTTGGAGCAGTTGGCACCGTTCCCGGAGGAGGTCCTCGACGAGGAGCTCAAGCGCTACCCGAAGCAGGCGACGGTCGTCTGGTGTCAGGAGGAGCCACGAAACATGGGTGCGTGGTTCTTTGTCCAGCCGCGCCTCCACAACATGCTTGAGGACCTGGGCTTCGAAAGGTCTAAGCCGCTCTACGCTGGACGTCTGCCGGCGGCATCGCCTGCGGCCGGCTTTCACGCCCAGCACGTGCGCGAGCAGGAGCGATTGGTGGCCGAGGCACTGGGCCTGGCCGGCTGACCCGGCCCTTGTGTGAGGAACGAGAAGAGCGATGAGTGTCGAGATCAAGGTGCCGACCCTGGGTGAGTCGGTCACTGAGGCGACGGTAGCGAAGTGGTTCAAGAGCGCAGGTGATGTCGTCGCCGTCGACGAGCCGATCGTGGAGCTCGAGACCGACAAGGTGACGGTCGAGGTCAACGC
>JANQNY010000054.1 GCA_028279345.1 Geminicoccaceae bacterium
CATCGCCCCCATAGCCATGGAACAGGGCCTCCGCTTCGCCGTCCGCGAAGGCGGCCGTACCGTCGGCGCCGGCGTCGTCGCCGAAGTCCTCGGCTGAGACGTCGTTTGGCTAAGACGGGGCCGGTCGGGGCTCTTGCCGCGGCCGGCCGCCTGGCGTAGACATCCCGGCCGCGGTCGGGTGAGCGCCTAGGAGCATAGCTCAATCGGTAGAGCACCGGTCTCCAAAACCGGGGGTTGGGGGTTCGAGTCCCTCTGCTCCTGCCAGCCGGGCGTCGGCGCCCGACCACGGAAGAACCGTTGCTCTGGAGCCAGATTTAGATGGCGAAGACGTCTCCCGCTCAGTTCGTGCGCGAAGTGCGCCAGGAGCTGGCGAAGGTCACTTGGCCGTCGCGACGCGAGCTGACCGTGACGACGATCAGCGTCTTCGTCATGGCATCGCTTGCTGCGTTGTTCTTCTTCCTCGTCGACCAGTTGCTGGCTTGGCTGGTGCGGTTGATTCTTGGGATCGGCGCCTGATGACGGATACGAAGTGGTACATCGTGCACGCCTATTCCGGTTTCGAGAAGAAGGTCGCGCAGTCGATCCGTGAGCAGGCCGAGCGCAAAGGGCTCGCCGGCCTGTTCGACGAGGTCCTGGTGCCGACCCAGGAAGTCATCGAGATCCGCCGCGGCAAGAAGGTGTCGGCCGAGCAGAAGTTCTTCCCGGGCTATGTGCTCGTGAAGATGATCATGAACGACGAGACCTATCACCTGGTCAAGCAGACGGCCAAGGTCTCGGACTTTCTCGGCGCCGGCGGCAAGCCCTTGGCGATCTCCGAGGAGGAAGCGGCGCGGATCCTTCAGCAGGTCGAGGCCGGGGTCGAGGCGCCGCGGCCGTCGATCACCTTCGTCACCGGTGAGCAGGTGACGGTCACCGACGGCCCCTTCAGCTCCTTCGCGGGCGTGGTCGAGGAGGTCGACGAAGGCAAGGGCCGCCTCAAGGTGTCGGTGTCCATCTTCGGCCGGGCGACCCCGGTCGAGCTCGAATACTCCCAGGTCGAGAAGCAGTAGCGCTCGACCGTCCACCCGGCGGGAGCCGTAGCCCCTAAGCGGTGGCACGGCGTTCGTACCGCCACATCGGAGGTGTGCCGATGGCGAAAAAGATCGCCGGCTACATCAAGCTGCAAGTGCCGGCGGGCAAGGCCAACCCGTCGCCCCCGATCGGGCCGGCGCTCGGTCAGCGCGGGCTCAACATCATGGAGTTCTGCAAGGCGTTCAACGCGGCGACGCAGGACAGAGAGCCGGGGATGCCGATCCCGACCGTGATCACCGCCTATGCCGACCGCACGTTCAGCTTCATCACCAAGACGCCACCCGTGACGTACTTCCTCAAGAAGGCGGCGTCCCTGGACAAGGGCGGGCAGACGCCCGGACACGCGCTTGCCGGCAGCGTGACGATGGCGCAGTGCCGCGAGATCGCCGAGGCGAAGATGCCCGACCTCAACGCCAACGACGTCGACGGTGCGGTGCAGATGGTGATCGGCTCGGCCCGGTCGATGGGCCTCGAGGTGGTGGAGTAGAGCCATGGCGAAGAAGGGCAAGCGACTGCGCGCGGCTTGGGAGCGGGTCGACCGCACGAAGGCCTACGCGCTCGACGAGGCGGTGACGCTCTTGAAGGACGTCGCCGGCGCCAAGTTCGACGAGACGGTGGAGGTGGCGCTCAACCTCGGCGTCGATCCGCGGCACGCTGATCAGATGGTGCGCGGCACGGTCGATTTGCCGCACGGCACCGGCAAGGCCGTCCGGGTCGCGGTCTTCGCGCGCGGCGACAAGGCCGAGCAGGCGACCGCAGCGGGCGCCGACGTGGTCGGTGCTGAAGACCTGGCGGAGAGCATTCAGGGCGGCAAGCTCGACTTCGACCGCTGCATCGCGACGCCGGACATGATGCCGGTTGTCGGTCGCCTCGGTCGCGTGCTCGGGCCACGCGGTCTGATGCCCAATCCGAAGCTCGGCACCGTGACGCCGAACGTTGCCGAGGCGGTCCAGGCTGCCAAGGCCGGTCAGGTGCAGTTCCGGGTCGAGAAGGCCGGCATTGTGCACGCCGGCGTCGGCCGAGTGGGGTTCGCCCCGGAGCAGATCAGCGCCAACATCAAGGCACTGATCGACGCGGTGAGCCGCGCCAAGCCGTCGGGCGCCAAAGGCACCTACATGCTGCGGGCGCACCTCAGCTCGACGATGGGTCCGGGTCTCCGCCTCGACCTCGGTTCGCTGGGCGGCTGACGGCGCGAAAAGAGCTTGCGTGCAGTCGCATGATGACTATGTTCGCGCGTCCAACGTTTTTGCGAACGGATGCTGTCCCGCACGGTGGGTCTGGTCGAAATGCGATCGACTCCTGGCGCGGGCATTTGTTCGTCGGCTTTTTCGATGCTGGCGCGCGGTAGGCGCGTCGACGGAGGCCTACGTGCTTAGAGCTGAGAAATCGGCGGTGGTGGCATCGCTCCGCGAGGCCTTCGTGTCGTCGGGCGTGATGGTGGTCACCCACTACCAGGGCCTCAACGTTGCCGAGGTGAGCGGCTTGCGGCGCGAGATGCGCGCTGCCGGCGCGAGCTTTAAGGTGGCCAAGAACCGCCTGGTGCGATTGGCCCTGGACGAGACGCCCTTCGCCGCGGCGAGCGACCTGTTTACGGGCCCCACGGCGGTCGGTTTGAGTGCCGACCCGACCGTGGCGCCGAAGGTGCTCACCAGCTTTGCGAAGAAGAACGAGAAGCTCAAGATCGTCGGCGCCGGCCTCGGGGGCACGCTGCTCGACGCGGAAGCGGTGAAGGCGCTCGCCGAGATGCCGTCGATCGACGAGCTGCGGGCCAAGTTGCTTGGCGTCATGCTCGCACCCGCAGCGAAGCTTGTGGGCCTCCTCGAGGCGCCGCAGACGAAGCTCGTGCGGGTACTCGCCGCGCCCAGCCAGCAGCTTGTGGGCGTACTCCAGGCGAAGGCTCAGCAAGGCTAGGTTTTCACGATACGGCGAGCGGCACGGACCGGTTCGCCACCCAGCGAGACAGGAGTTCACGTCCGATGGCCAATCTGGAGCAGATCGCTCAGGATCTCTCGAACTTGACGGTGCTCGAGGTCGCCGAGCTCGCCAAGATGCTCGAGGACAAGTGGGGCGTCACTGCCGCAGCCGCAGCGCCGATGGCGATGGCAGCGATGCCTGGTGTCGCCGGCGGTGCAGCGGCCGATGCCGCCCCTGCCGAGGAGAAGACCGAATTCGACGTCGTCCTGGCGTCGGTCGGTGACAAGAAGATCAACGTCATCAAGGAGGTCCGGGCGATCACCGGGCTCGGCCTCAAGGAAGCGAAGGACCTCGTCGAGGGCGCACCCAAGCCTGTCAAGGAAGGCGCGAACAAGGACGAGGCCGACAAGATCAAGGCGCAGTTGGAGGAAGCCGGGGCCACCGTGGAGGTGAAGTAATCCCCGGATTGATCGGCGCTCAGGCGGTCGCCTCGACCCGCGGTCGGAGTGGCCTATATCGCCCGGTGGGCCGGACGTGGACGCGATCGTCGCACGTACCGGCCCAATTGGCGTTGATGCGCGCCGTTTTGCGCTTGGGCCCTTCCGCACCGAGGGCCGTTCGTTGAAGCTGACACAGGGGACCTAGTCGCTCATGCCGACGTCGCTCACGGCTCGCAAGCGTATTCGCATGACCTTCGGGCACATTCCCGAGGTCACCACGATGCCGAACCTCATCGAGGTTCAGCGGCAGTCCTACGAACAGTTCCTGCAGATGCTGGTGACGGCGCCCGAGCGCGGCCTGCACGGATTGCAGGAGGCGTTCAAGTCGGTGTTCCCCATCAAGGACTTCGCCGATCGGGCCTCGCTCGACTTCGTCCAGTACGAGCTGGAGGAGCCCAAGTACGATGTTGAAGAGTGCCAGCAGCGCGGGCTCACCTTTGCGGCGGCGCTGCGCGTCACGCTGCGCCTCATCGTATGGGACATCGACGAGGAGACCGGGTCCCGAAGCGTCCGCGACATCAAGGAGCAGGACGTCTACATGGGCGACCTGCCGCTGATGACGGACAACGGCACCTTCATCGTCAACGGCACCGAGCGCGTCATCGTCTCGCAGATGCACCGGAGCCCGGGCGTGTTCTTCGACCACGACCGCGGCAAGACGCACAGCTCGGGCAAGTTCCTGTTCGCCGCGCGGATCATCCCCTACCGCGGCTCTTGGCTGGACTTCGAGTTCGACGCCAAGGACCTGGTCAACGTGCGCATCGACCGTCGGCGCAAGCTGCCGGCGACGACCGTGCTGTTGGCGCTCGGCATGTCGCCAGAGGAAATCCTCGCCACGTTCTACACACACCAGGGCTATGTGCGCGCCGGCGATGGCTGGAAGTGCCCGCTCGATGCCGAGCGGCTCAAGGGCCAAAAGTTGGTCGCGGATCTGGTCGACGCCAAGAGCGGCGACGTGGTGATGGCCGCCGGGACCAAGATGACCCCGCGTCAGCTCAAGAAGCTGGCGGAGAGTGGTGTCGAGGAGCTGTTCCGGTCGGCCGAGGACATGGTCGGGCTGTTCCTCGCCCAGGACGTCATCAACGAGGAAACCGGGCTCGTCCTCGCGGAAGCCGGGGACGAGCTTGGCGTGGAGGCGCTGCAGGCGTTCACGGACAACGGCATCGACGAGCTGCCGATCCTGCAGATCGACGACCGCAACGCGGCTTATGTCCGCAATACGCTGGCGACGGATCGCTGCCGCTCGCGCGAGGACGCGCTGTTGGACATCTATCGTGTCCTGCGCCCGGGCGAGCCGCCGACGCTCGAGACGGCCGAGACGCTCTTCAACGGCCTCTTTTTCGACCAGGAGCGCTACGACCTCTCGCCCGTTGGTCGCGTGAAGATGAACATGCGGCTCCATCTCGACGCGGACGACAGCGTCCGCGTGCTCCGTCGCGAGGACATCATCGCCGTCCTAACCACGCTGGTGCAGATCAAGGACGGCAAGGGCGAGGTCGACGACATCGACCATCTCGGCAACCGCCGGGTCCGCTCGGTCGGCGAGCTCATGGAGAACCAGTTCCGCGTGGGTCTGCTACGCATGGAGCGCGCGGTGCGCGAGCGGATGAGCTCGGTCGACATCGACGCGGCCATGCCGCACGACTTGGTCAACGCGAAACCGGTGGCGGCATCGGTCCGCGAATTCTTCGGCAGCTCGCAGCTGTCGCAGTTCATGGACCAGACCAACCCCTTGTCCGAGATCACCCACAAGCGGCGTCTTTCGGCGCTCGGCCCCGGCGGTCTCACCCGCGAGCGCGCGGGCTTCGAGGTGCGCGACGTGCACCCGACGCACTATGGGCGCATCTGCCCGATCGAGACGCCCGAAGGCCCGAACATCGGCCTCATCAACAGCCTCGCGACCTACGCGCGGATCAACCAGTACGGCTTCATCGAGAGCCCCTACCGCCGGGTCGTCGACGGCCAGGTCACCGACGAGGTCGTTTACCTCTCGGCGATCGAGGAGGAGCGCTACAAGATCGCTCAGGCGAACGCCGATCTCGACGACCACGGCCGCTTTACCAGCGAGTTCGTGCCGGTTCGGGTCGCTAGCGACTTCGTGATCGCGCCGCCCAACGAGATCGAATTCATCGACGTGTCGCCGAAGCAGCTCGTCTCGGTGGCCGCAGCACTCATCCCGTTCCTCGAGAACGACGACGCCAACCGCGCGCTGATGGGCTCGAACATGCAGCGGCAGGCGGTGCCGCTGTTGCAGGCGGAAGCGCCGTTCGTCGGCACCGGCATGGAGGATGTGGTTGCGCGTGATTCCGGTGCGGCCGTGGGCGCGCGCCGTTCGGGCATCGTCGATCAGGTCGACGGCTCGCGCATTGTCGTGCGCGTCAGCGACGCCGCCGCGCGTTCCGATCGGGTCGTCGACATCTACAACCTGCGCAAGTTCCAGCGGTCGAACCAAAACACCTGCATCACCCAACGGCCCCTGGTGAACGTGGGTGATCAGGTGAACGCGGGCGAGATCATCGCCGATGGACCGTCGACGCAGCTGGGCGAGCTCGGTCTCGGGCGCAATGCGCTGGTCGCGTTCATGCCGTGGAACGGCTACAACTTCGAGGATTCTATCCTCATTTCCGAGCGCATCGTCCGCGACGACGTCTTCACCTCGATCCACATCGACGAATTCGAGGTGATGGCGCGCGACACCAAGCTCGGCCCGGAAGCGATCACACGCGACATCCCGAACGTTTCCGAAGAGGCACTCAGAAACCTCGACGAGGCCGGCATCGTCTATATCGGCGCCGAGGTGAAGGCGGGCGACATCCTGGTCGGCAAGGTGACGCCCAAGGGCGAAACGCCGATGACGCCTGAGGAGAAGCTCCTGCGCGCGATCTTCGGCGAGAAGGCCGCGGACGTGCGCGACACCTCGCTCAAGGTCCCGCCGGGCGTCACGGGCACCATCGTCGAGGTGCGCGTCTTCAACCGCCGCGGCGTCGACAAGGACGAGCGTGCGGTACAGATCGAGCGTGCCGAGATCGACCGGCTCGCCAAGGACCGCGACGACGAGCGGCAGATCCTCGAGCGCAACCTCTACTCGTCGCTGCGCGAGCTGCTGCTGGGCCAGAAGGTCACGGCCGGCCCGAAAACGGTTAAGAAAGGTGCGGAGATCGACGAGGCGCTGCTCGACGGGCTCGCCCGCCGTCAGTGGTGGGAGCTCGGCATCGACGACGCGCAGAAGATGGTCGAGGTCGAATCGCTGAAGCGGCAGTTGGAAGACGGCCTCAAGCATCTGCAGGAGCGCTTCGACACGAAGGTCGAGAAGCTCCAGCGCGGCGACGAGCTGCCGCCCGGCGTCTTGAAGATGGTCAAGGTGTTCGTCGCGGTGAAGCGCAAGCTGCAGCCGGGCGACAAGATGGCCGGCCGGCACGGCAACAAGGGTGTGATCTCGAAGATCGCGCCGATCGAGGACATGCCGTTCCTGGAGGACGGTACGCCCGTCGACGTCGTCTTGAACCCGCTGGGCGTGCCCTCGCGGATGAACGTCGGACAGATCCTCGAGACCCATTTGGGCTGGGCCTGCGCCAATCTCGGCAGCGAGATCGGGCGCATGGTGGAGAACCTCGGGCGCAGCGAGGCGGTCGCGGCAGTGCGCGAGAAGCTGGGTGATCTCTACGGCGACGAGGTGGGTAAAGAGGTTGCGGGCTATGACGAGGACCAGGTCGTCGAGCTCGCGGACAATCTGCGTCCCGGCATCCCGATCGCTACGCCGGTGTTCGACGGTGCGCATGAGCCGGACATCGTCAAGTTGCTGGAGAAGGCAGGCTGCCCGACGTCCGGCCAGGTGACGCTGGTCGACGGCCGCACCGGCGAGACCTTCGACCGACCAGTGACCGTGGGCTACATCTACATGCTCAAGCTCGGGCATCTGGTGGACGACAAGATCCACGCCCGCTCGGTGGGTCCCTATTCGTTGGTCACGCAGCAGCCGCTCGGTGGCAAGGCACAGTTCGGCGGCCAGCGCTTCGGCGAGATGGAGTGCTGGGCGCTGCAGGCCTACGGCGCCGCCTACACGCTTCAGGAGATGCTGACCGTGAAGTCCGACGACGTCTCCGGGCGGACCAAGATCTACGAGGCGATCGTGCGCGGCGAGGACACCTTCGAGGCCGGCATTCCCGAGAGCTTCAACGTGCTGGTCAAGGAGCTCCAGGCGCTCGCGCTCGACGTCAACCTCAAGGAGGCTGACCCCGAGGCGGGGACGACCCGCGGCGACATCCCGCCGCTGGAGCTGCCCAACCCCGATGAACTCAGCGCCGCCGGTTGACGCGCCCCAGAGGAGCCGACAGGCCATGATGAAAGAGCTCGTGAACTTCCTGGCGCCGCAGACCGGTGCGCCGAAGTTCGACCAGATCCAGATCTCGATCGCCAGCCCGGACGAGATCCGCCGGTGGTCGTTCGGCGAGGTGAAGAAGCCCGAGACGATCAACTACCGGACCTTCAAGCCCGAGCGCGACGGCCTGTTCTGCGCCAGGATCTTCGGGCCTGTGAAGGACTATGAGTGCTTGTGCGGCAAGTACAAGCGGATGAAGTACAAGGGCATCGTCTGCGAGAAGTGCGGCGTGGAGGTCATCCAGTCGAAGGTCCGGCGCGAGCGCATGGGCCATATCGAGCTGGCAGCACCGGTGGCGCACATCTGGTTCCTCAAGTCAGTGCCGTCGCGGATCGGCGTGTTGTTGGACATGACGCTGCGCGATCTGGAGCGCGTCTTGTACTTCGAGAACTACGTGGTCGTTGACCCCGGGCTCACGACCTTGAAGCCGCGCGAAGCGCTCACCGAGGAGCAGCTCAACCGCGCGCGCGACGAGTTCGGCGACGACACCTTCACCTATGGCATCGGCGCCGAGGCCGTGCGCGATCTCCTGCTGCAGCTGGACTTGCCGCGCGAGCGCGAGACGCTCAGGGGTGAACTCGCCGAGACCACGTCGGACGCGAAGCGCAAGAAGATCGTCAAGCGCCTCAAGATGATCGAGGTGTTCCTGGAAAGCCGGAATCGTCCGGAGTGGATGATCCTCGAGGTGGTGCCGGTCATCCCGCCGGAGCTCCGGCCACTGGTGCCGCTCGATGGCGGCCGTTTCGCGACGTCCGATCTGAACGACCTCTATCGGCGCGTCATCAACCGCAACAACCGCCTGAAGCGCCTCATCGAGCTTAGGGCGCCCGACATCATCGTGCGCAACGAAAAGCGCATGCTGCAGGAGGCGGTCGACGCCCTCTTCGACAACGGCCGGCGCGGTCGGGTCATCACGGGCGCCAACAAGCGGCCGCTGAAGTCGCTCTCGGACATGCTGAAAGGCAAGCAGGGGCGCTTCCGCCAGAACCTCCTCGGCAAGCGCGTCGACTATTCGGGCCGATCGGTCATCGTCGTCGGCCCGGAGCTGAAGCTGCACCAGTGCGGCCTGCCCAAGAAGATGGCCTTGGAGCTCTTCAAGCCCTTCGTCTACGCCAAGCTCGAGCTTTACGGGAAGGCGCAGACCATCAAGGCGGCCAAGCGGATGGTCGAAAAGGAGCGTCCCGAGGTGTGGGACATCCTGGAGCAGGTCATCCGCGAGCATCCGGTGCTGCTCAACCGTGCGCCGACCTTGCACCGGCTGGGTATTCAGGCGTTCGAGCCGGTGCTCATCGAGGGCAAGGCGATCCAGCTGCACCCGTTGGTGTGCACGGCCTTCAACGCCGACTTTGACGGTGACCAGATGGCGGTGCACGTGCCGCTGTCGCTCGAGGCGCAGCTCGAGGCGCGCGTCTTGATGATGTCCACCAACAACATCCTGAGCCCGGCGAACGGCAAGCCGATCATCGTGCCGACGCAGGACATCGTCCTCGGGCTCTACTACATCTCGCTGATGCTCGACGGCCAGCCTGGTGAGGGCATGACGTTCGCCGGCACCGACGAGCTGTTCCACGCGCTTGCCAACGGCATCGTCGGCCTGCACGCGAAGGTGCACTGCCGGGTCACCACGGTCGGCGAGGACGATGTGGCGACTGCGCACCGCATCGAGACGACGCCTGGTCGTCTGCTGATCTACGAGATCCTGCCGAAGCACCGCAATGTCAGCTTCGACAAGCTGGTCAACCGGCTCCTGCGCAAGCGCGACGTGTCGAACCTGATCGACGAGGTCTATCGCCATTGCGGCCAGAAGGAGACGGTCATCTTCGCCGACCGGCTCATGAACATCGGCTTCACGCAGGCGTGTAAGGCGGGGATCTCCTTCGGCAAGGACGACATGGTCATCCCGGCCGAGAAGTCGTCGCTCGTCGAAGCGACGGAGGACCAGGTCAAGGCCTTCGAGAAGCAGTATGCCGACGGCCTGATCACCCGTGGTGAGAAGTACAACAAGGTCGTGGACGCCTGGCAGGCCTGCTCCGACAAGGTCGCGGAGCGGATGATGGCGGTAATTCGCGGCGAGAACGATCCCGACGCGGCGAAGAAGCAGCCGAATTCGATCTTCATGATGTCGGACAGCTCGGCGCGCGGCAGCCCGGCGCAGATGAAGCAGCTCGCTGGCATGCGCGGCCTGATGGCCAAGCCGTCGGGCGAGATCATCGAGACGCCGATCAAGTCGAACTTCAAGGAAGGGCTCACCGTGCTCGAGTACTTCAACTCGACGCACGGCGCTCGCAAGGGCCTCGCCGACACGGCGCTCAAGACCGCCAATTCGGGCTACCTGACCCGGCGGCTCGTGGACGTGGCGCAGGACTGCATCGTCTCCGAGGAGGATTGCGGTACCCAGAACGCGCTCCGCATCACAGCGGCCGTTTCCGGTGGTGAGGTCGTCGAGACACTTGGCGAGCGCGTCCTCGGCCGGACCGTCGCGGAGGACGTCCTAGACCCTGCAACCGGCGAGGTCATTGTCGCCCGCGGCGACACGGTCGGCGAACGTGATGCGCATCGTCTGGAAGAGGCCAAGGTCGACGCCGTGCGCGTCCGCTCGGTGCTCACCTGCGAGACGATCGGCGGTGTCTGTGCCAAGTGCTACGGGCGCGATCTCGCGCGCGGCACGCCGGTCAATGTCGGCGAAGCGATCGGCGTGATCGCCGCGCAGTCGATCGGCGAACCCGGCACGCAGCTCACGATGCGGACGTTCCACATCGGCGGTGCCGCCCAGGCACAGACCGAGGAGAGCGCGGTCGATTCGCTGGTCGACGGCACGCTCGAAATCGTCCGGCCGTCGCTGGTCAAGGACAGCGAGGGCCGGTTGATCGTCATGGGCCGCAATTCGGAGCTCGTCGTCAATGACGAGATGGGCCGCGAGAAGGCGCGCCATAAGCTGCAGACCGGGACGAGGCTCGCGCTGGAGCCCGGCAGCAAGGTGCGGCGCGGGCAGCGGCTCGCCGAGTGGGATCCGCACACGCTCCCGATCGTCACCGAGATGGCGGGCCGGATGGCCTTCCAGGACATGATCGAGGGCTCCACCTACAAGGAGGTCGTCGACGAGCAGACCGGCAAGGCGTCGAAGGAGGTGATCACGCCGCAGACCGGCCGTGCCGGCTCGCTCAGGCCGTCGCTCCTGCTCATGGACGGTGACGGTAATCCGCTCAAGTTCGCGAACGGCAACGAGGCGCGCTACTACCTGCCGGTCGGCGCGATCTTGACGATGGAGAACGGTGCCGAGGTCCGCGCCGGCGACATCCTCGCGCGCATTCCGAAGGAAGCGTCGAAGACCCGCGACATCACGGGCGGCCTACCGCGCGTGGCCGAGCTGTTCGAGGCGCGCCGGCCGAAGGACCCGGCGATCATCGCCGAGATCAACGGTCGGGTGGAGTTCGCCAAGGACTACAAGGCGAAGCGGCGGCTGCGTCTGATCCCGGACGAGGATCACGCCCAGCCGGTCGAGTATCTGATCCCCAAGGGCCGGCACATCGTCGTCCAGGACGGCGACATCGTCGTACCCGGCGATCCGATCGTCGACGGCAACCCGGTGCCGCACGACATCCTGCGGGTCCTCGGCATTGCGTCGCTCTCCGACTATCTCTGCGCGGAGATCCAGGAGGTCTACCGACTGCAGGGCGTGAAGATCAACGACAAGCACATCGAGGTGGTCGTCCGCCAGATGCTGCAGAAGGTGGAGATCGTCGACCCGGGCGACACCACGTTCCTGGTCGGCGAGCAAGTGGATCAGCTCGAGTTCGTGCGCGTCAACGCCGCCACGACCGCGCAGGACCACCGCCCCGCCAAGGCGTTCGCGGTCCTTCAGGGGATCACCAAAGCCAGCCTCCAGACGCAGTCGTTCATCTCGGCCGCTTCGTTCCAGGAGACGACGCGGGTGCTCACCGATGCGGCCTTCGCGGGCAAGAGCGACGATCTCGTGGGTCTCAAGGAGAACGTCATCGTCGGCCGGTTGATCCCAGCCGGAACGGGGGGCGTGCTGCCACGCCTCAAGGATCAGCTCGGTCAGGACGAGCGGTTCGCGCCGCCCGAGTTCGACAGCGAGCCCGAGCCCTTGCGTTTGCCCGACCTGGGCGACGACTGAGCGTCGTCGCGGGTTGCGTCAGGGGGCCGCGGTGCACGCCGCGGCCCCCAGCTTTTCAAGGGATAGCCGGGCTGTGTCGCTTGACGCCGGCCTGGGGCGCGCGTAGAACCCGCGGGCACTTTCTTCGTGGCGGTGGTGGTGGCTCCCTGCGAGCCAGACGCAGCGCCGAGACCAAAGTGGTTCAAAGGCGTGACGTGGCGATGCCTGCTCCTCTGGGGTGGGCTGATGCTGTTGCTGCGTACGCCAAGCCTAGTAAGGGGTTCGAGGCAACCATGCCGACGATCAATCAGCTGGTGCGCAAGCCGCGCGAGAAGCAGGTTGCCCGCAACAAGGTGCCGGCCATGGAGGCCTGCCCACAGAAGCGCGGTGTCTGCACGCGTGTCTACACGACGACACCGAAGAAGCCGAACTCGGCGCTTCGCAAGGTGGCACGCGTGCGACTCACGAACGGCTTCGAAGTGACGAGCTACATCCCCGGCGAAGGGCACAATCTCCAGGAGCACTCGGTCGTCATGATCCGTGGCGGCCGCGTCAAGGACCTGCCGGGCGTGCGCTACCACATCGTCCGCGGCACGCTCGACACGAAGGGCGTCGACGGTCGCAAGCAGCGCCGGTCGAAGTACGGCGTCAAGCGGCCGAAGTAGCGGAGAGCTAGCTCATGTCCCGTCGTCACGCCGCCGAAAAGCGCGAGATCATCCCCGATCCCAAGTTCCACGACGTCGTCGTCGCCAAGTTCATCAACAACATGATGGACGACGGCAAGAAGTCGGTGGCGGAGCGGATCGTCTATGATGCGTTCGACAAGATGCAGGCGCGCGCGAAGGCCGATGCGCTGCGGATGTTCCACGACGCGCTGGAGAATGTGAAGCCGCAGCTCGAAGTACGCTCGAGGCGCGTGGGCGGCGCCACCTATCAGGTGCCCGTCGAAGTGCGGCCCGAACGGCGGCAGGCGCTGGCGATCCGCTGGCTCATTCAGGCGGCGGTCAAGCGGTCCGAGAAGACGATGACGGATCGGCTGGCGGGCGAGCTGATGGACGCCGCCAACGGCCGCGGCGCGGCCTTCAAGAAGCGCGAGGACACGCTGCGAATGGCCGAGGCCAACCGCGCCTTCTCGCACTATCGCTGGTAGTTTGTAGGACCGGACCCGAGCCATGCCGCGCGACATTCCGCTCGAGCGTTACCGCAATATCGGCATCATGGCCCACATCGATGCCGGCAAGACGACGACGACCGAGCGCATCCTTTATTACACAGGCAAGTCGTACAAAATCGGTGAGGTGCACGAAGGCTCCGCGACCATGGACTGGATGGAGCAGGAGCAGGAGCGCGGCATCACCATCACTTCGGCCGCGACGACGACGTTCTGGAACGACCACCGCGTCAACATCATCGACACGCCGGGCCATGTCGACTTCACCATCGAGGTCGAGCGGTCCCTGCGGGTGCTCGACGGCGCGGTTGCGGTCTTCGATTCGGTGGCCGGCGTCGAGCCGCAGTCGGAGACGGTCTGGCGGCAAGCCGATAAGTACGGCGTGCCGCGTCTGTGCTTCGTCAACAAGATGGACCGCATCGGCGCCGACTTCATGCGCTGCGTCTCGATGATCGAGGACCGGCTGGGTGCTGTCCCGGTCGTGCTGACGTTGCCGATTGGCTTCGAGGCCGACTATGTCGGCAATGTCGATCTCGTGCGGATGGAAGCGGTCATCTGGGACGGCGAGAGCCTCGGCGCCTCGTTCAACTACGGTCCGATCCCCGATGACCGCGCCGACGAAGCGGCCGAATATCGCCAGAAGCTGATCGAAGCGGCGGTCGAACTCGACGACGCGGCGCTCGAGAAGTTCTTCGAGGGCGAGGAGCCCGACGCGGCGACGCTCAGGAAGCTGATCCGTAAAGGTACGCTCGAGGGCCGCTTCGTGCCGGTGATGTGTGGCTCCGCGTTCAAGAACAAGGGCGTGCAGCCGCTCTTGGACGCGGTCGTCGACTTCATGCCGTCGCCTTTGGACGTTCCGCCTTGCCACGGGGTGCTGCCCGGCACCGACACTGAGGTGAGCCGTGCAGCGAGCGACGACGAGCCCTTTGCTGCGCTTGCCTTCAAGATCATGACCGACCCGTTCGTCGGGTCGCTGTCGTTCGCGCGCATCTATTCGGGCGTGATCGAGAGCGGCTCCTACGCGCAGAACACGGTCAAGGACAAGCGTGAGCGGATCGGCCGGATCCTCTTGATGCACGCCAACTCGCGCGAGGAGATCAAGGAAGCGCGGGCGGGCGATATCGTGGCCTTCGTCGGCCTCAAGGACACGACCACCGGCGACACGCTCTGCGACGGCGCCAAGCCCGTGATCCTCGAGCGCATGGAGTTCCCGGACCCGGTCATCGAGATCGCGGTCGAGCCCAAGACCAAGGGCGACCAGGAGAAGATGTCGATCGCGCTCAACAAGCTCGCGCAGGAGGACCCGTCCTTCCGCGTCTCCACCGATCCCGAGAGCGGCCAGACGGTAATCAAGGGGATGGGCGAGCTGCACCTGGAGATCATCGTCGGTCGCATGAAGCGCGAGTTCAAGGTCGACGCCAATGTCGGTCAGCCGCAGGTGGCCTATCGCGAGACGATCACCAAGGATTCGCACGTCGACTACACCCACAAAAAGCAGACCGGCGGTTCGGGCCAGTTCGCGCGCATCAAGCTCAACTTCGGCCCGAACGAGAAGGGTGCGGGGTTCCAGTTCGAGAGCAAGATCGTCGGCGGTGCGGTGCCCAAGGAGTACATCCCGGGGGTGCAGAAGGGGCTCGAGACCTCGATGACCAGCGGCGTGCTCGCCGGCTTCCCGATGACGGACGTCCGCTGCGAGCTCGTCGACGGCGCCTTCCACGATGTCGACAGCTCGGTCATGGCCTTCGAGATCGCGGCGCGCGCCGCGTTCCGCGAAGGCATCCAGAAGGCCGGACCGCAGCTTCTGGAGCCGATCATGAAGGTCGAGGTGGTGACGCCCGAGGAGTACATGGGTGACATCATCGGCGACCTGAACAGCCGGCGCGGTCAGGTCACCGGCATGGAGCCGCGCGGCAATGCGCAGGTGGTGAACGCCTTCGTGCCGCTCGCCACCATGTTCGGCTACGTCAACACGTTGCGCTCGCTGAGCCAGGGGCGCGCCCAGTTCACGATGTTCTTCGACCACTACGAGCAAGTACCGCAGATGGTCGCGGAAGAGATCAAGTCCAAGTACGCCTAAGCAGCGGCGGGTGGAGCAGAGAGATGGCGAAGGAAAAGTTCGAGCGCACGAAGCCGCATGCGAACATTGGCACGATTGGTCATGTGGACCATGGCAAGACGACGCTGACGGCGGCGATCACGAAGGTGCTGGCGGAGGCGGGTGGTGCGACGTTCACGTCGTACGACAACATCGACAAAGCCCCTGAGGAGAAGGCTCGGGGCATCACGATCAACACGGCGCATGTCGAGTACGAGACGGCGAAGCGGCACTATGCGCACGTCGATTGCCCGGGCCATGCCGACTATGTGAAGAACATGATCACCGGTGCGGCGCAGATGGACGGCGCCATCCTGGTGGTCTCCGCGGCCGATGGGCCGATGCCACAGACGCGCGAGCACATCCTCTTGGCGCGGCAGGTGGGCGTGCCGGCCCTGGTGGTGTTCTTGAACAAGGTGGACCAGGTCGACGACCCGGAGCTTCTGGAGCTGGTCGAGCTGGAGGTGCGCGAGCTCTTGTCGTCCTACGAGTTCCCGGGCGACGACATCCCGATCATCGCCGGCTCGGCGCTGGCGGCGCTGGAGGGCAACAACGACGAGATGGGCAAGGCCAAGGTCCTCGAGCTGATGGCGGCGGTGGACGACTACATCCCGCAGCCGGACCGGCCAAAGGACCAGGCGTTCTTGATGCCCATCGAGGACGTGTTCTCGATCTCGGGTCGCGGCACGGTGGTGACGGGGCGGGTCGAGCGGGGCATCGTCAAGGTCGGCGACGAGGTGGAGATCGTCGGCCTGAAGGACACGACCAAGACGACCTGCACCGGTGTGGAGATGTTCCGAAAGCTTCTCGACGCGGGCGAGGCCGGCGACAATGTCGGCGTCTTGCTGCGCGGGGTGAAGCGCGACGATGTCGAGCGCGGCCAGGTGCTGTGCAAGCCCGGCTCGATCACGCCGCACACCAGGTTCAAGTGCGAGACCTACGTGCTGACCAAGGAGGAAGGCGGAAGGCACACGCCGTTCTTCTCGAACTACCGGCCGCAGTTTTACTTCCGGACCACCGACGTGACCGGCTCGATCAAGCTGCCCGAGGGCACCGAGATGGTCATGCCCGGCGACAACGTCACGATGGAGGTCGAACTCATCGCCCCCATAGCCATGGAACAGGGCCTCCGCTTCGCCGTCCGCGAAGGCGGCCGTACCGTCGGCGCCGGCGTCGTCGCCGAAGTCCTCGGCTGAGA
>JANQNY010000006.1 GCA_028279345.1 Geminicoccaceae bacterium
GTGTTGAACCATTGCGGGCTGTTGGGGGCGGCCGCCTGTGCGGCGAGCATCGCGCGAAGCTCGTCGAAGAAGGCGCGGGCGTCCTCCTCCTCGTCGAAATAGCCGCCCTTCCAGCCCCAATAGGTCCAGGTGCCGGCGAGCCGATCGAAGACCTGCTTGGCCGACGTTTCGCCGGCCAGGCGCTCCTGTTCGGGCAGCTCGGCGAGCGCGTCCTCGTCCGGGAGCTGGCGCTGGAGCCAGCTCGGCACACCGGTTTCGGCCTTGGGCTTCAGGCGCTGCGGCACGCCCGCCTTTCTGAAGTACTTCTGCGCCAGCACGTCGACGGCCACCTGCGACCACGCCTCCGGCGCCTCGAGCCGGTCGAGCCGGAAGACGATCGATCCGTCCGGGTTCCTGATCTCGCTCGTGGTCTCTCGGAAAGCGATGCCGGCATAGGCATCACGGCCGCGCTCGGTAAAACGTCGCTCGATCTTCATGCTGCCTCTCGTCCGCCGTCTGGCGCTCGGGTTCGCGTTACCGTGTCCCGGGTCTGACCCGCCAGCGCCTCAGCCTCCCTGAGTGCACTGGAGCCCGCATGTTGTTCTCTTTTATCCACAAGCCGGGAAAAGCCGGCCGTCGACGGCAGGTTGGCGCCGCGTCAGACTTCTAGTCAACAGGATTTCGAACGCAACATCTAGCCCTTGGGGAGTCCAAGGAGCCCAAAATCTTGTGGAAAAGCCTGCGTACGGCCGATGCAGAAGGGTTTTGTGACGAACCCGTTCCGCGGAGCGGCCGGCCTGCTCCCCGCGGTTGTCCAAGGTTATCCACAGAATTTCCCGAGGTGCATGGTGGAGTTGGTCTCCAGATGTCTGCGGCGGAGAGCAGCCTCCAGCGCTGGAGTTTCGGTCCACCTGTGCGCGAAATGGGACCATAGGGTTGTGGACCGAGACGTCCCGGCTGCGCATAGTCCGTGCGCAATTCGGGAGAACGCAGGCGATGTTGCGTTGGCTGAGCTTCAACCGCTTGGGGACGTTCATTTTCACGCGTCGGCACGGCGAGCTGGTCGGCCAGGACGAGTACGGCAACGCCTACTACCGTGAGCGGCGGGCGAAGGACTGGCGGCACGAGCGCCGCTGGGTCGTCTACGCCGCCGATGTCGAGCCCGACGCCTCGTTGGTCCCGCCGGGCTGGGACGGCTGGCTCCATCGCCGCCTGCGTTTCTCACCGGCCGAGAAACCCCTGCCGCAGCCCCGCTGGGAGCGCGAGCACATCCCCAATCTCTCCGGCACCGCCGAGGCCTATGTCCCCGCCGGCCACGTCAAGCGCGGCGGCAAGCGCCACCACGCCACCGGCGACTACGAGGCTTGGACACCCGGCACCTGAGCTGGGTGTCGTTCGCCTGACGCGCGAACGACATACTTGACCGGATCGCGTCGAACCGCTCCCGTCTCCTGATTACTCCGGGAGCCCCTACGTGGACATCGCAGGTCCCGACATCGACGCGTTCATTGAGCGCTGGCGCGCGGCCGGCGCCAACGAGCGCGCCAACTTTCAGCCGTTCGCCGCTGAACTCTGCGACATTCTCGGCGTGGAACGTCCCAACGTACGCACGCCCGATCCCGAGTTCGACGACTACGGCTTCGAGTATCCGGTCACCTTTGCGGCGCCAGACGGTTCGACCACCCAAGGCCGCATCGACCTCTACAAGCGCGGCTGCTTCGTGCTCGAAGCGAAGCAGGGCGCCGATGCCGAACTGGCCCAGCTCCCGTTGTTCGGCGGCAGCGGGCGACGGCGCAGCAGCGGCATCGGCGATCGTGGGACCGAGGCTTGGGCCCTCGCCATGCAGCGTGCCAAGGGCCAGGCCGAGCGTTACGCCAAGGCGCTCCCCGTCGACCATGGCTGGCCGCCCGTCCTCGTCGTCGTCGACATCGGCCACGTAATCGAGCTCTACGCTGACTTCTCCAAGACCGGCAAAGCCTACGCCCACTTCCCCGACACCCAGAGCTTCCGCATCCCGCTCGAACGCCTCGCCGAGCCCGCCATCCGCGAGCGGCTCGCCACGATCTGGACCGATCCGATGGCGCTCGACCCGGCGGCGCATGCCGAGCGGGTGACCAAGGACGTCTCGCAGAAGCTCGCCGTCATCGCCCGCGCCTTGGAACAAGCGGGGCACTCGCCCGACAGCGTCGCCGGTTTTCTCATGCGCTGCATGTTCTCGATGTTCGCCGAGGATGTGGGGCTACTGCCGAAGGATTGCTTCTCCGACCTGTTGAAGGGCCTCCGCGACCACGACGCGTCGCCCCAGCAGACCGCAGCCGCTCTGCAGCGCCTGTGGCTCGACATGGACAAGGGCGCCGAGTGGAGTTCCGACGCGCATGGGCCCGTGCTCTGGTTCAATGGCGGCTTGTTCGAGGGCGCGCACGCCATTCCCATCGAGCCACACCACCGAAGCCTCCTGATCGAGGCTGCCGACGCCGACTGGCGTGACGTCGAGCCCGCGATCTTCGGCACGTTCCTGGAACAGGCGCTCGACAAGCGCGAACGACGGAAGCTCGGCGCCGAGTTCACGCCGCGGCGCTGGGTGGAGCGCCTGATCATGCCGGCCGCCGTCGAGCCGCTGCGCGAGCGCTGGACGACCGTGAAGACCGAAGTGCTCACGCTCGATCTCAGGGGTGAGCACAAGAAGGCCGTCACCGCGGTGAAGGCCTTTCACGAGGAGCTGTGCAGCCTCAGGATTCTCGACCCCGCCTGCGGCTCCGGCAACTTCCTCTACGTCACATGGAGCACCTGAAGCGGCTTGAAGGCGAGGTGGTCGACCTCCTGCGCACCGAGTTGGGCGAGGCGCAGGAGGCCTTGGAGCTGTCGGACCTCAGCGTCGACCCGCACCAGTTCCTGGGGCTGGAGGTCAGCCCGCGGGCGGCGCAGATCGCCGACGTGGTGCTGTGGATCGGCTATCTGCAGTGGCACTTCAGGACCAAGGGCCGCGTCATGCCCGCGGAGCCCGTGCTCAAGAACTTCAAGAACATCGAGTGCCGCGACGCGCTCCTTGAGTGGGACGACGTCGAGCTGGTGCGCGACGACGACGGCAAGCCCGTCAGCCGCTGGGACGGGCGAACGATGAAGACGGACCTCGTCACGGGCCGCGAGGTGCCGGACGAGACGGCGCGCGTCGAGCTGGAGCGCTACGTCAACCCGCGGCCCGCGCCTTGGCCAAAGGCCGACTACATCGTCGGCAATCCGCCGTTCACGGGCGGCAAGGACCTGCGCGACCGGCTGGGCGGCTATGCCGAGGCGCTGTGGGCCGCCTATCCCGACATGCCGCGTTCGGCTGATCTGGTCATGTACTGGTGGAAGCGCGCCGCCGACCTCGTGCGCACTGGCAAGGCGCGTCGCTTCGGCCTCATCACGACGAACAGCCTGAATATGACGTTCAATCGACGCGCCGTTGACGCCGCCCTCAACGCCAAACCCCGGCTGCGCCTGAGTTTCGCAATCCCCGATCATCCTTGGTATCTGTCTGGAGGAATGGCGGCAATCCGCGTCGCGATGACCGTTGGGGACACCGGAGCCGGACCAGGAACACTGGTTCAAGTCGCAGATCGAATGAGTCGGGCGAGTGAAGGCGGTGACCAGCTACGCGAGCCAGTCTTCGGACCAGTCAGCGCGGACCTCCGCGTGGGTATCGACATCCGCCAGACGAAACCTCTCGCGAGTAACACAGGACTCTCAGCCCAAGGCATGAAGCTGCATGGTCGAGGTTTTGTGGTGTCGCCTGAAAAGGCGCGCGAACTCGGTTTAGGGGCTGTCAGCGGCCTCGATAAGCACATTGTGGAATTTCGAAATGGAAGGGACCTCACCAGCCGACCGCGCGGCGACATGGTTATTGACCTATACGGTCTCACCGAGGACTCGGTGCGGCAGCACTTTCCGTCATTGTTTCAGCATCTCTGGCAAACCGTGAAGCCAGACCGCGAAGCTAAGGTCGGTAGATCTAAGGACATGGCGGAATACGCCTCGAAATGGTGGATCTTTGGCAAGCCGCGAAGCGAGTTGCGCCCTGCCATAAGTGTTTTGCGCCGTTACGCAGCGTGCGTAAGGGTTGCGAAACATCTGGTGTTTCAGTTTTTGCCTGCTCGAACATTGCCAGAGAGTAGGCTCATCGTCTTCGCGCTCGAAGGCGCCTGGTGTCTCGGAGTTCTGAGTTCATGTGTCCACGCCATCTGGGCCATTGCAGCCGGTGGTCGCCATGGCGTGGGGAACGATCCCGTTTACTACCCGACTGCATGCTTTGATCCGTTCCCGTTCCCCGACGCCACCGAGGCGCAGAAAGCGCCTATCCGCGAGCTGGCCGAGGAACTGGATGCGCTCCGGAAGCGCGTGCTGGCGGAGCATGAGGACCTGACGCTCACGGGCCTCTACAACGTGCGGCAGGCGCTCATCGAGGGTCGGGCGCTGGCGGCGAAGGAGAAGGTCATCCACGACAAGGGCTGCGTCGGTGTCATCAAGCACCTGCATGACGAGATTGATGCGGCCGTTGCAGACGCCTATGGCTGGCCCGTCGACCTCACCGACGAGCAGATCCTCGAACGCGTCGTCGCGCTCAACCTCGAGCGGCAGGAGGAGGAGAAGCGGGGCCTCGTCCGCTGGCTCCGCCCCGAATACCAGAACCCCGCGGGCACGCGAATAGAGCTGAAGGAGCAGGGCGAGCTGGCTGTGTCCGTGCAGCCCACAACGTCGCCTGCCGGCAAGCCCAAATGGCCGCAAGGCCTCACCGACCGCATCAACGCCGTGCGTGATGTGCTGGCCAAGCAGCCGGCGCCGGCGACCGCCGCCGACATCGCGACAGCCTTCCAGCGCAAGCCCCGCTCGGACGACGTGGCCGAGGTGCTGTCGGTGCTGGCCGCTTTCGGCCAAGCGCGGCTGGTCGGCAAGGACCGCTTCGCGCCCTAAACGCGGCTCGTGCTACCCTGCCACCAGATCAAGGGAGGGCAGTCGGATGATCGTGCGTGTGTTTCGGGTCGTGGTGCACGACGGGAAGGAGCGGGAGTTCGAGGCGTTCTTCAGGGACACGGCGCTGCCGCTGATGCGCAGCCAGGAGGGGCTGGTCTCTATCACCCCGGGGCTGCCACGTCCCGAGACGCCGACCGAATTCTGCATGGTGATGGTCTGGCGGGACCTCGATGCGCTCAAGGCCTTCGCCGGCGAGGATTGGCAGCACGCGCACATCCATCCCGATGAGGCCCTGCTGGTGCGCGAGCGCTCAGTCCACCACTACGAGCTGCTGGACGCGTAGGTGCGGCCGTCCCGCCACCTCGCGCCGGTATCACGCCGGCGCTTCGGGCTGTCGGCGGTGAGCGCTCGGAGGAGAAGATGACGAAGTCGAACGACGACACGGGCGCAGCGGTCACAGGACGGTGCTACTGCGGTGCGACGACGATCAGCGCGACGCACATGCCGCGAACGATCGCCTACTGCCACTGCACCGACTGCCGGCGGGTAACCGGGGCACCCGTCGCGGCGTTTGCGGCGTTCGACGAGGCGACGGTGACGTTCTCGCCGGACGAAGGGCGCAAGGTGGTCGCCAATGCTGGTGTGATGCGAACGTTCTGTGCATCCTGCGGGTCTCCGCTCACTGGCCGCTACGACTACCTGCCGGGACAGGTTTACGTTGCGCTAGGCGTTCTCGACCAAGCCGGCGATCTCGCTCCGCAACTTCACGCCCACGAGTCCCAGCGTCTGGTGTGGCTCCACATCGATGACGAACTGGAACGGTTCGCGACGACCTCGCGGTCGCGGCTCCTCGATGCGGCCAAGTGATGAACGCGGTGAGCCGTGCAAGCACCGCACGCGCATCTGACGATGAGGCGCTCCTCCGCAACTGCTCGATGCACCGCTATGCGCTCATGGAAGCTTGAGCAAGCGGCTAGGCCACATGCTCATCGCCTCCAGGGATCAAGCACGCGCTTCGGGCTGGGGGCCCACCTTGCGGGTGAACATCTCGATGACGCCGGGCGCCAGCTTCTCCGTAAAGCCGGCAACGAAGCAGATGACCGCGAGGGCGGCGTGCTGCTGCACGCTGCTGCCTTCGCCGCCGATACGGAAGCCGGTGCCGGCGGTCGTATCGCCAAGGAGCGGTACGTTGAAATCGCTCGCCACGAGCACGTAGTAGATGAAGAGCGAGCCGCCGACGCCCACGCTGAGCCGCGCCAGCAGCGTCCACCAGCCGGCCGCTTGCTCGAGCGCCGCCAGCTTGATCGCCTCGAGCGAGGCCTCGCGCGTCCTGAGCATGCTGAAGGACGCACCGAGGAGGCCCGCAAAGACCGCGACGACCGGGTCGGTGATCGCGGCCAGGACGCCAAGCCACGGCGGGGGCTGCTCGGTAAGGACGGCGGCCGTGCCGATGAACACGGCGCTGACAGCAAGGAACAGGGCGAAGCTGGTGATGAAGCAACGCACCTTGCGCTCGCGCAGGCGCAGGATGAAGCGGCGCTTACGGTGGGTGACGGTAGCCTGCGCGTGCAGGTCTTCGACCAGCCGCAACAAGAGGTGCCGCGGGTCGATCGCTTGGCGCTCCTCGGGCGTGCCGCGATCGAGCGTGAGCGCGACACCATCGTAGAACGCCTGCGCCTCGGGCTCCAGCCGACCGCGCTCGGCAAGCCGGCGGCGGAGTTCGGCGTCGGCCGTCTCGCGGTTGAGCGCGCCGAGCACGAGGCGCTCGGCCTGCAGCACGTCGACCCAGCGTAGCTCGCGACGCTGCAGGAGCGCTCGTGCGTCGTCGAGCGCGCCGCCCGTCGTACGCACGGCGCCGTCGGCCTCGAGCTGCCTAATGCGGGTCAGGAGGCAGGCGGCACGGTGCAGACGGAGATCGTCTTCGGCGACGTTCGGAGCGACGTCCATGGCGACCACGGCTGCGGCCGTGCCGGCGGCGGACACCGCCAAGGGTTGCGGCTGGGTGCGTAGCTCGTCCATGCGCCATCCTCCCCGTCCTATCGGACCGAGATTCAGCAATGACGGCCTCTCGAGCGGTGATGCACAACACAAGGTTGATCGCGTCCGCTCATCGAAGACCCTCAAGCACACAATTCTGCTCAGGTCATCTCTGAGGAAGCGAAGCTAACTACTTTTTTTGATTTATCTTTCTTCACCGTCCAGGCCAGCACGGCCAGGATCACCAACACGCCTGCAACGTCGACGAGCAGGTTGGCGGGCCAGATGGCGGCGATGCCGGCGGCAAAGGCGAGGGCGCGCAAGGGCCAGTTGAGTGGCGCTTCCATGCAGCCCTGGAGCGCCGCGGCGATGCCGTAGATGCCGACCAGTGCGAAGGCGAAGATCTGGAGCGCCGTCCACCAATCGCCCGACAGGATCGGGGTGTAGGCGAACAAGAGCGGCACGATGTAGAGGCCCTTCGCGATCTTCCAGCTTTGCAGGCCCGTGATCATCGGCCCGGACTTGGCGATCGCCGCGGCGGTAAACGACGCGAGGCACACCGGCGGCGTCACGTTGCTGTCCTGGCTCAGCCAGAAGATGATCATGTGTGCCGAGAGTAGTGCTGCGGTGACCAGCACCGGATCGAGTAGCTGGTCTCTCAGCGTGAATCGCACTTCCTGAGGCAGCGCGGTCACGAGCGCCTGGGCATCGGCAAGTGGCAAAGGCTGGCCGGCAAGACCGGCGAGGGCCGGGTCAGCGAGCATCAGGATCGGTGCCACCGCTGCCGGAATGCCGTCGCTCACCAGCAGGTCGATCACGTGGTTGTCGCCGATCATGCCGGCGAGCGCCGGTGCCGAGAGCGTGGCCAGCACGATGTAGGCGGCGGTGACGGGCAGACCCATGCCGAGCACCAGCGAGGCGAGGGCGATCAGCACGATGGCGACCAGCAGATTGCCGCCCGCCCAGTCGGCGATCATCAAGGAGAAGGTATTGCCGATGCCGGCCGTCGCGATGACGTTGACAACGAGCCCCACCGAGCAGAGCAGGATGGCGGTGAGGATCATGTTGCGGGCACCGAGCGCGAGCGCTTCGAGGATCGCCCGCGGCCCCATCGGATGGCGCGTCAGCCAGCTCGAGACGATGATCGCGCCGATCCCCACGACTGCAGCGTAGGTCGGGGTGAAGCCCGCGATCAGCAGAGCCACCAGGACGCCTATCGGAATGACGAAGCTTGCGCCGGCGTTCCTGAAGGCTTCGCCGAGGCCGGGGCCACCCACCTCGGCAGCGACGAGACCCTGCCGCTTGGCCTCGATGCGGACGAAGTAGCCGACCGACGCGAAGTAGAGGAGGGCCGGCAAGAGGGCGGCGCCGATGATCACCTCGTAGGGGATCTGCGTGTAGCTCGCCATGACGAAGGCGCCCGCACCCATGATCGGCGGCATGAGCTGCCCGCCGGTGGAGGCGGCAGCCTCGACACCACCCGCGAAGGCCGGCGGGTAGCCGTTGCGCTTCATGAGCGGAATGGTGATGACGCCGGTGGACGCCGTGTTGGCGACGACCGAGCCTGAGATCGTGCCTGTGAGGCCCGACGCAATCACGGCCACCAGGCCTGGGCCACCGACGAAGCGCCCCGCAACGACGCGCGCGAGGTCGATGACGAACTCGCCGGCGCCGGATCGCAGCAGGAAGGCGCCGAAGATGATGAAGAGGAAGACGTAGGTGGAGGAGATCCGGGCGATCGTGCCGAACAGCGCGTCGTCGCCGTAGATCGAGCGAAAAAGCACCGTTTCCCAGGAGAGGCCGCGAAACGCAAAGACCCCGCCCACATACTGCCCCCACCAGGCGACGTAGGTGATGGCGAGCAGGATGAGCACCGGGATGATGAGCCCGGTCGTGCGCCGCGTGAACTCCACTGCGCCGAAGATGACCACGATGGCGGCGAGCCAGTCCGCCGGCGCGAGGCGGACGCCACGGTCGTAGATGGCGCTCTCGGCGAGCGCCAAGTGGACGGCTGAGGTCGCTACGGCGAGGCCGAGCGCTAGGTCCGCCCAGAGCCAGGTGCGGCTGGCCTTGATGTCGGGGCGGTTCCACACCGGGAAGTAGACGGCACAGAGGATGGCGAAGCCGGCGAAATGCAACGCATTGCGCATCAGCTCGCCGACGCCGCCGATCAGCGCGAAATAGAGGTGCGCAAGCGAGACGAGGATTGCGAAGGTGGTGACGACGGTGCGCCACGTGCCGTGCAGCTCGCGAACGGCACCGCCACCCGCCTCGTCATCGCGGGCGGCCGCCTCGTCATCCGTGCCGGGCGCGCTCGTCACCATCGCCTACGGCTCCCCCTAGGGCCGGAAGAGGGCCCAGGGCCGCGACCGCGTTCCCGGCGTTTCGCGTGCCTACTCCGGGCGCAGGCGATCGGGAATCTCGAGCCCGATCTCCTCGTAATAGCGGAGTGCCCCCGGGTGCAGCGGGAAGGGGAGCCCTGCGAGCGCCGCATCAACGCTCATGGCGTTGGTTGCCGGGTGGATCGCCTGCAGGAACGGAAGGTTCTCGTAGACAGTTTTGATGAAGAGGTAGACGTGCTCCTCTGGCACGTCGTCGCGGACCGCTAGGAAGTTCGGCTGCGCGATCGTGTTGATGTCCTCCTCCTGGCCCGGATAGGTGCCCGCCGGAATGACATAGCGAGTCCACAGGTCCTTGCCGTCGTCGGCGGCCACGAGCTCGTCGTCGGTGACGTTCAGCACCTGCACGCTGTCGCCGACCGACGCGAGGAGCTGGCTGACGGCCCCGACCGGAACGCCGCCGGGCGTACCCATGCCGGCGACCTGCCCATCCTGCAGCGCCTCGGCCGAAGGTGTGTACCCGGCGTAGAGCAGCTCGTAGGTCTCATCCATGTCGATCCCGAGACCGGCGAGCAGCGTTCGGTTCGAGCCGATGGTGCCGGAGTTCTGCCGGCCCATGGCCATCGCCTCACCGGGCATCCCGGCCAGATCGACCAGCGTTCCTTCCTGCACGAAGTCGTCGGCGATCACGAAGTGCTCCACGTTCTGCCAGAGCATCGTCACCGAGCGCAGATTCTCTTGCGGCCCATCGGCTTCGACCGGGCCCGTGCCCGTGAGCGCGTAGTAGCCGAAGAGTCCCTGAAGGATGGCGAACTGCGCCTCGTTCTCACGCAGCAGACGCACATTCTCGCCGGAGCCGGCGGAGTTGATCGCCGACATGCCGATGCCCTCACCGGGCTGCAGCTTGACTTTGGTGAGCGTGGCGAGCGCGACACCCACGGGATAGTAGGTGCCGCCGGTCGTTGCCGTCGAGAGGATGTAGTTGGTGTCTTGCGCCGACGCCGGTTGGGCGATGATGGTCGAGCCAAGCATCGCCACCAGACCGAAGGCGTGGAGCGACAGACGACGATTCATGGGTGCCTCCCTGATGACGAAGGGTGCCTCTTCGGCACCCTTGAAGATCAATCACAGAGGCTAAATCGACCGATCCCGGTTGTCACCCCGCGGCATCGCGGGTCGGCGTCAGTCGGCGCCGACCTTTTCGTGACGATCAACCGTCGCGACCGGCGCTCCAACGGCTGCGGCAGGGATGTCGTCGGCGAGTTCCTCCGGCGGCACGTATTGCTCCTTGCCGCCGCCGCAGACCAAGACCGGCTCCTTCTTCGCACTAACTGCGCGCACCTTGACCGGCGGAGGCCGTTTGCGCACCGGCGCTTGCTTCCAGCTCTCGCTCGGCGCGGCCTCGGCTTCGAGCACGCGGTTGTCGTCGAACTGGAAGTTCAAGCGACCCTTCGATTGCGGGCCCCAATAGCCGACGCGGCCCAGATCGTAGAACTTGCGCTGGAAGCCACTCAGCAAGAACGCCTTGAGACAGCCCAGCATGTAACGTCGCTTCGCGCGGTTCCAGTGCCACGGATACTCGAAGAACGTCTTCCACATGTAGAATCGGCGGTAGTTGTGCATGACCCGATCGAGCACCTCGTCGCGCGTCATGTCGTCGGGCTTGATGATCGGTGTCACGAAGTTGTATTTGTCGAAGTCAAAGACCTCGACCTTGTCGCCGAGCTCCTGGAAAAGATTGGAGAACGGCCATGGAGTGTACATGGCCCAGTTGGCCATGTCGGGCTTCCAGTCCATGGCCATCTTGAAGGTTTCTTCAAGCGTCTCTTTCGTCTCGTTTTCCAGACCGACGATGAACTGCGCCTCGGCGACGATGCCGTTCTTTCTGAGGAGTTGGATCGCCTTCTTGTTCTGGGCGATCGTCGTTTCCTTGTTGAAGCGATCGAGCTTGAGTTGGCTCGCGGCCTCCGTGCCGAGCGAGATGTGGATCAGGCCGGCACGGCGATAGAGAGGCAACAGCTCCTCATCGCGGAGAATGTCGGTGACCCGCGTGTTGATGCCCCAGAGGACAGGCAGGTTGCGCCGCTCGAGTTCCTCGCAGAAGGCGATGAACTTCTTGCGGTGGATGGTCGGCTCCTCGTCGGCGAGGATGAAGAAGCCGACGTCGTGATTGCGGACGAGGTCCTCGATCTCGTCGACGACCTTTTTCGGATCGCGAATGCGATAGTCGCGCCAGAACATCCACTGCGAGCAGAAACTGCAGGTAAATGGGCAGCCGCGCGCGAAATTCGGGATGGCGACGCGGGTGCCTGTCGGGATGTAGATGTAGTGGTGCCAGTCGAGAATGCTCCAGTCCGGCACGATACTGTCGACATCAGCGATGGTAGGCGCCGCCGGTGTGGCCGTCACCGTCTCGCCCTCGGCAAACGCGATGCCTCGAACGTCCGCGCGGTCAGCGGGCCAACGGCCAGCCTCAACCGTGCGCAGGACATCGATGAGCACCGACTCGCCCTCGCCGCGAACCACCGCGTCGATCCAAGGCGCCTCCTTGAGGACCTGGCCGTACATGAAGGTTCCGTGCACGCCCCCCAGAAGCGTCACGCAGTTGGGGTGCAGCTCCTTGGCGATTTCGAGCGCACGCTCCGCCTTGTAGATGGAAGGCGTGATGGCGGTGGCGCCGACGATGTCGGGCTTTTCCTCGGCGATCATGTCTCGAAGCTGATCGTCCGTGAGGTCCAACGTCATGGCGTCGATGAAACGGAGGTCGGTGTAGCCTTCGCGCTTGAGGGCGCCCGCGAGGTAGGCGACCCAGGCCGGCGGCCACTTGCCGGCGATCTCCGCACCGCCCGAGTGGTAGTTCGGGTGGATCATCAAAACGCGCATGGTGCGCCCCCCGTTCCTCGATCTGACCAGGACGTGACGCTGGCGAGCCACCTCCTGGCGTGCTTGATACAAGGGAAACCGAATATCGTCAGGAAGGCAGAACGTCTGATGAGCTTGACAGACATAGGTCGCATAGCGCGATCCCCACGCCATGCTTGCGCCTTTGGTGTGGAGACGGACCAAGCTAAAAGGAGAGCAACAGGCGGCTCAGCAGGGGGGATTAGGCCATGCGCGTAGGTGACCTTCGACAGTTCGGAGATGGCGGGTCGATCATCACGGTCGGCGACAACGTGTCGGTCTTGGACGCAACAAAGACGATGGCGCAGTCGCGGATCGGCGCGGTGCTGGTCATGGACGGCGAGAAGGTCGCCGGCATCTTCACGGAACGCGACCTGATGAACCGAGTCGTGGCGGCCGGTCTCGATAGCGCCTCGACGCGCATTCGCGACGTGATGACGGGCGACGTCCAGACGGTGAAGGTGGACGATGCCGCCATCGACTGTCTCGAATCCATGGCGAGCGGGAACTTTCGCCACATGCCGGTGGTCGACGCGGACGACCGGCCGATCGGCATGCTCAGTCAGCGGGACTTCATGGCGGCGACGGTGCCGCAGGCTCTGGCGATGGCGGGGGAGGCGGCCCGTGCGACCGTGTCGAAGCGCTATCAGCCCTTCGCGATCGTGGCGAGCGTCGTGGCCTACACCTTGATCGTGATCGTCGCGGTCAGTCTGTTCCTCTAGGCCGAGCATGCGCCCAACGTTTCGTTGCCACGCGCGAATCGTCTCTTAGCCTGCAAGCAATCCTCCAACGCGGTGGTGAACGATGAAGCCAATCGTCACGCTCACCTTGAACCCAGCGGTCGACGCTTCGAGCGAAGCCGACACGGTGCATTCGGTGCGCAAGGTGCGTACGACGAACGAACGCTTCGATCCCGGCGGTGGGGGCATCAACGCCTCCCGGGTGATCCGCGAGCTGGGCGGTCGCTCTTTCGCCGTCTTCTTGGCGGGAGGCGATTCCGGCAATGTCCTCGATGGGCTCTTGGACGAGGTGGGCATGATTTACCACCGCGTTCACACTCAGGACGCTACGCGTGTGAGTCATGTCGTGTTCGAGCGGGAGAGCGGGCTCGAGTTCCGCTTCACGCCGACCGGGCCGACGATCCGCGAGAGCGAGTGGCGTGCTGCGCTCGAGTTCCTCGAGCTCCTCGACTTCGAGTACCTCATCGCCAGCGGCAGCCTGCCGCCCGGCGTGCCGAAGAGCTTCTACGTCCACGTCCACGAGATCGTCGAACGGAAGTCCGCGAAACTGGTCGTCGACACGTCCGGCGAACCGTTGAAGGCCGTGCTCGAGCAGGGCGCCCATCTGGTGAAACCAAGCGTCGGCGAGCTGGAAAGCGTGTTCGGCCGGTCGCTGCGCGACGATAGCGAGGTAGAGAACGCCGCCCGCGAGGTCGTCGCGCGCGGGCGCGTTGAGATACTGACCGTGACACTCGGCCGCGACGGCGCCGTACTCTGTACGCCGGATCTGATGCGCCGGCTGCCGTCGCCTGACGTTCCGGTCAAGAGCGCCGTCGGCGCCGGTGACAGCTTCATCGCGTCGATGACGCTCTCGCTGGCACGCGGGAAGGCGCCGCTGGATGCGTTCGCCGACGGTGTCGCCGCGGGTGCCGCGACCGCGCTGACCGAAGGGACCGAGCTTTGCCACCGCGAAGACGTGGAATGGATCCGCAAGGAACTCGACCCCTATCTGTGATCCGGTTCGCGATTCCGATAATCAGTATTATGTTAAAATTTTGGCGAAGACCACGAGCCGAGCCAGCGGCAGCTCGCGCTTGTCGTCGCTAACGTCGTCGAGCGTCCCGTCGCGCGGAGACATACGGCAACATGCCGGCCACCGCCCCCGACCTCGATCCGGTCGTCGCAGCCTACCGTCCGATACCTGGTGTGTTCGACGAAGCGGTGAACGCCGACGGTCATCCCCGGCCGCACTGGCGCTCGTTCTTCGATCAGCTCGCCGCATTCGGCGGAGAGCGACTCAACGACTGGCAGCGCACCCTCAATCGTCGACTTCAAGCGAGCGGCATCGCCTTCAACGTCTACGCCCGTCCGGATGACCGCAAGGCCGCCTGGGATCTCGACCCGGTGCCGATCATCCTCAGCGACGACGACTGGCGACGCCTCGAAACGGCGATTGTTGAGCGCGTCCGCCTCGCCGAGACCGTCCTGCGTGACGTCTATGGCCCGCGGCACCTGCTAGAGAGCGGCGTGCTGCCGCCCGCGCTGGTCTTTGGAAGCGATGAGTTTCTTTGGCCAGCCTCGGGCTGGAACGAGCTTCCAGCGCGCTTCATGTCCACCTTCGCGCTCGACGTCGCCCGCGATGCGGAAGGGCGCTGGCAGGTGCTGGCTGACCAAGCCGAGGCACCGGTGGGTCAAGGCTGGGTAGCCACCAGTCGGATTGCCCTCGCGCAGACGCTGGGTGGGTTGTTCGTCGATTCCGGGGTCCATCGGCTTGGCGGTTACCTCAGCCATCTCAACGGGTGCTTGCTGGAGGCCGCCGGCGAGCGGGGTCGTGCGGTGCTCCTAACGAGCGGACCCGCTGATCCCAGCTACTTCAGCCATGCGTTCCTGGCGCGCTACCTGGGTCTGCCGCTGATCGAGACCGCCGATCTGACGCAGCGCGAGGGCTATGTCTATCTCAAGACGCTAGAGGGCCTGCAACCGGTCGGCGCCATTCTCCGCAAGCGGCCGGCACGCAAGCTCGATCCGCTCTACCTGCCCGGGTTCGGTGGCGACGGTACGCCAGGTCTGCTTGACGCCGCACGGCTCGGCCATGTCCGTGTGCTCAATGCATTTGGCGCAGGCTTCGTCCAGCACCGCGCGCTGGTTCCGTTTGCCGACAGGCTGGCGCGCGAGGTGCTCGGCGGAGAGATGGCGCTCCCCGACGCGCCGGCACGATGGCTGGGTGACCCGGACGCCTGCCGTGATCTCGTCCACAGCCCCGACTGGCGAATTGTGCCGTTGAAGCTGCGCCAGGATCCGGGCGTTCGTGACCTGGCGACGGTCGCACACGATACCGACCCTGACCTCCTGCAACGCCTCGCCCGCGACGGGCATCGTTGGATCGCGCAACGGCCAATCCCTCTGGCAACGACCCCCTGCTGGCGCAACGGTCGCCTCGAGCCGGTGCCCTGGGCGCTCCGTTTGTTCGCCTGTGTCGTGGGTGACGAAGTCCATGTCATGCCGGGCGCGCTTGGGCGGTTGTCGCCGCGGCCCACGTCGATGGGTCTGCCGTCGGGCGCCGGGAGTAAGGACGTATGGGTGCTCGCGCGTGACGGTCAGACCGCTGCACCAGTGGTCCTGAGCCAACGCATGGCGCGCACCGAGCTCCAGCGGGAAGCACGCGACCTCCTCGCCGGCATGGCCGACGCGCTCTTTTGGCTCGGTCGCTACACCGAACGCGCAGAGAGCGCACTCCGCACACTCCGAGCGGTCCTCGCCAGGTTGATGGATGCGGGCGCAGCCGGCGACACGGCCGCGCTCACCGGGCATCTGCTCGCGGTTCACCTGCCCGGGGGACACGCTATGGACTTGCCGCCGACGGAGCGCCTCGCCCAAATGGTCGCGACCGTGCTCCAGGACCCGAACGCGCCGCAGGGCCTGGCGACGTCACTGGCGGCTATTCAGCGCAACGCTACCCTCGCCCGCGGGGTGCTGAGCCCCGATAGCTGGAACGCTCTCAACGCCCTAGTCGCAGACCGCCGCTGGCGGCAGGAGCTGGGGCCCTTGCTCGCGCAGCCGCCCTTGGAGCTCGTCGACGATTCCATTCGGCTCCTGGTCGCGTTCGCCGGGACGGCAGCCGAGCACATGACGCGCAATGACGCTTGGCGCTTTTTGGACATGGGCACCCGGCTCGAGCGCGCCAAACAGGTGATGGCGCTAGTGAATCAGGGGTTGCGCCCACCTGCGGAAGCCGACCGCGATGCCGCGCTCGCGGCGCTTCTGGAAATCGGCGACAGCGTCATGACCTACCGCTCGCGCTATGTGACGCTGCCCCTGGCGCTTCCCACCCTCGATCTCATGCTGCTCGACGAGACCAACCCGCGCGGGCTGATCTACCAGGTATTGCAGTTGGAACGCCTTCTCGCGGCAATGCCACAGGAGGGCATCTACCGGTCGCCGGCGCAACGAACAGTGCTGGCACTCCTGACCAAGCTACGTCTCGTGAACGCCCCCGAGCTGGTGCCGGTGGCGCCCGGTGACCGTCTGGATCAGCTCGCGGACGAGGTCCTTCATGCCCTCGCTGCGACGTCAGATCAGGTGCACCGGGCCTATTTCGTCATGGCGGACACCGCCACGACCACCTTCGGCACGACCGAACTCGAGCAATGACCGCCTATCACGTGCGTCACCTGACCGAGTACCGCTACACCTCGCCGGTGCCGCTCTCCCACCATCTCCTGCACCTCGAGCCGCGTTCGACGGAACGCCAACGGCTCCACGCGCACGCTCTGTCGATCACGCCGCTGCCCGGATGGCGAGACCGACGGCTGGACGTCTTCGGCAACGTGGCGCAGGCGGTCTCGCTCGCTGGCGAGCACGACAGGCTGGTCATCGAGGCACGTTCGACGGTCGCGGTCGACGCGCCGGTGCTGCCGGAGCCTGCTGCCACGCCGGCCTGGGAAGAGGTTGTGGCCATCGCCGGGACGGGCGCGTCGAGCGAGGCGTTGGACGCCGCAAAGTTCGCCTTCGCGTCGCCGTTCACCCCGTCGGGTGATGCCGTCGAAGCCTTCGCGCGGAAGAGCTTCACACCCGGCCGGCCCGTCCTGGAGGCAGCCCTCGAGCTCAATCGCCGCATCTTCGAGGAATTCAGCTTCGATGCCACGGCGACGACGATCGCGACGCCGGTCGACGACGTGCTGCGGCTACGCCGTGGCGTTTGTCAGGACTTTGCCCATCTTCTGGTGGCCTCGCTCCGCGTCATGCGTCTCGCCTCGCGCTATGTCAGCGGCTACCTGCTGAACGAGCCAGCTCCCGGCCAGGAGCGGCTGGTCGGCGCCGACGCGAGCCACGCGTGGGTTGCTCTGTGGCTGCCAGAGTTCGGCTGGATCGACCTCGATCCCACCAATAACCTGATGCCGACCGACGCGCACGTCACGCTCGCCTGGGGACGGGACTATGGGGACGTCAGCCCCGTCGCTGGCGTGATCTATGGCGGTGGTGCGCACGATCTGCACGTTTCGGTCGACGTGACGCCGGTGTGACCATCACCGCACGTTGGTCGGCGGACGACCGGCTCGGCGTGACTCATCACCGCGGTCGATTGCGTTGCCTGCGTGCGCATCACGCGGCACCATGTCATTGTTTTGTTGATCAGGGACAAGACGATGAACGAGACGGATCAGGGGCTGCGCTACCGCGGCTTCAAGGCAACGATCTACTTCGACGAGGACGCGGGCGTGGTGTTGGGCCGCGTGCCGACCACGCGCGGCAGCGTCGAGTTCACCTGCGGTTCGATGGGCGCGATCAGGCCGGAACTACACACGGCGCTCGACGCGTTCCTCGCGGAACACCCGGACGCGAAACCGGTCGAACACCAGAATTAGCGACTCGCATGGGCCGCTCCGCGGCCTTGGACCGCGGCACTGTTCGGCGTAACGGTAGCGTTGTGCGTGTCGGGTGCTCGAACCCGGTGCAAGACGCAACCGGGAGGAACCTTTGATGCGTTATCGTCACCTGCCGCTGGTAGCACTGCTCGCCTCGACCAGCCTCGTCTCGGCCGCTGCCGACGACCTGCAGCCGGTCACGCTTTCGGTTGTGGGTACCTGGAGCGGTCTGCCGCTGCACCGGCAGTTCGAGCAACCCTTCTGGACCGAGCACCTGCCCGCCGTGTCGGACGGCGCGATCACCGTGAACCTCACCACCTTCGACCAGATGGGCGTGGCTGGCGGTGACGTGTTCCGGCTGCTCGACGAAGGCGTCTTCGATGTGGGTGCGACGGTCGCGGACTATACCGTCGGCGACGCGCCAGAGCTGGAAGGTCTCGACGTGCCGCTGGTCGCGACTGATCCGGCGGACGCGCGCGCCATGGTCGATGCCGCGCGGCCCATGGTCGAGGACATCATGCGGGACCGCTTCGGTGCCAAGCTGTTGGCGATCGCGCCCTACCCGCCGCAGGTCGTCTTCTGCAAGCCGGAGATTACCGGTCTCGACGACCTGGAAGGCCTCAAGATCCGGGGCTCCGGGCGGATGACGACGAAGTTCCTCGAGGCCCTGGGCGCCGAGGGCGTCAATCTCGGCTTCGCCGAGGTGCCGGGTGCCCTCGAGCGCGGCGTGATCGACTGCGCCATCACCGGCTCGGGTTCGGGCTACAGCGCCGGCTGGTGGGAAAGCTCGACCCACCTCATGACGTTGCCCTTGGGCGGCTGGGACGCCGTCGTCACGGCCATGAACCTCGAGCGCTGGGAAGCGCTTTCACCGCCGACACAAGCCTTCTTGAGCGAGCAGATCGAAACTGCGTTTGAGGCACCGGCCTGGGACGCTGCATCGGCAGCGCTCGACGATGACATCGCGTGCTTGACCGGCAACGGCGACTGCCCGCTTGGCGACGCAGCGGCGATGACGCTGGTCGCCCCCAGCGATGCCGACGTAGCCCTCGCCACCCAGGTGCTGGAGGAGACGGTGCTGCCCGAGTGGGCTGAGCGCGCCGGCACGGACTGGGCCGAACGCTGGAACGGGAGTGTCGGCGAGGTCGTCGGCATCACGGTCGCCACAAACTGAGCATGGCGCAGCTCGTCGCGACGCTGCGGGCGATCAACCGCTGGATCGCCCGAGCGCTAGGGTTGGCGCTCCTGGCGATGGGTGTTTTGATCCTCGTGGAGATCGTGCTGCGGCGCACGGTCGGCAGCGCGCTCGGCGGCTCCGACGAGATCGCCGGCTATGTCATGGCGGCGATCGCCGCCTGGGGCCTCAGCTACGCGCTGCTCGAGCGCGCCCATGTCCGCATCGATCTGGTCCAGCGGCGCCTCCCGACGCCGCTCAGGGCGGCGCTCGACGTCCTCGCGATGGCGCTCGTGACGACGATCGCGGCGCTGGTTGCAGCCTATGGCTGGCGCGTCCTCGCCACGACGCTCGACCGCGGCTCCACCGCCAACACGCCGCTCGAGACGCCACTCTGGCTGCCGCAGAGTATCTGGCTCGGCGGCTGGCTATGGTTCACTGCGGTGGCAGCGTGCCTGCTGGTGGCAGCGGTGCTGCGGCTGGTGCGCGGCGATTATGCGGCGGTCGAAGCGGTCGCCGGTAGCGGCAGCGAGGCGGAGCCTTGATCGGCGCCATCACCGCAGCACTCCTCGTCTGCCTGGCGCTATCGCTGCCGGTCGCTGCCGTTCTCTTTCTGCTCGGCATCGGCGTCGACGCGTTCTACTCGCCCTTCCCGCTGATCCGCGGTCTGGGCCAAGTGGTCTGGTCGGCGAGCAACAGCTCGCTCCTTATCGCCATTCCGTTCTTTGTGCTGCTGGGCGAAATCCTCGTGCGCGCCGGCATCGCGGAGCGCACCTATCGGGCGCTGGACGCCTGGCTCTCCTGGCTGCCGGGCGGGCTCATCCACGCCAATATCGGCACGGCGACCATGTTTTCGGCGACCTCCGGTTCTTCGGTAGCGACGGCCGCCACGGTCGCCACCGTCGCCATGCCCCAGGCCGACCGGCTCGGCTACGACCCGCGCCTCTTTGCGGGTGCCATCGCCGCCGGTGGCACGCTCGGCATCATGATCCCACCGTCGATCAACCTCATCGTCTACGGCTTCCTCACCGAGACCTCGATACCCCGGCTGTTCCTCGCGGGCCTCGTCCCGGGCCTGCTCACGGCGCTCGGCTTCATGGCGATCACCGCCGCACTGTGCATCGCCCGGCCGAACCTGGGAGGTCCCTCGCAGACGGCGACGTGGGCGCAACGCCGCACGGGCCTCGTCGACCTCGTGCCCATCGTGCTTCTGTTCACGGTCGTCATCGGCTCGATCTATCAGGGCTGGGCGACACCGACCGAGGCGGCGGCGGTGGGCGTCGCCATGGCGTTCGCGATCGCCCTCCTCCGCGGTTCGTTGAGCTTCGAGGCCATCAACGTGGCGCTCCTCGGCACGATCCGCGTGACCGCGATGATCATGTTCGTGATCCTCGGTGCCTACTTCCTCAACTACACCCTGGCCTCGGCGGGGCTCGGCAACGCGCTCAGGGCACTGCTCGGCGACCCGGAATACGGCCCATACGTCACGCTGCTCATCATCATCGTGCTCTATATCGTCCTCGGTTTCTTCATTGAGACGCTGTCCTTGATGGTGGCGACGATCCCGATCGTCGTGCCGATCGTCGCCGATCTCGGCTTCGACAAGGTCTGGTTCGGTATCCTGTTGATCCTCTTGATCGAGATGGCGCTCATCACGCCACCCGTCGGCCTCAACCTCTATGTTGTTCAGGGCGCCCGCCGCAGCGGCAACCTCACCCAGGTGATGGCCGGTGCCCTGCCCTACGTGCTGGTGATGCTGATGATGGTCGTGGCGCTCGTGCTCGTTCCGGGCCTGGCACTCTGGCTCCCCGGCGACTGATCGCGGCCGCGGCCGCGCGCTTGATCGGCCCCAGCCCCTGCAGTACCACGGTCGATGCGCGGGCGTAGTTCAGTGGTAGAACGTCAGCTTCCCAAGCTGAATGTCGTGGGTTCGATCCCCATCGCCCGCTCCAATATCTGGCGGCGGCGCCCGCCATAAACGCGAAGTCCCCGAGCCCGCCTTCTCTCGCCACCAGGAGCTAGCTGTCACGGCTCAACCGCCGCACGATACCCCTCCCATGACGAGCTCCGCTCCTCGGCGATCAGAAGCGTCCGCGAAGCCATTCGGCCAGCCAGACTTAGCAAGACCACCGCCCACCACGTATTCCTGCCAGTCGGCTAATGCAGAAACTGACCGCCGCAGCACGACGGCAATGGCGATATCTAGTGATCCGCTTCAGAGAGTGATGTAGCGATTTGACATAAACACTTTTAGAATCCAGTGACGCTAACCACCTACACAATCCGGATATTGCCAAGTTCCAACGGCGTTAGCTCTATCGAATCGCCAGATTTCAGTCCCCCATTTTCCTCCACCCATGGTCAAATCCTTGATCGAAACACCGAGCGTGGCCAACCTTTCTTCCGCTTCACGACACCCGGCCTTCGCCCGATGCCCATAAGTGAGCCAATAGGGGACCCAAGCGACGAATGGATCCAGCCTGTTGTATCCCCAGCCACCAACCTGCATCCAAGCGGTATTGCCACAGTTCTTCCGTGTATCCCTATCAAAAAATTGGGTAGAATACATCGGATGCCAATGTATTGGAAGAAGAGACTTGAACACTTCAAGCTCATATGCATTGCCGGCGGCGAGAATTGAACTTGATTCATCAACCGGCCAACTAAGCGTTCCATCAGCAATTAGCTCGTTCGCCGCGTGAAGTTTGCCCCAGGACGATATTAATTTAACTGTCATCTTGTCGTTTTGCACATTTAATTTGTCAAACTCGGCAGAGAGCTTCCCCTCCAATTCAACGAATTTGGCGTCTACGGGGTCCATGCCGCCTCCACCACCACTCATTGAGGTAACAAGACCGTAGACAGCACCGGCAATCTTGAAGATTGGTCCCGCGTCAGGCAAGGCGCCCAGCGCACTGAGAAGGCTCTGAATGATCACATCGGGATTGAATTCGCAGACAACGTTGTCTTCCATCTTGATCATGTCGCCCACATAAGTCAAGCGAAGCTGTTTGACAAAGATGGTTTGCTCTATGAAATTCCTTAGATTGCCATGCATAATTCTAATATTTATGGCTGCATTGATTTCGTTGAGTATTTGTGTCTTTACACTTTGATCTGGCACGCTCATGCTACTGATGTCTGAATAAAGTGTACTAAGATCCAGATCAAGATTGGGGTATGCAGCCCTCAAATCCGTGTCGAGGCGGCCTGAGGCTTTGAGGTTCTTGAGGATGGACTGATATGAGGCGTTTGTCGCGTAGTTCGGGAACGGTGTGATTTTCGGATCCTCGACAACCGCAAGCAGCTCGTTGGTTTCAGCATTGGGAACGGGCGGCCTCGGCGGACACGGAACCACTGTATCGGTGGTCGGCGGTACGTTGAACGCCGGCAAGGGGCGTCGGGCCTCGCTGGGCGCCTCCACCTGGTCTTCAACGCAAAGGAACATTCGGAGCTGGCCCTCGAGCGTCCAATGACCAAACCGCGTGTTGGCGAGTTCCTGGCACTCCTCCGGTGTTAGGAGTTTGCGGAGGTCCTCGAAGGACTTGCCGGCATCGAGGATATCGTCACGCCACTTCGCCAAGATTGGAAGAGACGCCCAGAAACCGCGCCCAAGTGGCAATAACTTCGTCCTGAGGCTCTGGCAGTAGATTTCGAAGTTTGGGCATTTGACCCAGCCGGCTGCGCGGATGGCGCCGCCGGCGTGAATGATAAACGCGGCCTGGATCGAACCGCTTGCGTCGAGGTCGTTGCGGACGAAGATCGTTTCCTGCGCGGTGATGTTCCCTTGCGCCTTCACGGTACCGTCGACCTGGAGATTGGCCGCGGTGACATCGCCTCCGGCGGAGACGTCACCTCTGGCCCGTAGGAGCAGACCGGAATCAAGATCTTGGCCGACGCTGACATTGCCTCCCACATGCAATGAGCGCTCCGCCAACACGCTGCCGCTGACCGTAAGGTCACCCTCGATCGCCAGCCCGACGCACGTCAGATCGCCGTCGACGTGGACTGACCCATCGAACTTGGTGTTCTTGCCTAGGACCGTGTTCTTTGAGAATATTTGCGTAGCCATCTGTGCCTCCAAATACCGCCTGCATCGTAAGTTGACCTCTAGGCACCAGAATTCCACGTACCAGAATGTGTGAGCTGGCGATCGCGCCCGAGGGCGCCCGATCTGTGTGGACAAACGCTGACACCCGCTCCCTTAGCGCTTAGCCGTGATGATCTGACGCCGCCCCGCGTCGAAGGGTCGGGGTAGCTCGATGCCAGTCCATCAGCCGCCCAAGGAACACTCGACGTCGTCGATTGCAGCGACGCGAGCGTCGCACCTGGGTCGGTTCGCCTCGGGGCCGCGCGCAGTACCCACGCAGCTTCTGTCCGCTGAGCGCGCCGCACCCCTGTCGTTGGTGACCAATTGATCAACCGCCTCCGCGTTACAAGCTAAGTCACTCAGCCTTCTGCGGAAAATGAGCATGTAACAATCGTGTGCGCGCGAACGTCGGGGAGCCACGTCGACGGTTCCGGGACTGTTCGTTGCATCAGTCAGGCATGCGCGAAACAGCGCAACATCAGGGCATATCGGCGACGTCAGCGATTGGGGACTAGCCGATATCAGATTATGTTCTATCCTCAAGGTATCTCGCCGGCGCCGCTTTGATGCGTCGGCCACGCAAACAAGCAGCTTCTGGGAGCATCCAACCATGACGCAGCGCATGCATCCGCTGGTCGCGCAAGCGCGCGAGCAATTGGCGCAGGGCAAGCTGCATCGACGCGAGTTCCTGCGTACGGTCACCCTGCTCGGCGTCTCCTCCGCCACGGCCTACGGCATGGCCGGCGGCATTTTGGGTGAGAATCTGGTCGATCCAGCCATGGCCCAAAGCGGTGAGACACCGCAGGCCGGAGGCATCCTCCGCGTCGGCATGCAGGTGCAGAAGATGGACGACCCGGCCACCTACAACTGGGTCGAGATGTCCAACCAGACGCGTCACACGCTAGAGCATCTGGCGATCACCGGGCCCGACAACGTCACGCGGCCGATGCTGGCGGAAAGCTGGGAGCCGTCGGACGATCTGATGGTCTGGACCTTCAACATTCGCCCTGGCGTAACGTGGCACAATGGCGAGGAGCTCGTCGCTGACCATGTGCGCTGGAACATCGAGCGCTGGTGTGATCCGGTCCTCGGCTCCTCGAACATCGGGCTCTCGTCGATCGGCGCCTTGATGGAGAACGTCGACGAGGAGCAGCGTCTGCGCGAGGGTGCCATCGAGGTGGTGGACGACTACACGCTGCGCCTACATCTCAACAAGCCGGTGTTGTCGGTTCCGGAGGACCTCTACAACTACCCGACCGCCATCCTCCATCCGTCGTTCACGGCACCTTTCTCGGCGAACCCGATCGGTACCGGACCGTACACGCTCACGGAGCTCGCGGTCGGCGATCGCTGCATTCTGCGTCGCATCACGGAAACGACCGACGGTCAGCCGTTCGAATACTGGGGCGGCGAGGTCTATCTCGACGGCATCGACTACTACAATTTCGACGAGGACAACCAGCTCGTGGCGTTCGCGGGCGGCGATGTCGACACGATCTACGAGTTCGGCATCGAGCAACTCGAGTTCGCGAAGGCGCTACCGGGCACGATTGAGGAAGCACGGACCGCACAGACGCTGTGCTGTCGATTTCAGGTCGACCAGGCTCCCTTCGACGACGTCCGGGTGCGTCAGGCGATCGTCAAGGGCGTCGACAACACGGTCTATCGGGACCTCGTGTTCCAAGGCTCGGGCGATGTCGGCTGGAATCACCATGTGGCGCCCGTGCACCCTGAGTACTTCGAGCTGCCGCCGCTCGAGCGCGACGTCGAGGGCGCCCGCGCGCTACTCGCGGAAGCGGGGTATCCCGACGGCCTCGAGGTCACCATCGACGTCGGCAACACCGACGGGCCTTGGCACCAGACGGTTTGCGAGATCATGCGCGACCAGCTGCAGGATGTGGGTGTCCGCCTGAACATCAATGTGATGCCGGCTTCGCGCTACTGGGAGATCTGGGACAAGACGCCCTTCGGCGCGACCGCCTGGACCCACCGGCCGCTCGGCACGATGGTGCTCTCGCTCGGCTACCGGGCTGATGTGCCGTGGAACGAGACCAAGTACGCGGATCCCGAGTTCGAGGCTGCACTCGACGAGGCTGAGGCGACCTTCGACGTTGACGAGCGGCGCGCCAAGATGGAGCGGGTCGAGAAGATCCTTCAGGATTCCGCCGTCATGGTTCAGCCGGTCTTCCGACCGGTGTTCACGATCGTCGGCGATCAGGTGCGCAACCTGCAGGCCCACCCGACCCAGTACCACCAGTTCAACAAGGTCTGGCTCGCCACTTGACCTGCCTCGGGGGACGGCGTGCCGTCCCCCCGTTGCGGTGCCGGAGCGAACGATCTGGCTCTTCCGTTAGCACGCTACGGCGACGTCGAGAGGACCGCCGATCATGACGTTGTTGCTGGCCCGACGCTTCGGTCAGATGCTGCTGATCATGGCGTTCGCCTCGCTCATCCTCTTCATGATCTTCGACACCGAAGAGTTCAAAAAGAAGATCGCGGTGGCCGAACTCGGCGGCTTTGCCGTCTCTGCGCTGAGCGACCAGGATTACCAGGAGTGGTTGGCGGCAAAGGGCCTCGATAAGCCCTTTTACCAACGCTACTTCACCTGGATCGGCGACATTTTCCGCGGCGACTTTGGGCACTCGTTCGAGAAGAACACCGCCGTCGGCCCGCTGATTGCCGACCGATTGTGGAACACGGCGATCCTGGCCTTCTGGGTCTTCGCGCTGATGATACCCATCGCCCTCGTGACCGGCGTGCTCGCCGGCATGAGCGAAGGCTCGGCGATGGATCGATCGCTTTCGTTCGTCTCGGTGTTCACGACGTCGATCCCCGAGATCGCGACCGCCATCCTGCTCACGGTCTTTCTGGCTTTGGGCCTAGGCTGGCTCCCAGCAAAGGCGGCGATGACGCAGGGTTTCGACCCGTGGCAACTCGTGCTGCCGGTCCTCACCCTCGTGCTCTACGGCTTCGGCTACATCGCCCGCATGACCCGTGCGTCGATGGCGGAGGTGATGACCTCGAACTACATCCGCACGGCCGTGCTCAAGGGCCTACCGTATCGCCAGGTGATCCTTGGCCATGCGCTGCGCAATGCGCTGATTGCACCTTTCACGGTCATCGTCCTGCAGCTCAACTGGCTCTTGTCCGGCGTGGTCGTGGTCGAGGTGTTCTTCGAGTATGACGGCTTCGGCAAGCTCTTGCTGGAAGCCGCTCTGTTCGGCGACATCTACGTCGTTCAAGCCGCGACCCTCATCGCCGTCGTGGTGGCATGCACATCCCAGATCATCTCCGACGTGGGCTACACCTTCCTCAACCCTCGCATTCGCTTCGCCTGAGGGAGACGGACCATGGCCACTGTCACCGTCGATGTCCCAGAGCGCGGCTGGCTCGAGCGCCTGGAGAGTACGCGCGCCGTCATCGCGCTGATTCTGCTGATGTGGGTGCCGCTGAACGTCTATGTGATGTTCGGACGGAGCTTCGGCGACTTCGCCGACTATCTGCTGGTGCCCGCGGTGCCGGCAACGGCGCTTCTGTACTTCCTCACGCTTCGGGCCTTCCGCGAGAGCAGGATCGCGCTGATCGGCGCCACCTTGGTGTTCTTCTGGCTGTTCATGGCGGTTTCGGCGCCCTTCCTGCCCTTGGTCGACCCCAACGAGCCCATCGCACCCTTCACGCCGCCGCTGACCGAGGCGCGCGACCACTTCTTCCTGCTCGGCGCCGACTTCAAGGGTCGCGATATGCTGAGCCGGGCCATCTGGGGCTGCCAACGTGTCCTCGTTTGGGGCGTGACGGCGACGCTCGTCGCCTACGTCATCGGCACCATGTTCGGCCTGCTTGCCGGCTACCTTGCGGGCTGGTGGGACGAGGTGATCTCGTTCATCGCCAACGTGTTCCTCTCGTTCCCCGTGATGGTGCTCTTCATCGTCATCTTGAACTATCTGGGCGCCAGCGGCTTCAACATCGTCATCGCTGTCACCTTCGCCTCCGCACCGGCGATCATGCGTATCGTCCGCGGGCTCACGCTCGACATCAAGACGCGTGACTATGTGTTTGCGGCGCAGACCAGGGGCGAGGCGCCCCTCTGGATCATGCTGGTTGAGCTCCTGCCGAACGTGCGCGGGCCGCTCATCGTGGATGCGTGCTTGAGGCTCGGCTACACGACGGTCGCGATCACCACCCTCACCTTCTTGGGCCTCGGCCTGCAGCCACCCGATCCCGACTGGGGCCTGATGATCCGCGAGAGCGCCAAGACCGCGCTCCTTTGGAAGTTCTCCTACATGCTGCTGGTGCCCGCCTTGTCGGTTTCGAGCCTGATCCTCGGCTTCAACCTCCTGGCCGACGGTCTCCGCGAAATCTCCCTGAAAGACTGAGGAGGACCACGGCCATGGTCGCCACAAGCGCGCCCACTCCCGTCCTCGAATGCCGCGATCTCTGCATCTCCTACTTTACCCGCGCGGGCGAGATTCCCGCCGTGGTCGACTTCAATCTCAAGGTCATGCCTGGGGAATCGGTCGGCATCGTCGGTGAGTCCGGCTGCGGCAAGTCGACGGTCGCACTGGCGGTGATGCAGTACATGGGCAAGAACGGCCGCATCGTTTCAGGCGAGATCCTCTTCAATGGGCGCGACCTGACGGCCATGAGCCAGGAAGAGCTGCGCCAGCTCCGCGGCTCGCAGATCTCGATGGTCTATCAGGAGCCGATGGCCTCGTTGAACCCGGCGATGCGCATCGGTCGCCAGCTCATGGAGGTGCCGCTCCACCACGAGAAGGTGAGCGAGGCGGAAGCTCATGACCGCGCGCTCGACATGCTCGGCCGGGTCAAGCTGCCGGACCCGCAACGCATCTTGGAGGCTTTTCCGCACCAGATCTCGGGCGGGCAGCAGCAGCGCGTGGTGATCGCCATGGCGCTCCTGTCAGGGCCGTCGCTCTTGCTTCTCGACGAGCCGACCACGGCGCACGACGTCACCGTCGAGGCCGGCATCGTCGAACTCATCGGCGAGATCGCCCGCGAATTCGGCACCTCGATGATCTACATCAGCCACAATCTCGGGCTGATCCTGGAAACCTGCGACCGCATCACCGTCATGTACTCCGGCGAGGCGGTAGAAGTCGGCACGGTCAAGCAAGTCTTCGACCGGATGCGCCATCCCTACACGCGTGGGCTCTTCAACTCGATCCCGCTACCCGGGGCGGACAAGTACGCCAGACCGCTGGTCCCCATCCCTGGACAATTGCCGCTCCCGCACGAGCGACCGGATGGCTGCAATTTCGGTCCGCGCTGCGACTACTTCAAGGAAGGCGTCTGCGATCACGGCCTGATTGAGATGCGGCCGGTGTCGCGCGAGACTGGCCATGAGAGTCGCTGCCGCCGGTTCGAGGAGATCGACTGGGATGCGGCGGCACCAAAGCGGCACGAAGTGGAAGAGGCCCCGCTCGGCCGCAAGGTGCTCGAGGTGCAGGACCTCAAGAAATACTACGAGATCCACGACCGCTCGTTGATGGCGCTGCTTACCGGCAAGGAGCCGCGCTACGTCAAGGCGAACGAGAAGCTCGATTTCGATGCGCAGGAGGCGGAGACGGTCGCGATCGTCGGCGAATCCGGGTGCGGCAAGTCGACCTTCGCCAAGGTGATGATGGGCCTCGAGCGGGCGACCGCCGGGAAGCTCTTGCTCGACAATCAAGACATCGGTCAGTTGCCCGTGCAACGCCGCGACAAGGCCATGGTGGGCTACCTGCAAATGGTCTTCCAAAACCCCTTCGACACGCTGAACCCGAGCCACACGGTTGGCTCACAGATCGCCCGCGTGATCCGCAAGTTCGGTGTGGAGCGCGACCCGGACAAGGTGAAGGAGCGGGTGCTGCACTTGCTCGACACCGTCAAGCTGCCGCGCGATTTCTACCTCCGACGGCCACGCCAGCTCTCCGGCGGTCAGAAGCAGCGCGTCGGGATTGCCCGTGCCTTCGCCGGCAACCCCAAGGTGGTCGTCGCCGACGAACCGGTCTCGGCGCTTGACGTCTCGGTCCAGGCGGCGGTCACGCAGCTGTTGATGGACATCCAGTTCGAGCACCGAACGACGCTCGTCTTCATCAGCCATGACCTGTCGCTAGTGCGCTACCTCGCCGATCGCGTCGTCGTCATGTATCTCGGCCACATCGCCGAGCAGGGCACCACGGACGAGGTGTTCCGCCCGCCCTACCACCCCTACACCGAAGCCTTGCTGTCGGCCGTGCCGATCGCCGACACTTCGGTGCAGAAGAAGCACATCGTGCTTGAAGGCGACATCCCGAGCGCGCTCAACCCACCGTCGGGCTGCCCGTTTCAGACGCGGTGCCCGCGCAAGATCGGCAAGATCTGCGAAGACGAGGTACCGCCGGTGCGCGAGTTCGGCGCCGGTCATCGGATCGCCTGCCATCTCACGCCCGAAGAGCTGACAGCGATGGATCCGGTGATCGTGCTCAGCGAGCATGCCGACGAGACCGCTCTGCAGCCGGAAGACGCAGCCGCTCCATCCGGCGACGACTGAGCGCCAAGAGCTGCCGACGGCACACGGCGACGGCCTTGCGAGAGCAGCCAGTCGGCGAGACAAGAGGACCATACCTTGTCGCGACCGGAGAATAGGTTTATTTTCCGTAGTCGCTGCAAGGACCCTGCCTCATGACCGCCCTGCCGGACGACGCGGACCTATCCCCGGGAGACGATAGCGACAGACTGGACTTGTCCGGGCCGGCGTTTCGGGCGTTGAGTCTGCACGTGCTAGATCCCCTTGCGGAGCAGCTGGCCCGCGGCGAAGTCGTTCGTGTCTGGGTCCCAGGCTGTGGCGACGGGACGATGGCGTTCGCCTTGACCCTGGCGCTCCTGGAGCGTGTCGGCGGACGCATCTCACCCACGCAGCTCCGCGTCTTCGCCACCGACGTCGACCCCAAGCGCATCGCCGTCGCGAGCCAGGGCCAGCTCGATCGCCGGCAAGCGCGCGCCTTCATTCGCGCCGGTTTTCGGCGGCGCTTCGCCTGGACGGGCAAGCGTTGGCAGGTGCGGCCCAGTGTTAGGGGTCGCATCGTCTTCAGCGTACATGACGCGCTCAGGGATACGGCCTTCGGCCATGTTGATCTGGTCTTCGCGCGCGGTCTCGCCGAACGCGTCTCCTCTGCATGCCAGATTTGTGTGCTGAAGGAGTGCCTGCGCGCGCTGAACCCGGGGGGGTGGTTCATCGTTGAGCCGTTGCAGCGGGTCGACCAGCTGTTCACCGGTCTGCACCCGATTGCTGCCGAGCACGGGATCTACCGGGTGGGGCGCAATCCCAGCCCCTGGCGTACGTCACGCTTTCTGCCGCCCGCGAGTGAGCATTGGAACAGCTCCGAGCTGGTGGAGCGCATCAGCGAGCACTTTGCGCCCACCGCGCTCGTCGTCGACGAAGTCGGCAAGGTGCGGGGCGCCACGCGAAGAGCCGCCAAGTTGCTGCTCCAAAGTGCGCCGCGGCAGCCGTGCATGCTGAGCATCGCCACGCGACCACAGACGCGTGAAGGGCTGCTGAACGCCTTTGTGCGGGCGTTGCGGACAGGCGCGACGACGAGCCAGCGGATGGACCACGACGACCGGCTAGCCGTCGCCGTCACGAGCCTCTCGCGCACCCAGCGCAGTCGGGACGCTCTCTGGCTCTTACGCATCCGAGAGCATTCCAGCCGGGACGTCGACGCTTCGGTATCACTCCCGCTGCGCGAGCATCTGGTCGCCACCGCCGAGACGCTGAAGCGAGCGATGGAGGAAGCGGCGAACCACAACCTCGCGCTGAAGACGACCAACGACGCGCTGCAGAGCACCATCGACGAGCTCGAGGGCTCCAATCGGCGCTTCGCCTCGATGAACACGGAGCTGATCGCTGTGCGACACGAACACGAAAAGCGGATCGCTGAGCTCGATGCGCTCAATCTCGACGTCGAGAACCTGCTGCGCGCTGCGAATCTCGTGCTCGTGGTGCTCGACGGGGACGGCAGGCTGAGGCGCTACACGCCGGCGGCAGCGCGCCTCTTCCGGCTGGCGCGGACTGATCTCGGGAGGCCGCTTGCGGAGCTCGTGCCAGCGGGCATGAGCGATCTCCTCGGAGCGCTCGACGAAGCGCTAGGCGCGGCCAAGGCGGACGCCCAGCTGCCGATCGATTTCCCAAGCGGCGGCGAACGGCGGACCGGTCTCGCCCGCGTCCGCGCCTTTCTCGACGACGACGGCAAGCAGATGGGTGCCATCCTTACGATCACCGACATCTCTGAGCTGAAGGCTGCCGAAGACGTGCTCCGCGAGCAGAATGTAGCGTTGACTAGGGCCAACGAGGATCTCGAGCGCTTCGCCTACATCGCCTCGCACGACCTGAAGTCGCCGCTGCGCTCGGTTCGCACCATGCTCGAGTTCCTGCGTAGCGACCTCGGTGACGCGCTGACAGGTGAAAACCGCGACCATCTGGACCTCGTCGCGGTCCGCGTGCAGCAGATGGAGCAGATGATCCAGGATCTGCTCGCCTATTCACGGCTTGGCCGAGAAAACGTCACCGCCGAGGACGTATCCGTGCGGGACCTGGTGCAGAGCCAGGTCGGGCTGTTGCACGTGCCCGCAGGCTTCGAGATCACGCTCGGCGAAGACCTGCCGCGCCTCACAACGGACGCGGGCCTGTTCGAGCATGTGGTCCGGAACCTCATCGAGAACGCCATCAAGCACCACGATCAAGAGACGGGCCGCATCACGTTCCGCGCGGTGGCCGCGGCACCGATCCCAACCTTCGAAGTCGTCGACGATGGGCCGGGTATCCCGGAGCGCTACCACGAGCGCATCTTCGAGATCTTCCAAAAGGCGGCCGGTCGCGGCGAGCAGAGTGGTAGCGGCATGGGCTTGGCGCTGGTGAAGAAGGCCGTCGAGCGCAATGGCGGCACGATCACGGTCGAGAGCGGCGATGCCGAGCGCGGCACGACCTTTCGGTTCACGTGGCCCGAACGGAAAGTTGCCCAGTCTCCGGCCCAGACCGCCTGATAGCTGACCCGTCCGGCACGTCAAAGGCTCGCGAGCCGTCGTGCGACACGATCGATGAAGGCGCTGCGCTGTGAGGAAGAAGCGATGTTGAGGTGGTAGATCGCCTCGTAGTGGACGCGGACGCCCGGCGCCAGGAACCAACGCAGACAACGCTTCACGATCCGCCGCGGCGGGTCGCCGACCCAAAGCGCATGCAGCCGCGGACGGCCGTAGGTCGTGATGCCGACGAGTGCTCGAACGTGGGTGAGGAGCGGCCGCACATTTGCCGGATCGGAAAGGTCAAATGCCACCCCCGGCATCAGCACGCGGTCGAAGAAGCCCTTGAGGATCGCTGGTGGGCCGAAGGACCAGGTGGGAAACTGCACGACGAGCGCGTCCGCCGCTCGCAACCGCTCCACATAGCCTTCGAGCCCTTGTTGATTCCGCTTCGTGTCTTCGTAGCGGCGCCACTCATCGGCGCTCAGGACCGGGTCGAAGCCGTCGGCGTAGAGGTCCAGGAGATCGACCTCGTGCCCGGCGCCAGCGAGCGCCTCAACGCCGCGTGCGCGGATGGCGGCATGGAAGCTCTCGTCTAGCGGATGACTGTAGAGGTAGAGAACGCGCATGCACCCGACCCGGTCGCCTCGATCCCGACGTTGAGCGTCGGGTTCACAAGCCCGGCCAAGTAGACCAAGGTCCACGCTGAGAGAGGCTCGGCGCCTCACCCGTCTCAGATGGCCATGACGGTCGCACGTTCGGCAGGGTCGGCCAGGAACGTCGTGAGCATCACCAGATGTCGCCGCTGCAGCTCGGAGCAGAGGAACGCGAGGCGGCTATTTCTCGCGTTCCAGCGCGCTCTCGTGCCACTTCCGTAGAAGCAGGTGCGAAAGCAGCGACAGCGTGAGGAAGATGGCGATGCCGGTCAGCGAGATCAGCAAGAGCGCGGCGAACATCCTTGGAATGTTGAGGCGATAGCCGGCTTCTAGAATGCGATAGGCGAGGCCAGAGCCGGCACCGGCCGTACCGGCCGCGAACTCAGCCACGATGGCTCCGATGAGCGCGAGACCGCCCGCGATCTTGAGTCCTCCGAGGAAGTAGGGCATCGCCGCTGGAAGGCGTAAGAAACGCATGGTTTGCCAACGGGTTGCGCCATAAAGCTCAAACAAGCTCTGAAGATTGTGATCGGCCGAGTTCAAGCCGAGCGTTGTGTTGGCGAGGATCGGGAAGAAGGCGACAATCCAGGCGCAAATCAGGAGAGCGGCGTAGGTGCTGTCGACGTAGATGAGAATCAACGGCGCGATCGCCACGATCGGTGTCACCTGAAGCACGACCGCAAAGGGAAAGAGGGAAAACTCGACCCACTTCGACAGGCTGAACAGCACGGCGAGGCCGACTCCGCCGACGATTGCCACGGCCAGCGCCAGGAAGGTGATCTGCAGCGTCATGAGCAGCGACGCGGACAGCGTGCCCCAGTCGCGCACGAGACTCTGCAGGACCAGACTGGGCGACGGAAGGATGTAGTGCGGGATCTGGTTCCACCAGACCACCAGCTCCCAAGCGATCAATGCGAGCCCGGCGATCAAGACTGGCGCTCCCCAGCGCAGCAAGCGGTCTCGGTGACTTTGGCGCTCCCGCGCGTCGGCCATTGGGGAGTCCTGCGCGCCATGACGCCCGCGAACGGCGGCGCGCGCAATCGCCGAGGACATCAGGCCTCCCCCATCGCTCGCTTCAGCGCCGCTGAGGCCAGGCGGCACCAGTCGTTGTAGGCCTGCGAGGTCCGAAAGGCGTCGTCGCGCGGGTATGGTGCCGTCACATCGATCTCGTCGACGACGCGTCCCGGCCGCGTCGCCATGACGAGAATGCGCTCGGAGAGATAGACGCTCTCGAAGACGCTGTGCGTGACGAAGACCACCGTGAACCGACGACTACGCCAGAGATCGAGCAGGTCGTTGTTGAGCTTGAATCGGGTGATCTCGTCGAGTGCTGCGAACGGCTCGTCCATCAACAACACCTTGGGCCTGGTGACGAGCGCTCTCGCGATCGACACCCGCATCTTCATGCCGCCTGAGAGCTCTCGTGGATAAGCCTTTGCAAAATCAACCAATCCAACAAGGTCGAGCGCTTCGAGAACGCGCTCCTCCACGGCGCCGCGAGACATGCGCTGCAGCCGCAACGGCAGGTAGACATTGTCGAAGGCGGTGGCCCAAGGCATCAGCGTCGGCTCTTGGAATACGAAGCCGATGTCGCCGATCTCGACGTTGCCGTTCCAGACGATCCGGCCGGCGCTGGCGCCCGCGAGACCGGCGACGATCCGAAGCGCCGTGCTCTTGCCACAGCCCGACGGCCCGAGGAGGCTGATGAAGGCATGCTCGCCGACTGCCAGGTTCAGATTCTCGAGAGCCACCGTACCGTTGGCGAACGTCTTGTTGACGCCTTGCAGCTCGACGAGCGTCGGCTTGGCGGCGAGCGGTGGCGCAGCAAGGCTAGCCTCGACCAAAGGTCCTCCAAAGGGATCGAGCGCTAAGGCGCCCTCGAACCCCGCTCAGTTCCCATAAAGCTCTTGCTTGAGGTCCAGGCCAACGCCGTTGTTCACGAAATCGAGCGTGTAGGCGGCCTGGTAGTCGAGGTCGGCGGGATAGACGCCCCAACCGACGGCCTTCTCGAAGAAACTCGCCCAGCGTTCGTCAGTCATCGCGCCGACGCCTAGCTCCAGGGCGTCGCCGCTGTCGACGATGCCATACTCCTTCATCTTTTCGAGCGAGAACGCCAGCTGCTCGTCGGTCATGTCCGGGTTGTCCGCCTTGATCAGCTCGTTGGCGGCGGCGTTGTCGCCGTAGAGATAGCTGTACCAGCCCTCGATCGACGCATCGACGAATCGCTGGACGAGGTCGGGATTGGCATCGATCGTCGCCTGCATGACGTCGATGGTCGTCGAGTAGCTGTCATAGCCCGCATCCGCCATCAGCAGCACGACCGGCTCGAAACCGCCCTCGGTGATGATCGCCAGGGGCTCGGAGGTGACGTAACCCTGCTGCACCTTGGTCGGGTCGGCCAGGAAAGGGGCGGGGTTGAAGGTGTAGGGCTCGATCTGTTCGTCGCTTAGCCCGTAGACGTTCTTGAGCCACAGCCAAAACGTCTGCTGCCCCCCCGTACCGATCAGGAGAGTCCGACCGGCGAGATCGTCGAACCCGTCTACTCCCTGGCCCGGATGCGCGAGGAGGATCTGCGGCTCCTTTTGGAAGATCGCCGCAACCGTAACCGCCGGCACCTCGTTCTGCACGTAGTTGAACGAGGTGAACATGTTGCCGCCCATGTTGAAGTCGATGCGGCCGGCCGCGAGCAATTGCCGGTGGTTCACCTGCGGCCCACCGGGGCGGATCGTGACGTCGAGGCCGTACCGCTCGTAAATGCCGGTGGCAACGGCCTGATAATAGCCGCCGTGCTCCCCTTGTGCCTTCCAATTCGTTCCGAAGCTCACCTCGTCGAGCGCCACGGCCTCACCGCCGAGCGCCGAGGCGAGCGTCAGGGCTCCGATGGATGCGCGCATGTCCTCTCCCCAGCCTGCCCGCGCAGATTGCGTCCTTCGCCTCAACGAGCAAGGCCCATGCCAGCGGCGAAAGCGCGCTCCGGTTCCACCCTGCGCTTTGATCGCTCAAGTCGAGGCGATGAAGAGCGCAGCTATACAAGCAGCGCTCGACGCGTCACCTTGAAGCCATGGTCAGATCGGCGCTCGCCGGCGTGTTCGCCGCTTCTGTGGCTCTTTTGCCAGCCTCGGCATTGGCCGCTGGCAAGGGCCCCATACTGCTCGACGGCGTCGCCTTCGAGGCCGAGCACGGCGTGGTCAGGCTGGTCGACGGCTGGGGCAGCGGCAGCCGGTCCGATCCGTTCGTGCTCGTGGAGGAGATCGTCGGCGAGGGACCGGCCATCCTTACCGTGCGCAACCTGGCCACCCGCTTCGGCGACCAAGTCTTCCTGGGCTCCGGCGCGGGCTTCGTCCTGAAGAAGGTGGTCACCAACGGCACAAGGCGACCCTGGTTCGTCTTCGAAATGGAATTGCGCGAGTATCTCGAGCTGCCCAGCGGCTATTTCGACGGCCTGAGCTTCGGGCAGGCCAATGATCGTCGCTACTATGTCGGCTCCAACCGCTACGGGCAGGTCGATCTCCATGACGAGCCCGCCGATCGTGTCGCGTTCTCGGGAACGATCGTGGAGCCCGGTCAGACCGTTACCGTGCAGGTGACCATCACCGACCATTCACCGCAGTCGACGTTCTACCTCATCCAGCGACGCGACGCGCCGCTCGCGGAGTTCGACAACCCCTGAGCCCCGCCCCATCGAGAATCGTCGCGACCAACCTGGAGGGTTGCATGCGCCTCACCGCCCTTGTCTTCGCCTTCTGGCTTGTGAGCGCCGCGGCTGGCGCTGCTGACCATGTGCGGCTCCTGCTCGCCGAGACGGCGACCCGCGAGGTCGTCAACGACCTGAGCGTGGCCCAGCTCGAGGGGCGCGAGGAAGCAGCGACCGCGGCGGAGGCACAAGCCGGCTTGAACGAGGTCATGACCCAGGCGCTCGAGGTCGCCGAAGGCACAGCCGAGGTGACGGCGCGCACAACGGGCTACTCGGTGTATTCCTTCCGTCGCGAAGACGAGCGGGTTCGTTGGGTAGCGACGCAGGGTCTGGCGCTCGAATCCGCCGACGCGGGGCGCCTGCTCGAGCTGGTCGGCGAGCTGCAGGGGATCGATCTTGCGGTCCAGCAGCTTGGCGGCCGCCTGTCGGACGGTCTTGCCAACCGCGTGCGCGACGAACTCACCGTGGAGGCGCTGGACGAGCTTCGCCGGCGCGCGGACCTCGCCGCCGAGACGCTTGGCCTCATCTTCCACGGCTGGGAGGAAGTCGCCCTCGACGGCGTTCCGTCCCCTCGGCCGATGATGATGGACGCAGCCCCGAGGGCCGCGGCGGCGGAGGCGATGCCGCCGGTGATGACGGAGACGCTCTCCACCAGTCGTGTGACCATCCGCGCAACCGCGCGCCTGAACTGACGCGCGGCGCCGGTTAACCGCCGGCGGCAAGCGCTTCGCGGGCGGTCAGCGAGAGGTTCAGGTGCAGCTCCTTGAGCTGCCGCTCGGCAACCGCCGAAGGTGCGCCGAGCAACGGGTCCTCCGCCCGCTGGTTCAGCGGGAAGGCCGTGACCTCGCGCAGATTGTCGGTCTGGGCCAAGAGCATGACGATCCGGTCGATGCCCGGCGCGATCCCGCCATGGGGCGGCGCACCGAATTGGAGGGCTCGAAACATCCCGCCGAAGCGCTCCTCCAGCACCCCGCGGTCGTAGCCCGCGATCTCGAACGCCTTCACCATGATGTCCGGACGATGGTTCCGGATCGCGCCGGAGCTCAGCTCCACGCCGTTGCAGACGATGTCGTACTGCCAAGCGAGCACCTCGAGCGGGTCCTTGGTCGTCAGCGCCTCAAGACCCCCTTGCGGCATCGAGAAGGGATTGTGGGAGAAGCCCACGGCCTTCGTCTCCTCGTCCCACTCGAACATCGGGAAGTCGACAATCCAGCAGAAGCGGAAAGCGCTGGCCTCGACGAGACCCAGCTCGTGGCCGAGGTGCTTTCTCACCTCGCCAGCGAGGGCGGCGGCCTTCGCCTCCTTGTCACAGGCAAAGAACACGGCGTCGCCGTCGGTGAGGCCGCACCGCTCGCGCAGCGAATCCAACCGGGCCGCATCGAGGAACTTGGCGACGGGCCCCCTCGCCTCGCCGTCCTGGAACTGGATGTAGCCCAGCCCCGGGGCGCCGAGCGCCTGCGCGAAGCTGATCATGCCGTCGAAGAAGCTGCGCGGCCGGCCGACCGCACCCGGTGCCGGGATCGCGCGGACCACGGCACCCTTGGCCACGGCGCCTGCGAAGACCTTGAAGTCGCTGCCGGCGAAGATGTCGCCGACGTCCGCGCATTCGATCGGGATCCGCAGGTCCGGCTTGTCCGTGCCGTACCGGAGCATGGCGTCCTTGAAGGGGACGCGCGGAAAGCGCTCGTCGATCGAGAAGTCAGAGAACTCGCCGAAGACGCCGGCGATCACCGGCTCCACGGCTCGGAAGACATCCTCCTGCTCGACGAACGCCATCTCCAGGTCGAGCTGGTAGAACTCGCCGGGCGAGCGGTCGGCGCGGGCATCCTCGTCGCGAAAGCAAGGCGCGATCTGGAAGTAGCGATCGAAGCCCGACATCATGAACAGCTGCTTATACTGCTGTGGCGCCTGCGGGAGCGCGTAGAAGCGGCCAGGATGTAGGCGTGACGGCACGAGGAAGTCGCGCGCACCCTCAGGCGAGCTCGCAGTCAGGATCGGTGTCTGTAGCTCCAGAAAGCCCTGCTCCTGCATCCGCCGGCGGATCGAAGCGATGATGGCCGACCGCAGCACGATGTTGGCATGCATCCGCTCGCGGCGAAGATCCAAGAAGCGGTAGCGGAGCCGGGTCTCCTCCGGATAGTCGCGATCGCTGTTGACCTCGAGCGGCAAAGGCTCACTGTCGGCCAAGAGCTCGACGGTTTCGACCCGAACCTCGATCGCTCCCGTCGCCAGCTTGGGGTTCACCGCATCGGCGGCGCGCGCGAGCACCCGTCCCGTCACCATGATCACGGCTTCGAGTCGCAGCGGCTCGGCGCGCGCGAACGCCTCGGTGTCCGGCTGGAACACGAGCTGGGTTAGGCCGTAGTGGTCGCGGAGATCGATGAAGAGGAGCTGGCCGTGGTCGCGCATGCGATGCACCCAGCCGCTCAACCGGACGGCTTCGCCGACATCCTCGGCGCCGAGCGCGGCGCAGTGGTGGGTGCGATACGGATGCATCGAAAGTCCTCGCAGGTGGGGCGCGTGCCGGGCGGGTGAGTGGCCATGCCGGCTCTGGACTGTCAAGGCGCCCAGGGGACGGCTGGTGGACACGGCTAGCTTCCTCTCTATGTCAAACCGGAACGTAGCCGCATAAGGATCACATGACGCTTCTCACCGACACGGCCTCGCTCGAACGCTTCATCGCCGATCTTGCCGGTGAGCCCTACGTCGCGGTCGATACCGAATTCATGCGCGACCGGACCTACTGGCCGCAGCTCTGTCTCGTGCAGCTCGCATCGAGCAGCGCCGCGGTGGCCGTCGACGCGTTGGCGCCCGAGCTCGATCTGGAACCGCTCTATCGGCTGATGGCCGACGAGCGCATTCTCAAGGTGTTTCATGCACCGCGCCAGGATCTGGAGATCTTCCACCACGAATCGGGCCGTCTGCCGCGCCCCCTGTTCGACACCCAGCTGGCAGCGAGCGTGCTCGGGTTTGGTGACGAGGTGGGCTATGAGGCGCTCGTTCGGCAGGTGGCCAGCGCCCAGCTCGACAAGACGTCGCGGTTCACGGATTGGTCGAGGCGGCCGCTGACGGGCAAGCAGGTGGAATACGCGCTCGGCGACGTCACCCATCTGCGCGTGATCTACGAGCACTTCAAAGGGCGCTTGGAAACGGTCGGGCGTACCGACTGGGTGGACGAGGAGCTGGCAGCGCTGCTGAAGCCGACGCTCTACGAGACGGACCCGGAGGAGATGTGGCGGCGCATGAAGGTGAAGAGCCGCGACGGCCGGTTTCTCGCGGTCCTTCGAGACGTGTGCGCCTGGCGTGAGCGTGAGGCGCAACGGCGCGATCAGCCGCGCAACCGAATTCTCCGCGACGACGTCCTGCTCGACGTGGTCGCCAACCGGCCGCGTTCGCTCGATGCGCTTCGCTCGCTCAAGCGCGTTTCGCTCGATGCGCGTTCGGCAGCCTCGCTGGTCGCTGCGATCGACCATGCGTTGGAGCTGCCACCCGACGCCCTACCCCGTCTCAAGCCGCCGGCGCCGCTTCCCAAGGGCATCGGTCCGTTGGTCGATCTCCTGCGCGTGCTGCTACGCCTTGCCTCCGAGGAGCACGCGGTCGCGCAGCGGCTGATCGCGACCACCAGCGATCTCGAGAAGCTCGCGTCGGACGACGAGGCCGATGTTGCGGCGCTGCGCGGCTGGCGGCGCACGGTGTTCGGCGACGCGGCTTTGTCCTTGAAGCACGGTCGCTTGGCATTGCGGGCGCGCGGGCGTCGCGTGGAGCTCTTGGACACTGCCAGCGGGCATCCGGTGTCCCTCGCCAGCTGATCCGTCCGTCACGACGGTGACTCATCCTCAGGTGCAGCTAAAAGATGATATAAAACCATTATCCTAAAATTTGATCTACTTTATTCCAAAGTGCTGAAGCTCATGCCGAGCCTGCCGGAGGAACGAATGCGACTCTCGTCTGATGAACAGCGCCTACTCGCTGCCTTTTCCGAGCCGCCGCTCAACACCAGCATGCACTCGGTCTTCACCGTGATGCGCGTGCTCCGGCAGGATCCGCTCAACCCTGCGCGCCGCCTGTGCGTCGAGCGGGCGCTGAAGCACCTCTGCGACGCCGGTCTGGTGCGCCGCATCGACTGCAGCGACGGTCTCGCCTACTTCCACAGCGCAGTCGCTGCGCACAGCCGCAAGAGCGCCTAGGCCTTCTTCAGCGTGTTCGCGCCTGCCGAGACGCATGCCGGGTTCGGCCAGGATCCAACCTAATCGAACCGCCAGGTCGCATGGCAGCCACGGCAGCTGGACGTGACGACCTGGAGGGCCTCGAGCACCTGTGCATAGTCCTCGGCGGTCGGCGGATCGTCGACCGATCGGGCGACGACGGCGAAGTCTGCCGCCGCCTGATGGAAGGCCATACCCATGGCGCGGAAATCGTCGGGGACGTATCGGCCATAGCCGCCACCGCCGCCCATGCCCGCGCCACGACGGCTCCCCGGCCCGATCTCCGCCGCCTCCATCCGCTCGCGCAGCTCGCGGATTTCGTCGGGCGAGGCGCCGGCGTCGCGCATGCGCTCCCACATCCGGTGCCCGACCGTCATGCGCACCTCGGCAATGTCCGCGGCCGCCGCGAAGTCCGCGACGGCGAGCGCCACCATGAGATCATCGAGCGTATCCATGTGCTGGCGCATCTCCGCCCTGATGCCCAGGACGATCTCGGGCGGAACCTCGACGACCAGACGATCGTCGACCGGTTGCGCGGCTGCCTCCAAGCTCATCACCGCGCCGAGCACCAGGACCGACCAGCAAGCGCGCATCGACTCACCGCCTCCATGACTGACATATTCGTTGAACTCTAGCCGACCGGTTGCGCCCGGTGAAGGCGCCTCGCCCGCCCTGATTAGGCCACTTGGCGCGGCGTCAGGCGCAGTGCCGGCTCGAACCAGCGATCCTGGGCCTGAATGAGCTGCAGCTCACGCGCGCCCGCCGCATGGGTCGCCTCGACCAGGGTGAACATGCGCGCGACCGCATGCGCCAAGCCATCGGCGAAGGCGCTGCCAAGCAGGCGCTCGGCCGTAAGGAGCGCCGTGATCGCGTCACCGGTCCCGTTCAGGTTCACGTCGAGCTTCGGATGGTCGACGAGCCAGGCGCTCTCGTCCTCGACCCCGAGCACGCCGAGCCGGTCATCGGGCATGCCTGCTTCGAGCGAGGTCACGAACACCGCGCGGGGCCCATGCCGCAAGAGCTCCCGCGCCGCGGCGATCGCGTCCTCGAGGCTGGTGACCGCGGGGCGTCCCGTGAGCCAAGCCAGCTCGAACTGATTGGGCGTGACGAGGTCGGCCTTTGTGAGCGCGTAGTCGCGAAAGAACTCTGGGATGCCGGGCCTCACGAAGACGCCCCGGCCGACATCGCCGATCACCGGATCACAGGCGTAGAGCGCCTGCGGATTCAAGGCCTTGACGCGGTCGACCGTATCGAGGACCACCTGACCCAATGGTGCGCCGCCGAGATAGCCGCTGACCACCGCGTCGCAGCGGTTGAGCACGCCGCGCTCGGCGATGCCCTCTACGACGTCGGCAATGTGCTCAGGTGTCATGATCTCGCCACGCCAGGCGCCGTAGCCGGTGTGATTGGAGAATTGGACGGTATGGACCGCCCATACCTCCAGGCCCAAACGCTGCAGGGGGAACAGTGCGGCGCTGTTGCCGACATGGCCGTAGGCCACCCAAGACTGGATCGACAGGACGTTCGGCATCACTCTCCCCCCTCGTTTGGGCGCGAAGGCGCGAGGCCCAGGAAGCTAGTGCTCGAGGAAGCGCGCATCAACGAGGAGACCGAGATGGCTGACCCAGCGGATTTGCGACGCGACTATCAAGAGGGCGAGCTCGACGAGGCGACGGTCGGCGAAGACCCGTTCGCGCTGTTCTCGGCCTGGTTCACCGATGCGCTCGGTGCCGGGCTGGTCGAGCCCAACGCCATGACCCTCGCGACCGTGGATGCCACGGGCCGCCCGTCGGCTAGGGTGGTGCTGCTCAAGGGGTTCGACCGCGACGGCTTTCGCTGGTTCACCAACTACGAGAGCCGGAAGGCCGCGGATCTCCAGGCGAATGCCAAGGCGGCGCTGCTCTTCTGGTTCGATCGCCTGGAGCGTCAGGTGCGCATCGAAGGAGCTGTGCAGCGGATCAGCGCCGAGGCCTCCGACGCCTACTTCCAGAGTAGGCCACGCGGCAGCCAGATCGGTGCCTGGGCGTCGCCGCAATCACGTCCGATCGAGAGCCGCGCGGCCCTCGATGCTGAGGAGGAGGCGACCAGTGAGCGCTTCGGCGACGGACCGATCGGCCGGCCGCCGCATTGGGGTGGCTACCGGCTCGAGCCGGACGCGTTCGAGTTCTGGCAGGGGCGCCGGGCACGCTTGCACGACCGCTTCGGCTTCACGCGCGTCAATGACGGCTGGCGCCGGGTGCGCTTGGCACCTTGACGCTCGAGATCACGCGGGGCGAGGAGGCCGACCTCGACGCGATTGCCCAGATCTACGCACCGACCGTGCGCACCGGTACGGCCTCGTTCGAGGAGGTGCCGCCTTCGACACAGGAGCTCGCCGCACGCCGCGCGGTCGTGGTTGGCGCAGGCGCGCCCTATTTGATCGCTCGCGAGAGGGGGCGCGTGCTCGGCTTCGCCTATGCTGGCCCGTTCCGGCCCCGGCCCGCCTATCGCGGCACGCTCGAGGACAGCGTCTACGTCGTGGGCGACGCCCGACGGTGCGGCGTCGGGGCAAGGCTCTTGAACGCCCTCGTCGATGAGGCCTCCCGCGCCGGCTTCGCGCAGATGATCGGCATCGTCGGCGACCCGGAGGTGAATGCAGCGTCCGTCGCGCTGCATCGCCGCTGCGGCTTCCGCCATGCGGGCCGGCTCGAAGGCGTAGGCGTCAAGTTCGGCCGCACCCTTGATATCGTACTTATGCAGCGCGCCTTAAGTGGCTGAAATGGCGGAGCTGCCGGCACTCTTCGACGACTGGTTCAACCGACGTGGCTGGGAGCTCCGCGCGCATCAGGCGGCGGTGCTCGACGCCGCAGCGGCAGGCCGTTCCGCTCTGCTCATCGCGCCGACGGGCGGCGGCAAGACCCTGGCGGGGTTTCTGCCGAGCCTCATCGAGCTGGAGGCGGCGCCCACCGCATCGGCCCCGCACACCCTCTATATCTCGCCCTTGAAGGCGCTCGCCACCGACATCGCCCGGAACCTCGAAGCACCGATCGCCGAGATGGGCCTCGACGTGCGCGTCGAAACGCGCACCGGCGACACGCCGCAGAACCGCCGGCAGCGGCAACGCACGAACCCGCCGCAGCTGCTGTTGACCACGCCCGAGAGCTTGGCACTGCTTCTCGCCTACCCCGATGCAGAAGCCTACTTCAAAGGGTTACGCCGCGTTGTTCTCGATGAGCTTCATGCACTGGTGCCCAATAAGCGGGGCCAGTTGTTGGGCCTCGGCATCGCGCGCCTGCAACGGATCGCACCGGAACTCCAGCTCGTCGGCTTGTCTGCGACGGTTGCCGAGCCCGACCGCCTGCGAGCGTGGCTTGACCATCCGAACCGACCGGCGACGCTGATCCAGGCGGAAGACGGCGCCGAGCCGGAAGTCGACGTGCTCTTGTCGGGCCAGCACATGCCCTGGTCCGGTCATTTCGGCGTCTACGCGGCCGCAGATCTTTACGCGGCTATTCGGGCGCACATGGTCACGCTCGTCTTCACCAACACGCGCTCGCAGGCCGAGATCATCTTCCAGGCGCTCTGGCGCCTCAACGACGAGAACCTGCCGATCGCGCTTCACCACGGCTCGCTCGAGGTCGACCAGCGGCGCAAGGTCGAGGCGGCGATGGCGCGCGGCGCGCTCCGCTGTGTGGTCTGCACCTCGTCCCTCGACCTGGGCATCGACTGGGGTGCCGTCGACCTCGTGGTTCAGGTGGGCGCGCCCAAGGGAGCATCGCGCCTTCTGCAGCGGATCGGCCGGGCCAACCACCGGATGGACGAGCCTTCGAAGGCATTCTTGATCCCCGGCAACCGCTTCGAGGTGCTCGAGTGCATGGCCGCCAAGGAGGCCATCGCCCAGCGCGCGCTCGATGGTGAGGTTCAGCACGAGCGCTGCCTCGACGTCCTAGCCCAACACCTCGTCGGCACGGCCTGCGCGGGACCCTTCGATGCTGATGTGATTTATCAGGAAGTGGCGAATGCGGGAGGTTATTCAGGGCTTTCCCGCAAGGACTTCGACGATGTTCTGAACTTCGTTGCGACCGGCGGCTACGCGCTCGGCAGCTATGAGCGCTTCCGCCGTCTGGCGCGTGGGCCGGACGGTCTCTGGCGCCTCGCCGACGGCCGCTTGGCGCGTGCCTACCGTATGAATGTCGGCGTGATCCAGGACGCGCCGATGCTCAAGGTTCGCCTCGGGCGGCGCGTCGTCGGTGAGGTCGAGGAGATATTCGCGGCAACCCTGACGCCAGGCGACACGTTTCTCTTTTCGGGCCGGGTGCTCGTCTTCGACGGGATTCGCGAGACGGACATGCTCTGCCGGCTGGCCAAGGGCGAGAAGGAGCCCAAGGTGCCGAACTATGGCGGCACGCGTCTGCCGCTTTCGACCAACCTCGCCTCCGGGGTGCGCAGCTGGCTGGCGCACCCGGAGCGCTGGCCGGCGCTGCCGCCACCGGTCCGCGAGTGGCTCGACTATCAGATCGATCGATCGGAACTGCCGAGCGCGGACGAGCTGTTGGTAGAGAGCTTTCCGCGGAACGAGCGCGAGTTCCTGGTGGTCTACTCCTTCGCCGGATGGAACGCGCATCAGACGCTCGGCATGCTGCTCACCCGCAGGCTGGAGCGTCTCGGCGCCGGTCCGCTCGGTTTCGTCGGCACCGATCACGCCTTGGCCGTATGGAGCCTGCGCGAGGTCGACGACGTAGCGGCTCTCTTCCATGTCGACATTCTGGGCGATGACCTGGAGGAGTGGATGGCCGAGAGCTCGCTCTTGAAGCGCACCTTCCGCCAGGTCGCGGTGATCGCCGGGCTCATCGAGCGGCGGCGGCCGGGCGAGGAGAAGACCGGCCGGCAGATGACCGTCAGCTCGGATCTGATCTACGACGTGTTGCGCAAGCACGAGCCGCAGCACGTCCTGCTGCGGGCCACGCGCGCCGATGCCGCGACGGGCCTCCTCGACATCAAGCGTCTCGCTGATCTGCTGGTGAGCGTGCAGGGCCGGATCCGCGTCAAGCGGCTCGATCGCGTCTCGCCACTGGCGGTGCCGGTGCTGGTCAACATCGGCCGGGAGAGCGTCTACGGTGCTGCCATGGACGACCTGCTCGACGAAGCGGCCGACGATCTCGCCGCGGACGCGCTTGGCCGGGCCCACGCAGCGTGAGGCAGCGGCCCTTCGTCCTCGCCGGCGAGCGCCTGCTCCTCGACGGCCGCGGCGCCGTCCTCTGGCCCGAGCGACGGCTGCTCATTGTCGCCGACCTGCACCTCGAGAAGGGGCGGGCGCTGGCGGCGAGCGGCCGGCTGTTGCCGCCCTACGACACGCGCGCGACGCTCGCGCGTTTGGTCGAGCTGCTGAACGAGCATCGCCCCGAGCAGGTGGTCAGCCTCGGCGACGGCTTTCATCGGAGCCACGGCTATGCGCGGCTCGCCGTCGAGGATCGCCAGCAGCTCGACGCCATCGGATCGCTCTGCCGCTGGACCTGGCTCGCGGGAAACCACGACCCCGACGCACCGACGGGACACGGCGAGGCGGTCAAGGGCAGCCTGGCGATCGGTGCCATCACGCTCCGCCACGCGCCGTCGCCTCGCGCGTCCACGGGCGAGATTGCAGGGCATTTGCACCCGAAGGCCGGCGTTCGTGTGCGCGGCCGGCGCGTCACGCGTCCATGCTTCGTGAGCGACGGTGCCCGCCTGCTCATGCCCGCCCTCGGCACCTTCACTGGCGGGCTCGAGGTCTGGGACCCGGCAATCGCCGGGCTCTTTGCCCACCCCTTCGAGGCCATGCTCTGCGGCCGAGATGGCGGGCTTCGCTGCCTCCCGGCCACGCGGCTTGAAGGCGCCCCCCGGCGGGCTACGTCTGGCTGACCATTTATCGCGCAGACGCTATGCCCACTTCCATCGTTTGGTTCCGCCAAGATCTACGTGTCGCCGACAACCCGGCGCTCCACGAGGCTTGCGCGCGAGGTGGCGTCCTTCCCGTCTATATCGATGATGACGACGCGGCCGGCGATTGGCCCCCGGGCGGCGCCTCCAGGTGGTGGCGCGCGCAGAGCCTGAAGGCGCTCGATGACGCGTTGCGGGCCCGCGGCAGTGGCTTGGTCGTGCTCGACGGACCGGCGGAGGCTGCGCTCGAACGGACGGCAGCGGCGGTCGAGGCGGACGCCGTTTTCTGGAACCGCCGGTACGAGCCTGCGTCCATTCGTCACGATCGCGACGTCATGGCCAAGCTCAAAGAGCGTGGTCTCGCCGTCACGAGCAGTAACGGTAGGCTGCTGTTCGAGCCATGGACTGTTACGACCAAGAACGGTGACCCCTACAAGGTCTATACGCCCTTCGCCCGCGCCTGCCTGAACGAGCGTGCCCCGCGGCAGCCATACCCCGCCCCGGCACGCATTCAATCGCCTAAAGTGCCATCGACACTCGTGACAAAATCGATAGGTGCGGGCGATCCTCCGACAAATTGGGAAGTCGAACTCGGGTGTCATTGGCAGCCCGGTGTTGGCCATGCCGAGAATGCTCTCGACGTTTTTCTTGAGGATAAAGTTGCGGATTACGGGGACAGTCGAGATCGGCCCGATTTACGTGGCACGTCGGAACTCTCGCCCCGGCTGCACTGGGGTGAGCTGAGCCCGCATCAGGTCTGGCAGGCGACGGTTGAAGTTTCTGGCGGTGCGGACGCGTTGGATCCGGGTCGCGGCAGCAACGTCTTCTTGAAAGAACTACTTTGGCGCGAATTTGGTTACCACATATTCTACCATATCTCGACGTTGCCGGAGACGCCGCTCAAGCCCGCCTTTGCGCGCTTTCCTTGGGCCGACGACAAGGACAACCGCAACGCGTGGCGGTTCGGACGCACGGGCTATCCGATCGTTGATGCGGGCATGCGCCAGCTTCGCCTGACCGGTTGGATGCACAATCGCGTGCGTATGGTCGCGGGCTCGTTTCTGGTGAAGGACCTGTTGGAGGATTGGCGGCAAGGTGCGCGCTGGTTCTGGGACAATCTCGTCGATGCCGATCTCGCTTCGAACACGCTCGGCTGGCAGTGGGTGAGCGGCTGCGGTCCCGATGCCGCGCCCTATTTCAGGATTTTCAATCCCGTCAAGCAGGGCTGGAAGTTCGACCCCGACGGTGCGTATGTGCGGCGTTTCGTTCCCGAGCTGGCGGGATTGCCGGCGGAGCACATCCATGCGCCCTGGGAGGCGCCTGCCGACGTGCTCGACGCCGCCGGTGTGACGTTGGGCAAGACCTATCCCGCGCCGATCGTCGACCACAGGCGTGCGCGCCAGCGCGCTCTTGACGCGCTCGCCACCATCAAGCAGGCCGCGTGAGCGGTTGTCGGGAAGGAAGTCGAATGGCGGGCACCATCGCCGAACGCCAACAGGAGCTGGAGGAAGAGTTCGCGCTGTTCGATGAGTGGCGCGACAAGATCGACTACATCATGGACCTAGGCCGAACGCTGCCTCCCTACCCCGACGACGTGCGCGACGACGCGCATCGCGTGCACGGCTGCCAGAGCCAGGTCTGGATGGATGCGGCGGTGGAGCCGGAGAGCGGGCGATTGCGCCTGCGCGCGGACAGCGATGCGATTATCGTCAAAGGGCTCATCGGGCTGCTTCTGCGCCTCTATGACGACGCGACACCCGTCGAGATCGTACAGAACCCGCCCGAGGTGCTGGAGCGGATCGGCCTCAAGCGGCACCTCACGCCAACCCGCGCCAACGGCCTCTACTCCATGATCGGCCGCATCCGCGAGCTGGCAGCGCAACACGCCGTTTGAGGACGCAGCTTTGCTCTTGGGCCCGCTCAGCCGCCGACCTGCTCCACGGTTGCGCCTTGATCACCACCCTTGAAGCGGACCGCATAGCTGCCTTCGTCGCAGGTGATTTGCCACGCTTCTCGATCGGCGCTCGATTCCCTGGGTAACGGCTGCATATCCCGCGGATTGCTGCACGCCAGGCCATGATCGCGGACGGCTGCAGCAATGACGGCGATGGGGCTCTGTTGCGCCGGCGCGAGGGACGACGTCACCAGGGCCAGTGGAACCAAGAGCCAAGCCGCGCGCATACACATGTCGTCTCTCCATCCATCACCGACACGGGCGCCGCTCGATCGTGCGCCCACAGAGGCATCGATCCTACACTGGAACGAGCGGCGGGGCAGCGTCGAGCTTCGCCTCAAGATGCGCTTGGCGGTTCTAGTAGCTCTTCCAAGCTCAGATCTATCCGGTCGAGCTGAAACGCCGGCAACCGATAGACCCAATTTGCGTCGTCAGCGAAGCGGACCCAGCGCGCGTCGTCGATGGTGGCGAGTTCAAGCTCGAGCGACGTGTCGTCGAACCGGCTTGCCTCGATCCTCGTCCAGGCCTCTGGCCAGGCGACGTCGGCGGCGGGTTTGAGCTCGTCGAACCGCAGATCGGCCAGCATGCCGGTGAGCCGCCGGATGGATTCCGCATCGGCCTGCCTGCCGTCCGGCACGGGCGTGGTGAGCGTCATCTCGTCGTCTTTGGAAACCCTGCCCGCCGTTAAGCCTTCGTCGCTCGCCGGGCTCACCGTCAAGAGCGCCAGCTCGTCTCGGGCGATGCTTGGGAGGTCCGTATCGAGCCAGTCGATGACGTCGGTGGCGACGTCGACCGTCCCCGAGGCGAGCCAGGCACGTTCGCCATCGGGCAGGCGCAGATAGACCCCGCGCCGATCCCGGGTGATGGCGTCGCTGCCCTTGCCGAGGATCGCGTCCGCCAGCACCGTCCCATCGGCAGCCTCGATCGTGACCCGTGTGGCCGCACTGCCCTCGCCTGGCTCGTCGACCTCAAGGCGCGCGAAGCGTTCCGGCAGCGCCGTCCGTGGGGCCGCGTAGCGGAGGTCGACAAGATCGGTCACGAGCGCCCGCACCGCCGTCTCATCCGCCGCATAGTCCCAGCGCTCCGGCACGACCCAGGCGCCATCGCCACGGGCGACCGTCAAGCGCTGCCCGCCTTGCTCGACGGCAATTTGGACGGCTGCCTCGGGGGCGGCGACGAGCTCTGGAAACACCGGCTCATCGAGCGCACCGGCGACGCTGATGTTGCGGCTCGATTCGACGCTCGCATAGATAGCAGCGACCGTCGATACGATCGCCACAGCGCCCCAGACGATGAGCGTGCGTGGCCCCATCTACGTCCCTCCTCGGCCCCTCAGGCGCCCGCGCTCCGCTCGCCCTGACGACGGCGCCAGACGAGCAGACCTATGGCGAACAAAGCGACCACCGCCGGCACCGCCCAGATGTTGAGAACCCGAAGCCGCCAGGCCAGCCCCTCCACCTCCTCGTCGAGCGCGAAGCGGACGTCGCGAAGCTCCTGGCGGATGGCCAGCAGCTCCTCCCGAAAGCTCAGGACCGCTTCCTCCTGCGCGGAAGTCAGCACGACACCCTCGGCGACCTCTTCCGCACGAATCTCATCGATCTTCGCCTGGGTCTCCTCGAGCCGCGCCACGAGCTGCTGTTCGCTTGCGCGATAGCGGCGCTCTGCGTCACGCTCCATCTCGTCGATGACGACGAAGGGGCGCGGGTCGAAGCCCCGACCGCGGAGCCCGGTGAGGCCATCGGCGCCGGCTAGGCTCTCGAGCGCATTGACGACGAAATCACCGTTGTTGGCGATCGGCACGGCGAACGACTGACCCAAGAGCTGCTGGCGCTGGATCCAGCTTCGATCGGCCAGAAAGTCCGCGTCGGTGATCACCACCAGGCTCAGCGGTTCGGCCGCTTCGTCCAGGTGCTCGCCGGCGGCGGCCGTGTCCACGTCCTCCGGCGGGCCGTCTGGAAACGCCGGTTCGACAGCACCTTCGATCCGCGCGATCAGCGTGCGGCGCTCACCCTCGGGCGCGTAGCTGTCGATGATGGCCAACGGGTCTGGCTGCATCAGCTCGGCGCTGGAGAAGGTCGCGACGTCCGAGGTGGTCTCGACAAGCGGCGCGAGCGTCATCGCCGTGTCCTCGCGAAGCGCCACGGCGCCCGGCGAATTGAAAGCGAGTCGCTGGAGCTGCCCAAGCGCCGGATCGTCGAGATCGAACTGCGCAGCATCGGCGGTAAACCAGATCGGATAGGTGGTGACCACCGGACGACCTTGGTCAAGGAGCTGCACGCGCATGCCCCGTTGCCGGTCGCCGAGCACAGTGTTGGGCTCGATGTCCAGGCCCCAAGCCTCCAGAAGTGCGTCCATGCCCGTGAAGCCCGACGGCGGCTGCTGGGGCAACGCACCTGTCTCGAAGAGCGGGTCCAGCACCAAGAGCATCCGCCCGCCACGCAACGCGTACTGGTCGAGCGCGTAAGCCGTGCGCGCCGGCAGATCCCGCGGCTGGCCCAAGAGCACCACGTCGACGTCGTCCTCGATGCGGTCGAGCTCGCCGAAGGTCCGGCGGACATCGAACACCTCTTCCAAACTGTCGACCACGGCCCAGCGCTCGAACTGAGCGGTGGGAAGGCCGTAGAGCGGCAGGTCGCCAACGACCTGCAGGACGGGCTTGTCGGGATTGGCCAGGTCGTGGATCAGTCGGGTGAGGTCGTACTCGACGAAGTCGAGGCGCTCGGGGGCCAGATAGCCGATCGCCTCGCGGTCATCGGTCATGTTGAGGCCCGCAAGCCCCAGATAGGCCTGCTCGCCCGATAGCCCGATGGGGACGCCGGTGAGCCCGTCGGCGACCGCCTGGTCCTCTTCCGGCGAAAATGGCCGAGGGTCGTAGCGCTCGATCACGAGCATGCCGTCGGCGAGTGCCGCGTACTCGGTGAGGAAGTCGGCGACGCGATCGGCGTGGGCCTCGAGGTCGGGGCCGAGCGTGCCGAGGTCGCTCGAGCGATAGAAGCGAAGCGTTATCGGCTCCTCGATCGAAGCCAGCACCTGCTCGGTGCCCTCCGATATCGTGAAGCGGCGGTCCTCGGTGAGGTCCACGCGCCAGCCAGTGAGCCTGTCCTGGGCGATGATGTTGATGGCGACGAACGAAACGAGCGACACCGCCATGACGCCCAGGCAGACGGTGCGGCGGCTGAGGCGTTCGGCGAGCAAGGCCATGACGACTACCCCTCAGGCACCCTTGTTGAGCTCGACCAGGGCCACGTTGATGGTCAGGCTGACGACAATGAGCGAGCCGAAGAAGACGAGGTTTCGAGCATCGACGACGCCGTTCTGGATAGCATCGAAGTTGGTGAGGAAACTGAACGACGCCACCACGTCGGTGAGCGCCGCCGGAGCCCAGCCAGCAAAGGCGCCCTGCACCAGCTCCAGCCCGCTCATCATGAAGACGAAGCAGAGCGCGACCGAGGCGACGAAGGCGATCACCTGGTTCTTGGTAAGGGCCGACACACAGGAGGAGATTGCCAGGAAGCCCCCCGCCATGAGCCAGGAGCCCAAATAGCCGGCGAGGATCACGCCGTTGTCGGGGTTCCCCAGGTAGTTGACCGTGAGCCAGAGCGGGAAGGTCAAAGAGAGCGCGACGCCCGTGAAGATCCAGGCGGCGAGAAACTTGCCGACGACCGCAGCGGCCGTGCCCACAGGCAGCGTCAACAGGAACTCGAGGCTCCCGCTCTTGCGCTCCTCGGCCCAGAGCCGCATGCCGAGCGCCGGGACCAGGAACAGATAGAGCCAGGGCTGAAACACGAAGAACGCACCCAAATCGGCGCGCCCGCGCTCCAGAAAGCCTCCGAGATAGAAGGTCAGGGCGCCCGCGAGTGCCAGAAAGATGCAGATGAAGACGTAGGCAAGCGGCGAGGTGAAATAGGCCTCGAGCTCGCGCCGCATGATGAGGAAGGTCGTGCGCATCGAGGTGCCCCTCAAGCGGCGCGGGTGAGCGTGCGGAAGACGTCGTCGAGGCGGCCACGGCGGCGGCTCACCTCAAGTGCCGGCAATGCCGCCTCGCGGATTCTCGCGTTCACGGCGGGCAGGACATCGGCGCCGTTCGCGGGGCGCACAAGCAGGAGCAGTTCGCCGTTGCTTCCAGGCTGCTGCTCGACCGACGCGACCTGCGCGACGTTGCGCAATTCCTCGAGGCTGCGCTCCGCGGCGTCGGCTGGCACCGTGAGTGCCACGACGTTGTGATCGATCGCCCTCGCCTGCAGTGCCTGCGGCGTTCCATCGGCGACGATGCGACCTCTGGCAACGATGATGGCGCGATCGCAGACCGCCTCCACTTCTTCCAGGATATGGGTCGAGATGAGGATCGCCTTGTCGGGCGCGATCGTCTGGAGGAGCTTCCGCACCTCGAATTTCTGGTTGGGGTCGAGGCCATCGGTGGGCTCGTCGAGCACCAGCACGTCGGGGTCGTGCAGGATCGCCTGGGCGAGGCCGACCCGCCGCTTGAAGCCCTTCGACAGCGTCTCGATCGGCCGCCGCCAGACGGCATCGAGCTGTAGATATGCGCGTAGCTCGCGCAGGCGCTCTTGGCGCGCGTTACCATCGAGGCCACGGACCTGGGCGACGAACGTCAAGAGGCCCAGGGGCGTCATCTCCCCGTAGGCTGGCGCCCCCTCGGGCAGATAGCCGAGAGCCGCGCGGGCGCGCTCGGGCTGTTGCTGGACGTCAACACCGCACAACCGCGCACGGCCTGCATCGACCGGCAGATAGCCCGCGATCATCCGCATGGTCGTCGTCTTCCCGGCGCCATTCGGCCCTAGGAACCCAACGACTTCGCCGCGCCGGACCTGGAAGCTGACGTCGTCGACGGCGGTCAGCGCGCCAAACCGCTTGGTCAGCCTGTCGGCCTCCAAGAGGACGTCCATTTACTGCTCTCCCAGATCGCAGGTTGGCCGGCCCTGGAGGCGCCACGACGCGTTCAAGGTTGCGGGCGGATGTAAGGGCCCATTTAGGCGCCTTCAAGCCTGCACGAATGCCGGAGCCATCGCAGATCGAGTACCTAGCTGCGATTGCCAAGGCCCCGCTGCGTATCGGCCAGGCCCATTTGCGAAGCTTCTAGTGCAGCGACGCATTCGGATGAGTCACATCTGAAGGCGGCAAAGCTGCACGATTCCAAAGGCTTAGTGCATCGTGGACCCAATTGAAGCTGCTCGCTTCGATTGCGTCGGTGCACTAGACTCAAAGCGCATCCAGCTTCGGCTTGAAGGCCTGTTGCACGGCCTGTGGGTTGGCTTTGCCGCCCGATGACAGAAGGCGTCCAGCCGGCGATTCGCGTCGAACCAATTGCTCGATGGCTAGTTTTCGTCTCAGAGTAGGCTGGCCCCGGCGATGCGACTGAGGCGCGCGTCAGAGAGCCGCCTTGGGTAGGACGCCATGGATGCCCTTCTCGCCGTCGACGAGCTGGGTGACCCTGAAGTCAGCGGCGAGGCTCGCGAGGAGGTAAGCCTCGCTCCGATCGAGTGTGCTGCGGGCACAAATGAGATCGATCATGCGGCGGACGGCGGTCTTGGCGGCAGCGTCCAGGTCGGCATCGAAGCCCATCGAGATCAGGCTCGCCGCCGTCTCGGCCCAGGGCAGTACCGCTTCGATGTCCTTGCGCACCGTGAGCCGGAAGCGGCCCAGAAGTGCGGTCTCGACGGCACAAAGGCAGACCTCGCCATCGCCCTGCAACCCGTGGCCGTCGCCCACCGAGAAAAGCGCACCCTCGTTGAAGACCGGCAGGTATAAGGTTGTGCCAGGACGCAGCTCCTTGTTGTCCATGTTGCCGCCGAAGACGCGTGGCTCGGCAGCACCGACCCGGCCCCAGGCCGGTGGCGGCGCCGTGGCGTGGATGCCGTGGAACGGGTCGAGCCGTAGGCGCTTGCCCCAGGGAAGCACGGCCTCGTCGCCATCGATCTCGATGGCGAATTGCTCAGGCTCCGGGAACTCCCCAGGCAGCGCCCCCAGTAGCGGCATGATCTTGGCATGGCCCCAGTCTTGGCGGACCCGGGCCTCGAGAATGTCGACCTGCAGCACGTCGCCCGGCACAGCACCCGCAACATGGATCGGACCCGTCATCACGTGGGTCGTGGTGCCCTTGTCCGCGCGCAGTGCCTCGAGCACCGGGCGATGCTCCGGAAGGAGGCGCGAGAGGTCGGAAGGCAGATCGGTGTCACCTGCCGCCGGAAGCCCCTCGACGGTCACCTCATCGCCGCTGTCCACGTGGAGGACCGGCGGCGTGCGCGCATCGAAATAGCCCAAGAAGCAGGTCTCGGGAGTAGAGCGCAGGATGTGATGCGCCATCTCGTGCTCCGCGCGCGGTGACCGCCGCATCCAAGCCCGCGCACGACCGCTCGTCCAGCCCGCGCAAGCGGCGGCTTTACAGCGGCGAGGCCGCCGTGCAGACGGAGGCATGACCGATTGGCGGAACCTCGATCCGGCCACGCGCGAGGCGGAGATGAACCCTCGCGCGGCGCTAGGTGATGCGGTCGCCGACGCTTACTTCGCCAGCTATGCCGAGCGCTCGGCGGCGGCGCGAGCGCGCATGCACGGCACGTTCGACATCCGCTTCGGCACCGGTCCCAAGTGCACCTTCGATCTGTTCCGTCCGAAGACGGCAGGTCCACATCCGGCGTTCGTCTTCATCCACGGCGGCTATTGGCGGGCGCTCGACAAGGTCGATCATCACTTCGTCGTCGAGCCGGCGGTGGCTGCCGGCTTCGCGGCGCTGGTGGTCAACTACGACCTCTGCCCCGAGGTGACGCTGGACGACATCGTCGAAGAGATGCGCGCTTTCATGCGCTTCCTCGCCCAGCACGCTCAAGACCTGCAGCTTCGCTCAGACGGGCTGGCGCTCGCCGGGCACTCAGCGGGCGCACACCTGGCAGCGATGCTACTGCACGACCCGGGAAGCGACGCCGCGCCGCCGGTCACCTGGGCAGCACTCGCGAGCGGCATCTACGAGCCCGCCGCGGTGCTTGAGTTGAGCGTCAACGCCGATGTGCGGCTGACGGCGGAGATGGCGGAGCGCAACGACGTGCTGCACCGCCTGCCGACTTGCCGGCCCGCCATCGAAGTGACCGTCGGCGCCGATGAGACGCCGGCATGGATCGGACAGTCGGAGGCGCTGACCCGCGTGCTCAGCGCGGCCGGACACAACGTTGCTTATGAGGCAGTCCCTCGGGCGAACCACCTTTCGCTCCTCTACCGGCCGATTTTGCCGCCCCTCGTGCATTGGTAAGCGCGCCTGTGAAGACACAGATCGGCTACTGGCGACGCGTCGACGCGGTCCTTCATCGGCGGGCAAGACCGCCGAAGAGCCCGCGCATGATTTCCCGGCCCAACGTGCGCCCGAATTGGGTGCCCAAAGAGCGCAGCGCCGACTTGACCGCCGCGTCGCTGTAGCCTGCGGATCTGGTCGACGATTGGCGCTGGCGGCTCGGTGGTGCCGCTTCGGCCTTCTGCAGCGCCCGCGCCGCAAGCATCTCCTTCGCGGAGTGGCGGTCGATGCGCATGTCGTAGGCACCCGCGGCCGGGCTCTGCGCCATCACGGTGGCCCGCTCTTCGGCTGTCAGCGGTCCCATGCGCGAGGCCGGCGGTCGCACTTTGGCACGGTCCACCATGCTCGGCACGCCGCTCGCATCGAGCGTCGACACCAGCGCCTCGCCCACCGCGAGCTGTGTGATCGCGTCCTTCGTGTCGAAGGCCGGATTGGGCCGGAAGGTCTCGGCGGCACTCTTCACCGCCTTTTGGTCCTTGGGGGTGAAGGCCCTGAGCGCGTGCTGGACGCGGTTGCCGAGTTGGCCGAGCACGTCGGTGGGCACATCGCTCGGGCCCTGCGTCACGAAGTAGACGCCCACACCTTTCGAACGGATGAGCCGCACGACCTGCTCGACCTTGTCGAGCAGCGCCTTGGGCGCGTCGTCGAAGAGGAGATGCGCTTCATCGAAGAAGAAGACGAGGCGCGGCTTCTCCGGATCGCCCACCTCCGGCAGCTCCTCGAACAGCTCAGCCAGAAGCCAGAGCAGGAAGGTCGCGTAGAGCTGCCTCGTACGAACGAGCTGATCTGCCGCCAGCACGTTCACGTAACCGCGGCCCTCGGCATCGGTCTGCATCAGCGCGTCGAGCGCCAACGCCGGCTCGCCGAACAACAGCTCTCCACCCTCGCGTGCCAGGGTCAGGAGGCGGCGCTGGATGGCACCGACGGAAGCTGGCGAAACGGTCCCATAGACGGGCTGGATTTCCTTTCGGTGCTCGGCGAGGAAGGTCAGCAATGCACGCAGGTCGTCCAAGTCGAGCAGGAGGAGGCCTTCGTCGTCGGCGAGGGCGAAGGCGATCGTCAGAACGCCCTCCTGGACGTCGTTGAGGTCGAGCAGGCGGGCGAGCAGCAGCGGCCCCATCTCGGCGATGGTCGTTCGGACCGGATGCCCGGCCTCACCGAACACGTCCCAGAAGATCACCGGCGTCGCGGCTGGCGCCCAACTGGCGTCGCCGCACGCGCGAGCCCGCTCGGCGAGCCCGTCGTCAGCTTTCCCTGGCGACGCCAGCCCGGCGAGATCGCCCTTCACGTCGGCGACGAACACTGGAACGCCCGCACGCGAGAACCCCTCGGCGAGGATCTGCAGCGTCACCGTCTTACCGGTGCCCGTGGCGCCCGCGACGAGGCCGTGTCGGTTCGCGCGCTCGAGCAGCAAGCGGCATTCTTGGGCGCCCTTGCCGATCAGCACACTCTCGCCAGCCATGTTTCTCTCCACCCTGTCCGCATCCGGGCTAGGGGTGTTGCGTTGCGCGCGCAACCGGCACCACCCGCGCTCCCGACCTTCAACCCGATGCCATCGCAGGCTCGGGGGTGGACGGGCGGCGGCGCCGGTCGTGTCAGAGCGTTAGGGAACCAAGAGCTGCGTGCCGGCGCCGAGGGCTGCACTCAGCGAGCCCGCGAACAACGGTGCGGCCACGGCGGCGATCTGAGGGAGCTGCTGGCTGAGATCGAATGAGAGGCCACGATCCACCAGCCATTTGGGCCGCGCATCAGGCGGCACGCCGATGTCATCCATGATGTGCTCGGCAAGCTCGCTCAGGCTCAGCGCCAGGGGCACGTAGAAGCTCGCGATCATGAGCGCGAACGCCGTCCCCCAGAAGAGCGTGACGGCGACGGCGGCAGCATCGAGCGCGGCGCTCGCCTGAGCGCCCAGCGTGGCGCCTGCCAGCTGTGTCCACGCGCCCATGTGCAGCACACCGACAACCAGATACGCGGCAGCTATGGCCACGAGCCGGCGCAGCTGCCGCGCGCGCCGCGCCACGGTGACCTCGCTCCAGCCGGCTTTCGGTGGCAAGGCGCTGGCCGCGACGGCCGCCAGGAGCAGGGCCGGCACGAAAGCCGTGAGGACGTTGATGACCATGACGACGGCACCCGCCACCCGAGCGCGTTCCGCGGTGATGGCCGGTTCCTGGAGAATGGCTCGGTAGGTCACTTCGAATACGGCGGCCAGTGACAGGTCGAACGTGTCGACGATCAGGAGATTGGCGATCCCGAGCAGCGTGGCGGCCGCTGCGAACAGCAAGAACGGCCGCCGTGCAACGCCCTGGACGCGCGTGTTGATGATCCGCCAGGCGGCGAGCAGCGTGGCAACGATGACGCAGAGATAGGCCATGAGCGTCGCCGCCCAGCCCAGCGCGGCACCGGCGACCACGGCATCGCGCCCCATCTCCAGGGGCCGGCCACCATCCTCGCTGACCAGCTGAGTACCTATCTCCGCGTAGCCCATGCCCGCCAGCTCGAACATCGCGTTCGCCAGCACCAGCACGACCAGCGGCGGGACTGCCCACCAGAGCCGCGCGAGCTCGGCGCCGTTGAGCCGATCGGTTCGCAGGCGGTTGCTCATCCGCTCGTTCATCATGAGACCTTGCGAGCCCCACCCGTCGCGAGCAAGCTCCCAATGAAAGACCCTAGGAGATCCGCCCATGCCCACGCTTCGCGTCGCCGTTGCCGGCCTCGGCGCGATCGGCTGGACCGTCGTCCAGCGGCTTGACCACGGGATGGGCGGTCTGCGGCTGACGGCCGTAAGCGCGCGAGACCGGACGCGGGCAGAGGAACGGATCACCACCCTCCACACCCGTGTGCCGGTGGTCGCGTTGAGCGAGCTCGCGGATCATGCCGATGTCGTCGTGGAGTGTTTGCCCGCTGCACTCTTCCGTGACGTGGCTGTCCCGGCGCTGGAGGCGGGCCGCATCTTCATGCCGCTGTCGGTGGGTGCGTTGCTCGAGCACGAGAGCATGGTGGAACTGGCGCGCCGCCACGACGCCCGTATCTACGTGCCGACGGGCGCGCTGCTGGGTCTCGATGCGGTGCGCGCCGCCGCCTACGGCAAGATCAACTCGGTCACGATCGAGACGCGGAAGCCGCCCCTGGGGCTAGTCGGTGCTCCCCATCTCGAGGAGCGCGGACTGGAAATGGCGGCCATCTCCGAGCCGACGCGCGTCTTCCAGGGAACCGCACGTGAGGCGGCCAGGGGCTTTCCCGCCAACGTCAACGTCGCGGCAGCGCTCGCGCTCGCGGGCGTCGGCGCGGACCGGACGATGGTCGAGATCTGGGCGGACCCAACCGTCACGCGCAACACGCACACCATCCGGCTCGATGCCGACAGCACGCGCTTCGAGATGACGATCGAAGGCGTGCCGAGCGAAGAGAACCCGCGCACGGGCAAGCTGACGCCGCTTTCGGTGCTGGCAGCACTGCAAGGCCTCGTAGCACCCTTGCACGTGGGCACCTGACGCCGACCACAAGAACCGGAATGCGCCGGTCCCGACCGCCGCGTTAGGAGGGAGGCTCCACTCGAGGAGCCCCGTCCGTGCCACCGATCAACCGTTCGATGACCGCCGCCGAGTGGGCACTCCTTTTGAGCCTGTCGGTGCTCTGGGGCGGCTCCTTCTTCTTTGTGGGCGTCGCCGTGAGGGACCTGCCGACCTTCACGATCGTCTTCGCCCGGGTGGCGCTCGCTGCGGCGATCCTACTCGTGGCGCTCCGGCTCGTCGGCACGCCCATGCCGACCGATGCCCGCGTTTGGCGCGCGTTTTTCGCCATGGGGCTCCTCAACAACGTCGTGCCTTTCTGCCTCATCGTCTGGGGTCAGGCGCAGATTGCCTCGGGCGTCGCGTCGATCCTCAACGCGACCACGCCGCTCTTCACGGTCCTGGTGGCGAACGTGTTGACGGCCGACGAAAAGCTGACACCGCCAAGGCTGGCCGGCGTGCTCATCGGGCTTGTCGGTGTGGCCGTGATGATCGGACCGGAAGCGCTCCAGGGGCTCGGCATCGGTGTCACCGCGCAACTCGCCTGCCTCGCGGCGGCGCTCTCTTACGCCTTCGCAGGCGTGTTCGGCCGCCGCTTTCGTGGCCTGGGCGTAGCGCCCATGGCGACGGCGGCGGGCCAGCTCAGCGCATCGAGCATGATCCTCCTGCCCCTCTGGCTCGCCGTCGACCATCCCTGGACGCTGGCGGTGCCTGGCCCTTGGACTCTGGCCGCATTGGCCGGCCTCGCCGCGCTTTCCACCGCGCTCGCCTACATTCTCTATTTCCGCATCCTCGCCACGGCCGGCGCCACCAACCTGCTCCTGGTCACCTTGCTCATCCCGGTGACTGCCATCCTCCTCGGCGTCTTCCTCCTCGGCGAAAGCCTCCTCCCCCAGCACCTCGTCGGCATGGCCCTGATCGCTTGCGGCCTGGCAGCGATCGACGGACGGCTCATCGGATGGGTTCGCGATCGAACCAGCCACGTCTGACGGCTCCGCGCCGGGCAAGGCGTCCTTCCGCCGCCTGCTTCACCCAGCGGCCACGTCAGTTGGTGGTTTGGTGACCAGCCGGCCCGGCAGGTGCAACGTCGCACGGAGGCCCCCCAAGGGACTCTCGGCCAGGACCAGCCGACCGCGATAGAGCTTCGCATGATCGGCGACGATGGCGAGCCCCAAGCCTGAGCCGGGCACGCTCTCATCGAGGCGCCGTCCCCGCTCGATCGCACGCTCGCGTTCCTCCGCGGGCAGCCCCGGACCGTCGTCATCCACATGGGCGTCGAAGCCATCCGCTGCGGGCTCCAGCGACACGCGAACTTGGCTCCGTGCCCACTTGCAGGCGTTCTCGAGGAGGTTGCCGAGCATCTCCAGGAGATCCTCGCGCTCGCCTTGAAACAGCGCGTCGTGCGTGTCGCCGCGGGTCAGGCGAATGCCCTGCCGTTCGTAGAGCTTCTGCAGCGTGCGGATGAGCTCATCGACGACCGGCGCCACGCGTTGGCGGCTAGCGAGGGCGCTGGTGACGCCCGCCATCCGCGCCCGCGCCAGGTGGTGGGTGATCAACCGCTCGATCCGCGGCAGCTCTCGGCGCGTGGCTCGGGCGATCCGGTGGTCGTCGTCGCGCTCGGCTTCGTTGGCCAGGATCGACAGGGGTGTCTTGAGGGCGTGCGCGAGATTGCCGCCGTGGGCGCGGGCGCGCTCGATGACCTCCTGGTTCTGCTCGATGAGGCTGTTGAGCTCCGCCACGACGGGCTCGAGCTCGCGCGGGTACTCGCCATCCAGGCGCTCCGCTTCTCCAGAGCGGATGAGCTTGATGGCCTCCCCCAGGCGCGCGAGCGGCCGGAGCCCGATCATCACTTGGAACAGCACGGCCATCACCAGCGTGAGGCCCAGCACCGAGAGCGCGCTGACCACGGTCAACGAGAAGCGAGCGGTCGCGCGGGCGATACCCTCGGTGTCGCCTGCTACCCGAAAGCGGTAGATGCGATCGCCGATCATGATGGCCCGGCTCAGCATGCGCAGGCGCTGATCGCTCGGGCCATTGACGACCGCCGTCTCTGCGGCCGCAGCCGGCAGGTCCTGGTCCCAAAGCGAGCGCGAGCGCACCAAGGCGCCGGTGGTCTCGATCTGCCAGTACCAGCCCGACAAGGGGGTGCGGAAGCGCGGCTCGCCCGGCGGATCGCTGACCACGAGCACGCCGCCCGGTCCCACCTCCGCGACCGCGATGAGCCCTTCAAGCAGCACTTCCAGCCGGTCATCGAAGCTCTGCCGCACGCTCCGCGCAAAGACCCAGGAGAGGGTCACGCCACCGACCGCGAACAAGACGAGCGACCAGAGCGTCGCAATGAGGACCAGGCGCCTGGCGAGGGAGGTCGAGCGCTTGGAGCCGCCGATCACGGCGTGTCGGCAGGCTCGACGAGGCGGTAGCCCAGCCCGCGAACCGTCTCAATGAGGTCGGTGCCGAGCTTCTTTCTCAGACGGCCGATGAACACCTCGATCGTGTTGCTGTCCCGGTCGAAATCCTGGTCGTAGATGTGCTCGGTGAGCTCCATGCGCGATACCACGCGCCCCTTGTGGTGCATGAGGTACGCGAGCACCCGGAACTCGTGGCCGGTGAGGCGGACCTCCTCGCCGTCCACGCTCACCCGCGCCGCGTTGGTGTCGAGGCGAATCGGTCCGCAGGCGATCTCGGCCGAGCTGTGCCCCGCGGCACGCCTGATGAGCGCACGCAGCCGAGCCTGCAGCTCCGCCATGTGGAACGGTTTGGCGACATAGTCGTCAGCGCCGGCATCGATGCCGGCGACCTTGTCGCTCCACCGGTCGCGGGCGGTGAGGACCAGCACCGGCATGGCACGCCCGGCCCGTCGCCAGCGTTCGAGCACCTGGATACCGTCCATCAACGGCAAGCCCAGATCGAGGACCACGGCGTCATAGGGTTCCGTGCTGCCGAGATGGCAGGCGTCCTCTCCGTCGAGTGCGAGGTCGACGGCGTAGCCCGCCTGGGTCATCGCGTCCTTGAGCTGCTGCGCGAGTTCCGGCTCGTCCTCGGCGATTAAGAGGCGCATGCCTCAGTCCCCGGCGACGACCGCACCGGTGCGGCCGTCGACCACGATCTTCCGGACCCGGTTGCCCGATTCCAGGATCTTGAGGTGATACCGATAGCCGTCGGCGTCCTCCTCGATCCGCACATCGAGGACCTTGCTGTCCTGCGCGCTGACCCGCGCTACGATCGCTGCAAGCGGCAACGACTCGCGCGTCGCTACGGCCGCCTTGGCGGCATCGTGCTCGTCGAGCGCCCAAGCCGACCCGGCCACGGCCGACACCAGCATCGCCGCGCAGATAGATGGATGTCCGACCCTCATAGCGCAAACTTGATTGATTCTGGCTGAACGAGCGTTGAACATGGAAGCTCGGAGCCGCCGTCGGCCTAGGGTTTTGGTGCCATTCGATGCTTCTGCGCATCCTCCTCTTGATGCTCCTCTCGTCGACCGGCGCCCTCGCGGGCGAAGCCGACGTCCTCGAAGTGGACGTGCGCCCGGACGGCAGCGGCTACCGGTTCGACGTGCTCGTGCAGCATGCCGACACGGGCTGGGAGCACTATGCCGACCGGTTCGAGGTGCTGACGCCCGCGGGTGAGATCCTCGGCACACGCACCCTCCTCCACCCGCATGTCGACGAGCAGCCCTTCAGACGGTCCCTCACGGGCGTGATCGTGCCCGACGGCATCGACGAAGTCATCGTCCGCGCCCACGACAATGTCGACGGCTATGGCGGCCGCGAGGTCCGCGTGCCGATCGAGCGTTAGCGAACGGACGCGGCCGCGTAGCTCAGGTCGGCCACCACCCGCCTGGACCACCTTCGGCCTGGAGCAGGCTGAGCCAACAAGAACGCCCTCGTCTCAAGCTGACCCAAAGCGGCCTCGACCGCCTTAAGCTGTGGAAGGTCAGCTGATTGCGCATTCTGGGACGTTCTTGGCCTGCCCGCTTGGGGTGAGTAACTTGAGCTGGACCCATTTGTGAGGACCAGTTCGGTTGCTCGCCAAGTTGGTTCGGTGCCACTCTGGGGTTTCCGTTCCACGCCGATCCGCAGGTCATCGACGCCATGACCAGATTCGGCCTTGGCTCATGGCTTGCTGACCCGCAGAGAGCCGCGCGCGTCGATGGCGGCACAATCCTTGCTGTAGTCGCCCTGGTTGAAGGAAAGCTGCGGGCGGCATGCGCGTACTCCTGGTCGACGACAATGCGGAGCGGCAGGAGATGGTCCAGGCCGCGCTGGTCGAGGCGGGGCACGAGATCGTGGCCTTCGCGGCGCCTCACGACGACCTTAGAGGCGTCGTCGAGACGAGCGGCGCGGATGTCATTGTCGCCAGCCTCAGCACGCCGGACCGCGACACCATCGAGGGGTTTCGGCTCAGTGGGCCGACACCGGATCGACCCGTGGTCATGTTCGTGGACCAAGCCGGCGCACCGCTTGCCGCTGATGCCGTGCGGGCGGGCGTCGCTGCCTACATCGTCGATGGCCTCCAGCCGGCGCGCGTGGCTCCGATCCTGGCGGTCGCAGTGGCGCGCTTCGAGGAGTTTCGCCGCCTACAGAACGAACTCGCCCGCAGCCGCTCGGCGCTGGAGGACCGCAAGCTCATCGATCGCGCCAAGGGACTGCTCATGGACGGTCGTGGACTGAGCGAGAAGGACGCTTATGGCTGGCTGCGCCAGACCGCGATGGCCCAGAATCAGCGAATGGTCGACGTCGCCCGCAGCGTGATCGCGCTCAGCGATCTCTTGAAGAAGTGACGGAGAGGACGGCTCGTGGCGCGATGATAAAACTCAATCTGGGGTTCATTCCGCTGACCGACGCAGCGCCGCTCGTCGTCGCGCAGGAAAGGGGCATTTTCGCGCAGTTGGGCCTCGACGTGCGGCTCGTCCGTGAGCAGGCATGGTCGTCGCTTCGCGACAAGCTCGTCCATGGCGTTCTTGATGGTGCACAGGCGCTGGCGCCCATGCCGTTGGCCATGAGCCTCGGGCTCGATGCGCCGAGCATGCCGCTACGCGCGCCACTCGTGCTTAGCCGCAACGGCAATGGCATCACACTGCGCGTCGACATTGACAACGCCCTGAAGCGGCAATCGGAGAGTGGACCGCCGGAGCGCCCGCCTCCGCGTGGTGCACACGGGCCGGGGCTGCGTCGGATCGTCGAACAGCGGCGGGCCGCTGGCCAGCGACCGTTGACCTTCGCCGTCGTCTTTCCCTGGTCTTGTCATCGCTACCAACTCCACGACTGGCTGCGCGCCGGCGGGATCGATCCGGTGCGCGACGTCGCGATCGTCGTCGTGCCGCCGCCGCGCGTGGCCGATGCCCTCGCCGCCGGCCACATCGACGGCTTTTGCGCAGGCGAGCCCTGGAACCGTCTGGCCGTCACCAATGGCGTTGGTCGCATTGCCACGACCGGACTGGAACTCTGGCCAGACGCCATGGAGAAGGTCCTGGCGTTTCGAGCTGGCTGGGCCGACGACAACGAAGATGTCGTCGAGCGCGTGCTCCAAGCACTCCTGTGCGCCGGGACGTGGCTCGACGCGCTGGATCACCGCTTCGAGGCGGCATCCATGCTCGCCGCAAAGCCCTATCTCGACCAGCCGCCGGCCCTGATCGCCATGAGCCTCCTCGGGCTCTTGCAGACCGAGCGCGCCGATCCCGGCCGCTACATGCCGGCCATGCATCGTTTCTGTGCGCCGGCGTGGGCGGCACCGGCGGCCGCGGACGTAGAGCGCCTTATTCGCGCCATGCGTGACGCGGGTGATGTCGAGGCGGAGCGAGCCGTCGACTGGCAGGCCGTCTACGGCGGGCCGACGCTCGATGCGGCCCGGGCCAGCTTGCCTCAGCGGATGCACTCGTTGCCTTAAATTTATGCAATTAGGTAAACACTCTTATCCTTGGCACTCAGGAGCTGATATCTTAGTCAGAGACTCCATGCTTTCGCTCTTGACGTAGATGGCAGGTGGGCTTTTATCGGGTGCATATGACGCGCTGCACCATCGTCGGTACGGCGCTCAGGTCCGACGCCGGACCTCCCGGAAGCAAAGCCGCTTCGACCCGCTCTACCCTGTGCCACCCGCGCCGGTAGATCGGTCGAGCGGCTTTTTTGTTGTCCAGATCCGGACGCCGTCGGCGTCGATCGCAAGAGGACCTGACCGATGAATCGCCCCATCCCGCACTCGTTCGCCCGCGTCCTGACTGCCGGCGCCCTGCTCGCTGGCACCGCATTCGCCACCCCAGCCGCCGCCTGGCTCGATGTCGAGAAGGACGAGCTCACGTTCGGCTTTATCAAGCTCACCGACATGGCGCCGCTCGCCGTCGCCTACGAGCTCGGCTATTTCGAAGACGAGGGGCTGTTCGTCACCCTCGAGGCCCAGGCCAATTGGAAGGTCCTGCTCGACCGGGTCATCGACGGCGAGCTCGACGGCGCACATATGCTCGCTGGCCAGCCGTTGGCGGCGACGATCGGCTACGGCACCGAGGCGCACATCGTGACGCCCTTCTCGATGGACCTCAACGGCAACGGCATCACCGTCTCCAATGAGGTCTGGGAGTTGATGAAGCCGCACCTCGAGATGGGTGAGGACGGTCGGCCTATCCATCCAATCGGCGCCCAGGCGCTCAAGCCCGTGGTCGAGGATTTCGCTGCCCAAGGCCGCCCATTCAACATGGGCATGGTGTTCCCGGTCTCGACCCACAACTACGAGCTACGCTACTGGCTGGCCGCCGGCGGCATTCATCCCGGCTTCTACTCGCCAGACGACATCTCCGGGAAGATCCAGGCCGAAGCGCTCCTTTCGGTCACGCCGCCGCCGCAGATGCCCGCGACGCTCGAGGCCGGCACGATCTACGGCTATGCGGTCGGAGAGCCCTGGAACCAGCAGGCGGTCTTCAAGGGCATCGGCGTGCCGGTCATCACCGACTACCAAATCTGGAAGAACAACCCGGAAAAGGTCTTCGGCATCACCGCCGCCTTTGCCGAGGCCAATCCGAACACAACCCTCGCGCTCACCAAGGCGCTCATCCGTGCCGGTCGCTGGCTCGATGAGAACGACAACGCCAACCGGATGGAGGCGGTCGAGATGCTCGCGCGGCCGGAGTACGTCGGCGCCGACGCCGAGGTCATCGCCAACTCGATGACCGGCACGTTCGAGTACGAGAAGGGCGACAAGCGCGAGGTGCCCGACTTCAATGTATTCTTCCGCTACTTCGCGACCTATCCCTATTACTCGGACGCAGTCTGGTACCTGACGCAGATGCGGCGCTGGGGGCAGATCGCGGAGGCCATGCCCGATGCCTGGTACGATGAAATAGCGCAAGAGGTCTACCGGCCGGACATCTACCTTGAGGCCGCCCGCCTCCTGGTTGATGAGGGTCTCGCCAAAGAGGACGAGTTCCCCTGGGATACCGACGGCTACCGCGCGCCCCAGAGCGAGTTCATCGACGGCCACACGTTCGATGGCCGAGCGCCCAATGCCTATCTCGAGCAGTTCCCGATCGGCCTCAAGGGCGACGAGCGGCTCAAGGGCATTGAGGTCGTGAGCGGCGACTGAACATCGGCCGCCGCCTCAAGCATCTGGAGACGATCCCATGACGGACGCCGTCGCGGCCCCCGCGCGTCGCTTAACCCTGCCCAGCCGCAGCACCTTGTGTTCGGGCCTCAGGACCCTGGGCCTCGGCGCTTTCGCCCCCCTCATCGACCTCGCCGCCGGTGATAATCCGCGCGCCCAGCTCCAAGCATTGGGTCGCGGTCTCGGCATCCCCCTCCTCGCGGTGGTCTTCTTCCTGTGGGCCTGGGCCGTGATCGCGCCGACGATCCAAACGAGCCTCGGCGCCATTCCAGGACCCGCGCAGGTCTGGGCCCAGGCGGGCGTGCTCTATGAGGACCACGTGGCCCAGCGGGAGCGTGCCGCGGCCTTCTACGAGCGGCAGGAGGAGCGTAACGCGGCCTTTGCGGAAGCAGGTCAAGAAGAGCGCATCAAGTGGCGCGACTACACGGGCAAGCCCACCTACTTCGACCAAATCGCGACCAGCCTGCAGACGGTGTTCTTCGGCTTCCTCCTGGCAAGCGTGATCGCGGTGCCGCTCGGCATCGTCTGCGGCCTCTCACCGCTCGTGAACGCCGCCTTCAACCCGCTCATCCAGATCTTCAAACCGGTCTCGCCACTGGCCTGGCTGCCGATCGTCACGATGGTGGTGAGTGCGCTCTACGTCAGCGACGATCCCATGTTCCGCAAGTCGTTCTTGAACTCGGCGTTCACGGTCATGCTGTGCTCGCTGTGGCCGACACTCATCAACACTGCGCACGGCGTGGCCTCGATCGACAAGGACCTCTTGAACGTCGGCAAAGTCTTGCGGCTCTCCTGGTGGACACAGATCACCAAAATCGTCCTGCCCTCAGCCCTGCCGCTCATCTTCACCGGGCTGCGGCTCTCCTTGGGTGTCGGCTGGATGGTGCTCATCGCTGCCGAGATGCTCGCGCAGAACCCCGGGCTCGGGAAGTTCGTCTGGGACGAGTTCCAAAACGGCAGCTCGGACAGCCTCGCCCGCATCATGGTGGCGGTCTTCACCATCGGCATCATCGGCTTCCTGCTCGATCGCCTGATGCTCACGCTCGAGGCTCTCGTCACCCACCGGCCCGCGCACTGAGCGCCCCCAGGAGTCAGACCAGGGCGGAGAACAGACATGGCCTTTCTCTCGATCGAAGGCGTCGGCAAGCGCTACGGCGACAATGTTGTGCTCAAGGGGATCAACCTCAGCCTTGAGCGCGGCGAGTTCGTCGCCGTGGTCGGCTTCTCGGGTGCCGGCAAGACCACGCTCGTGAGCATGATCGCCGGCCTCGCGACACCGGACGAAGGTGAGATTCGCATCGACGGCAAGCTGGTGCGGGGCGCCGGTCCCGATCGTGGCGTCGTCTTCCAGAGCTACTCGCTGATGCCGTGGCTCACGGTTCGCGAGAACGTGGCGCTCGCCGTCGACGCGGTGTTCGCGGCCGAGAGCGCCGTACAACGCCGGCAGCGAACCGCAGGCGTGGTCGAAATGGTCGGCCTCGCGCATGCCGCCGATCGTCGCCCGGCCGAGCTCTCGGGTGGCATGCGCCAGCGGGTGGCCGTCGCCCGCGCGCTCGCCATGGACCCCGAGGTCCTCGTCCTCGACGAGCCGCTCTCCGCACTCGATGCGCTCACCCGCGCCAAGTTGCAGGACGAGATCGAGGCGATCTGGGAGCAGAACCGCAAGACCGTGGTCATGATCACCAACGACGTCGACGAGGCCATTCTGCTCGCCGATCGCATCGTGCCGCTGACGCCCGGCCCAGCGGCGACGCTCGGGCCCGCTTTCACGGTCGATCTGCCACGCCCGCGCGACCGCACGGCGGTCAACCACGATGCGCGCTTCAAGCGGCTGAGGAACGATGTCACCCGCTACCTCATGGATGTGGGCGCGCTGAGCAAGAGCCAGGGTGCCGTCAGAACCGCGTGCGTGCTGCCGAGCATCGAGCCGATCCTGCCCCGGACGCTGCGCGACCAGCGCGCGTCGAGCAGGCCAGCGGACGACGGGCGGTTTCTCGAGTTCAGCCGGCTCAAGAAGGTCTACCCGACGCCAAAGGGCCCGCTCACCGTTGTCGAGGACATCGACCTCAAGCTCGCCAAGGGCGAGTTCATCTCGCTCATCGGGCACTCTGGCTGCGGAAAGTCGACAGTGCTCTCGATGGCGGCGGGCCTCAACGACATCACCGGCGGTGCCATCGTCCTCGACGGGCGTCACGTCACCATGGCGGGCCCCGACAAGGGCGTCGTTTTCCAGGCGCCGTCGCTCTTTCCCTGGCTCACCGCACGCCAGAACGTGGCGCTCGGCGTCGACCGGGTCTATCCGCAGGCAAGCCGTTCCGAGCGCGACGACATCGTCCGCTACTATCTCGAGCGGGTCGGTCTAGGTGACGCCGTCGACCGGCGCGCGGCGGACCTTTCAAACGGCATGAAGCAGCGCGTCGGCATCGCCCGTGCGTTCGCGCTCTCGCCTAAGCTGCTCTTACTCGACGAGCCCTTCGGCATGCTCGACAGCCTGACCCGCTGGGAGCTGCAGGAAGTCCTCATGGAGGTGTGGACCCGGACCCGGGTCACGGCGATCTGCGTCACCCACGACGTGGATGAGTCCATTCTCCTCGCCGATCGCGTCATCATGATGACCAACGGACCCAACGCCGGCATCGGCAAGGTCATGGACGTGGCGCTGCCGCGCCCCCGCACGCGCAAGGCGCTCTTGGAGCATCCCGACTACTACGTCTATCGCGAGGAGGTCCTCACCTTCCTCGAAGAGCACGAGCGCGGGCTAGGGCCCAAGGCGCGGACTCCGAAGCCGACACCCGCGCCCGTCGCGGCGGCCTGAGGCATGGTTCGTGTCCGCCCGCATCTCGTGGTGGTCGGCGCCGGCATGGTCGCCGCCCGCTTCCTTCACGAGCTGGCGCAGCGCGCGCCCGATTGCTTTCGCGTCACCCTCATCGGCAGGGAGGACACGGCCCCCTACGACCGGGTTCAGCTGTCGGCTGTGCTCGCCGGGACCCATAGTGCCGCGGCCCTCGACCTCATGGGCGACGTCTCGAACCAGCTCGATCTCACCTTGAAGCTCGGGACGACCGTCACGGAACTCGACCCAGCTCGACGAAGCCTGACGTTGGACGGTGGCACCACAATAGCCTTCGACATCGTCGTGCTGGCCACGGGCTCTGAGGCCGTGCGGCTGCCTCTGCCCGGCGGGCACCTCCCTGGTGTTCGCACCTTCCGTGATCTTGCCGACGTTGAAACTTTGAGCGGCGCCTCGGGCCGGGCCGTCGTGATCGGCGGCGGCCTCCTGGGGCTCGAGGCCGCCGCGGGCCTGCGCGCCCGGGGTCTCGACGTGGCGTTGGTCCACCTGATGCCGTGGCTCATGGAACGCCAGCTCGACGCCGAAGGTGGCTCAGCCCTGGCCACCGCTATGAAGCGGCTCGGCATCGACCTCCACCTCGGCGCCAAGAGCGAAGCGATCGAAGCGGAGGGCACGGGCCTGACGCTCCGCCTCGACGGCGGCGTGCGGCTCCCCGCCGACCTCGTCGTGATGGCCGTGGGCGTTCGGCCGTACGTGGGGCTCGCGCGCGACGCCGGGCTCGCGTGCAACCGTGGCATTCTCGTCGACGATGGGCTCGCGACGTCTGCCGAAGGCGTCTTTGCGCTCGGTGAGTGCGTCGAGCATCAGGGGACCTGCTACGGCCTTGTCTGGCCGCTCTACGCTCAGGCGCGCGTGCTGGCGCAGCAGCTGTCGGGCGACAGGGCGGCGCGCTTCGCCGGTGCTACGCCCTTCACCTCGCTCAAAGTCGCGGGGGTCGAGGTCTTCTCAGCCGGCGCCACCGATGGCGACGACCAACTCATCCTGCGAGACCCCACTCACGGCATCTACAGGAAGCTCGTCCTCGCCGACGGCCGGCTCGAAGGTGCGGTACTCGTGGGCGATGCCGCCGGGGGCGCCTGGTACGCCGAGCTCATCGAGCAGGGCATCCCGGTAGACGCCTGGCGCGACCGCCTGATGTTCGGCCGCGCCTACGTTCCCGAGGCCGTGGCTGACGAGCCCACGCTGGCCGTGGCGGCCGCCTGAGGAGGCGACGATGACCGATCCCGGCTTCAGCGAGGAGCAGAAGGAGTATCTCCAGGGATTCGCGAGCGGAGCGAGTGCTGCACGCGTGGCCCTCGGCATGCCGCCGCTCCAGCCGCTCACGAGCACGGGCGCCACGAAGGCGGCCGAAGACGCGTTGCCGAGCGGACCAGAGCGGTTGCACGTCGAGGCGCAGAACCGCTTTCTCGGCGCCGGCCGCAAGCTCTCCGGCGAGGAGCGAGCGAAGCGCGAAAAGCCGCCCTTCACGATCTGGGACGAAATCCGCGCCAACGCCGAAGCCGGGCGTTTTCCCAAGGGCACCGACGTCTTTCTCTACAAGTTCTATGGTCTCTTCTACGTCGGGCCGGCGCAGGAGGGCTTTATGTCGCGGCTCCGGCTGCCCAACGGCACGCTGAAAGCGCATCAACTGGCGGGCCTTGCCGAGCTCGCGGCCCGCTATGGCGGCGGCTATGCCCATGTCACGACGCGCGCGAGCCTGCAGATCCGCGAGATCGGCGCGCACGACCCAGTGCGCTACCTTGAAGGCCTCTTTGAGCTGGGCATCACCTCGCGCGGCGCCGGCGCTGACAACATCCGCAACATCACGGGCTCACCGACGGCCGGCATCGACCCGCAAGAGCTCATCGACACCCGCCCGCTTGCCCGCGAGATCCAGGTCTTCATCCTCAACAAGCCGGAGTTCTTCGGCCTGCCGCGCAAGTTCAACATCGCCTTCGACGGCGGCGGCCGGGTCGGCGTGCTCGAGGAAACCAACGACATCGGCTTTACCGCGTGTCGGGTTGAAGACGGCCACGCGGTCCCGCCCGGCGTCTACTTCCGCTTAGCGCTTGGCGGCATCACCGGTCACCAGGACCTAGCGCGCGACGTGGGCGTGGTTGTTCGGCCCGAGGAGTGCGTGCCGGTCTGCGCCGCCGTCATCCGCGTCTTTCTGGACCATGGCGACCGCACCGACCGCAAGCGCGCACGGATGAAGTACATCCTCGACGAGTGGGGCTTCGAGCGCTTCATGGCCGAGGTCGAGACCGTGCTCGGCTATGGTCTGCCGCGGCTACCGCTCGACGCTGTGCGCCCGCGTGGGCCGATCGACCGCATGGGCCACGTTGGTGTGCACCGGCAGCGCGTGGACGGTCGCGTCTATGTTGGCGTGCCGCTCCTCGTCGGCCGTGTGTCGGTCGCGCAGATGGAGCTCTTGGCCGAGCTCGCCCGGACCTATGGTGACGGCGAGCTCCGACTAACTGTCTGGCAGAACGTCATCCTCTCGGGCATCGCCATCGACGACCTCGACATCGTCAAGGCGCGGCTCGTCGAAGTTGGGCTGCATTGGTCGGCGAGCCATCTCGCGGCTGGCCTCGTCGCGTGCACGGGCGCCTTCGGCTGCAAGTTCGGCCTCGCCCACACCAAGGAGACGGCCGGCGCGATCCACCGTGCGCTCGACGGCGAGCTTGAGCTCGACCAGCCCGTCAACATTCACCTCACGGGCTGCCCGAATTCCTGCGCACAGCACTACATCGGCGATCTAGGGCTGCTGGGCACCAAGATCGCCGATGGCGATGACGAGGACGCACCCGAGGTCGAGGGCTTCAAGATCATCGTCGGCGGCGGGTGGGGTGAGAACGCCCGGATCGGCCGCGATCTCGACCTCGCCGTGCCGAGCGCTGAGGTGCCGGACTTCATCCGCCGGGTCTTCCACACATTCCACGCGCGGCGCGACGGCGATGAGAGCTTTCTCGACTTCACGCTCCGGCATGAGGTGGACGAGCTGCGCGACCTGTTCACTCCTGGAGTGGCGTCATGAACGCGCCCTTGCCGCCGCCCTTGATCCCGGAGAACGCGCCGTTCTCGCCGGCCCAGCGGGCCTGGCTCAACGGCTTCTTCGCCGGTCTCCTGAGCGGCGACGCGCAGGCGGCGCCTGCTACAGGCTTGGCGACGCCGGTCGGCCCCGAACCCGCGGTGCCGGGCGAAGACGACGGCGACTATCCTTGGCACGATCCGGCGATCGAGCTCGACGAGCGCTTGGCGCTCGCCGAGGGTCGCGCCTTCGACCTCAAGCTCATGGCCGCGATGGGCCAGCTCGACTGCGGCCAGTGCGGCTACGACTGTCGCGACTACGCCCGCAAGATCGCCGACGGCAGCGAAGGCCAGCTCAACCTCTGCGTGCCAGGCGGCCGGTCGACCCAACGAGCACTCAAGCGCCTCATGGCCGAAACCGGCGACGCCACGCCGGCTACCGAGGCCAGCTCAGCTTCCGCGAGCGGCCGGCCGGAGCCCGTGCGCGCGAGTTTCAAGTCTGCCGAGCGGCTGACGGCGGAGAGCAGCGACAAGGACGTCCGCCACATCGTTATCGACCTCGCAGGCACGGACCTCGACTACGTCCCCGGCGACAGCCTGGGCGTGCACGCGACCAACGACCCGGCGCTGGTCGAAGCCCTCATGGCTCGGCTCGACGACGCGAGCGAGGTCGAAGCCCTCAGCCAAGAGCGCGATCTGCGCACCGTCACCGAGCCGCTGCTCCGCGTCCTAGCGCAGCACGCCGAGCCGGGTGAGGCTTCAACGCTCAAGGCGTTGGCGGACGCTGACGATGGCAGCTTGGACGAGGACGACGTGCTCGACGTGCTCGAGCGGTTTCCATCGGCTCGCCCCCCAGCCCAGGCTTTCGTCGCCGCCCTCGATTCGCTGCAGCCCCGTCTCTACTCAATCAGCTCGTCACCTCGTCGGCACGGGCGCGAAGTGCATCTCACGGTCGCAGTCACCCGCACGGAGAAGGACGCGCGGCTCCGGAACGGCGTCGCTTCGACGTTCTTAGCCGAGCAAATCGCGCCGGGCACGTCGATCCGCGTCTACCAGCAGCCGGCGCACGGCTTCGCCCTGCCCGAGAGCAGCGAGACGCCCATCGTCATGATCGGTCCCGGCACCGGCATCGCCCCCTTTCGCGCGTTCCTCGAGGAACGGTTGGCCGTGGGGGCGAAGGGCCCTGCTTGGCTCTTCTTCGGTAACCCCCACGCGGCGACCGACTATCTCTATCGCGATGAGCTTGAAGTCTTCCTTGCCACCGGCACGCTTACCCGGCTCGACGTCGCCTTTTCGCGCGACCAAGCGGCCAAGGTCTACGTCCAGGATCGCGTTCGCGAGGGCGGCGCCGAACTCTGGCATTGGCTGCAGCAGGGTGCGCACGTCTACGTCTGCGGCGACGCCAAGCGCATGGCGAAGGACGTCGACGACGCGCTCGCCGAGGTGGCGGCGACGCACGGCGGCGAGGACGGTCGACTGTTCTTGAAAACCCTCGCTGCAGCGGGCCGCTACCAGCGGGACGTCTACTGATGGCCGTGCGCACGACCTGCCCCTATTGCGGCGTAGGGTGCGGCGTGCTCGCGAGCCGAAAGGCTGACGGCCTCGTAGTGGTCCGAGGCGACCCGGACCACCCGGCCAACTATGGCCGGCTCTGCTCGAAGGGCACGGCCCTCGGCGAGACGACGGGCCTCGAAGATCGGCTCCTCACGCCGATGGTCGACGGCGTGGCGACCGGCTGGGAGGCGGCACTGGATCGCGTGGCCCACGGTTTCGCCGCGGCGATCGACCGGCACGGGCCGGAGAGCGTCGCCTTCTACGTCTCGGGCCAACTCCTGACCGAGGACTATTACGTCGCCAACAAGCTGATGAAGGGGTTCATCGGCGCCGCCAACATCGACACCAACTCGAGGCTCTGCATGGCGTCAGCCGTCGCCGCCCACAAGCGTGCCTTCGGAACCGACACCGTGCCGTGTGAGTATACCGACCTCGAAGCCGCGGACCTCGTCGTGCTGGCGGGCTCCAACCTCGCCTGGTGCCACCCCGTCATTTGGCAACGCTTGGAGGCCGCGCGCCGCCGGCGACCTGAGATGCGGTTGGTGGTGATCGACCCGCGGCGCACGGCGACGGCCGAACTCGCGGATCTCCACTTGTCGATCGCACCTGGCATGGACGGCGTTCTCTTCGCGGGCTTGCTGGCTGAGCTCGATCGTCGCGACGTGCGTGATGACGCCTTCGTGGAAGGTCATGTCGACGACATGGCGGCGGCGCTCGAAGCCGCCCATCGGGTCGCACCGGACCTCGCTGCCGTGGCCCGCCGCTGCGGCCTGAAGCGCGCCGACGTTGTGACGCTGGCCGACTGGTACGCCCGCCACGACCGAACGGTCACGCTATGGTCCCAGGGTCTCAACCAGTCGACCAGCGGCACCGACAAAGGCAACGCGATCATCAACCTGCATCTCTTGACGGGCCGCATCGGTCGCCCCGGCATGGGTCCCTTCTCGATCACGGGCCAACCAAACGCCATGGGCGGCCGGGAGGTCGGAGGGCTCGCCACCCAGCTCGCTGCCCATGTCGACTTCGGCGATTCCGCGCGCACTGAGATCGTGCGCCGTTTCTGGCGCGCGCCCCGCCTCGCGACGATGCCCGGTCTCAAGGCAGTCGATCTCTTCGACGCAGTCGACAAGGGACAGATTAAAGCACTCTGGATCATGGCGACCAACCCGGCGGCGTCACTGCCGGCGGCGGATCGGGTCCGCGCCGCCATCCGCAAGTGCCCGTTGGTCGTCGTGAGTGACACCGAACGGCGCACCGACACGACCGACCTCGCACACGTGCTCCTACCAGCGGCAGCCTGGGGCGAGAAGGACGGAACCGTCACCAACAGTGAGCGCACGATATCCCGCCAGCGGGCGTTCTTGTCGGTGCCGGGTGCTGCGCGGCCGGACTGGTGGATCATCAAGGAAGTGGCGCATCGGCTCGGCCACGGCGCCGACTTCGCATTCAACGGCCCGGCCGAGATCTTCGCCGAGCACGCGGCGCTCGCCCGAGCCGTCGTCCGCGACCTCGATTTCGGCGCGGGCGACCTCGACTACGACGGGCTCGAGCCGACGGCCTGGCCGTTTGAGGCGAAGGCGCGGCCATTTGCCGACGGGCGCTTCTTCACGCCCAACGAGCGCGCCCGCGCGGTGCCGGTGGTACCCCGACAGCCGATGCAAGTGACCTCTCTGGAACTACCGCTGGTCATGCTGACGGGTCGCTACCGCGACGCTTGGCACACGCAGACTCGGACAGGTCGCGCCCCGAGCCTTACGGGCCATCGCCCGGAGGCGCGTTTGGAGCTGCACCCAAGCGATGCAGAGCGGGCCGGCGTCGGCACAGGCGACCTCGTGCGCGCGATCACGCCGTGGGGCGAGGCCACGCTCCGCGCCGAGATCACAGAAAGCATCGCGCGCGGCACATGCTTCGCACCCATGCATTGGACCGCGCAGCAGAGCTCTGCCGGGCGTATCGACGCGCTGGTGGCACCCAATGTTGACCCGATATCAGGCCAGCCCGAGAGCAAGGCGCAGCCTGTGGCTGTCGCCCGGGTGGTCACGGGTGCCGAGGGCTTCTTCGTCAGCACGGAACGACGCGAGGCCCCGGCGGGCGCGCTCTACTGGTCGCGACGGCGCGTCGTGGGCGGCTGGCTGGTCGAGTTCGCGCTGCCCGAAGGAGCGAGCGAACCGGCGGCCTTGGCCCGCGCGTTGGTCGTCGGCGGCGACATCGAGTGGCTCGAATACAGCGACCCGATCCAGCGCCGCTTTCGCGCGGTCGCCCGGCAGAGCGGGGCGCCGGTCCTGGCGCTCTTCGTCAACGAAGCGCTGCCGCGCGACTGGCTCGCCGGCGCCTTCGGCACTAACGGAATCGGCGCGCGCGAGCTGCTTGCCGCCGTCGCCGCCGACGTCGGCGACGGCCCCTTGGTCTGTGCCTGCTTCGGCGTCGGCGAGGGCCGCGTGCGGACGGCCGTCACCGGCGGCGCCCGCTCGGTGGATGCGCTCGGCGCCGTGCTGAAAGCCGGTACCAACTGCGGCTCGTGCCGCCCGGAACTGCAAGCGCTCTTGCGCCATCACGTGGAGGACGCGGCCTGATGCGCCACTTCCCGATCTTTTTGGACCTGCGGGGCCAGCGGGTCGCCGTCGCCGGTGGTGGCGAGACCGCGGTTGCCAAGCTACGATTGCTCCTCAAGACGGAGGCCAAGATCATCGTGCTCGCGGCCGACGCCTGCGCCCAGATCCGCCGCTGGCACGACGAGGGCCGGCTCGTCTGGCACGCGCGGGCGTTCGCCCACGAGGACGCGATCCACGCGCGGCTCGTCTATGCGGCGACCGCCAATGCGCGGGATGATGCGCACGTCAAAGCGCTGGCCGATGCCGCGGGCGCACTCGTCAACGTCGTCGACGACCTAGAAGCCTCGTCCTACATCACGCCAGCCATCGTCGACCGCGATCCCGTGACCGTCGCCATCGGGACCGAGGGAGCGGCGCCTGTGCTCGCGCGGCGGATCAAAGCTGAGAACGAAGCGCGCCTGCCCTCGACGCTCGGCACTCTCGCAGCCCTCGCCCGTGACCGACGGCCGGACGTGGAGGCCCTACCACCCGGCCGCGCGAGGCGGACATTCTGGACCGACTACTTCGACGATTGGGGACCGAAGACGCTCACCGCAGGCGGCGAGCCGGCGGTTGCAGCCGTTTTCGCGGAGAAGCTCGCGATCGCTCGGATCGATGCGGCATCGCCGCGACCGGGCAAGGTCGTCCTCGTGGGCGCGGGGCCCGGCGACCCCGAGCTTTTGACGCTCAAGGCGCGGCGCTGCCTGCACGAGGCCGATGTCGTGGTCCACGATCGCCTCGTCGCGCCGGAGATTCTGGAGCTCGCGCGCCGCGAGGCTGTCATCGTCGAAGTCGGCAAGACGCCCGGTGGTTCCGCTTGGCGCCAGGGGGATATCAATGCGCTGGTCGTGGAGCACGCGCGCGCAGGGGCGGTCGTCGCCCGCCTCAAGGCCGGCGATCCGCTTGTCTTTGGCCGGGCCGACGAAGAGATCGAGGCCCTGGATGCGGCGGGCGTCGCGTGCGAGATCATTCCCGGCGTCACCAGTGCGGCCGCCGCCGCGGCGAGCGTCGGCCGGTCGCTCACCCGACGGCAACGCAACCAGGCCATTACGCTCATGACGGCCCACGACGTGGCCGGCTTCGCTGAACACGACTGGCGCCACCTGGCGCGCCCCGGGGCCGTCGCTGCGGTCTACATGGGCGTCCGCGCGGCGCGGTTTCTGCAAGGCCGGCTTCTACTCCACGGCGCGCCGGCGAGCCGACCCGTAACGATCGTCGAGAACGCGAGCCGAGCCCACGAAAGGCGGTTCACGACCACGCTGGCGGCTCTTCCGAACGCCATCGCCGCTGCGCAGATCAGCGGCCCAGCCGTCATCTTCCTCGGCCTCGAACCGCGAGCTTCCGCTCAGCGCGACATCGAACGCGCACGACGACTCGGGTGGGCCTGACCGTCGAGCCGAGAGCGTGTGTAAGAAGTTCCTTGGCCGTCAGTTCAGCCGAGTACCGACGGCCTCAACACCCTGCTGGTGGTCCGCGCCGGTCGCACGTAGCTATCAGCAGGGCTGGCTGAGCGATCCATCACGGTGATCGCTACACCGAGATGCTATACAGACGCGATGACCGCTCGTGGCGAGTCTGAGGCGAAGCGTCGGTCGGCCGTTTGGTCTGTTCACCGTCCGAATCCGAAGTGGGGACGCTTGATCGAGGCTGCATCGTCCGAGTGGATCGGTGCACTGGCGGCGTGCGTCGGACCCTTGGCCGTCCCAGCTAGAGGAAGAGCGTCCCTTCAGTAACCCGGACCGCCTGGCCGCTCACGCGAATGGCAGCGACGATGCCCACCTGCTTGTCGACGGCGACCTCGATCTTGGACGGCCGGCCCATCTCGACGCCCTGGCTGATCGTCCAAGCGAAGCGCGCGTCAGCGCGCGGGTCGAGCGTCGCGAGCAGCCCGCCCAACGCCGTGGCCGCACTACCGGTCGCGGGATCCTCGAGCACGCCGGCACCGGGTGCGAACATGCGCACGTGGAGCTTGTCGGGCGCATCGCCCGGAACATAGAGCGCCATGCCGTGCTCGGCCGCTGGACTAGGCAACGCGGCCCAGGCCTCGGGCTTTGGACTGGCGCTGCGCAACATGGCGGCGTCGGTGAGCCGGACGGCGATGTAGTCGACGCCTGTGCCCACATCGATCGGCGCGTGCACGTGCACGTCGACGGCCTCTGCCGGCAGTCCGACCGCGGCAGCGACGAGGTCCGCCCGCGTCTCCGTGCCCAAGCGCGGCGGCTGGGGAGCCTGAAAGGTGGCGACGCGCCGGCCCGCCGCCGTGTCGATGGTCACGAGCGTCAATCCGGCATCGAGGTCGAACGCGAACGAGGTTTCGTCGCCCGCATCCGGGAAATGGCCGCCGTCGAGAAGCGCAATCGCGGTGCCGACGACTGGATGGCCCGCGAAGGGCAACTCGGCGGTCGGCGTGAAGATGCGCACCCGGCGCACGGCATCAGGGACGCGGGACGGCAGCACGAACGTCGTCTCGGAGAAGTTGAACTCGCGGGCGATCGCCTGCATCTGCGCCGTTGTCAGTTCACGACCGTCGAGCACGACCGCCAGCGGATTGCCGGCGAAGGCGCGATCGGTGAACACGTCGAGCGTCACGAAGCGCAGGCTCATCGCTTTCTCCCCGCGGCGCGCTACCGCGCCGAGCGCTGGTCAGCCGATCCAGAAGGGCTTTTCGATCTCGCGTCGCACTTCCTCGCGCGTCAGCCCGCAATCCGCGAGCAGCCGATCGTCGAGCTCGGCGAGGGCTCGGCGCTGCCGAATGCGCTCGGCCCAGCGCCGCCAGAGCGCAACGAGACCCCAGCCTTCGCGCGCCGGCTCATCGTGCCCCGCGCGCGGAATTGCATGCGTCCAATGTGCAAACATCGTCTTCGTCCAGGTACAAAGCAGGTCAATTAAATGTGGTATTGACACAATTTTCCGTCAAGCCACATATTGTCACCATGACAATTGAGCCCGGCCATCTCGCTCATCTGCCCGGACCGCGCTACCGCGCGTTGGCCGAGGCGATCAGCGCCGCAATCGCCGAAGGCCGGCTTCAGCCGGGCCAGCAGCTACCGCCGCAGCGCGAACTCGCGCATCGCCTCGGCGTGACGGTCGGTACAGTCGGGCGCGCCTATGACATCGGCATTCGCCGCGCCCAGCTCACGGCGCATGTGGGTCGCGGCACCTTCGTCGCCGAGCCCGATCTGGGCGCCCAGGTCCACGACTTCATGGAGGCGCAGGACGTCCCCGAGTTCGACCCGCGCCATTCGCGGATGGACCTCCGCACCAACCAGCCGGTCACTACGCTTCTCACGGACCTGGCCAGATCGGCGAGCGACGCGCTCCGGGCAAACGAACCGCCAGCAGCACTCCTGGCCTACCCGCCTACAGCCGGCCATGCACCCGATCGCGAGGCCGGCCGCGACTGGCTCGCCCGCCACGGGGTCGACGCCGACGCCGACGAGGTGATCGTCACGGCAGGGGCGCAGGGTGCGCTGATGATGTCGCTCATGGGGCTCGCACGCCCGGGCGATAGCCTGTTGGCGGGGAGTCTCAGCTATCCGCACTTCCACGACATGGCAGGCCTGTTCGGGCTCCGCCGCCACGGCGTCGAGCTCGACGAGCACGGCCTCTGCCCGGACGCCCTCGACGCCGCCTGCAGGGATACCGGCGCACGGCTACTGCTCACGAACCTCAATCTCCACAACCCGACCGCGAGCGTAATGCCCGAGGAGCGGCGACGCGCGCTCGTCGCCGTCGCCCGTCGCCACGACCTCTTGATCATCGAGGACGACGTCTACGGCTTGCTGCTGGACGAGCCACCGACTACGATCCGCGCGCTCGCGCGGGAACGGACGGTCTACCTCACCAGCGTCTCGAAGACGCTGGCGCCGGGCCTCCGCGTCGGCTTCCTGGTGGCACCGCCGAGCCTTCACGCACGCCTGCTCGATGCCCAGCACACGATGCTCCTGGGCGTGGGCACCGCGGGCCCGAGGCTCTTTCGGCACTGGCTCGAGACGGGGCTCGCCGACGAGGCCCTCGAGCGCCAACGCGCCGAGACGCACGCGCGCCAAGCGCTGGCGCGGCGGGTGCTCGGTCCCCTCGCCCCGAACCGACCCGGCGCCGGGCACCATCTCTGGCTTCCCCTGCCCGGCCGCTGGCGCGCGGGCCAGCTTGTGGATCGCCTCAAGGCGCAGGACGTGCACGTGCTGGCGAGCGATCTTTTCGCCTACGGACGGGCGCGCGTTCCTAGTGCCTTGCGCCTGGCGCTCAGCGCCGCTGCCGACCGTCCGAGCCTCGAGCGCGCGCTCTCGCTGTTGCGCCACACGATCGAGCATGACGCGCGCGGCCATGAGGTGGTCGCCTGAGCCACGGCGGGGCTGGCGGCCGCGATCCCATCCGGTTATAGCGGATAGTTGTATGGGACGGCCGAGAGTCGTTCTGTTCAGGGAGCCACCCACGGCGGCGGGCCAACGACTGCCGAGGGTGAACATGAAAAAGAGACTGGCCGGATGCAATTGCCCGACCTCGAGCGATTTGACACGCTCCCGAAGCTGTTGCGTCTCAATGCGTCAGCGCACGGCAACTCGGTCGCTATGCGCGAAAAGGACTTCGGGATCTGGAACGAGTACAGCTGGGCGCAGGTCCTCGACGAGGTGCGCGCGCTGACGCTCGGCTTCGTCGCGGTAGGGCTCCAGCGGGGCCAGGTCGTGGCGCTGTTGGGCCGGAACCGGCCCAATTGGGTGTGGAGCGAGTGGGCGGCACAGTGCGCCGGCGGCGTCACGATCGGTCTCTACGAGGACATCCTCGGCGAAGAGGCCGCGTACCTCTTGAACTATGCCGAGGCCAGCATCGTCGTCTGCGAGGACGAGGAGCAGGTCGACAAGCTCTTGGAACTCGGCGAGCGGATCGCCTATGTCCGGCACATCGTCTACCACGATGCCCGCGGCATGCGGAAATACGAGGACCCGCGCCTCATCGACTGGGCGAGCTTCAAGCGTCGGGGCGCCGACGTGCACGCCGACGATCCGGGCCGTTTCGATCGGGAGGTGGACGCGGTCACCGCCGACGACCTGGCGCTCCTCTGCACGACATCGGGGACCACGGCGCACCCCAAGCTCGCGATGCTTCAGCATGGCCGTTTCATCAACCACTGCGCGCGCTACCTGGAGCGTGACCCGCGCGGACCCGACGACGACTATGTCTGCATGCTGCCGCTCCCCTGGATCATGGAGCAGGTCTACGTCGCTGTGATGCCGCTGATCTCGCGCATTCGGGTGAATTTCCCCGAGAGCGGCGAGACGGCACTCGGCGACATGCGCGAGATCGGACCCACCCACCTGCTTCTGGCACCCCGGGTCTGGGAGCAGATGGCGGCGGACGTGCGGGCGCGCATCATGGATGCATCCAAAGCCAGCCAGTGGGTCTTCGACGTCGGCATGCGCCGGGGCCTCGAAGCTCTGGATGCGGGGCACCGCGACTGGTTCGCCGATACGTTCCTCTTCCGCGCGCTCAAGGACCGCCTGGGCTTTCGTTTCATCAAGTCGGCGGCGACCGGCGGCGCGGCCCTGGGGCCCGACACGTTCCGCTTCTTCCTCGCCATGGGCGTCCCCTTGCGCCAGCTCTACGGCCAGACTGAGCTGTTGGGTGCCTACACGCTGCAGGACGGCAAACGCATCGACTTCGACAGCTCGGGCGTTCCCTTCGAGGGGGTCGAACTCCGCATCGACCATCCGGACGCGAACGGCGTCGGCGAGATCATGACCCGCCACCCGAACATGTTCAGCGGCTACTTCAAGGCCCCCGACGCCACCGCGGAGACCCTCGAGGACGGCTGGATGCGCACGGGCGATGCGGGCTATCTCGACGAGGCCGGCCGGCTCGTCATCATCGACCGCGTCAAGGACATCGCGACCACCGCCACCGGCACCCGCTTCTCGCCCCAGTACATCGAGAACAAGCTCAAATTCTCGCCCTATATCGGCGAGTGCGTCGTGCTCGGCAACGGCCGTAACTGCGTGACGGCGGTCCTGTGCATCCGGTACTCGATGGTCGCGAAATGGGCCGAACAGCATCGGATCGGCTTCACCACCTACGCCAATCTCGCCGCCAACCCACAGGTCTACGACTTGCTCGCCGGCGAGGTCGCGACGGTCAACGCGAGCCTGCCCGAGGCGCAGCAGATCAAGCGCTTCTTGTTGCTGTTCAAGGAGTTGGATGCCGACGACGGCGAGCTCACCCGCACGCGCAAGGTGCGCCGCGCCGTCGTCGACCAGCGCTACGCACAGCTGATCGACGCGCTCTACGACGGCAGCCCGCGGGCGCAGATCGAGACCGAGGTGACCTTCGAAGACGGGCGCAAGGGAGCCATCCGCGCCGACATGGCGATTCACGACTGCGGCGAGCCGTTGCGGGAGGCCGCCTGATGGACGCCGATGCCCACAGCCACGAGCCGCGCGCGCCCGAGCCTCGTAGCGGCCGGGCACGCGCCATCGGCGACGTGCTCTTGGAGGTCCGGAACGTCACGCTGCGCTTTGGCGGCGTCCGCGCGCTTTCCGACGTCAGCTTCGACATCAAGCGCGGCGAGATCCGCGCGATCATCGGCCCGAACGGCGCCGGCAAGTCGTCGATGCTCAACGTCATCAACGGCTTCTATCAGCCGCAGGAGGGCCAGATCGTCTTCAAGGGCACCCCGCTCAAGAAGATGCGCCCCCACTTCGCAGCGACCCAAGGCATCGCCCGAACCTTCCAGAACATCGCGCTCTTCAAGGGGATGAGCACCCTCGATAACGTCATGACCGGGCGCATGCTCAAGATGCAGGCGAGCTGGTTCGAGCAGATGCTCTATGTCGGCCGTGCCAAGCGCGAGGAGATCGAGCACCGGCGCTTCTGCGAGGACATCATCGACTTTCTCGAGATTCAGGCGGTCAGGCGCACGCCGGTGGGCAAGCTGCCCTATGGCCTGCAGAAGCGGGTCGAGCTGGCCAGAGCGCTCGCCGCCGAGCCCGAGCTTCTGCTGCTCGACGAGCCGATGGCCGGCATGAACGTCGAGGAGAAGGAGGACATGTGCCGCTTCGTCCTCGACGTGAACGAAGAGTTCAACACGACCGTCGCCCTGATCGAGCACGACATGGGGGTGGTCATGGACATCTCGGACCGGGTGGTCGTCCTCGACTATGGCGAACTCTTGGCCGACGGAACGCCCGACGAGGTCAAGGCCGACCCTGAGGTGATCCAAGCCTATCTCGGCGTGCAACACGACTGACGGGGAGCGAGGCCGTGCTGGACGCCATCCTGCTGACGCCCATCGCCGAGATCATGGCCTTTCCGCCCTTCTTCTTCGAGGTGCTGATCGGCGGCCTCCTCACCGGCGTCATGTACGCGCTCGTGGCCCTCGGTTTCGTCCTGATCTTCAAGGCGTCAGGCGTATTCAACTTCTCCCAGGGCGCCATGGTGCTCTTCGCCGCCCTCACCTTCGTCGGGCTCGAGGACATGGGCGTGCCGCTGATCCTGGCGCTCGTCGTCACCGCCGCCGTCATGGTGGCGTTCGCGTTTGCCGTCGAGCGCGCCGTCCTCAGGCCGCTCGTGGGCCAGGCGCCGATCACGCTCTTCATGGCGACGATCGGCATCACCTTCTTCCTCGACGGCTTCGGGCTGACGCTGTGGGGCTCGGAGGTGCGCCGCCTGGACATCGGCATTCCCGCCGAACCGCTCGTCATCGGTGATCTCTTCCTCAACGGCTTCGACGTGGTGGCGGCGGCGGTTTGCGGTGCGCTCGTCCTCACGCTCGCGCTCTTCTTCCAGTACACCGCCACCGGCCGAGCGCTTCGGGCCGTCGCCGACGACCACACCGCGGCGATGAGCGTGGGCATCCCACTCAAGGTCATCTGGACCATCGTCTGGTCGGTCGCGGGGCTCGCCGGGCTCGTCGCCGGCATCATGTGGGGCGCCAAGCTGGGCGTGCAGCCGTCCCTCGCCCTCATCGCGCTGAAGGCGCTGCCGGTGCTGATCCTGGGCGGCTTCACCTCGGTGCCGGGAGCCATCCTTGGCGGCCTCATCATCGGTGCCGGCGAAGCGGTCTTCGAGGTGTTCTGGGTGGGCCTGCACGGCGGCGCCTCCCAAGACTGGTTCGCCTACATGCTCGCCATGGTCGTCCTGCTGTTCCGGCCGCAGGGACTGTTCGGCGAGAAGATCATCGAGCGGGTGTGAGCCGATGTTCTATCTCGAGACCGGCCAGTACAAGACGAGCTACGCGAAGGACCAGCAGATCTTTCCGCTGGTGCAAGACCGCGTCGGCATGGTCGTCATCCTGCTCGTGGCCTTCGTCGCTATCCCGCTCTTGTCGAGCAACTATTGGCTCTCGACGATCATGCTGCCGTTTCTCATCTATTCGCTGGCGGCGATCGGGCTGAACATCCTGACGGGCTATGCGGGGCAGCTCTCCCTTGGCACCGGCGGCTTCATGGCGACCGGTGCCTTCGCCGCCTACAAGCTCACGACAGCCTTCCCCGAGCTACACTTCGTCCTCGTCTTGATCCTCGCAGGCGTCATCACGGCGTTCGTTGGTGTGCTGTTCGGCCTGCCCAGCCTCCGCATCAAGGGCTTCTATCTCGCCGTGGCGACGCTGGCGGCGCAGTTTTTCCTCGTCTGGCTCTACAATAAGAACCCGTGGTTCACGAACTACTCAGCCTCGGGCGTGATCAGCGCGCCGCCGCGTGAGGTGGTGCCGGGCGTGGTGGTGACCGGTGCTTCCGGCACGCCCGAAGCCAAGTACTATTTCGTGCTCGTGCTCGTCGTGGTGCTCGCCTGGATGGCCAAGAACATGGCGCGCTCGAAAATGGGCCGCGCCTGGATGGCGATCCGCGACATGGACATCGCCGCCGAGATCATCGGCATTCGCCCGGCGGCGACCAAGCTCACGGCGTTTGCCGTCAGCTCATTCTATATCGGCATCGCCGGGGCACTCTGGGCGTTCACCTACACAGGCTCGGTCGAAGCCCTCGCCTTCGAGATCAACGTCTCCTTCGACGTCCTGTTTATGATCATCATCGGCGGCCTCGGCACGATCCTGGGCGGCTTCCTCGGTGCCGCCTTCATCATCCTCTTCCCGATCGCCCTCAACCAATCGCTCCTCGCCATGGGCCTGCAGAACGCCATCGAGCTCGCAAGCCATCTCGAGTTCATGATCATGGGTGCCCTGATCGTCACCTTCCTCATCCTGGAACCCCACGGCCTCGCCCGCCTCTGGCAAATCTTCAAGCAGAAGCTGAGGACTTGGCCGTTTCCATATTAGTTTCGGTGGCGCGCTCAAGGGCACGAACGGTGCCTCCGCACTCTGCGAAGAGTTCGACAATGAACGCGCACCATTTCCGCTTGCGCTTCCGTGTTGATTACGCGAAACGCCAGAACTACTTTCAGGATTATGGCAGATAGAAACGCTTGTTGCGTATTCTGTGGCAATGAAGCTCGATTGTGCGAGAGCCACATAATACCCGCGTTCCTATTTCGATGGCTACGGCAACGTTCTGGCAAAGGGTATATCCGAAGTACGGAGGAACCAAATCGTCGCGTACAAGATGGCCCGAAAATATTCTGGTTATGCAGAAATTGTGAACAAGCTTTCAACCAATTTGAGACCGCATTTGCAAATAAGCTGTTTTTACCTTGGACGAAAGGAGATGCTTTAAATACTTATGGTGATTGGTTACTGAAGTTTTGTGTATCGCTGTCATGGCGTGTACTAAAATTTCTCCGAGGGCGCAACCCAAGAACACAATATACCTCTCAACAGCAAGCACTCATGGACCAGGCCGAGCTGCGGTGGCGCTCGTTTCTCATGGGTAACGCACCCCATCCCGCGAAATTCGAGCAACATCTCATCCCGTGGGGCATTACAGAAAGCACTACGATCCAAGATCTTCCAAAAAACTTTAACCGATTCATGGATGGGGCAATAACTTTTGACATTGTCGGATCAGGTACATCTCTAATGACCTTTTCGAAGCTTCGGCCTTTCATTATTTTTGGTTTTATACAGCAGAACACTGCCCAATGGCAAGGCACGAAGGTGCATGTGCGGCATGGCCATCTTCGCCGTGACAAGATCGTGCTGCCATACCCAGTTATTGATTTTTTCAAATAACGGGCTGCATTGGCTGCGGAAACCATGGAACGTATGAGTCCGCGCCAGAAGGAAAAGGTTAATGAGAATATAATTGCAAACTTGGACACTTACCTTGAATCGCAGCAGTTCCGAGCAGTTAGTGCAGATGCACGCATGTTTGGATTAGAAGCCGTTCTCCAAGAAGACTACGAAAAGTAACTGTGCATGAAAGAAATACGTGCAGTTTCATGTACTTGGGTGCGAACAGCGAACCACCAAGTGTTGACGATACGCTCTTTTGCATTGTGCATCGCGTCACGTCGGTTGTTGAGGCCTTGGGGGCGTAACGCGGGAGCCAACCTCGCCTTGGGGGCGTAACGCGGGAGCCAACCTCGCCTTGGCGACAGCGATAGTGCCAAAGACGATGGTCGTTGGTGTGTCGCGCGGCAGCAGCGAGCTTTGTGACCTCGTTGTCGATGTGCATGAGCTTGTGCAGGCCTTCACTCAATACGTCGATCCTAGGCGGCTTCTTTGGGGGGCCGCCTTCATCGTCCTCTCCCTGATCGCCCTCAACCAATCGCTCCTCGCCATGGGCCTGCAGAACGCCATCGAGATCGCAAGCCATCTCGAGTTCATGATCATGGGTGCCCTGATCGTCACCTTCCTCATCCTGGAACCCCACGGCCTCGCCCGCCTCTGGCAGATCTTCAAGCAGAAGCTGAGGACTTGGCCGTTTCCATATTGGGTGGGACAGTCGTGCGTTCGGAGGCCGCAATCACGGCTCATTGCGTTTCGCCGTTTCCGGGCAGGGAGTCGACTTAGATCCTCGCCCTTTTAGGATCGGCTATAGAGTGACCAACGGGTCTTCGGCTGAGAGTTGCGGCCTCGAGATGCCGCCTGATTTCCCAGAATTGCTTCAGCGCGCCGTGGCCCGTGTGACGCTCCAGGGCCATCGCTCCAAGTCGCTCTAGACCCACAACAGAACGACTCACTTCTAAGGAGCAAGAGCGGTTTCGCACTTCGCGCCTAGATCGTCACGTTTGTTGTGGCCCACCTCGCGGACAATGGCGCCAATCTGCATCAGCTGTTCGGCCAGGGGACTGGTCTTACGCCAGACCATGCCTACCGCCCGCGAGGGACTCGGCGGCGCGAACCGCGCGACCGACACGCGCGCCGAGCGCGTTTCCAACGACAAGGCCATCTCAGGAATGAGCGTCAGTCCGATACCGGCCCCGACCATCTGCACCAGGGTCGAGAGCGAACTACCTTCGATTAGATAGCGTGGCGACGCCGTCGCCATTCCGCAGAAGGATAGTGCCTGATCGCGAAAGCAGTGGCCCTCTTCGAGCAAGAGCAAGCGCATCCTTCGCAGATTTTCGGGGCTCGGTATGGGTTTGTCGGCATCTTGTGGCGGCCTCACGAGCACGAAGTCTTCCTCGAAGAGAGCGAACTCCTGAAGTGCCGGTTCCGATATCGGCAAGGCGACGATCGCCGCGTCGAGACGAGACTGCAAGAGATCGTCGATCAAGGCCCGGGTCACGGATTCCCGCGGTTGGACCTCAAGCGCCGGCCATCGCGCCGAAAGGGCCTTGATCATGTCGGGAAGAAGATAGGGTGCCACCGTCGGAATGACGCCAAGGCGGAGCCTGCCAGCTAGAGGATCCTGAGCGGCACGCACGAGGTCTTCCAGTTCATCGACCTCGAGCAAGATCTTGCGGGCCCGTACCAGGAAATCCTCGCCGAGCGTCGTCAGCCGCCGCTGGCGCGACGCGCGCTCGACAAGCGGAGCGCCGAGCATCGTCTCCAGTTCCTTGATCTGGAGGGATAGCGCCGGCTGCGTGATGGCGCAGGCCGCAGCGGCACGGCCGAAATGCCCATGCCTTGCGAGCGCGTCGAAGTAGCGAAGGTGCTTCAGGGTCAGCGCCATTTGCGTGGCTTATCACACCAGTAAGGAGATCAAATTGGAAGTTATGATATTGAAACGTTAGACACACTCCAAGCTCGGCGGCGGACCCCGCCCTTCCCAGCAAACGGAGGCTCACATGGACGAGAACCCAGCGCGCGGCTTCGGCGGCTGTCCCTTTAATCACGGCGGCAACACGTCGTTGGGTGAACCGGTCACCAAGTGGTGGCCCACCGCGCTGAACCTCGACATCCTGCACCAGCATGGGGCACGCACGAACCCGATGGATCGGGCATTCAGCTACCGCGAGGCGGTGAAGACGCTGGACTATGACGGCGTCAAGACCGACCTCCATGCGCTGATGACCGACAGCCAGGATTGGTGGCCGGCGGACTGGGGGCACTATGGCGGTCTGATGATCCGCCTCGCCTGGCACTCGGCCGGTTCGTACCGAATGCAGGACGGTCGCGGCGGCGCCGGCTCGGGCAACATTCGCTTCGCGCCGCTGAACTCCTGGCCGGACAATGCGAGCCTCGACAAGGCTCGGCGTCTCTTGTGGCCGATCAAGAAAAAGTACGGGAATGCGTTGTCCTGGGCCGATCTGATCATCCTGGCGGGCAACGTCGCCTACGAATCGATGGGGCTCAAGACGTTCGGCTTCGGCTTCGGTCGCGAGGATATCTGGGGTCCGGAAACCGACGTCTACTGGGGTTCCGAAAAGGAGTGGCTGGCGCCATCGGAGAACCGCTACGGCGATCTAGAAAAGGCCTCGTCGCTGGCGAACCCGCTCGCCGCGACGCACATGGGCCTCATCTATGTCAACCCGGAGGGAGTGAACGGCAATCCGGACCCGATGAAGACCGCCGCCCAGGTGCGCGAGACCTTCGCGCGGATGGCGATGAACGACGAGGAGACCGCGGCGCTCACCTGCGGTGGTCACACCGTCGGCAAGTGCCACGGCGGCGGCGCCGTCGACCAGATCGGCGCCGAGCCGGAAGCGGCCGGCATCGAAGCCCAGGGCTTCGGCTGGGCCAATCCCGGCCAACACGGCAAGGCAGCCGACGCCTACACCTCGGGCATCGAGGGTGCCTGGACGAAGGAGCCGACCAAGTGGGACATGGGCTACTTCGACCACCTCTTCAACTATGAGTGGGAGTCGCGGAAGTCCGCCGCGGGTGCGTGGCAATGGGAGCCCGTCAACATGCCGGACGACGCGAAGCCCGTCGACGCGTCCGACCCGACGATCCGCCGCAACCCGATCATGACCGACGCCGACATGGCGATGAAGGTCGACCCGATCTACAACGCGATCTGCCAAAAGTTCATGGCCGATCCGGCGTACTTCGCCGACACATTCGCCCGCGCGTGGTTCAAGCTTACACACCGCGACATGGGCCCTAGGGTCAACTACATGGGCCCCTACGTGCCCGATGAGGACCTGATTTGGCAGGACCCGATCCCCGCCGGTAACACCAACTACGATGTCGCGGCGGTGAAGGCCAGGGTCGCGGCGAGCGGCCTGACCGCGGCCGAGATGATCGCCACGGCCTGGGACAGTGCGCGGACCTTCCGCGGCTCGGACAAGCGCGGCGGTGCGAACGGCGCGCGTCTCCGCCTCGCCCCGCAGAAGGACTGGGCGGGCAACGAGCCCGAGCGTCTGGCCAAGGTGCTGGGTGTTCTTGAGCCCATCGCGGCGGAGACCGGTGCGTCGGTCGCCGACGTGATCGTTCTGGCCGGCAATGTGGGCCTGGAACAGTCGATCAAGGCCGCCGGCTTGGCGGTGGACGTGCCCTTCGCGCCGGGCCGCGGTGACGCGACCGATGCGATGACCGATGCGCCCTCGTTCGACGTGCTCGAGCCACTCGCCGACGGTTTTCGCAACTGGCAGAAGGAAGCCTACGCGGTTTCGCCCGAGGAGCTGATGCTCGACCACGCCCAGCTCTTGGGTCTGACCGCAGCCGAGATGACCGTCCTTGTGGGCGGATTGCGCGTGCTGGGCACCAACTACGGTGGCGTCGAGCACGGCGCTTTCACCGACCGGCTCGGCCAGCTGACCAACGACTTTTTCGTTAACCTGACCGACATGACCTACAGCTGGCACCCGATCGCGCAGGATGGGACCTACGAGGTCCGCGACCGCAAGACCGGCGAGGTCAAGTGGAGAGCCACGAGCGCCGACTTGGTGTTCGGCTCCAATTCGATCCTGCGTGCCTACGCGGAGGTCTATGCCCAAGACGACAACCAAGAGAAGTTCGTCCGCGACTTCGTGGCGGCATGGACCAAGGTGATGAACGCGGACCGCTTCGACCTGGCTGCTTGAGACGATCTCCCTCCGGGCAGGTCTTTCCTGCCCGGAAACCTCCTCGAGCGGCGTCGCCCGTTACGACCAAAGGGAAGTCGAACCGATCGCGCTCCGGGCCTGAACACGTGGCTGACGCGTTGACGGGCGGGTCTCGCCGTCGACCCACAGAACGCCGCGGTTGGCGCGGCCTACCGCATCGACTCGGCTGGCTTCGTGCCACCCTGCAGAGGGCCGATCCCGGCCATGCGCGCATTGGCGACCTGATGGCCGAGCAGGACGTCTACGATGTCCGGCAGTTTGCGAAAGACAATGGCTCACTCCTCCGCAAGCTACCGTCAACCACGTCCGCACTTCGACTGAGCCTGGTCGCTCTGCCGCTCCGCGCTGGGTGGCTCACATCACCCAGTCTTGGAACCAGCGGACCTCGGCTCAGTAGCCGATGCAGCGCTCCACAAGCCGTCTTGCAGATGCCGACGATCAAACAACGGCGGCGAGACGGCAGCCCGCGTTAGTGGTCCGCGGCTGCGGCGAGCTTGGCGACCTCGTTGTCGATGTGCATGAGCTTGTGCGGGCCTTCGCCGATGAGGTCCAGCCGCGCCACGAGTTGACGCAACAGCATCTCCTCCTCGCGCTGCTCGGCAACGAAGTAGTTCAGAAAGTCCACCGTGCTCAGGTCGCCGGCGGCCTCGGCTTCCTTCACCGCTGCGAAGTAGCGCCGCGTCACGAGCTGTTCGTGTGCGAACGCCGCGTGGAACACGCCTTCGATCTCGTTGGCGTCGATCTGCGGTTCTGCCAGCTCTTCGAACTGCGCCGGGAGGTCGACGTCGATGAGGTACTGCAGCACCTTGCGCATGTGCGCCATTTCTTCGTCGGCATGGTGCATAAAGAAGCGCGTGCAACCCGGCAGCTGGGCCTGCGCGCACCAGGCCGCCGCCTGGAAATACATGTGCGCCGCCTCCAGCTCACCATTCATCAACTTGTTAAGCGTCGCCGCCATCGGCTCGGTTCCAGTTACCGCCATGTCCGTCCTCAATCGTCCGCTGCCCCAGCCGTGGTAGCTGCGGCGCGGCGGACGAGCAACAAGGAGGTGACCCAAAAGTCCTATCTCCATGCCGAAGCCGGCTCGTACCTCCGCCGGGACCGGCGAGCGAAACGCCGCTCGTGCGGGCGCGCTGTCGTCGGTGCAGGCCCAGCCCGACCTCAGCGAGCGACCGCAATCTGCTCGCTCCGGCGCACTGGCTTCTTACCGCTCACCGAGCTGCGCGCGGCAAGCCGGCGCTCGGCCAGGCGGATGGCCTGGGTGACGCAGAAGTTGATCGCGAGGTAGAGGGCGCCGGCGACGATGAAGACCTCAACGGGTCGGAAGGTGGACGCGATGATCGTCTTGGCGATGCCGGTGATCTCGAGGATCGTGATCGTGGAGGCCAGCGAGCTGGCCTTCACCATCAAGATCACCTCATTGCCGTAGGCAGGCAGCGCCTGGCGGATGGCGATCGGGAAGGTGACGCGGCGGAAGAGCTGCAGCGCCGACATGCCGACGGCGCGGCCAGCCTCGATCTCGCCTCGCGGCACGGACTGAATGCCGCCCCTGATGATCTCGCTGGTGTAGGCCGCCGTGTTGAAGGTGAGTGCCAGCACCGCGCAGAACCAGGCGTCGCGGAAGAACACCCACAAACCCACATCCTCAAGAAAGGGCCTGAACTGTCCGGAGCCGTAGTAGATCAGGAAGATCTGGACCAGCAGCGGCGTGCTCCGGAAAACGTAGACGAAGCCGTAGGCGAACCCGCTGGCCAAGGAGTTTGCGCTGAGCCGCATGAGGGCGACGAGGACGGCGAGGACAAAGCCGAGCGCGAGCGACTGCGCGACCAGAAGCAGCGTCGTCGGGAGGCCGGCGGCGATCTGCGGGATGATGCGGGCGAGGAATTCGAAGTCCATCAGGCGCGCCTCACCCCTTTGTTGGCCCAGCGTTCCGCCTGATCGAAGCCGCGGTTCGACAGCGAGGTGAGCCCCAGATAGAGCAAGGCCGCGACCAGGTAGAAGGTGAAGGGCTCCTTGGTGGAGCCCGCGGCGATCGCCGCCTGGCGCATGATCTCGACAAGCCCGATCACTGAAATGAGCGAGGTGTCCTTGAGGGTGAACTGCCAGACATTGCCGAGGCCAGGCAGCGCGAAGCGGGCGACCTGCGGAACGAGCACGCGCCAGAAGCGCTGGCTCCCGTTCATGCCGACGGCGGTCGCGGCCTCGAGCTGCCCCTTTGGCACGACCTGCACAGCGCCGCGGATCACCTCCGCCGAATATGCGCCCGCGCTGATGGCAAGGCAGATCGTGCCGGTGAGGAAAATCGGCAGATCGAAATAGCCCTCATAGCCGAACATGCCCGACGCGATCGCGCGCAGCGCCGTGCCGCCACCGAAGAAGACGAGATAGATGACGAGCAACTCGGGAATGCCACGGACCACCGTGGTGTAAGCCTCGGCGAACCAGCGGAGCGGCGGCACGGCCGAGAGCTTCATCGCCGCGAGGCCTGCGCCGATGACGATACCGAGCGCGTAGGCGGCGATGGCGACGAGGAGTGTGACCACGGCCCCCCGTGCCATCTGATCGCCCCACCCGGCGTCGCCCCAGGCGAGGAGCGAGAGGTCCAAGGCGGCGTGCCGCGCTCAGCGCGTCAGTGCGTGGCGGCGCTGTCGAAGCCGAACCACTTGACGGTGAGCTCACTCACCGTGCCGTCCTCGAGCGCGGACTGAATGGCGGCGTTGAACTTCTCGACCAGCGCCTCGTCCTCCTGGCGGATGCCGACACCCACGCCCTCGCCGAAGATGCCGCCCGAGAAGCCCGGCCCGGCGCGAGCGAAGTCGTCGCCGGCTTCGCCCTCCATCAGCGGCTGCCAAGCGCTCTGATCGGCGAGCGCCGCATCGATGCGGCCCGCCTGCAGGTCGAGGTCAAGGTTCTCCTGCGTGTCGTAGGTGCGGACGGTGATCGTGTCGCCCAGATACTCGCGGAGGAAGTTCTCGTGGATGGTCGCCGTCTGCACGCCGACTGCGAGGCCGTCCGTAAGCTCCTTGAGCTGATCGATCAGCGCTTGCTCCTCAGGCGTGACCTCGGCCATGTCGATGCGCACCTCCGGCAGGCCGGCCTCGACGAGGTCGCTTTCCTTGGCGGCGACGAAGATCGCGGGCGTCGTGGCATAGGCGCGCGTGAAGCTGATCACCTCCTTGCGCTCGTCGGTGATCGACATGCCGGCCATGATGGCGTCGTAGCGACCGGCCTGCAGCGCCGGGATGATGCCGTCCCACGCCTGGGGGATGAGCTCACAATCGGCGTCCATGCGCGCGCAGAGCTCGCTCACCAGCTCCACCTCGAAACCGTCCAGTTCACCGGCGGCATTGGTGAAGTTCCAGGGCGCGTAGGCACCTTCGGTGGCGACACGGATCGTGCTCCAGTCTTGCGCAGTGACCTGGCCCGCAACGAACAGTCCAGCAGCAAGCGTAACGAGGGCGGTAGAGCGCATTTCTTGGTTCTCCCAGATTAGAGGGCACTGGCCAAAAAGCGTCGGCAACGCTCGCTCTGCGGGTTGCCGAACAGCTCGGCCGGGCTGTTTTCCTCCTCCACTCGGCCATCGGCAAGGAAGAGGACTCGGGACGAGACCTCGCGGGCGAAACCCATCTCGTGGGTGACGACGATCATCGTGCGTCCTTCCGCAGCCAGATCACGCATCACCTTGAGCACCTCGCCGACGAGTTCGGGATCGAGCGCCGATGTGGGCTCGTCGAAGAGCAGCACCTGCGGCTGCATGCAGAGTGCCCGGGCGATGGCAACGCGCTGCTGCTGGCCACCCGAGAGCTCGACGGGATAGCCGTGGCGCTTCTCGGCGATGCCCACTTTTTCGAGCAGGTCGACCGCTCGGTCGTGCACCTCCTGCTTGGGGTGGCGCAGGACGGTGAGCGGCCCCTCCATCACGTTCTGCAGGACGGTCATGTGCGACCAGAGATTGAAGCTCTGGAAGACCATGCCGAGCTTCGAGCGGATGCGGGAGAGCTGCCCGTGGTCGCCGATCATCGGCTGGCCAAGCCGGTTCTGCTTGATGCGGATCTCCTCACCACCGACGACGATGCGACCCGCATCCGGCGTCTCGAGGAAGTTGATGCAACGGAGGAAGGTGCTCTTCCCCGAGCCCGAGGCGCCGATGATCGAGATGACGTCCTCGCGCTCGGCGGTGAGCGAGATGCCCTTCAGGACCTCGAGACTGCCGAAGTGCTTGTGGATGTCCTCCGCGACCAGCGCGGCCGTGCCGTTCGGCGTTGTCATGCGACGTCAGACCGTTGCCAAGCTCGGGACGCTAGCGGCCATGCCACCGCCCGACAAGCGCCAGGCCGCCGCGGCCATCGCGACGCCGGTGCGAGGCGTCGCTTGAACGTCCGGTGCCGCGCGCCGATCTTCGTCATGCTGCCCATCGTTCGGAAAATCGCGTCGTGCCCATCCGAGCAACCGCCTGCCAAGCACACAGATCCGTTGGCGGACGATCGCGGTGAGCAATGACCCGCTTCGGTCGGCCGCCCCATCGGAAGACGAACTGCGGCACGCCATCCCAATCCGGGACTGGCTTGTCGGCGAGGCACGCTTCATCGAGACCCCGGACGTCGCCGTCCTAGGCCTCGTAGAACGTTTGCACGCCATCGGCGTCCCAGTCGATCGCATGGCGAGCGCCATGCCCACCCTGCACGCCGAACGACGTGGTCTCGGCCGCATCTGGACCCGCGAGGACGGCGTTCGCGAGCTGCCCTATCCCTGGGGCCAGGAGGCCGAATACGAGGCGAGCCCCTACTACGTTGCCCACCAGACCCGAGCCTGGGTCCGGCTGCGTCTCACGCTCGAGCCGGCGAGCCGGTTCGGGATCGCCCGCGACCTGAAGGCGGCGGGATACACCGACTATGTCTGCATCCCCATCTTCCTGCAGGACGGCGATCTCGCCGGCATGACCTTCGCGACGCAGCACGTTCAGGGCTTCAGCGACCATGATCTCGCGGTGTTGCGGACGATTGAGTCGGCCTGCGCGATCCTGTTCGACCTCAAGCGCAGCTGGCGCGTCGCACGCGAGACACTGCGGATGTATGTCGGCACCGAGCCGCGCGACCGGATCCTCTCGGGCCAGGTACAGCGGGGCGACACGATCCCGATTCGCGCGGCGATCCTGTTCGCCGACATGAGAGGCTTCACGGCCAGGTCGTCGCGGCTCGACGCGGCGGCCACGGTCGCACTCTTGAACCGGTTCTTCGATTGCGTCGTGCCGCCCATCGAAGCGGCGGGCGGCGAAGTGCTCAAGTACCTGGGCGACGGCCTGCTCGCGATCGTCAACCGGCCGGATGACGCCGCAGCGTGTCGAGCGGCGCTGGAGGCTGCCATGGCCGCCAGGCGCGCCGTGGCCGCAAGCGGCGAGTTCGGCATGAAGCTCGCCCTGCACCACGGCGAGGTCGCCTATGGCAATATCGGCTCGGGTGCCCGGCTCGACTACACGGTCATCGGCCGCGACGTGAACATCACGAGCCGCCTCGCCGATCTGTGCGGCACGGCAGATGCCCCAATGGTCGCCTCGGCCGCCTTCGCGGCGCGGGTGGGCACACTCGACGTGCGACCTCTAGGTCCCGTCACCCTGCGCGGTGTCAATGGCCCGGTCGACGTCGTCGCGTGGCGTGCTTAGGCGTCGGCCACCGCGGCCCCACGACCCGCCTGCGTCAGCTTCGACGAGGAACGAGTACCTTTACTTACGTACGACCGACCATCGCACAATGCATGCGGCAACCACCACTTCCACCCAAGCTAGAGGCAGCGCGATAGACATGATCGGGCGGGTCGCGAGGTATATGTTGAACAGGCCCAGCCAAAAGACCCCGAATATGGTCAGCCAGACAAATGACCCTGCCAGCAGCGCCGTTTTTCTCGATACGCCGAACTGCACAAGCATGAGCCAAGACATGACTGTCGCTCAGAAAAACAGGATCGTGTCCCCAAGCCCCCAGATTAGGAACACGGACACGTTCATCGGCGCTACTCCCGGCATCGTCGGCAACGCCTCGCGCATCATCGGCATTACAAACAAGAAATATCTGAATAGCTTAGAAAGATTGATCCACAGGATGTTGAGCCAACAAGCAAACCGAGATCGCCGCCGGGATAGTGGCGTGCGCGCGCCGACGTCCGCAACCGTCATGACAGTCTGCTTTCGAGGCCACGCAGCAAGTCTACCGTAGCGGACCTGAGCGTATCCGCATCGCAGGTGACGCGAGATAACGCCCAGAGCCCCGTGGCAAACACGACGACGGTGCGCGCCATCCGCTTGATCTCCGCAAGCGCCGGAGCACCTGCGGCGCCCGCCGTGTTCCGCAGGACTGCAGCGAAGCCCCAGAGATCAACTAGCTGTCTCTCCGCGCGTCCGCTAAGCACTCACTCAGAAACGTTGGTCGAGCTGATCGGGGAAAAAGACCATGCGCAAGACCTTGCTCGGTGCCGCAGCCATCGCGCTCGCCGCCATCGGCCTCACCGCTGCTGCCACTGCACAACAGGCACCCGCGCTCTACCCCGGTGAGGTGATCCGCGAAGCGGCCGGATTTCCTGCAGTCACGTGGTTCGCGAAGGGCGATACGGCCAAGCCGCTCATCGTTTTCGTGCCCGGAGCGCACCATGCTGCGCGCGTTGCGTATGGTGGGCATGAGGGTGCCCGGTCGGAAGACTTCCTTGCTCACCATCTCGTCGACGCCGGCTACAGCGTGCTCGCCATCAGCTATCCCATCGCGCTCGCGCATGGCGGGCTTGAGACGAGCCATCCAGATTTCATGATCCGCGACTGGGGTGCGCAGACGGCAACCATTGCCAAAGAGACCATGGAGGCGGAGGGTCTCTCGAGCGCCATCGTGCTGGGCTGGTCCATGGCCGGCAAGATTGCCCAATCTGTGCACGAAGCGATGCAGGACGCCGGGGTCGACCTCGAGTTCTACGTTTCGCTCGCCGCGACGCCGGCCTTGCCTGGCATGATCGCCATTACGCGTGAGTATCCGATGCTGGAGTCAGGCTACGCTGACCGGCGCAAGAACTTCGACGGCTGGTTCCGGCAGGTGGCCGCTCAGGGCGAGGCGGCGGGCCGGGAGATCGTGCCCGAGGACGTGTTCAAGAGCGCGTATCAGGGCGACATACCCATCAACCTACAAGGCTATGGGCAGCAGTTCCGCGACGGCACCTTCGTGATGGATCGGATCGCCGCCATGGAGGACGCGAAGCCCTTCCACTTCGACAACTACCCGCTCGTGGGTGCGATCATCCCCAACGGCCGTGCCGACAAGCGGCACGCCATCGTCGATCAGGCCGCCTGGGGGCTCTACAACGCCAACACGCTCTACAAGCGCTATATGGCCGACGTCGACGTCGCGGCGCTGCCGGACGAGAGCTGGTCCGAGCTCACGGCGTTGGCGGACGATCTCGATGAGCGCTTGTCGCGGCGGGTGGACGGCAACCACTTCTTCTTCATGGGCGAGGCGGGCGCGAAAGCCACCGCTGAGGCGGTCGCCGAACTCCAAGCCGAGATCGACACGGTCAAGACGGAGCTCTCGGAACTCCTGGGCAAGCCGGTCGACTGAGCCGCGGCCGGGTGGGCCAAGAGCGCCGGCATGGTGGCCAGACAACGCATCGTGACCGACAAGACCGGCTGCCGCCGTCAACACGGCGCAGCCGACCTCGGAGACGCGGGCTAAGTGCCGTTTAGCTCTTGAGCACCGACCTTTCCAGGCTGCCTGCGGTTTGGGATGCAGCGTCTGAAGGTGTCGCGCGACTAGCCGCGCATGCGGCGGCCATCCGGATCAACGAGCCGCGCCCGTTGAAGCCGGGCGGGCAGGCGCTCGCCCAGGATCTCGACCTCCCAGGGCCCGCTAGCGTCGGCAATCCCCTTGGGCACATAGCCCATCGCCATCGATACCTCGGACGCATGCGCGTAACCACCCGAAGTGACCCAGCCGCGCACCGCGCCATCGAAGTAGATCGGCTCGTCACCGATCGCATCGGCGTCCCGCGCGTCGACGATGAACGTCCGGAGGCGGAGGGCGCCGCCCGTTTCCCGCTCGTCCCAGGCGGCCGCCTTGCCGATGAAATCGACCTGCTTGTCGTACGCGACGAACCGATCGAGCCCAGCTTCGAGGGGGCCGTAGAGCGGGCGGTACTCGCGCGCCCAACTGCCGAAGCTCTTCTCCAATCGAAGCGCATTCAGCGCCCGCGAGCCGAAGAGCTTGAGCCCGTGCGGCGCGCCCGCTTCGATCAAGGCGTTGAAGACCGAGCGCTGGTGCTCGGGCGCCATCCAAAGCTCGTAGCCCAGCTCGCCGGTGTAGCTCACCCGCCCGGCGATCACCGGTGCCATGCCGATGTGCAGACGGCGGATGTCGAGGAAGCGGAAGGCGGCGGCCGAGACGTCGGCGTCGGCCACCGTCTGCAACACCGCGCGTGCTTCGGGGCCGGCGACTGCGAGCCCGACGAGCGATAGACCAAGCGCCCTGACCGCGACCGAACCGTCTTCCGGCAGGTGCGCCTGGAACCAGCGCAGGTAGTAGTCCTCGGCGATGCCCGAGCCGAACAGCAGGAACCGTCCATCGCCCAGATTGGCGAGCGTGAGGTCACCGATGAGCTTGCCGTCTTGCTTCAGCATCGGTGCGAGGCCCATGCGGCCGGGTGTAGGCATGCGGCAGGCAAGCAGGTGATCGAGCCACGACGCCGCCCCTTCGCCGGTCACCTCGAACTTGGCGAAGCTCGAGGTCTCCATGAGCCCTACGGCCTCGCGGACCGCGCGCGCCTCTGCACCGACCGGCGCGAAGTCGGTCGACCGACGCCAGGAGAAGGTGTCCTCGAGCCCCGGTGGCGCGAACCAGAGCGGCACTTCGAGACCCCAGCTCGCACCGAACTGGGCGCCTCGAGCCCTGAGCAGGTCGTAGATGGGCGTGGTCAGGAGCGGCCGGCCGGCCGGCCGCTCCTCGTTCGGATAGCGGATCGAGAAGCGCTTGGCGTAGTTCTCGCGCACCCGCGCGTTGGTGTAGGCGGGCGTGGCGAACGCGCCGAAGCGGGCGATGTCCATCGCAAAGACGTCAAAGCCCGGATCGCCGTCCACCATCCAGTTGGCGAGCGCCAAGCCCACGCCCCCGCCCTGGCTAAACCCGGCCATCACGGCACACGCAGCCCACAGATTGCGCGTGCCGGGGATTGGCCCCACGAGCGGGTTGCCGTCGGGCGCGAAGGTGAAGGGGCCGTTGATGACCTGCTTGATGCCGGCGTCGCGGAAGGCGGGGAAGTGAGTGAAGCCCACGTCGAGCGACGGCGCGATCCGGTCCAGGTCCGGATCGAGCAGATCGTGGCCGAAGTCCCAAGGCGTGCTGTCCGGCGCCCAGGGGCGACCGTCCTGCTCATAGGTGCCCATGAGCATGCCCTGGCCTTCCTGGCGGAGATAGATCTCGCCGTCGAAGTCGACGGCGTGCAGCACCTCCTTGCCCGTGCGCTCGTTGACCGCAACCACCTCGGGCATCGGCTCGGTCAGCAGGTACATGTGCTCCATCGCGAGCACCGGGAGTTCCAGCCCGGTCATGCGGCCGACCTCGCGCGCCCAGAGCCCCGCGGCGTTGACCACGTGCTCCGCGACGATCTCCCCCTGGTCAGTCCGAACGAGCCAGCTGCCGTCGGGCCGCTGTGCCAGCGCCTCGACCCGCGTGTGGAGATGCACTTCGGCACCGTTCTTGCGAGCGGCGCGGGCGTAGGCGTGGGTCACGCCGTTCGGATCGACATGACCCTCGATCGGGTCGTAGAGCGCGCCGACGAACTGGCTGGGGTCGAGCAGCGGCATCAGCTCGTGCGCTTCCTCGGGCGACACGAGCTCCGCTTCCAGGCCCATATAGCGGCCCTTGGCAAGGATCGTCTTGAGCCAGTCGAGCCGGTCGTTGGTCGCCGCGAGCATCAGCCCGCCCGTGAGGTGCAGCCCTACCGACTGGCCGGAGATCTCCTCCAGCTCCTGGTAGAGGTTTACCGTGTAGGCCTGGAGCTTGGCGACGTTCGGGTCACCGTTGATGGTGTGCATGCCGCCGGCCGCATGCCAGGTGGAGCCCGAGGTGAGCTCAGAGCGCTCCAGCAAGACCACGTCGGTCCAACCACGCTTCGTCAGGTGATAGAGGACCGAGCAGCCGACGACCCCACCGCCGATCACCACGACCCTAGCCTGCGTTAGCATACCGCGCTCCCACTGGTCACGGAACGACGTTGCCGCGTTCGGTCGCCACGGTCGACATCATCTTCGGCGGCTCAGCGCGACATTTCCAATGCGGCGTCTCGGGTCGCGACGTATGATTGGACGCAAGAACGACGTGCCGGGAGGCAATGCGATGGGCACCGAGAAGAGCCAGGCGTTCTTGGACCGCCTCAACAGCGACGATCCGGTCCTTCACGGCGGTGGCTATCTCTTCGAGATGGAGCGGCGCGGCTATCTACAGGCCGGCGCCTACGTGCCGGAGGTAGTCCTCGAATTCCCCGAGGTCGTGGCACAGCTTCACACCGAGTTCGCCCGCGCGGGTGCCGACATCATCCTCGCCTTCACCTACTACGGCCATCGCGAGAAGCTGCGGCTCATCGGCAAGGAGGACCTGCTCGAACCGCTGAACCGCGAGGCCGTGCGGATTGCGCAGCGTGTCCGCGAGCGCTTTCCCGACTGCTTCGTCGCCGGCAACATCTGCAACACGAACCTCTACGAACCCGGCAACGCCGCGGCCGAAGCCGAGATCCGCGGCATCTTCACCGAGCAGCTCGGCTGGGCGGTGGACGAGGGCGTCGACCTTATCGTCTGCGAGACCCTCTCGTTCTTAGGCGAGGCGGTCATCGCCGCCGAGGTCGCGCGGGAGGTGGGCCTGCCGCTCGTGCTCGGCATGGCGGTGCACCAGTCGGGCAAGCTTCGGGACTTCGACGGCAGCATCGGCGAGGCTTGCAAGATCGTTCGCGATGCGGGCGTCGACGTCGTCGGCGCCAACTGTCATCGCGGCCCGGCGACGATGCTCCCGGTCGTCGAAGAGATCGTCTCGCAGGTCCCGCCGAAGCATGTCTGCAGCTTCCCCGTGGCCTATCGGACGAGCGAAGCGATGCCGACCTTCGGCGCGCTCCAAGACCCGGATATGCCCTGCCCCGAGCATCTGCCGGGCGGGATCTCGTTTCCGGCCGGCCTCGATCCCTTCGTCTGCACGCGCTACGAGATGGGGAGGTTCGCCAAGCAGGCGGCTGATCTCGGCGTACGCTACATCGGTGGCTGCTGCGGTACCGGACCGCACCACCTCCGCTCCATGGCCGAGGCGCTGGGCCGGTCGCCCGAGGCCAGCAAGTACAGCCCGGACATGTCGAAGCACTACGCCCTGGGCACCAACGAAGCGCTCAAGGCGCACAATCGCGACTACCGTTCGAGCCTCGCAGCGGCGAGCTGGAGCTAGGCGGCGCGTCATCCGGCAATAGCACGCAATGGGAGCAACCATGCGCGTTCAACTAACGGCCCTCGCAGCCATCCTGACGGCGTCGTCGGGCGCCCTCGCCGATACCACCGACGTTACTTGGCAGAACCGGGTCGAGATCACCAAGCAAGGCGCGCATTGCGCCGAAGACCCGGGCTGTTTCAACCGCTATCACCCCGCGATCCCGCCAGCGGCGACCGCCGCGCCGGGTGACCACATCATCCTGCATACGCGCGACGCCCTCGACAGCGATCTCACGCTGGACAGCAACGCGGATGATCTTGCGGCACTCGACCTCAACCTCGTCCATCCGATGACCGGGCCAATCTTCATCGAAGGTGCCGAACGCGGCGACGTGCTTGCGGTGACACTCCTGGACATCGAGCCCGACCAGTACGGCTACACGGTCATCGTGCCGGGCTTCGGCTTTCTGCGGGACGAGTTCACCGAGCCCTATCTGGTGAACTGGAAGCTCGACCGACTGGCGGCGACCTCAGAACAAATGCCCGGCGTGCGGATCCCCTATGAAGCCTTCATGGGCTCGGTCGGGGTGCTTCCGGGTGAGGAGGAGGTCGGGAGCTGGCTCGCCCGCGAGGCGGCGCTCGGCGCCGTCGGTGGCGTGGCGCTGCCGCCGGAACCGACCGGAGCCCTGCCCACCGACATCTGCGGCCCAGAGGGCAGCCACAAGGACCAGTGCCTCAGGACCATCCCGCCGCGCGAGAACGGCGGCAACATGGATGTGCAGCAAATGCAGGTCGGCACAACCATGCTGTTTCCCTGCTTCGTCGACGGGTGCGGCCTGTTCGTCGGCGATGTGCACTACGCGCAAGGTGACGGCGAGGTATCGGGGACCGCGATCGAGATGGGTGCCGTCGTCACCGTCACTACCGAGATTAGGAAGGGCGAAGCCGCCAACGTGCCGGCACCGCACGTGGAAGGTGGCGACCAGATCCGTCGCATCGAGCCGACGCAGTTCTATCAGACAGTGGGTCTCCCGCTGAAGGAGGCCGGCACCGTTCCGGTCTACCACACCTATCTCGACAGCGAGCCGATCGAAGGCCTCGAGAACCTCTCGGAGGACCTGACGCTCGCCGCACGGCACGCGCTCATTCAGATGATCGACTATATCGAACGAGAGCACGGCCTCACCCGCGAGCAGGCGTACATCCTGGCGAGCGTGGCGGTCGACCTGCGCGTCGGTCAGGTGGTGGACGTGCCCAACTACGTCGTCACCGCCGTTCTCAAGGAAGACGTGTTCACCGAGCAATGAGCCGAATGTTGACGCGTCGCGTGCTCGCGCGCGCATTGGGAGGCGGCGCAGCAGGTGTCCTGCTCACGGGGCACACGCCCTACCAGCAGTGGGTCGTCTACCGTCAGCGGCACCTGCTGATCGGCTGCCATCGGCAGGATTCCGAAGGCTACGCGCTCGCGAAGGTGCTCGAGGCCGCGCTCGCTGATCGCTTGCCGGAAGCGCGCGCTCGCGTCGCCCGAGCCCCCGACGCCGCCAGGCTCGCGAGCCTCTTCAACACGGGCCAGCTCGATTTCGGTCTGTTGCGCGGCACCGAGGCGGCAACGATGCGGGAGGGCCGGGCACAGTTCGCTGCCTACGGGCCCGTGCCCCTGCAGGCGATGGCCGTGATCGACCGACACGTGCTCTATGCCATGCCGCGGGTCGATAGTGCGCATGTCGGAGCGTTGCTGAGCGCCCTCCACGATCACCGGGGTGCCTTCGCGTTCGCCGAGCCCACGGCGGAAGCAGGGCCGCCCCATGCGAAGGCGGCCGATTGGTTTGCAGACGGGGGCTAGCCATCGGCACACGTTGATGGCCCTCGGGTTCGCCGCGCGGCACGTGCGCAGGCCAATTGCGTCGCGCCGCAGCTTTGCTACCTTGGACCAATAGGGTCGCACACATAGCAACCCATGCGATCCATCAGGGAGACCCAACCATGCGATTCGTGTCCGCGTTTGCGCTCGCTGTGGCGGGCGGCGTCGCCGTGACCGCTCACCCGCTTCCCGCCGCTGCAGAGGGCGAGCAGTTTGTTCCGCTCTTGACCTACCGCACCGGCGCCTATGCCCCCAACGGGATCCCGCTAGCGAACGGTCAAATCGACTATTTCAACATGATCAACGAGCGCGACGGCGGCATCAATGGCGTCAAGATCACGTTCGAGGAATGTGACACCGCCTACAACAACGACAAGGGCGTCGAGTGCTACGAGCGGCTGAAGAACAGTGGCAGCACGGGCGCGTCGGTGGTCTCGCCGTTCTCTACGGGCATCACCTACGCGCTGTTGGAGCGGGCGACCAACGACAAGATTCCGCTCTTCACGATGGGCTACGGCCGCACCGACGGCTCGGACGGCTCGGTGTTTCCCTACGTGTTCACGATGCCGACGACCTACTGGTCGCAGGCTACGTCGCTTATCCAGTACATCCGCGACCAGGAAGGAGGCGACCTCGAGGGCAAGACGATCGCGCTCGTCTATCACGACAGCGCCTACGGCAAGGAGCCGATCCCGACGCTCGAGGCGCTCGCCGAGGAGATGGGCTTCACGCTGGAGCTGTTTCCCGTCGCGCATCCGGGTCTCGAGCAGAAGGCCACCTGGCTCAACATCGGCCGCCGGCTGCGCCCGGATTGGGTGCTGATGTGGGGCTGGGGCGTGATGAACTCGACGGCGATCAAAGAGGCGGCGGCGGTCGGCTTTCCGATGGATCGCTTCATCGGCAATCACTGGGCGGGTGCGGAGGTCGACGTGGCCCCTGCGGGCGACAGCGCGGTCGGCTATCTGGCAGCCAACTTTCACAGCCCGGGTACCGAGTTCGGCGTGCACGAGGACATCCTCGAGCACGTCTACGCCAAGGGCAACGGTGCCGGTGACGAGGCGCGGGTCGGCGAGGTGCTTTACAATCGCGGCATCGTCAACTCGGCGATCATCGTCGAGGCCATTCGTGTCGCTCAGGGCATTCACGGTGAGCGGCCATTGACTGGCGAAGAGGTCCGCGACGGCTTCGAGAACCTGAACCTCAGCGAGGAGCGCTTGGCGGAACTGGGCCTCGGCGAGTTCATGAACCCGGTCGCCGTCTCTTGCGCCGACCACGAGGGCGGCGGTGCCGTGTTCCTGCAGCAGTGGGACGGCTCGGAGTGGACGCGCGTTTCGGACTGGTACGCGCCGATGACCGACATCGTCCGGCCGCTCATCGAGGAATCGGCTGCGGCCTACGCCGCTGAGAAGGGCATCACCCCACGGGAGTGCCCGAGCAGCTGAGCGGGCCATGGCCGCGACATCGGCTGCGACGAGAGAGCAAGCGGCGCCCGCCGGGGCGCCGCTGATCTCCGTCGACAATATCGAGGTCGTCTACGACCACGTCGTGCTGGTGCTCAAGGGTGTCTCGCTCGCGGCGCACCAGGGCGCCATCACCGCTCTTCTGGGCGGGAACGGCGCGGGCAAGACGACCACGCTGAAGGCTGTCTCCAACCTGCTCACGGCCGAACGTGGCGAGGTGACAAAGGGGTCGATCAAGCTCGCCGGCGAGGATGTGTCCCACCTCTCGCCTAACGAGCTGGTGCGCCGAGGCGTCGTTCAGGTGATGGAAGGGCGGCGTTGCTTCGAGCATCTGACCGTCGAAGAAAACCTGCTCACCGGCGCCTACACCCGAACCGACGGTGCGGCCGCGCTCCGACGCGATCTCGAGATGGTCTACGGCTACTTCCCGAGGCTCAAGGAACGCAATCGCGCACAGGCGGGCTACACGTCGGGAGGCGAGCAGCAGATGTGCGCGATCGGGCGCGCGCTGATGGCCAAACCCAGCGTCATCCTGCTCGATGAGCCGTCGATGGGCCTGGCGCCGCAACTCGTCGAGGAGATCTTCGAGATCGTCGCCCAACTGAACCGCGAGGCCGGCGTGACGTTCCTCCTGGCGGAGCAGAACACCAACATCGCGCTGCGCTACGCCGATCATGGCTACATTCTGGAAAACGGCCGGATCGTCATGGAGGGGCCCGCGCAGACGCTCCGCGACAACGAGGACGTCAAGGAGTTCTATCTCGGCGTCGGCTCGACCGGCCGCCGGAGCTTTCGAGATATCAAAAGCTACAAACGTCGTAAACGTTGGCTATAGTCCGCCCACTTTGGCACTGCAGCAAAACACCGGAGGCCACATGGTGGAGCAGGCGGGCGAGTTCTACGACCGTCAGGAGGTCCGCGACCCCGAGCAGCGGCTCGCCCAGATGTTCACGGCGCTGCCGGGCCTCGTCCGCCACGCCATGGACAACGCGCCCGGCATTGCGGCGCAGCTCGATGGCGTGGACGCGGCCGATATCAGCTCGCCGGATGCGCTCGCCAAGCTGCCGGTCCTGCGCAAGGCAGACCTCGTCGCGCGGCAGGCGGCCGAGCCGCCCTTCGGCGGGCTCGCCGCGACGCCGCTTCCCCGTCTGGCGCGCGCCTTCGTCTCGCCGGGCCCGATCTGCGAGCCCGAGAGCCTGCGCACCGACTATTGGCGCTTTGCGCGCGCCTTCTTCGCCGCCGGCTTCCGCACCGGCCAGCTGATCCACAACGCGTTCTCCTATCATCTCACGCCGGCGGGCGCGATGATCGAGGGTGGCGCGCGGTTGCTCGGTTGCCCGGTGATCCCCGCCGGCACCAGCCCGACCGCACGGCAGCTCGAAGCGATCGAGCGGCTTAGCCCCGTCGCCTTTGCCGGAACGCCCGACTTCCTCGAGGCGCTGCTCGACGAAGGCCGCGAGCGCGGTATCGACATCTCATCGATCGAGCGCGCCGTAGTCTCGGGTGCCGCGTTTCCAACCGCCACACGGGACCGCCTGCTGAAGCGCGGCGTCGACGCTTACGAGTGCTATGCCACCGCCGATCTCGGCCTCATCGCCTATGAGAGCTCGGCCCGCGAGGGTTTGATCATCGACGAGGCCATCATCCTCGAGATCGTCCGCCCCGGCACCGGCGAGCCGGTCGAGGACGGCGAGGTCGGCGAGGTGCTGGTCACTTCGTTCAATCCCGACTACCCGCTGATCCGCTTCGCCACGGGCGATCTGTCGGCGATCATGAATGGTACGAGCCCCTGCGGGCGCACCAATAGACGTATCCGCGGCTGGCTCGGCCGGGCCGACCAATCGACCAAGGTTCGCGGTCTCTTTGTCCATCCGCAGCAGGTTGCAGCGATCCTCACGCGGCATCATCTGCGCCGTGGCCGCCTGGTCGTCGACGTCGATGAAGGCAAGGATCGGCTCCGCCTCCTCGCCGAGACCGCCGATCGCGAAGGACGGCTCGATGCAGCTTTGGGCGACAGCCTGCGCGACGTCACCTCGTTGCGCGGCGACGTAGAACTGGTAGCGCCCGGCTCCCTGCCCAATGACGGCAAGGTCATCGACGACCAGCGTGCCTGAGGCGCCCGCTCCCGAGGCCCGCTAGGTGCTCCTCGTCGAAGGCCTCGCTTGCCGTCGTGCGGGCCGGACAGTGTTCAAGGACCTCTCCTTCACCGTCGAGGCAGGCGGCGCTCTCATGCTGCGCGGACCCAACGGCAGCGGCAAGAGCTCGCTTCTGCGCGTCCTCGCGGGTCTCGTGCCGAAGGCCGCCGGGCGGATCGAGCGTGGCTCCAGAGCCGATACCGAGGCGCTGCATTATGTCGGCCACGCCGACGCGCTGAAGCCGGCGCTGACGGTCGAAGAGAACCTGGCGTTCGTCGCCGACATCCTCGGGGGCGGTGCCGTGGAGATAGGCCTCCGGACCTTCGAGTTGGTGAGGTTAGCCGACACGCCGGCGCGACACCTTTCCTCTGGTCAGCGCCGCCGGCTCACGCTCGCCCGCCTGGCGGCGGTACCGCGGCACCTCTGGCTGCTGGATGAGCCCGCGGTCGGCCTCGACACGCGCAACCGCGATCGCCTCGAGGCGTTGATCGCGGACCACCGGACAATGGGTGGTGCCGTCATTGCCGCTACCCACGGCGACATTGCGATCGATGGCGCACCGACGTTGGAGCTGGGCGGTTGAGGACGGCCGCCGCTCTGTTCCGCCACGAGGTCCGCCTGGCCCTGCGCTCCGGCGGCGAGATGGCTCAGGGGCTGACCTTCTTCCTACTGGCGCTTTCCCTCTTTCCGTTGGGCGTCGGCCCGGGGCCGCAGGTGCTGGAACGGATCGGCGTCGGCCTGATCTGGGTCCTGGCGCTGTTCGCCGTCACGCTCACCTTGGAGCGGCTCTACACAGCCGATGCGCAGGATGGCACGTTGGACCTGCTCGCCACCGCCGACATCAGCCTCGAGCTTGTGGCGGTCGCCAAGGCGGCGGCGCATTGGCTTACCAGCGGTGCCATCCTGATCCTCTTCTCACCCCTCGTGTGCCTGCTTCTGGGCCTGCCTGCCGAAACCTATTGGGCGGTGCCGACGGTCCTTCTGCTGGGCACCCCCACCCTCACCCTCATCGGCAGCATCGGCGCAGCACTGCTCGTGAACAGCCGGCGCGGCGGCCTGTTGCTTGCGTTGATCGTGCTACCGCTGCAGATCCCCGTGCTCATCTTCGGGGTCTCGGCAATCGAGGGCTGGGTTTCGGGCCTGGGCGCGGCACCGCAGCTCATGATCCTGGGCGCCATGCTGCTCGGTGCGCTCGCCCTGGCCCCAATCGCGACAGCCGCAGCGCTGCGCCTAGCCCTCGAATAGCCGTCGCTTGAGCCTCTTTCTCCTCGCCTGCATCGCGTTCATCAGCCTCGGCCTACCCGATGCCGTGCTCGGCGTCGCCTGGCCCGGCTTGCGGGACACGTTCGCCCTGCCGCAGAGCGCCATGGGGGCCGTGCTCGCCGCGATCAGCGTCGGCTATATGAGCTCCAGTTTCGCCACCGGGTGGGTGGCACCGCGACTTGGTATCGGCCGCCTCTTGCCGCTGAGCACTGCGCTCGTGACCGTCGGCGCCTTCGGCGTGGCCCTCGCCGATAGCTTTTGGCTGGTGCTCGCGGCCGGGGTGCTCGGCGGGCTCGGCTCGGGCGCCATCGATTCCGGCCTGAACGCCTATGCCGCAGCGCACTTCTCGGCACGCCGCATGAATTGGCTGCATGCCGCTTGGGGTCTAGGCGCCGCCCTGGGCCCCTTCATCCTTGCCGCCGTCTTCGCCGCCGGCGCCGGCTACCGGCTCGGCTATGCCAGCGTCGGCGCCGCCCTGGGTCTGCTGACGCTCCTCTTCGTGCTGACCGCCGGACGGTGGCAGAATGGCGCGCCGGCGCAAAGCGGTGCTCCACCCCGCGGGCCGACCCTGCTCAGTCCGCGGGCGCTGCTCCATGTCCTCGCGTTCTTCATTTACACGGGCGTGGAGCTTGGTGTGGGCCAATGGAGCTTCACGCTGCTTACCGAACAGCGCGGCATCGCGGCCGATGTCGCGGGCATCTGGACCGCGGTCTACTGGACGAGCCTGTGTGCCGGGCGCGTGCTCGTCGGCGTCGTCGCAGACCGCATCGGCCCGCCGACATTGGTCGCCGTTGGGGTCGGCGCGATGCTCGCAGGCGCGCTCGTCTTCGCGATCGCGCCCATGCCGCTGGCCGGGCTGGGCCTCGTCTTGACGGGCCTCGGCGCCGCGCCCGTCTTCCCGATGCTCATGACCCACACCGCGCGGGTGTTCGAGGCACGAACGGCAGCCCGGCTGGTGGGCGCGCAGGTGAGCGCCGCCATGCTGGGCGCCGTCGCGGTCCCAACCCTCGCCGGCATGGTCGCCGATCTCGGCGCGCTCGACCTGGTAGCGCCCCTGCTAGCAACGCTTGCGGCCCTGTTGGCGCTGATATGTTGGCCGATCCTCAAAGGCGCGCCCGTCACCACAAATCCGACAACGCAGGAGCGCTGAAAACTGCGGCAAGGTCATCGGGCCGCATTGAGCGCTCTGTCGAGCAGACCTAAGTGCGGCTGATCAGCGTTCGCACCGAACGGCCAAACGGCTATACAGCCTCGCATGATCCACTGGTTCGCCAATCCGCTGCGCTTCCAACGCCTCGCAGACGCCCTCTACCCTTATCTGTTGGCCGTGGCGCTCTTGCTCTTCGTGGTCGGCCTCTATGGCGGGCTGGTCCTGGCGCCGATGGACTACCAGCAGGGCGATGCCTATCGGATCATCTTCGCGCATGTACCGGCGGCCTGGATGGCGCTCTTTGTCTACCTGACGATCGCGATCGCCTCGGTCTTCTCGGTCGTCTGGCGCCACCCACTCGCCGATCTCTACGGCCGCGCGGCGGCGCCGGCGGGCGCGGTCTTCTGTTTCCTCGCCTTGGTCACGGGCGCGATCTGGGGGAAGCCGATGTGGGGGACCTGGTGGGTGTGGGATGCCCGGCTCACCTCGATGCTGATCCTCTTCTTCCTCTATCTCGGCTACATCGCGCTGCACGATGCCTTCGACGAGCCGGCGCGCGGCGCCCGCGCCGCGGCCATCCTGGCGCTCGTCGGCTCGGTCAACCTGCCGATCATTAAATTCTCGGTCGATTGGTGGAACACGCTGCATCAACCCGCGAGTGTGCTCCGCTTCGACGGGCCGACAATTCACGGCTCGATGCTGTGGCCACTGTTGACCTTGGCCGTGGCCTTCACATTCTACTTCTATGCCGTGGTGATTTTGCGCATGCGCGCGGCGATCACCGAACGACGGATCACCAGCCTGAGGCTGCAGGCCGCAGCAGGCGACTGATCCGAGATCAATGCCGACCGTCGCGCGGCGCACCGTCGCCGGCCGGCCTCACAAAGCTGGGAGAGCATCGTGGCCATCACGGGTTCCGATACGCTGGGTGTGCGCCGGACGCTGAACGTCGGCGATGTCGCCTACGACTACTTTTCGCTGCCCGAGGCGGCGAGCCAGATCGGCGCGGTCGAGCGCCTGCCCTTCTCGTTGCGGGTGCTCCTAGAGAACCTGCTCCGTCACGAGGACGGCCGGAGCGTCACGACCGACCACATCAAGGCCATGGCTGCCTGGACCGAAGCACGCCGCTCGGACACCGAGATCGCGTACCGGCCGGCGCGTGTCCTCATGCAGGACTTCACCGGCGTGCCGGCCGTGGTCGATCTGGCGGCCATGCGCCAGGCGATGGTGGAGTTCGGCGGCGATCCGAAGCTGATCAACCCGCTGAGCCCTTGTGATCTGGTCATCGACCACTCCGTCATGGTCGACGCTTTCGGCGGCCCGGAGAGCTTCAGACGCAATGTCGAGCTCGAGTATGAGCGCAATGGCGAGCGCTACGCGTTCCTCCGCTGGGGCAGCGAAGCCTTCGATAACTTCCGTGTGGTGCCGCCGGGAACAGGCATCTGCCACCAGGTCAACCTCGAGCATCTGGGCCAAGTGGTCTGGACCGGCAAGGACGGCAACAAGACCGTGGCCTACCCCGACACGCTGGTCGGCACCGATAGCCACACCACGATGATCAACGGCCTCGCCGTGCTCGGCTGGGGCGTCGGCGGGATCGAGGCGGAGGCCGCAATGCTCGGCCAGCCCGTGTCGATGCTGATCCCCGAGGTGGTAGGCTTCAAGCTGACGGGCCGGCTCCCCGAAGGTGCCACGGCTACCGACCTCGTGCTCACGGTGACACAGATGCTTCGCCAGAAGGGCGTTGTGGGCAAGTTCGTCGAGTTCTACGGCGACGGCCTCTCGCACCTGCCGCTCGCCGACCGGGCGACGATCGCGAACATGGCGCCCGAGTACGGCGCCACCTGCGGCTTCTTCCCTGTCGATCAGATCACTATCGACTACCTCAAGCTCACCGGTCGTGCGCCTGAGCGGATCGCGCTTGTCGAAGCCTATGCCAAGACGCAGGGCTTCTGGCGCCATGACGGCATGGCCGAGCCCGTCTTCACTGATACGCTAGCACTCGATCTGGGCGACGTCGTGCCCTCGCTCGCCGGCCCGAAGCGGCCGCAGGACCGCGTGGCGCTCACCGACGCCGCCCGCGCGTTCAAGGAGGTCCTGCCGACGCTTGCCGGCAGCACGCCGGTCGACGCCGAAGTGCCGATCAGCGGCACCGATCTGAGCCTCCGCAACGGCGACGTCGTGATCGCGGCGATCACCTCCTGCACGAACACGTCGAACCCGGGCGTGATGATCGCCGCCGGCCTCGTCGCGAAGAAGGCGGTGGAACACGGCCTCCAGACCAAGCCGTGGGTCAAGACCTCGCTGGCACCAGGGTCCAAGGTCGTCACCGACTACCTCGCGAAGGCCGGCCTCGACACCTATCTGAACGACATCGGCTTCGATCTGGTGGGCTATGGCTGCACCACCTGCATCGGCAACTCGGGACCCTTGCCGGACGCCATCGCCACGGCCGTGGACGAGGGCCACCTCGTGGTCGCGTCCGTGCTGTCCGGCAATCGCAACTTTGAGGGTCGCGTCCACCCGCAGGTCCACACCAACTACCTGGCCTCGCCGCCGCTGGTCGTCGCCTATGGCCTCTTGGGATCGATGACCAAGGACATCACGACCGAACCGCTGGGCCAGGGCAAGGACGGCCCGGTCTACCTGAAGGACGTCTGGCCCAGCCCCGCCGAGGTCGACGCGGCTGTGCAGGCCGCCGTCCATCGCGACATGTTCGTCGAGAGCTACAGCGACGTCTTCACCGGCGATGAGCGCTGGGCGGCGATCGCGTCGGGCGATGCCGAAATGACCTATGAGTGGGAGGAAGGCAGCACCTACGTTCGCCTGCCGCCCTACTTCGAGAGCATGTCGCCGACCGCTCCAGAGACGGTGTCGGACATCAAAGGTGCGCGGATCCTCGGTCTCTTCGCCGACAGCATCACGACCGACCACATCAGCCCGGCCGGCTCGATCGCCAAGGCGAGCCCGGCCGCCGACTACCTGATGGGCTATCAGATCCAGCAGAAGGACTTCAATTCCTATGGCTCGCGCCGCGGCAATCACGAGGTGATGATGCGCGGCACGTTCGCCAACATCCGCCTCCAAAACGAAATGGCCGAGGGCAAACACGGTGGCTGGACGAAGCTCATGCCCGAAGGCGAGCTGATGACCATCTATGAAGCAGCGATGAAGTACGCCGAGCGCGGCGTCCCGCTCGTCATCTTCGGCGGCAAGGAGTATGGCACCGGCAGCTCCCGCGACTGGGCGGCGAAGGGCACGAACCTCCTGGGCGTGAAGGCGGTCGTGACCGAGAGCTTCGAGCGCATCCACCGCTCGAACCTGGTCGGCATGGGGGTCTTGCCCTGCAACTTCACGGGCGGCGCCACGCGCAAGACGCTTGGCCTCGACGGCTCCGAGCTGGTCGACATCACCGGGCTCGAAGCGGGCCTCAAGCCGCGCATGAACCTCGGCTGTCGTATCACCCGGGCTGACGGTTCCACCGAGGAGACCGAGCTGCTCTGCCGGATCGATACGCTCGACGAGGTCGACTACTTCATGAACGGCGGCATTCTGCACTACGTGCTGCGCCAGCTCCTGGCTCAGAGCAAGGCTGCCGGCAACGCCTGATCCAGTGCGGCCGGCGGCGCGGCAGCGCGCCACCGGCCGTTGACGACGACGAGCGGCGACCGCATTTTGCTCTCAGACGCAAAGGAGCGATTGATGTCGTCGATCGTCCGATCGGGATCGAAGCGTGCGCAAGCCGCGCGGCCCACGAAGCTTCGCCAGACTGGTCGCAAACCGGCGACTCGCAGCAGCGAGGTGGTCGTTGTCGACGCGCAGGGCCGCGTTGCGCTCCGCACGTCGCGCCAGCGGATCAATGAGGCGCTGAACCGAGCGATCGCTTCAGGGGATCATGGCTGATCTCACTTTCGAGGCACCGCTCGACGTCATCCGTTACTTCGTCGATCGCACCGAAGCCAGTTCGGACAGTCCGATCGTCGCCGACATCGCCATCGGTGCGTTCGGCCGTGACCTCCTGCGCTGGGCGGACCATCAGACAGCGCTGCACGGCGCCGTCCCGTCCGCCGAGCAAATCGCGGTCTATGTCCGCAACACGCCTCCCAGCCGCTACGACGACATGCTGCGACAAGCGCATCAGGTCTTTGCGGCGGCGGCAAACGACCTCCTCTATGACGACATCGAAGAAGCCCGCGAGCAGGGCGATGACGGGCGCCTGCAGGCTGCCGCCTCGGCGGCGCGGCTCGTCCTGGCCGATCACGAGAGCGGTCGCTTCGATCGCCTCTTCGCCACCGCGGACCAGCTGGCCGAGGACCGCGCCCGCCAGAGCGCCTTCGCCTCCCGCCTCGAGCGATTTGGTGCCAGCGTCCTGAACGGTGTGCTCGTGACGCTGGTCGTCGCGTTGATCGCCATCGTCGCGCTCGCGATCCTCGGCGGCGGAACCGGCCTTCGGGCGCTGCTCAGCAGCGTATTGAACGCCACGGCTCGCTAGCGATCGCGAAAGAGCGCGCCCAGCTACCCGGTGTGCTTTTCATTGCGCTCCCCGCGGCGAGCGCTATCCCTACCGGTCACGCCGCATGCCGGGGCGAGGACAAGGCGATGAGCGAGACATGGCGGGCGCGGACCCGCATGATCCACGGCGGTCACGAGCGCACGCCCTTGGGCGAGACCTCCGAAGCGCTCTACCTCACCTCGGGCTTCGTCTACGAGCGTGCCGAGGACGCCGCCGCGCGCTTTGAGGGGACCGACCCCGGCTATCAGTACAGCCGTGTCGAGAACCCCGGCGTGCGCGGCTTCGAGCGACGCATGGCTCTCTTAGAAGGCGCCGAGGACGCGATCGCCACGGCGACCGGCATGGCCGCGGTGAATACCGCGCTGATGAGCCACCTCAAGGCCGGCGACCGCGTCGTCTCGGCGTGCCTGCTCTTTGGCTCCTGTCATTGGATCGTGACCGAGTGGCTGCCGCGCTTCGGCGTCGAGGTCGAACTCGTCGACGGCACGGACCTCGACGCCTGGGCTCAGGCGCTCGCCCGACCCACGACAGCAGTGTTCTTCGAGACGCCCGGCAACCCGACGCTCGAACTCGTCGACATCGAGGCGGTGAGCCGCCTCGCGCACCAAGCCGGCGCCACCGTGGTCGTCGACAACGTGTTCGCGACGCCTGTGCTGCAGAAGCCCTTGCAGCTCGGCGCCGATATCGTCGTCTATTCGGCGACCAAGCACATCGACGGCCAGGGCCGCTGCCTCGGCGGCGTCATCCTCTGCGATGCCGCGACACGCCAGGACATCATCCATCCTGTCGTCAAGAACACAGGCCCCAACCTCAGCCCCTTCAACGCCTGGGTGCTGTCCAAGGGACTCGAGACGATCGAGCTGCGCGTGCGCGAGCACGTCCGGAACGCGGAACAGGTGGCAGCCTTCCTCGAAGGGCACCCGGCGGTGAAGGATGTGCTCTACCCGGGCCTTGCCTCGCATCCACAGCATGCGCTTGCCCAGCGGCAGATGGCGGGGCCCGGCAATCTGCTGGCATTCCGGGTCCGGGGTGGCTTCGACGAGGCCTTCGGCGTACTCAACGCGTTCGAGGTCGTCCGCGTCTCCAACAATCTGGGTGACGCGCGCTCGCTCGCCACCCACCCGGCCACCACGACCCACTCCCGCCTCACCGCCGAGGACCGGGCCGAACTCGGCATTGGCGACGACCTCATCCGCCTCTCCGTCGGCCTTGAGGACCCGGAGGATCTGGTGGAGGACCTGGATCAGGCGCTGAACCGAGGCGTACCGGCGGCGCTCCGAGCCGCGTGACGGCCGTCGCAACGACGCTACGCCGTGCTTCGGAAAGCGGCCAACGCCCTAGCAGCACGCTACCGGTCCAAGAGGAAAAAGCTCATGAATCGGACTGGCAGGCCCTACGAGATCGAGCCGACGCCCTGCGAGGTCGAGGTCGCGGTCCCCTCGAAGAACATCAACGGCGAGTCGCCCCTGTGGTGTGCCAAGACGGAACAGCTCTACTGGGTGGACATACGGGGTAGGCAGATCCAGACCCTGCGGCCGAGCGACGGCACGTACCGCTCGATCGAAATGCCCGACTGGGTGACGTCCCTCGCGACGCGCGACGGCGGTGGCCTGGTCCTGACCTTGCGCAAGACCTTCGCGTTCTACGATCTCGACACCGGCCAATTGGAAGTGCTGGACGACCCCGAGCCGGATCGGCCCGACAACCGGTTCAACGACGGCAAGTGTGACCCCCAGGGCCGGCTATGGGCAGGCACCATGTGCAATGTGGACTGGCACAGGCCGACCGGTGTGCTCTACCGGTTTGATGCGGATCGCCGGATCACCCGCATGCAAGATCAAGTAAAGTGCTCGAACGGCACCGGGTGGAGTCCTGATGGACGCACGATGTATTACACGGACAGCTTCCGCTACACGATCTTTGCGTACGACTTCTATTCGGTCGAGGGCGTCATCGCCAATCGGCGGACGTTCGTTGAGGTCGACCTGACAGGAGGCGGCTTTCCCGACGGGCTGACGGTCGACACCGAGGGCTTCGTCTGGAGCGCGCAGCCCGTCCTCGGCCGCATCGTGCGCTACGATCCAACCGGCAAGATGGAACGGATCATCGCCTTGCCAGTGTCGCGCGGCCTGAGCTGCATCTTCGGCGGTCCCGACTACCGCACCCTTTATATCCCCACCGGCATAGAGACGCTTACCGACGCCCAAGTGCGCGAGGAGCCGCTCGCCGGCAGCCTCCTCGCTTGTCAACCGGGGTTCCAGGGTATGCCGGAGACCCCGTTCGCGGGCTGACCGTACTCAGGTCGCGCGCAACACCTTGAGCAGAAAGGCAAACTCCTCGGCGCGCTCTTGCAGCTCGTCGAAGCGACCGGAGGCGCCGAAATGACCGGCGTCCATGTTGGTGCGGAGGACGAGGAGGTTGTCGTCCGTCTTCGTCGCCCGCAGCTTCGCGACCCACTTCGCCGGCTCCCAGTAGGTCACCCGCGGGTCGCTTAGCCCGGCGCGGACGAAGGTCGGCGGATACGCCTGGACGCTGAGGTTCTGATAGGGGCAGTAGCCTCGAATGCGCTCGAAGGCGGCCACGTCCTCGATCGGGTTGCCCCACTCCGGCCATTCGATCGGCGTGAGCGGCAGCGTCTCGTCGAGGATCGTGTTGAGCACGTCGACGAAAGGGACCAGCGCCAGCGCGCAGCCCCACAGCTCGGGCCGCTGGTTGAGCACCGCCCCCACCAGCATGCCACCCGCCGAGCCGCCCTCGATCGCGATGCGCCCGGGCGCGGTCCAGCGTTCGGCGACGAGGCGCTCAGCGCAGGCGATGAAGTCGCTGAAGGTGTTGGTCTTCTTCTCGAGCTTGCCGTCGTCATACCAGCCGCGGCCCAATTCGTCGCCGCCGCGGACATGCGCAATGGCAAAGGCAATGCCGCGATCCAGGAGCGATAGCCGGCTCGTCCCGAAGCTCGGATCGAGACCCATGCCGTAGGACCCGTAGCCGTAGAGCAAAAGGGGCCCAGTCCCGTCGCGCGGGAAGTCCTTGGGGTAGACGATGGAGATCGGCACCCGGACGCCATCGGGCGCGGTCGCTTCTAGGCGCTCGGTCCGGTAGCGCCCCTTGTCGTAGCCGCTCGGAATCTCCTGGACCTTCAAGACCTCCATGCGGCGGTCCGCTGGGTGGAAGTCGATGACCGAGGCCGGCGTTACCATCGAGCTGTAGCTCAGGCGCAACCGGTCTGCCCCATATTCGTGGTTGGCGCCGAGGCCCGCTGCGTAGGCCGGCTCCGGCCACGGCACCTCGACAATGGCGCCGTCGTCGTAACGCAGCCTGATCTGCACGAGCCCACGCTCGCGCGAGGCGACGACGACGAAGTCGCGGAAAGCGGCAGCACCTACGAGATAGCTCGCGTCCGAGCCGGGGATGATCTCGGTCCAATGCGCCTCGTCGGGCGTTGCATCGGGCGCCTCGACGAGGCGGAAGTTCCGGTGGCGGTCGTTGGTGACGATGAGCAGCCGGTCGCCCCGATGGCTGACGCTATACTGGTGGCCGGCGCGCCGAGCCGCGATCATTCGTGGTGCGGCGTCGACGGCATCGGTCTGGAGTAGGTGGATTTCGCTCGTCACGTGGTCGCCGGTGCCGATCAGCACGTAGGCGCCGCTCAGCGTGCGCGAGATCCCGACGAAGAAGCCAGGGTCGTGCTCCTCGAAGACGATCGGGTCCGTCGCCGGATCACTGCCCAGAGCGTGGCGGCGGACGCGGAAGGGCCGAAGCTGCTCATTGAGCTCGCAATAGTAGAGCGTCTGGCCATCGCCCCAAACCGGTGTGCCAGAGGTGTTGGCGATGCGATCTGCGAGCCCCTCGCCCGTCGTCGGGTCGATGACCTCGATCACGTAGCGCTCGCTGCCGTCGCGGTCGGTGCTGTAGGCGATGAGCGCATGGTCGGGCGATGGCGCGTAGGTCCTTAGGTTGAAGTAGGCTGCTCCCTCGGCGAGCTTGGGCTCGTCCAGAAACACCGTCTCGGCACCGCCTTCGCGCGGGCGGCGATACCACCGCCGGTACTGGGCACCAGGCTCGAACCGCCAGCCGTAGAGAAAGGGGCCCCACGGCGTCGGCACGCTCGCGTCGTCCTGCTTGAGCCGCCCTTTCAGCTCCTCGAACAGCCGCTCGGCAAGCTCTTGCTCCGGCGCGAGCACCGTATCGGCGTAGGCGTTCTCCGCCCGGAGATGGTCCAGGATTTCTGGCGTCTCGACCGCCGGATAGGCCGGATCGCGCAGCCAGGCGTAGTCGTCCACCAGCTCGATGCCGTGCCACGACCGCCGGCTGGGATGCCGAGGCGCTATTGGCGGCAGCGGCCGGGCGTCACGATCCATGCCTGTTGGCCTCCGTTGGTGGGACTTCGACGCTGTCGGCCGTCAAGGCGCTTGCCGACACGGGCGTCGACGGCCTAGCACTGCGCGGAGGGGGGAGCCAAGACTTGGACGCTGATCAGGCCGCCTTGCAGGCGGAGTACATGGCGCTGAGCGAGCGCGCGATGGCGCTGGTCGGCAAGGGCTTCCGCGAGCGCATGGACGAGTTCGCGGGCGAGACGTTCGGGGTGGTGAAGGCGGCGACCGTGGCCCGCGCTTGCACCGAGCTCCAGCAGAGCCTGCTCGCCGATCCCGGCACCCTAGTGGCACTTCAAGCAGACCTTTGGCGCGACACGCTCACGCTTTGGCAGGGCTTCTTAGAGCAGCAGGGCAAGAGCGGGCTCCAGGCCCTTGTGCCGCAACCCGCGCGCGACCGGCGCTTCGCGGACCCGGCCTGGTCCGAAGAGCCGTACTGGGCGACGCTGCAGCAGGGGTATCGGCTCTTTAGCGACTGGCTCTTGCGCGTCGTCGAGGCCGGCGAAGTCGAGCCTGCCACGCGTCGGCGCCTCCGCTTCTACGCGCGCCAGCTGGTGAACGCGAGCGCACCTACCAACTTCTGGCTCACCAATCCCGAGGCGCTACGCCGCGCCGCCGAAACCGGCGGGGTGAGCCTCGTGGAAGGGCTCCGGCGCTTCGTCGAGGATCTCGAACGCGGCCACGGCCAGCTCCGGATGCGCCAGACGGACGAGAACGCCTTTCGCCTGGGCGAGAACGTGGCCATCACCCCGGGCAAGGTGATCTTCAAGAACGCGCTGATGGAGCTCCTACACTACGCGCCGACCCGCGCCGAGGTCCGCCGTCGGCCCCTCCTGATCGTGCCGCCCTGGATCAACAAGTACTACATCCTGGACCTGCAACCGGAGAACAGCTTCATCGCCTTCGCCCTGGCGGAGGGCTTCGACGTGTTCCTGATCTCGTGGGCAAACCCCGACCACGCCCTGGCGAAGACGCGGTTCGAGGACTACCTGCGCGACGGTCCGTTGGCAGCGCTCGACGCCATCGAGCAGGCGATCGGCGAGCGGCAGGTCAACGTCCTGGGCTTCTGCATCGGGGGCATTCTGACCGCCACCGCCCTCGCCCACCTCGCTGGTCAGGACGAGCAGCGGGTCTTGAGCGCCACCTTCCTCGCCACCCTCTTCGATTTCACCGACGTCGGCGAGATCGGGGTCTTCATCGACCACGAGCTGGTGGCGGCGCTGGAAGAGCAGTCCGGCACGACCGGCTTCCTGCCTGGACGCTATCTGAGCGATATGTTCTCGATGCTCCGGGAGAACGACCTCATCTGGTCCTTCTTCGTCCGTAGCTACTTGCTAGGCAAGCCGCCGCCCGCGTTCGATCTGCTCTATTGGAACAGCGATACGACCCGTCTGCCGGCGGCGATGCTGTCGGACTATCTGCGTAAGTTCTATCTCGACAATGCGTTCGCCCGACCGGGGCACTTCCAGGCTCTGGGAACGCCCATCGACACGCGCCGTATCGCAATGCCCGTCTACGCGCTCGCCACGGTCGACGACCACATCGCACCCTGGCGCTCCTGCTTCCCGGTCGTGCGCCAGATCGGTGGACCCGTCCGCTTTGTCCTCGGCAACTCCGGCCACATCGCCGGCATCGTCAATCCGCCGACCAAGAGCAAGTACGGTTACCGCACCAATGACGGGCAGGCCGAGGACGCCGAGACGTGGCTCGAGAGCTCGACCCAGCACACCGGTTCCTGGTGGCCCGATTGGGCGGACTGGCTGCATCAGCACAGCGGCGAATGGGTGAACCCACGCGTGCCCGGCGCCGGGGGCCTGGCGCCGCTGGCCGACGCACCGGGGAGCTACGTGCGCGTCCGCCACGACGATGATGAGCAACGCTGACCTCGCCGTCGCGATCGACCCGGTCTTTGCCGCACGCAACATCCGCGTCTCGCTGGGCTGCTTGCTCGCCAGCGTCGGAGCCTCCCGCCCGGCCAATGGGCTCGGTACGGCGCTCGAGGCTGCCGCCGCCGCCGTCCGCATGCGCACCGAAGGCGGCGCCGCGTCGGTGCCCGAGATCGCGACGACGCGCCGCGCCTACAAGGCCTGTGGCAAGGACCCGAGCCGGTACCGGCCGGCCTCGGAGGCATTGGTACGGCGCGTGCTGAAGGGCGAGGCGCCGCCACGCATCAACCCGATGGTCGACCTCAACACGCTCGTCTCGCTGCGCACGGGGCTCGCCTGTGGCGTTTACGACAGGACGCGGCTTCGACCGCCCTTCGTGCTGCGGCTCGGTACCGCCGACGACATTTATGACGGCATCGGTCGTGGCGTCCTCAACGTCGAGCACCTGCCTGTGCTTGTGGACGCGCTGGGGCCGTTCGGGAGCCCCACATCGGACAGCGCGCGGAGCGCTGTGCCCGAGGGCGCGCGCGAGGTGTTGATGGTTCTCTACGCGTTCGACACGAGCGTCGAAACCGCGCTTGGCGATGCGCGCCACGCATTCGAGGAGCATCTCGACGCGAAGGTCCTTGGCTGCGCCGCCTTCACCGGCTGAGGCCGCTGGACACGGTCGTATGGATGGCCTAGGCGCGAGCGCGACCAGCAACGAGACGAGCGATGGCCCAGCAGCTGCTTCATCTTGTCCTTGGTGGCGAACTCGCGGACACGCAGGGCGTCACCTTCAAGGATCTATCGAAGCTCGACATCGTCGGCGTCTATCCGAACTACGCCGAGGCGGAGAAGGCTTGGCGCGCAAAGGCGCAAGCCACGGTGGACGATGCACACACGCGCTACTTCGTGGTCCACCTGCACCGGCTGCTCGATCCGTCGACCGACAGCACGTCAGGCCGGGGCTGAGGGCAGCACGCCGGCTTGGTCGACGTCCACCTAGGTCGGAAGGCCCGCCCGCCCGCGTTGACCGCTCCCGGGCTGCCCATTACCGCTCGGCCTGATGGAACGTAGTCACACTTCCGCGGGCGATCGTCAGGGCTGCGTCTATCTCGTGGGCGCCGGCCCCGGTGACCCGGAGTTGCTCACGGTCAAGGCCCTGAGACTACTGGAGACCGCCGACGTCGTCGTCCACGACCGGCTCGTCGGGCCAGGCGTGCTCGCCTGCATTCCGTCTGCGGTGGAGCGCGTCTTCGCGGGCAAGCGGCGCGCCCACCATCACCTCCGCCAGCCCGAGCTCAGCGAAGTGCTCGTCGAGCGCGCTCGCAAGGGGCAGTGTGTGGTCCGCCTCAAGGGCGGCGATCCGTTCGTCTTCGGCCGCGGGGGAGAGGAACTTGAGGCGCTCATCGCCGCCGGCATCCCGTTCGAGATCGTCCCCGGCGTCACCGCGGCCCTCGGTTGCTGCGCCTATGCAGGCATCCCCCTGACCCACCGCCGACACGCCCACGCCGTGGTGCTGGCGACCGGCCAGGGGCACGACGGGCCGGCGGCCCACGACTGGCAGGCGCTGGCGCGCTCGGGACAGACCTTGTGCCTCTACATGGGCCTCACCGGGCTCGACGAGCTGGTGCGTGAGCTGCTTAAGGCTGGCATGGGCCCCGAGACGCCGGCTGCGGCGATCGAGAACGGCACGTTGCCGCAGATGCGGATCGTCCGGGGTAAGCTCGCCGGCTTCGCCGATGCCGCCCGAGCGCTCGACACCAAGAACCCGGTGCTGGTCGTCATCGGCGACGTCGTGACGCTGGGCGAGCGCTATGCCTGGTTCCGCTCAGCCGGGGCCAGCACGGCCGATCCGTTTCCGGATCCACCATTGGCCGAGGCGCCGGCGCGTCCGGTGCTCAATAGGCGAAGCGCGTGAACAACGGATCGACGCTTCCGCCCCACTCGTTCGCATAGAGGTCGAGCTTCGCCTCCGCCAGCGTACGACCGCTCTCCACGATCTCCTGCAGCGGTTCCAGGTACTTGGCCTCGTCACGCCCGTCGACGTCTAGCCGACCGCGCGCGCGGAGACCAGCTTCAGCCAACGCCAGCACCTCGGCCGCGATGACGCCTACCGTCCGCCCCCTGAACGGTGCGCGCAGCCCCTCGCGCGCGACCGCCACCCTGAGGGCCGCCATCTCGGGCTGGGTCCAGTCGCGGCACAGATCCCAGGCTGCGGCCAAGGTCGCCTCGTCATAGAGCAGCCCCACCCAGAGCGCCGGCAGCGCACAGATCAGGCTCCAGGGACCACCGTCCGCGCCGCGCATCTCCAAAAAGCGCTTCAAACGCACGTCCGGGAAGGCGGTGGTCAGGTGATCTTCCCAATCGGCCAGCGTGGGGCGCTCGCCGGGCAGCGCCGGCAGCCGGCCGTCGAGGAAGTCTCGAAAGGACTGGCCGCTCGCGTCGATGTACGCGTCACCGCGGTGGACGAAGTACATCGGCACGTCGAGCAGGTAGTCGATATAGCGCTCGTAGCCGAAGCCGTCCTCGAAGACGAACGGCAACAAGCCCGCGCGATCGGGATCGACGTCGCTCCAGCAATGCGCGCGGTAGCTGAGCCAGCCGTTGGGGCGGCCGTCGGCGAAGGGCGAGTTGGCGAACAGCGCGGTGGCGATCGGCTGAAGCGCAAGGCTCACTTTGAACTTCTGCACCATGTCGGCTTCGCTGGCGAAGTCCAAATTGACCTGGATGGTCGCAGTACGGTGCATCATGTCGATGCCGAGCCCGCCACGCTTCGGCATGTAGGCGCGCATGATCGCGTAGCGGCCCTTCGGCATGCGCGGGGTCTCGGCGAGCGACCATTTCGGGTTGAAGCCCATGCCGAGCATCCCGATGCCGGCGGGCTCGGTGATCGCCTTCACCTCCTGGAGATGCCGGTTCGCCTCGGTGCAGGTGTCATGCAGCGTCGCGAGCGGCGCCCCGGACAGCTCGAACTGGCCGCCCGGCTCGAGGGTGATGCTGGCGCGCTCTCGGGTCAGCGCCACCGGCAGTTCGGCCTCGCGGACGATCTGCCAGTCGAAGCGATCGGCGAACCGCTCGAGGAGCCACCGGATACCGCCCGAACCCTCATAGTCGAGCGGCCGCAGGTCATCGCGGTGGTAGACGAACTTCTCGTGCTCCGTGCCGATGCGAAACGCGGCCCGAGCCTTCTCGCCGGCCGCCAGGTGTCCGACCAGCTCGGCCTTGCTCTCGATGGGGCGTTCGCCGCCGGCTTCTGTGGCCACCGCTGTCCTCCGGGGCATGGGACGGCGTCACGCCGTCAGGGGGCGGTGCATAGTCCAGAGCGAGCGCATCGCCAAGCACACGGAGCGCTCACAGGCGCGCGCGCACGGCCTCCGCCAACGCCAGCGTCTCCGCAGCGGCTCGGCCGCGCGGCTCGGTCTCGATGACGCCTGCACCACGATGCATGCTCTGCGCGAAGGCGCTCCGGTTGCCGAGGCCGACGGGAAGCGACCCATGCCCGCGCTCAGCCAGCGCCGTCACCGCCTCGTCGATGATTCGCCCACGGGGCGGCACGCGATTCCAGACGACGGCGGCCGGCCGCCGCTCCGCTTCGGCTAGCTCGATGGTGGCGCCACTCGCCCAGACGTCGAGCAGGCTCGGTTGGCACGGCACGAGCACGAGCGAGGCGGCGCGGATCGCCGTCCGCGATTCGGTCGCCGCATGCGGCGGGCTGTCCACCACGACCACGTCGTGCGCACGAACGAGCTGATCGATGGCGAGCTTCAGCTTCCAGCCCTGCGCGACCTCGATGGTCACCGGCCATCGACGATCGGCCTCGCCGCGTAGCGCGCCCCATGACGCCAAGGTGCCTTGCGGGTCGATGTCCAGGCAGGCCACCCGCAATCCTTCTTGGGCGAGCGTGACCGCGAGCTGAGCAACCATCGTGGTCTTGCCGCAGCCGCCCTTCTGCTGGGCGACGGTAACGACGGCGGCGCTCATCGAGCAGTGGCCTCAAGGTGCGGCGTGGTGGTGACGGGGAGTACGAACGACACGAGCATGATGAAGTCCCATTAGCTTAACCGCTCCTTTAGGACTTCGTGCGCAACTGGTCGAGCCGGGTACTGGACCCGACGTGTGAGCTTTAGAGGTCGCCATGCGCCGAACCATGATCGTCGTCCTCTTCGGCCTCTCGGCCGCTCTCAGCCTCCCTGCCTCCGCCGAGGACGGCAAGCGCGCGCCGGAAGGGATCGCGTGCGGCAAGCACGCCGCCTTGGTTGCCGCACTCTCCGAACGCTACGAGGAGCGGCAAGTGTCGCTGGGCCTGCAAAACAACGGACGACTGTTCGAGCTCTACGCTTCGGGCAAGACCGGCACGTGGACGGTCTTGTCGACGCGCACGGACGGCACGAGCTGCATCCTCGCGGTAGGGCGCCATTACGAGCAGCGAGATCCGTCGACGACGCCCGATTCCACCGCCGACGACCCGCATCAAAACCAGCAGGGCACGGCCAGCTGACCGCCAACGGCGACGCGGCAGTCAATAGGTCTGGCGCTGCTTCGAGCTACACGCGCTCCAGCTCGCGTGGGGCGCTCTGGGGCGCCCGGGCGTCAACCACGAGATCAACCAACTCCTTCGGCAACGGCGGCAGACCGTCGTCACCTGGCAGCGGGGTAGGCACCGGCTTCGGTAGCGCGCTACCGCCGTCATTGCCGCCCCGTCGGGATCGCCTGACGGCATAGAGCTGCTGCACAGCCAGCGCCATCGGCGCGCCAAAAGACAGCACCATGTTGATGATCGTGAAGGTGTCGGTATCAAGCAGCATCAGCGCTCCGGCGTCTCGACCCGTGCTCGATGTTCTCAGGTAACGTCGACAACGCAAGGCCCAATCGCGACCGACCGAAGGTCGCAGGTTCGCTCCGTCGCCGGCCGAGGCGCCACGTTCACCTGACCTTCAAACGCGGGCTGGCAAGACGACTTCGACTTTCGGAGAATTTCAACATGCAGACGCGGCGTTCGCTCCTCGCTCTCTTCGGTTCGGTCGCATTCGCGGGACCGGTCGCTGCCGAACTACCGCCAAACGTCGTTGGGCACGTGCAAAACTATCTGAATGGCGTGCGCACCCTTCGTGCGCGTTTCACGCAGATCGACGATGCCAGCCGGATCGCGCGCGGCCGCGTCTACATCCAGCGACCAGGACGGCTCAGGTTCGAATACGACCCACCGGAGCAGCTCCTGCTCGTCGCCACCGATTGGCGGCTCATCATGTACGACGGTGAAACCGATCAGACGACGACATTGCCGGTTGATCGCACGCCCTTGGGCGTGCTCCTCGATGATCCGATCCGGCTAACCGGCGAGGTCACGATCCGCAGCATCGCGGAGGTCGATGATCAGCTTGAGCTTACGGTCTTCAAGACGGCAGAGCCTGGGCTTGGGACGCTCGAACTGTACTTCGATTTGCGCCCGATGGCGCTTCGGCGCTGGCGGGTGCGTGACGCGCAGGGCAAGACCACCGAGATCTTGCTCGAGGACGTCGAGACCAACATCGAGCTGCGGCGTGACCTCTTCATGCCGGAGAGCATGCTCCGACGTGGCTAGAGCGCTGTCCACGTTCCTTGGACGACCTGCGATCGCTCGTACCCGCTTGATGGCATCGCGCGTCCTTGGGAGGCAACCTGGGCCCGAGCTTGACGTCGTGCGGACGTGAACGCGAAGGGCCACAGCCATAAGCTGCGGGCGCTGGTGACCGTGGTCGCGGCCATCGTTCTCAGCGGCTGTGCGGCGAGCGGGCCACTGGTCGAGCCGGTGGTGGGCACATCGCCGCGCGACGCGCGGATCGCGCTCGAACTCGCCGCGCGCAGCGGCCCGGTGTCGGGACGCGTCGAAGGCCTTCCCGACGGGCCGGACACGGCGACGACGGAACAGGCGATCCTGGCCGTGATGGGCGATGCGGTTGAGGCACTCTCAGTGGGCTTCACCACCACCGCTCCGGCCGATGGCGCCCCGATCCTGGTCGTGACCTTGGGTGCGCTCCCCGGCGCCAACCCCTGCCTCACGCCGCCCGCGTTTGGCGAGCCGACCCTGGTCGCTGCGGCGTTCTGTGCGAACGATCAGCCGATCGGCGCCGTCTTCGGTACGGCCGAAGGCGAGGACGATGCCGCCCGCACCCGCCTCTACCGGCGCCTTGCCCGCACGCTTTTTCCGAACCTCTACGCCGAGCGCTACGGTATCGGCTACGGCCTCGAGTCCCTCGGTTTGCCGACCGGCGGCGCCGAAACCTTCTGAGCGGTCCGAGCGCTCGGTTGGCGGCAGCTCGGCCTCGCCTCCTCCCCAAGCCCCCGCCGCTCGAATGGGACCAACGTGGAGGCGCACCCTTTATCGCGCGGGCCGCGTCGGGTAGGAGGAACGCATGAACACGCTCGGATACCTGACCGTCGCCGCGATGCTGGTTACGGCGGTCATCCTCGTCGTCGGCATGGTGGGCTTCTATCGCGGCGGCGAGTTCAACGAACGGTACGGCAACATCATGATGCGCGCGCGTGTGATCAGCCAAGGGGTGACTGTGGTGCTGCTCGTCTTGTTTCTCCTGAGCCAGGCTTGAGCCGATGGTGGTGCTCAACCGGATCTACACGAAGGGCGGCGACGAGGGGAAAACCTCGCTCGGCGACGGCAGCCGCGTCTTGAAGCACGACCTCCGCGTCGAGAGCTACGGCACCGTCGACGAGGCCAACGCCGCGATCGGCCTCGCGCGCCTGCACGTCGAGGGTGATGCCGACGCCATGCTGGCACGTGTGCAGAACGACCTCTTCGACCTCGGCGCCGACCTGTGCCGACCCGAAGGCGACGAAGCGGCGCCCGGCCTTCGCGTGACGCCTTCGCAGGTCGAACGGCTAGAGCGCGAGATCGACGCGATGAACGACGAGCTCGAGCCGCTCACGTCCTTCATCCTGCCCGGCGGCACGACGGTCTCGGCGCATCTCCATCACGCGCGCACCGTGACGCGTCGCGCCGAGCGGCTTGTGGTGGACCTCGCCGGCCGCGAGCGGGTCTCGCCGACCGCGATCCACTACCTCAACCGCCTCTCGGACCACCTCTTCGTCGCCGCGCGCTACCTCAACGACCGCGGTCGCGCCGACGTCCTGTGGGTCCCCGGAGCGAACCGGTGAGCGCGACGGGCCGCAGAATTGACAAGCCGACGAGCAGAAGGCTATCGCGCAGTGCAACATAGCGCCAAGACGAACAGGCCCGCCGCACGCGGGTGGGAGCGGTACGCATGAAACTCCTCGTCCCGATCAAGCGGGTGGTCGACTACAACGTGCGGGTGCGCGTGAAGGCGGACGGCAGCGGTGTCGACACCAGCAACGTCAAGATGTCGATGAACCCCTTCGACGAGATCGCCGTCGAGGAGGCGATCCGCCTCAAGGAGAAGGGTACGGCGAGCGAGATCGTCGCCGTGAGCATTGGCGAGGCCAAGGCGCAGGAGACACTCCGGACCGCGATGGCGATGGGTGCCGATCGCTCGATCCACGTGGCGACGAGCGCTGCTACGGACACGGAGCTGCAACCTCTCGAAGTCGCCAAGCTGCTGAAGGCCGTCGTCGAGCGGGAGAACCCGGACCTCGTTCTCATGGGCAAACAGGCGATCGACGACGACAGCAACCAGACCGCGCAGATGCTCGCAGCGCTGCTCGGCTGGCCCCAGGGCACCTTCGCCTCGAAGATCGAGCCAAGCGAGGGCGGTTTGAACGTGACCCGCGAGGTGGACGCCGGACTCGAGACGGTGGCGCTCAAGCTGCCGGCCATCGTCAGCGTGGACCTGCGCCTCAATGAGCCGCGCTATGCATCGCTGCCGAACATCATGAAGGCGAAGAAGAAGCCGATCGACCAGCTCACGCCCGAGGAGCTGGGCGTCGATACGGCGCCGCGGCTGACCTACGTCAAGGTCGAGGAACCGCCGAAGCGCGAGGCAGGCATCCGCGTCGACGACGTGCCGACGCTGGTGGAGAAGCTGAAGTCCGAAGCGGGGGTGATGTGATGGCTCAGATCCTCGTCGTCGCGGAGCATGACAACCAGACGCTCGCTAAGGCAACGCTGCATGCGGTGACGGCGGCGCAGGCCTTGGGCGACGTGACCTTGCTGGTGGCTGGCTCGGGCGCGGGCAGCGTCGCCGAAGCGGCGGCCGCGGTCGGCGGCGTCGCGAAAGTGGTGCACGTCGACGACGCGCTCTACGAGAACGCGGTCGCCGAGGACCTGGCAGCGCTCGTGGTCGCCATGGCCGACGGCTATGAGGGCTTCGTTGCCGGGTCCTCCTCGTTCGGCAAGAACGTGATGCCGCGTATCGCGGCGCTCCTGGACATCGCCCAGATCTCCGACATCGTCGAAGTGCTCGACGCGAAGCGGTTCAAGCGGTTCATCTACGCGGGCAATGCGCTCGCGACGGTTGAGACGCGCGATCCAAAGGTGGTGCTGACGGTGCGGACGACAGCCTTTCCCGCGGCGCCGGCCGAGGGCGGCAGCGCCAGCGTCGAGACGATCCAGGCGCTTGCGCCCACCGACCTCGCGAAGTTCGTCGGTCGCGACGTCTCTGAGTCCGAGCGCCCTGACCTCACCTCGGCGCGCGTGGTCGTCTCCGGCGGTCGTGGGATGGGCTCGGGCGAGAACTTCGCCATCCTCGAAGCGCTCGCCGACCAGCTCGGCGCCGCCGTCGGCGCGTCGCGTGCGGCGGTCGACGCGGGCTTCGTCCCCAACGAGTACCAAGTCGGGCAGACCGGCAAGATCGTGGCGCCCGAGCTCTACATCGCGGTCGGCATCTCCGGCGCCATCCAACACCTCGCCGGGATGAAGGACAGCAAGGTCATCGTGGCGATCAACAAGGATGAAGAGGCACCGATCTTCCAGGTCGCCGATTACGGCTTGGTGGGGGACCTTTTCCAGCTGGTCCCGGAGCTGACGGAAGCTGTTAAGCGGCCGTAAGCCGCCCGAGCCACGAAGGACGTAGAGATGGTTGTCGAGCCCGAGACGCAGCACCCGCCGATCACACCGATCGAGCGCATCGGCGTCGTCGGCGCCGGGCAGATGGGAACCGGCATCACGCAGGTTGTGGCCTTGAACGGCTTCGACGTTCACCTGCTGGACGTCGATCAGGCACGTCTCGACGCGGCGATGGAGCGCATCCGTGCGGGCCTAGCGCGCCAAGTCCAGCGCGGGCTCGTGGACGAGGACGATGTGGCGCCAGCCCTCGCCCGGATCACCACCGGCACCGACTACGCGATGTTCCGCGATTCCGAGCTGCTGATCGACGCGGCCAGCGAGAACGAGGATCTCAAGCGCAAGATCTTCCAGTCGCTGATCGCGGTGATCAAGCCCGAGGCGATCATCGCCACGAACACCTCGTCGATCTCGATCACCCGCCTCGCCGCCACTACAGACCGCCCAGAACGCTTCATCGGCATGCACTTCATGAACCCGGTGCCGCGGATGCAGCTCATCGAGATCATCCGTGGGATCGCCACCCAGGACGACACCTATCAGGCGGTGCGCAAGCTGGTGGGACAGCTGGGCAAGCAGGCGGTGACCGCCGAGGATTTCCCGGCCTTCATCGTGAACCGAATCCTCCTGCCGATGATCAACGAAGCCGTCTACACGCTCCTCGAGGGCGTGGGGAACGTCGAGAGCATCGACACGGCGATGAAGCTGGGCGCCAACCATCCGATGGGCCCGCTCGAGCTCGCCGACTTCATCGGCCTCGACACCTGCCTCGCGATCATGATGGTGCTCTACGACGGTCTCAACGACAGCAAGTACCGCCCCTGTCCGCTGCTCATCAAATACGTCGAGGCCGGCTGGCTCGGGCGCAAGTCGAAGCGGGGCTTCTACGACTACCGCGGCGAGGTCCCGGTCCCGACCAGGTAGCGCGGCCCTCGCCTCAGCCGCCGAGCGCGCTAGCTCCCGTAGTCGAGACCGACGCCGGGAGCTCGTCATGCGCATGCTCGTGCTTGCCATTGCCCTCCTCGCCGCGCCCTGGGAGGCCATGGCGGGGCCCGTCGGCGAGGCGGACGACGCGGCCATCCGCACCGTCGTAGAGGCGCAGCTCCAAGCGTTCCAGAATGACGACGCCTCCGCCGCGTTCGCCAAGGCCTCGCCAACTATCCAGCAGCTGTTCCGCACGCCTGAGGGCTTCATGGCCATGGTGCGGCATGGCTATGCGTCGGTCTATCGCCCGCAGATGGTCGAGCTATTGGACATCGTCACCTTCCGCGGACAACCCACGCTTCGGGTCTATGTCGTCGGGCCCGACGGCCGCGCCGCGATCGCCAACTATCTCATGCAGCAACAGCCCGACGGCTCGTGGCGCATCAATGGCTGCGTCATGGAAGAGCTGCCGGAGGTCGCCGCCTGAGGCGCGCCAGCTCTCGGCTCAGGCGGAACGGATGGCGGCTGCGAGCTCGGCGGTCATCGCCGTGAGCGCGCGGTTGAGCGCGGCCACGGCCGGATCGAGGTCGTCACCGGGTGTGAAGCCTTGGCGCTGCTCGATGCGACCGCTGGCGAGCAGCCGGTCGGCGCGGTTAAACAGCCGCCATAGCGCCGTCACCTCGACCTCCCCCGCAGCTGTCATGTCGAGCGCTACGATTTCCAACTCGACGACGCGATCGAGATCGACGAACCGCCTTGCAGGCAAGACGTAGACTTGGTCAAGGCCGAGGTGGGCGGCGAGATCTTCGGCGGTGACCAGCGTGATCATCTGGTCGAGCGGCGCCGCCCAGGCATCCGTCGCTGTCACGTCGAGCGCATTGCCCTCCTCCGCCAAAACGATCTCGCCGCGCTCGCTCGCGGGCGGGATGCTGACAAGCTCGAGCCCGACCAGCGAAGAACCAGCCGGCGCCGCCGACGGAGGCGGCGGTCCCTGGGGCACGAGCCGGTAGTAGTCGGTGGGCTCGCTCTGCAGGCAGGCGCTCAGGGTGACCAGCACGAGCATGGCCGAAACGCGGCGCAAGCGTGTCATCAGCGGCTTCCCCGGCGGCCTTGAATGAGCGCTTCCGGGTTGCGCTCGAGGAACTCGACGAGACCACGGATGGCGCGCGCTGTGGCACGAAGCTCGGCCATCAGGGCCTCCGCCTCGAAGGTCGCACGACCAGCGCCGGCCACGACGCCCTCGGCCGTGGCAAAGGCACCGCTGGCGCTCTCGAGCGTGCTTCTGGCGTCACGCATGAGCGGCTCCGAATCGCGCTCCACCCGTTCGGCCAACCGTTGCACCGAAACCGCCGTCGCGCGCAGCGCCCGCAGGGCTTCCGGCAGGTCCGGCGAAGCGAGCAGGGCCTGGGCCGTCTCGATCAAGCTGCTCAGGTCTTCACCGATGACGTCGAGCGGTAGGCTCTGGAGGTTGGTGAGGACACCCTGGACCGAAGCTTCGAGCTGGGCGAGCGTGGACGGCACCGTCGGAATGACCGCGATCCCGTCTTCAGTAACGAGCTCCGCCGAAGGGGCGTTGGAGACGAAGTCGAGCTGCACCTCGAGGGCCCCGGTGATGATGTTCGTCGACGCGAGCCTCGCGCGCATGCCGCGTTCCAAGAGCATCGCAGCGCGTTCGGTGGCGCTCAACGCACCGACGCCGCCGCCATGAAGCTCGATCACCATGTCGAACAGATCGGCGCGCACCGGAAGGCTCAGCTCGGCGTTGTCGAGATCGACTTCGAGGTCGATAGCGACCACCTCGCCTACCGTGATCCCACGGAACGTCACGGGCGCGCCGACCTCGAGCCCAGCCAACGAGTCCTCGAAATACATGACTGTCGGGATCCGGTTCCGGTCCTGGGGCTGCTCATTCGCCGCCTCTTGGTCGGCGAACAAGGTGTAGCGCGTGCAGTCCTGTGCCATCGGCACATCGCTTGCTTGCGTGCGGGTCTCCAGCGCGACACCACCACTGAGCAGGGCGCCGATCGACAAGAGTTCAACACGCACCCGTCGGCCGGTGAGGTTTAGCGCGATGCCGCTCGCGTTGAAGAACCGGCTGTTGTCCAAGACCAACGTGTCGAACGGGTCGCTCACGAAAATCTCGACGGTGAACGGGGCAGCTGTGGCGACCGCGGGCTCCTCGCATACCAGCTCCCCGTCCCTCAGCTCCGGACGTGCGTCGATCTGAAAGCCCGTCACTTCGCCGATACGCACCTGCCGAAAGAACACGGGCGAGCCGACTTTGAGCGCACCGAGTTGCTGGGCGTCGAGGACAAAGCGTCTGCCAGGCGCGTCGCGTGGTAGGGGCGGCCGGCGCGGAAAACCCTCGAACGTGCGCGTCTCCTCCCCACTGCCGGGCTCGACGGCAATGAAGGGGCCCGACAGCAGGGTGGAAAGCCCGGTCACGCCCTCAAATCCCAGCTCTGGTTGCACGATCCAGAACCGTGTTTCGGTTCGGAGATAGCTCTCGGCCTCGGGCACCATTGCTGCCGTCACGACGACCGTCTCGTTGTCCGGCGCGAGGCGCACGGCGGAAATCGTGCCGACGACGACATCGCGCAGCTTGATCTGGGTCTTGCCGGCGGTGATGCCGGCAGCGGTCGGAAAGGTCAGCGTGATCGTTGGCCCCCTGTTCTGGATCGTCGTCCAGACGAGCCAGGCGCCGAGTGCAACGGCCACCAGGGGGATCAGCCATACCGCCGACACGCCGCGCGCCTTGCGCACCTCGGGTGCCGATGCTGGCGGCGATGCATCAGACTCGGTCATGCCGGTCGCCGAGGCTATCCCAGAGCAAGCGCGGATCGAAAGCCATCGCCGCAATCATCGTGATCACCACCACGCCGCAAAAGGCTAGCGCTCCTATTCCCGCGTCGATGGAGAACAGTGATCCAACCTTGACCAGGCCGGTCAACACCGCAACCACGAAGACGTCGACCATCGACCAGCGACCGATCCACTCCACCGCTGCGTAGAGCTGTGTCTTGCGACGCAGGTGCCGCGTCGAGCGCATCTGCACGCTGAGCAAGAGAAAGAGCAGAGCCAGGAACTTCAAGATCGGCACGAGGACGCTGGCGATGAAGATGACCACGGCGACCGGGTAGTCGCCGAGTTCGATGAGGTCGATGACGCCGCCGAGGATCGTGCCGGGATAGGCCGTTCCGAAGTTGGTGATGACCATCATCGGGTAGGTGTTCGCCGGAATGTAGAGCAGCATTGCCGTGAGCAGGAGCGCCCAGGTCCGTTGCGTGCTCGCCGTCTTCCGCCGATGCAGGCCAGCACCGCAGCGGGGACACTCATGCGTGCCTGGCGAAGCGATGAAGCCGCAATCGTGGCATGCCGCACCGTTCTCAGCCGACGGCTCGACCGGTCGGCCGATGCGCGACCAAACATCGTCGGGATCGGTGACCGTATCCGCCCAGCTGACGAGCAAGATCGTCGCGAACAACGCCACCGCTGCCGGACCGACGGAGATGTCCGCATAGGACATCAGCTTCACGTAGGAGACGATCAGGCCCAGGAGGTAGACCTCCAACATGGACCAGGGCCCCTGCAGGCGCGTGAGCCGGTAGGCCATCCGCGCCGCGGGGCTGGGTCGGCCACGCCCAGCCTCGATCAGTGCACAGAGCCCGAGGACGATGCGCAGTGCCGGAAAGACGCTTGCGAAGAGGACGCCGACCGCAGCGACATGCCAAAAGCCCTCGTCCGCCAGGGCCACGAACCCGGTGAGCAGATTCGCCTGCGCCGTGGTCCCCTGGATCTCGATGCTGATCAGCGGAAACACGTGCGCCACAAGCCACATGACGGAGGCCGCAACATGCAAGGCGATGCCGCGCGCGATGCCGTCTGGTCTTGGCGCGTAGAGAAAAAGCCCGCAGCGCCGGCAGTTCGCCACGCGCCCGGGTGGCAGCGGCTCGCGCACATGGACCGTGCCGCAATGGTGGCAGGCGATCCTAGACGCCATGGCAGGCGCGGCTGCGGCACTCGTGGTCACGTCGATCGATCAGGCTCCTTGAGGCACCAGCTTAGCACGGGGCCGGCCACCTCTAGCCGGGTTGGGCCTCGCTGACGGTGCGCTCATCCTTCCCGCTGGATGCTGTAGAGGTCCTCAGGCGGAATGACGAGATCGCTGAGCAGCTTCCCGGCGACGGCGAGCACCAAGAGTGCCAAGAGCACGCGCAGCTGATCGCCGCGCAACAGGGCACCCACGCGCGAGCCCCACTGGGCGCCCACGACGCCACCGATGATCAGCAGTGCTGCCAGCACGACATCCACCGTGCCGTTGTTGACCGCGTGCAGGTAGGTCGTGAGCGCCGTGACGAAGGTGATCTGAAAGAGCGAGGTTCCCACCACGACCGCCGTCGGCATGCCGATCAGGTAGATCATTGCCGGCACCATGATGAAGCCGCCGCCCACCCCCATCATCGCGCCGACGAGACCGATGGCGAAGCCGACGGCGAGCGGCACGAGGACGCTGATGTGCAGCCGCGACCGCGTGAAACGAAGCTTGAACGGCAGAGCGCGGGTCCAAGAGCGCCGGCGGTGTTCATCGGCAAACCGGCCGCCGCTGAACCGGTGACGGATCCAGGCGCCGATGCTCTCGACCAGCATCAGCGTGCCGACGGCGCCCAGCAGCAGCACGTAGAGCACCGAGACCAGGAGATCGAGCTGGCCCTGGGCCTTGAACCAGCTGAAGAGCTGCACGCCCAGTGCCGAGCCCGCGGCACCGCCGACGGTGAGCACCCAGCCCATCCGGAAGTCCACCGTGCTGCGGCGCATATGAGCGAGGACACCAGAGACCGACGAGGCAAGGATCTGGCTCGCCTGGGTTGCCACGGCCACGGCAGCGGGAATGCCGATGAACAGCAGGAGCGGTGTCATCAGAAAACCGCCACCCACGCCGAAGATGCCGGAAAGAAAACCGACCCCAGCGCCGAGCCCGAGCACGAGCAGCGCGTTCACCGACATCTCGGCGATCGGTAAGTAGAGGTCCATGTTCGGGACAATCCCCGCGAGCAGAACGACGATTGCTGCCGCCCCCGCGGCGTGTCAAGCGAGCCCTCAGCCCGCCCCTGCGGCAATCGGGAGCGTTGGTCTCGGTTGACGAACACGGTCGCCGGCCGACTTTGGAGGAGTTCTAGTCCTGCGCGAGTTTCATCGCGATGCGAGCTCCTGACGACAGCCCCAAGCGCGGCGCCGTGTGGCGCCGCTTGCTGCTCGTGCCGCCGCTCGCCCTCGGTTTGGCCTTCCTGGTCTGGCAGATCCGCGCCGAGCGCGGTCCCGAAGTGCCGGCGATCGCCGAGCGGGTGACGCCAGTGGAGGTGTTCATCGTCGCGCCCACCACACTCGTCCCGCGTGCGATCGGCTACGGCACCGTTGAACCCGGCCGCACCTTTCGCGCCATCGCCGAGATCCCAGGCCGCGTCGTCGAGCGCCATCCGTTGCTGGTGCGCGGCAGCCTGTTGCCCGCCGGGACGCTCGTCGCGCGTATCGAGCGGGCCGACTACGAGCTGATGAGAACACGCGCGGAAGCCGAGATCCGACGCCTCGAGGCGCTGGTCGAGCAACTCGACGTCCGCCGAGCCAATCTCGAGCGCTCGCTCGAAATCGAGGAGCGTGCCGAGCGTCTCGCCGAAGACGACCTTGAGCGACAACGCGCGCTGCGCGCACGCGGCAGCACCAGCGCCGCCGTCGTCGATCAGGCCGAAACGGCCCTTCTGGCCCAGCGTGACCAGGTTCAGACCGTGCGGGCAAACCTCGCCGAGCTGGACCCCGAGATCGCCATTTCCGAGGCGGACATCGCGTTCAAGCAGGCCGAGCTGCGGCAGGCCGAGCTCGACCTCGAGCGGACCGAGATCTACCTGCCGTTCGATGCCCGCGTCGCCGAGGTCGAGGTGGAGACCGGCGAGTACGTACAGCCCGGGGCCGTGCTGGCCACCTTCGACAGCATCGACCGAGCCGAGGTCGACGCGCAGTTCGCGCTCTCGCAGCTACGTCCGCTGATCCCGGCGGACCTCGAACTGCCCGCGCTCGACCTCGATATGCTGCGCGGGCTCCCGGAGTGGCTCGGCCTCAGTGCCCAAGTCCGCCTCGAAGAGCGAGACGTTGACGTGGTCTGGCCGGCGCGCTTCGACCGACCCAGCGACCGCATCGATCCGCAGACCCGTACGCTCGGCCTGATCGTCGCCGTCGACGACCCCTATGGCGATCTGCGTCCGGGACAGCGGCCACCGCTGACCAAAGGCATGTTCGTCGAGGTGGTGCTGGAGGGGCAACCGCAGCGCGACAGTCTCGTCGTGCCGATCGAGGCGATCCACGGCCTGGGGACCGACCCGCATGTCTGGCTCGCCGACGACGAGGACCGGCTGCGCCGCCGCTCGGTCGAGCTCGCCAGTGTGGCGGGTGATCTCGCCGTGATCGACGGCGGGCTCGAGCCCGGCGACCGGGTCGTCATGACGGCCTTGCGCGCGGCGGTCGACGGCATGCGGCTCGAGCCGACGCCGCGCGCACCGCTCACCGCGAACCTCAGCGCGGCGCAGCCATGATTGCCTTGTTCGCCCGGCACCCGACCGCGGCGAACCTGATGATGGTGTTGATGATTGCCGTGGGCCTGGTGAGCCTGCCGCAACTCCAGCGCGCGACCTTCCCCGACTTCGACACTGCCAGCGTCGCCGTGACGATCGCCTATCCGGGCGCGTCCGCAACCGAAGGCGAGGAAGCGATCTGTCTGCCGATCGAGGAAGCGCTCGAGGGGCTCGTCGACCTCGAGGAGCTGCGCTGTGCTGCGCGCGAGGGTGCCGTCACCGCCACCGCCGAGATGCGCGACGGCGGAGATCTCGTTCGGTTCGTCGCCAACGTCCGCACCGAGATCGACGCCATCGACAGCTTCCCTGATCTCGCCGAGACGCCGCTCATCCGCGAGCAGAACCTGTTCGATCGCGTCTTTTCCGTCGCCGTCGCGGGCCCGATGAGCGAGCGCGACCTCAAGCGCTACGCCGAGGACCTGAAGACCCGCATCCTACGGGAGACGACCGCGCGCACGGTGGAGATCCAGGGCTTCGCCGAGCCGCAGATCAGGATCGCGCTCGACCCAGCGATCCTCAGGCGTTTCGGCCTCGATCTGACCCAGGTCGCCGACATCGTCCGCCGCCAGAGCCTGGACCTGCCGACCGGCTCGATCGAGACGGAGGGCCAGGACCTGCTGGTGCGGCTGGCCGACAAGCGCCGTACTGCCGAGAGCTTCCGCGAACTCGTGATCATCGGCGGTGAGGCCGGGGGCGAGGTCCGCCTGGGCCAGCTCGCCCTCGTCACAGAAGCCTTCGACGACCCGGCCATCCGCATCGAGCTCGACGGCGAGCGCGCTGCGGTCCTGCAGATCGACAAGACCGAAGATCAGGACACGCTCAGGGTGATGGCGAGCGTCCAAGCGTTTCTGGACACCGAGCGCGCGGCCGCGCCGCCAGGTGTCCGCTACGTCATCACCCGCGATTCCTCTTCGATCGTGCAGGATCGCCTTGACCTCTTGACCGAGAACGGCGCCTACGGGCTCGTTCTGGTCTTCCTCGTCATGTCCGCCTTCTTCTCCTTCCGCTTCGCCTTTTGGGTGGCGATGGCCTTGCCCGCGACCTTTCTCGCGGCGGCAGCGGCCATGGTGGCGATCGGCTACTCCATCAACATGATCACGATGGTGGCGCTCCTGATCGCCATCGGCATCATCATGGACGACAGCATCGTCATCGCCGAGAACATCGCCGCCAAGCTGCAAGCGGGGGCCGCACCGGTCGACGCCGCGATCGAGGGCGCCCGGCAGGTGGTCCCAAGCGTGATGGCATCGTTCGCCACCTCGATCTGCGTCTTCCTCCCGCTGGCCTTTCTCGAGGGCAATATCGGCAAGGTCCTGACCGCCGTCCCGGTGGTGCTGATCATCGTCCTCTGCTTCAGTCTCATCGAAGCGTTCTTCATCCTCCCGCACCACATCGCCGGCGCGCTCTCCCAAGGCGAGCCATCGCGCTTTCATCGCTGGTTCCAAGGCCGCTTCGACACCTTCCGCGATCGGCTTATGGGGCCCTTCGTCGATCGATGCGTCGAGTGGCGCTATCTGGTCCTGGGCATCGCCTTCGGCGCGTTCCTAGCCGCACTCGGGCTCGTCGTCGGCGGCGTGGTCGGGTTCCGCGCCTTCCCCGATCTCGAAGGCGACACGATCGAGGCGCGCGTGCTCATGCCTCAGGGCACGCCCCTGGCTCACACCGAGCGGGCCGTCGCCCAGATCCTCGACGGCCTGGATGTCCTCGATGCGGAGACGCGCGCCACCCATCCGGACGAGCGCTCGTTGGTGCGCGCCCGCTTCGTCCGCTACGGCACCAACGCCGACGTCACCGAGCAGGGGGCGCATCTGGCTAGCGTCGTCGTCGACCTGATCCCCAATGCCGAGCGGCACGTGTCCGTGCCGGAGCTCTTGAACCAGTGGCGCGACGCCGTAGGGCCGGTGCCCGAAGCCACCGTTGTCGCCTACAAGGAGCCGATCATCGGCCCGGGCGGGCGCGCGCTCGAGATCGAGATCAGCGGCGACGATCTGGGCGCGCTCGAACAGGCTGCAGACGTGCTGCAGTCGTGGTTCGCCCAGTTTCCTGGCGTGGCCGACCTGCAGCACGACCTGCGTCCGGGTAAGCCGGAGATTCAGCTCGCGCTGCGTCAGGGCGCGCGCGGACTGGGTCTCGACAGCCGGATGCTGGCGCAGCAGGTGCGCGCGGCGCTCACCGGCGAGGAAGCCACCGAGCTGCAGATCGACCGCGAGACCATCGAGGTCAATGTCGAGCTGAGCCAGAGTGGCCTCTCCACGCTCCAGGACCTGGACACCTTCCCGATCCTGCTCGCCGACGGACGCACGGTACCGCTGGGGTCCATCGCCACCTTCACCTGGGGACAAGGCCTGGCGCAGATCAACCGGGTCGACGGGGTGCGCGTCGTGACGCTCACCGGCGACTTCGACCGCGAGCGGATCGACGTGGAGGGCCTCTTCGCCAGGGCCGCAGCGGAGATCGTGCCCGAGCTGGAGGTGCGGTTTCCGGGCGTCGCCGTCGACTTCGAAGGTGAGCGCGCCGAGCAGCAAGAGACCGGCGATTCTATGCGTCGGGCGTTCCTCATCGGTCTGCTTGCCATGTTCGTGCTCTTGAGCTTCCTCTTCGCCAGCTACGCGGAGCCGATCATCGTGCTGCTCGCGATCCCGATGGCGGCGATCGGCGCGATCCTGGGCCATCTGGTGATGGGCCTCGACCTCTCGATGCCGTCGGTTCTGGGTCTGAGCGCGCTCGCGGGCATCGTCGTCAACGATTCGATCCTGCTTGTGAACTTCGTGAAGCTTCGTGCGGCTGAACTGGGCGACGTGGTCGCCGCCGCCAAGCAGGCGAGCCGTGACCGCTTGCGCGCGGTGCTCCTCACCTCGCTCACGACCATCGCGGGCGTGACGCCGATCCTCTTCGAGACGAGCCTGCAGGCGCAGGTGCTGATCCCGCTCGTGACCTCGATCGCCTTCGGCCTGATGGCCTCGACGGTCCTGGTCCTGGTCGTCATTCCCTGCGCCTTCGCCGTCTTGCACGACTTGGGACTTGCCTCAACGGCCCGACGCCCCTCGTTGGCCGAGCCACCGCCTCACGCCGCGAGCTAATGCACAGGGAATCTCAATGATGTGGCGCGGATACGGGGTTCGCAGGCTCGTCTCCGACAGGAAGCCGCTTTTTTTGGAACGATGTCCATGCCCGCTTGGCGGACGAAGCGGACCTGTGAGGGCATGCCGATCAGGCCCCTTCGCCTGCTTCGTGCTCAGAGCTGTAGGATTGGCGGAACCACGCTCGACGCCGCCGTTTCCCAACAGTAGTCTGTACTTTGGCTTGCCTCAGTTCGCACATACTATCCAACATCAATGAAATCGTCGCCTATCGGACGCATGCGCGCAGTTTCCAGCCATAGTCCACATATATTATCTGGCATCATTTACATGTCTATGGCCGTTTTCTTGTTTTCTATTGTGGACGTTCTAGCAAAAATGCTTGCTAGCGATTATCCGGTAAATCAAATAATCTTCTTTCGCATGCTCTTTGGGCTTCTTCCAGCCATCATTCTTCTCCGATCTTTCAGCGTGGGAAGTAGCGCCCTCTACACCAGACGACCCCTGACGCACCTCTGGCGTGCGGCGACCGGTCTTGGTGCTATGGGCCTGTTTTTCTACGCGCTTCCGCTTATGCCACTTGGAGATGCCGTGGCGCTGTCTTTTGCAAAAACCCTCTTTCTCGCGCTTCTCGCGGTACCGTTGTTAGGCGAGCGACTGACCATGGGGAGGATGATCGGAACGTGTGTCGGGTTCCTGGGCGTGATTCTGATCATTCGACCATCGGGCGCTTACGAAGGATGGGCAGGTCCCGCCTTCGCCCTCGCCAGCGCGCTCTGCTTTGCACTTTCGATGATCACGATCCGCAGACTCAGCGCGACGGAATCGACACCGCTCATCGTCCTTTACTACACGGCGACGGCCACATTGGTCTCCGGCGTATCGCTGCTGTGGGGATGGGTGACGCCGACCCCCTCGGCCCTAGGTTTATTCATCGTGTTGGGTGTCGTGGGTGGCACCGGGCAGTTGTTCATGACCGCCGCCTTCCGCCGTGCGCCTGCGAGCGTTGTCGGCCCTTTCAACTACGCGGCCATCATCTGGGCAGCGTTGTTTGGCTACTTGATTTGGCACGAGCAGCTGGACATCGTCTTCGCAATCGGGGCGACGACTATCATCGTCAGTGGTGTCTGGCTGGCGCGCCACGAGACGGTCTGAGGCTCGCACGCCACGAGATGGCGATGGCGCTCCGATGTTCGCAATGGGCCGGCTCCAACCCTCGCCGCGCAGAGCACCGCTATGGGTATAGCTTCAGACAAGAAAGACAAGGACAAACCGCAAGAAAACCTAGCAATTCTTGCCACGTCTCGCGACAATGGAGATACGTCACATGCTCTCAATGAATTAACAAGCAATCATGTGGTAGATGTAATAAGTTTTAGCAAGTTAAATATTTCACCATTTGATTACCACAACTGCAACATTGATGATGATTTTCTTTGTCCGTTAATACGAATGACTGAAGCTACCACTATTATCGTTGCAACACCCGTATATTGGTATAGCATGAGCGCTCAGATGAAAATCATATTTGACCGCCTCAGTGATCTGATAACAATTAACAAGCAAGTCGGCAGAAAGCTAGTTGGCAAATCAGCTGCATTCCTCGCGGTTGGGAGTGACGAATTTTTGCCAATTGGGTTTGCTAACCCGTTTGAAATGACATTTCGCTATTTTGATATGTCGTTTGCGGGAAGCTTTTACATATGCACAGGCGAACGGGCCCTTTCTGAAGTCGAACGTCGTCGCCAGTTGGACAGCTTCGCTGCTCGCCTATGGGGCTCCTCAGTCTGAATTGGTTCGACCTATTCGGCACTGAGCGATCTCCGAGCTGCGCCGTCGGGTGGCGCCTAAGGGCTCGACTACGACCTTGCCGTGCTTCTTGCCGAGGGTCGTTGCGCGGACGAAACGGGCACTCGACCACCACGGAGGCTTGCTCACCACTTCGAACCATCCAAAAACAAGCCGCTACCCGCTCTCTCGAAGGAGCTACGCTGGTCATTCGCGTTGGCAGACGAAGCCTTCGAGACGAGCCCGAACCCTCTCGATACGGTCGATTCGCTGTTGTATGAACTCTCGCTGCCGAGTTCGCATGGCGCGCTTCGGATGCGCTGACTAGGGCCGTCGTGATCGCACGATGGGTATCGAGACTGGCCGATGTGGCAAAAGGAGAAGAAGAATGATTGCCTACGTCACGGTCGGTGTCGACGACATCGCGCTTGCGGAGAAATTCTACTCGTCGTTCCTGCCACGCCTCGGCTACGTCTTGGAGGTCGCGCCCGAAGGACTGGGCTACTCGATCCCCAGCACGAGCGATCAGCAGTCCGCGCCGGCCGATCTCTACGTCAGAACACCCTACGACGGGCAGGCAGCATCGGTCGGCAACGGCACGATGGTGGCCTTCAAGGTGCAAACTCAGGCCATGGTCCGTGAGCTTCACGCTGCTGCGCTTGCCGCTGGTGGGCGGGACGAGGGGGCGCCTGGCTTTCGCGCCCAATATGGCGCCCACTTCTACGTGGGTTATCTACGCGATCCCCAAGGCAACAAGATCGCGCTCTTCTGCAACAGCCGGGACGAGCCCAAACGACCGGACTGACTCCGCCGCGAGGCCGCACAACCAAGCCCAAGGCCTAGGAAAGGACGCCCGGGTGTTTCGTGGCGGCTGGTCGGGAATGGCAACTTCGGGGCTCGAAGCAGCCACGTGAACGTCTTCCGCCAAAGCGGGGTCAATGCCAAAGGCGGTTCAAGCGCCTCGGGCGCCGCATGCGCCATCCGATGGTGTCAGCTTGCTGCTGCCCGCCGGGCCTCAGGCGACGAGATCGTCGGCGGGGGCCGCGAACACCTGCGTCCAGTACTCGCCATACCGGTCGGCATTGCCATCGTCGACGAAACCGACGCCGATCTCCGTGTAGTGGGGACTCAGCATGTTCAAGCGGTGGCCGGGGCTGTCGAACCAGGCGGCGACGACCTCGTCCGGCGTCGCATAGCCAGCGGCGATGTTCTCGCCGACCCAAGTCCAATCATAGCCGGCGTCATCGACCCGGTCGCCGACTCGATCACCGTCGCTTCCGACATGACTGAAGAAGTTCTTCGCGGCCATGTCGGCGCTGTGGCCGTCGGCGGCTTCGCTCAAGGCTGCGTTCACGGCGAGCGGATCGAGCCCATTCCGTGCGCGCAACGCGTTCGTCAGGTCGACGACCTGCCTTTCGAAGCCGTCCAGACCAGCGCTAGGCTTTGCTTCGGGCGGTTCCTCGGTCGACTGCTCCGCTTCGATCGGGATCAGCTCGATATAGTCGATCGCTGCATATTCGCCCCCCCGGGCACTCGCCCAGATGTGGATATCGTCGCCAGGCGACAGCTCGACACTATCGTGCGTCTTCGTCTCCGTGGCATTCCGCTCGCCGCGGCGCGAATAACCGAGATCGTCGTCCATAGTGAAGCCAGCCAACTCGCCGCCGGCATTGACCGTTACCCGCGATTTACCATCATTCTCATCGAAGTAGTGCACGACGATTTCATACTCGCCGGCATCACCTGTGAACTCGGTCTTGAATTTGCCTTTGTTGCCCGGCCTCAGCCAGACGAATGCGTCATCGGAAGCGAAGCCGGCGCTGCCGACGACGTCGTAGCCATAGACGATCTCCATATCTTCCGCTTCGATTCGGATGGCGTTGCTGGTCGCCATTGTCGTCCTGCTCCCCTGGATCGATGCATGCGGATAGCCTCACGGTACATCTAACCCTTTGACTGCATCGCCGGACATCTATTCCGAGCGATGGAAGCAACTGCCTCCGACCAATGATCAGCGGATGATTGTCGAAGAAGGGCAAGGTGATCGTGGGTCAACGAGCCTCAAGCAAGCTGGCCAACCAGCCGCGCGGCGCACCCGTAGCCGAAGGCCTTGCGCCTGCGCGCCCGCTATGGCCCTTACGCGCCAGCACGCCAGCTCGGAGCCTCTTGATCCATGCACCGACGTCTTTTCCTCACCCTCGCGGTGACAGCCCTGCTCTTCACATCGGTCGCCCGCGCGGCCGAGCCGGAAGACACCCTCTACCTCGAGCTCGACACAGGTCGCGTCGTGATCGAGCTACTGCCGAACGTGGCACCCGCGCATGTCGCACGAATCAAGGAACTCACCCGGGAGGGCTTCTACAACGGCGTCGTCTTCCATCGCGTCATCCCGGGCTTCATGGCGCAATCCGGCGATCCCACCGGGACTGGCCGAGGCGGCTCCGACAGGCCCGACCTGCCTGCCGAGTTCTCGAGCCTGCCCTTCGAGCGCGGCACCGTCGGTGCTGCGCGGACGGCGGACCCCAACAGCGCCAACAGCCAGTGGTTCATCACGTTCGGGCCGACGCCACATCTCAACGGTGACTACACCGTCTGGGGACGCGTGATCGACGGCATGGAAGCCGTAGATGCTATCGCCCCCGGCGAGCCACCTGTCGAGCCGACGCAGATCATCGAGGCGCGCATCGCCGCTGACGTCGACTGACCCCCTTCACAAGCGAGGACACACCGTCATGAGCACGGTCGACCTGGAAGATATTCTCTATCTCGATCTCGAGCATGGCCGGATCGTGATCCAGCTCTTGTCGGGCACGGCACCTGGGCATGTCGAGCGCATCAAGGAGCTGACCCGCGAGGGGTTCTACGACGGCGTCGTGTTCCACCGCGTCATCCCGGGCTTCATGGCCCAGTCGGGCGATCCCACCGGCACCGGCCGGGGCGGCTCCGACAAGCCGGACCTCAAGGCGGAGTTCTCCAAGCTGCCGTTCGAGCGGGGGACGGTGGGGGCCGCGCGGACCAACAACCCCGACAGCGCCAACAGCCAGTGGTTCATCTGCTTTCAGCCCACCCCGCACCTCAACGGCCAGTATACGATTTGGGGGCAGGTAACGAAGGGCATGGACGTGGTCGACAAGATCGCTACGGGCGAGCCGCCGCGGCAGCCCGACAAGATCGTCAAGGCGAGCATCGCCGCGGACGTCGAGGCCGGCTAGAGGGATATCCTGTCAGAGCAAATCCGGCGCCATCCGCCCCGCCCTTCCGCCCCTGAGCGTAGGATGCCATCGGGCGGAAGGGCGGAGGCGCGGGTGGTTCCAGCTCAGTAGGAACGACGCCAGATGATCACGTTCGCCGGGGTCACGGTCCGCATCGGCGGGCGGTCGCTCCTCGAGCAGGTCGACCTCGCCCTCCCGCTCGACCAGCGTTATGGCCTGGTCGGCCGGAACGGGACTGGCAAGTCGACACTCCTGCGCCTGCTGGAGGGCAGCCTCGAGCCCGATGAGGGCACCTTGGAGCGGCCGGAACGGTTGATCATCGGGGCCGTGGCGCAGGAAGCGCCGGGCGGGCAGCAGACGCCCCTGGCAGCCGTGCTGGCGGCCGACAAGGAACGCGCACGCTTGGTCTTGGAGCGCGACACCACGAGCGATCCGATGCGGCTCGCCGAGATCGAGACCAGGCTGCACGAGATCGGCGCCGACGCGGCACCGGCGCGCGCGGCGCGCATCTTGAAGGGCCTCGGCTTCGATGACGCCATGCAGGCGGCCCCGCTCTCAGGCTTCTCGGGCGGTTGGCGCATGCGTGTGGCGCTCGCGGCGGTCCTGTTTGTCGAGCCCGATCTGCTCCTCTTGGACGAGCCCACCAATCACCTCGATCTCGAAGCCGCGATCTGGCTCACCGATCACCTCAAGCGCTACCCGCGCACCCTCATCCTGGTGAGCCACGACCGCGAGCTCCTGAATGCGGTGCCGCAGGCGATCGTCCACCTGAGCCAGCAGCGCCTCAGGCTCTATCGCGGCAACTACGACGCCTTCGCCAGGACACGCGGCGAGCAGGCCATCCTGGAGGCCAAGGAGGCGGCCAAGGTCGCCGAGCGCAAGGCGCACCTGCAGAGCTTCGTCGACCGCTTCCGCTACAAGGCCTCGAAGGCTCGCCAAGCGCAGAGCCGGCTCAAGATGATCGAGCGGCTGGGCGATGCCGCACCGCAACCGCCCGAGCCCGACGTGGTTTTCACCCTACCGCGACCGACCCCGCCGCCACCGCCGATGATCACCCTCGATGAGGCGTCGGTCGGCTATGACGGCAAGCCGGTGCTGCGCGATCTCGACCTGCGCCTGAACCCGGAGGATCGGATCGCGCTGCTGGGCGCCAACGGCAATGGCAAGTCCACGCTCGCCAAGCTGCTCGCCGACCGGCTCGCGCCGCTCTCCGGCAAAATCGTCCGCGCCCGCGATCTGCGGGTCGGCTTCTTCGCCCAGCACCAGATCGAGGACCTCGAGCCCGAGGACAGCGCCCTCGACCATCTGAGGCGACTGAGGCCGGACGCCCGCGAGCAGGCGCTGCGGGCGGAGCTGGCGCGCTTCGGTCTCGGCGCGGAGAAGAGCGGCACGCCCGCGGCACGGCTCTCGGGCGGCGAGAAGGCACGGCTCGCGCTTTGCCTCCTCTGCGTTGCCCAGCCGCAGCTCTTGATCCTCGACGAGCCTACGAACCACCTCGACATCGACAGCCGCGAAGCGCTTGTCGAGGCGTTGAACGACTATCCGGGTGCCGTCGTCATCGTCAGCCACGACATCCAGCTCCTGGAGCTGACCGCCGATGAGCTGTGGCTGGTCAATGACGGGCGCGTCAGGCATTTCGAGGGCGACCTGGGCGACTATCGCCGATGGCTCAAGGATGGCACGCCGCCGCCCGCCAAGCAGACTCCCCAGCCGGTGCGACCGGCAGCTCCCTCGCCGGTCCCCTCCGCGGCACCAGGCAGGCGGCTCGATCCGGCGCTCCGCCGCAGCAAGCTGGCACCGCTGCGCCGTGCGCTCGGCGAGGTCGAACGGCGCATCGCGCAGCTCGAGCGTGAGAAGCAGGCCCTAGCCCAACGGATGGCCGATCCGGTGACCTTTGCCGACGACGGGGTAGCACAGGCAGCGGTCCGCCAGCTCGGTCATGTCGAGCACGAAATGGCCACACTCGAGGCACGCTGGCTGGAGCTCGGCGAGGCGATCGATCAGCTGAGCTGAGACCTAAGGCCTCCTTAAGGTTGACTTTGCCTGCTGGCCGTGCCTGTGCTACCTTGTGCTGCGTTGCAGCATAAGGCCTTGCGTGGAGACGGCCCCGTGAAGAACCCCTTCCTCGATGCCATGGCAGCGCCAATGGCGATGACCTCGGCCACCAAGTTCATGCGGCTCCTGCAGGAGCAGCAGATGGACACGGTCGAAACCAGCGTGAGGGCCCTCTCCTGTCGTGATCCGATGCAGCTCGTGACGCTGCACCAGGCGTTCCTGCAGCGGATGGTGGGGCGCTGGACGGCAGCGGCCGCCGCGGCGAAGGACAGCGCGAAGGGCGCAGCCAAGGATACGAAGGCAGCCGTACAGAAGGCAGAGGCCGTCCTCAAGGAGGCGAAGACCGCTGCTACGCCTCCACCGCCGGCAGCTCCCAAGTTGGCGCAGGCAACGCCGAAGGTCGTGCCCGCCCCAGTCAAGCCGCCGGCGCCGAAGCTCGCCGCCGCCAACGACGACCTGACGGTGATCAAGGGCATCGGCCCCAAGTTCGCAAAGACACTGAACGAGCATGGCATCACCAGCTACCGCCAGCTTGCGAGCCTCAAGCCGAAGGAGGTGGAGGCTCTCGAAGCCAAGCTGGGCTTCAGCGGCCGCTTCGAGCGCGAAGGCTGGATCGAGCAGGCGCGCGAACTGGCGCACTGATAGGGCGTCTGGCGCTCAGTAGCTGAACGAGCGGCACTCCTCATTGCCGACGCAGGCACGCCGCGTGTAGAGCGCTGCCTGCAGCCCACCTTGGACGCGCGTGCGCATCACGAGCGGCACCATCGCCTCGTCGTCGCTGACCAGGACGACGAGGCGCCGTTCCTCGCGGTCGCCGTCATCGAAGCCCGCGAGCGGCCGGAGCAAGACCTCGAGCTCAAAGATGGGCGTGGGGCCCGTGTCGAAGTCGGCGTCGCGCCGCTCCACGAGGCGCACCGCTAGATCGTAGCGGCGCCGACCGTCGAACACGGCGAACCGCGTCGTGTCGGGGCCACCGTCGCGCGCGCTAAAGAGCCAGCCGCGGATGGCGGTGAACGCCGCCAGCGGATCGACGGTGCCGTCCCGCAGCGCCGCCGGCACCTCCGACGGCTCCTCCTTGCCGCGCTTGAAGGTGGCGAGGTCGATGACCCGCCCGTCGCCGTCATAGCGGATCATGACGCGGCGATTTGAGCGCTTACTTTCGGTCTCGAAGTCGAAGCTCAGCGTTCTGGGTCGCGTGCCGTCCAGGCGCGAGAGTGAGTGGCTCGCGCTGCTGAAGCCGGTGAGCTCGCGCGCGAGACCGACCGTCTCGACCAACAGATCCTGAGTCACCTCCTCGGCCTGGACCTGGGTGCTCAGCTCGGCGCGACCGACGGTCATCCCGAGAAAGCTCATATCCATCTCGAGCACGAGGTCCTCGGGCGCTGCCGCCGACGTGCTGGGCCCATCGACGAGCAAAGCCGCGGCGAGCGCCACGCCGCATAAACGAGCAGCCATCATGTCGTCATGTCCTCAGCCGTTTGGCACGACCGGGTTAGGCGCGCCGCGTTGAACGGGTTGTTAATGTGGACCTGCGTGCACGCTGGCCCAGGGCTCGGCTGCGCGCCATATTGGGGCGGTCGCAATCTGGAGCGTCAGCGAAGGCCATGGACGAATTCATCCGCGTGCGCGGCGCCCGCGAGCACAATCTGAAGTCGGTCGACGTCGACCTGCCGCGGCACCGCCTCGTGGTCGTTACGGGGCTTTCCGGCTCCGGCAAGAGCTCCTTGGCCTTCGACACCATCTACGCCGAGGGCCAGCGCAAGTACGTCGAGAGCCTGTCGGCCTATGCGCGCCAGTTCCTCGAGCTGATGCAGAAGCCAGATGTGGACCAGATCACTGGGCTCTCCCCGGCGATCTCGATCGAGCAGAAGACGACCTCCAAGAACCCCCGCTCCACCGTGGCGACGGTCACCGAGATCTACGACTACATGCGGCTCCTCTGGGCACGCGTGGGCGTGCCCTACTCGCCCGCTACGGGCCTGCCGATCGAGAGCCAGACCGTCTCGCAGATGGTGGACCGCATCCTCGAGCAGGGGGACGGTGCGAGGCTCTACCTGCTGGCACCGATCGTCCGCGGCCGCAAAGGCGAATACCGGAAGGAACTGCAGGACCTGCAGCGTCGCGGTTTCCAGCGGGTCAAGATCGACGGCCAGCTCTACGAGATCGACGAGGCGCCCAAGCTCAACAAGAAGCTCAAGCACGACATCGACATCGTGGTCGACCGCCTCGTGCTCGACGGCGACAGCGCCCAGCGCCTCGCCGACAGCGTCGAGACGGCTCTGGAGCTCTCCGATGGCCTGCTCAACGTCGAGAACGCCGATGACGGCACGAGCCTAGTCCTGTCGGCGCGGTTCGCCTGCCCGGTATCGGGGTTCACCATCGACGAGATCGAGCCGCGCCTCTTCTCCTTCAACAATCCCTTTGGCGCCTGCCCCGAGTGCGACGGGCTGGGGCGGCGCCTCTACATGGACCAGGACCTGGTGGTCCCCGATCGGACGCTGTCGCTGGCGGAGGGGGCGATCGAGCCTTGGGCGAACTCGACGGCGCAGTACTACACGCAGACGCTGGAGAGCCTCGCCGCCTTCTACGACTTCGACCTCAAGACCCCGTTCCACGAGCTGCCCACCGACGTTCAGGAGGTCGTCCTCTGGGGATCGGGGCGCCAAAAGATCCCGCTGCGCTACGCCGACGGGCTGCGCAACTACGATCTCGAGCGCGCCTTCGAGGGGGTCGTTCCCAATCTGGAGCGCCGCTGGCGCGAGACGGAGAGCGCGTGGCTCAAGGATGAGCTGGGCAAGTACCTGGCGAGTGCTCCTTGCGAGGGCTGCGATGGCCACCGCCTCAAGCCCGCAGCGCTAGCGGTCAAGATCGACGCCCGCCACATTGGCGAGGTCACGCAGCTCGCCATCGACGACGCAGCCGCGTGGTTTGCGGAACTCGATGCCAAGCTGGGCTCGAAGCAGCGCGAGATCGCCCAGCGGATCCTGAAGGAGATCAACGAGCGCCTCGGCTTCCTCCGCCGCGTCGGGCTCGGCTATCTCAACCTCGCTCGCGACAGCGGCACGCTCTCGGGCGGCGAGAGCCAACGCATCCGCCTCGCCTCGCAGATCGGCTCGGGTCTCACGGGCGTGCTCTACGTCCTTGACGAGCCGTCGATCGGGCTCCACCAGCGCGATAACGACCGCCTGCTCGAAACCCTTAAGAACCTTCGCGACCTGGGCAACACGGTGATCGTCGTGGAGCACGATGAGGATGCGATCCGCTCCGCGGACTACCTCATCGACATGGGGCCGGGCGCCGGCGTGCATGGCGGTTTGGTCGTCGCCGACGGCACGCCTGCCGACGTCATGCACCGCTCCGAAAGCCTTACCGGCCAGTACCTTGCGGGCCACAGGCAGATCGCCGTGCCCACCCGTCGTCGCCGCCCCAAGGCTGGCGCCTGGCTCGCGGTCGAGGGCGCTAGGGCGCACAACCTGAAGGACGTCTCGGCGCGTCTGCCGCTCGGCTCTTTCGTCTGTGTCACCGGCGTTTCCGGCAGCGGCAAGTCTTCGCTGATCGTCGACACGCTCTATCCGGCGCTCGCCAAGGCGCTAACCGGCGCACGCGGTCATCCGGGCCCGCACGACGCAATCCGCGGCATCGAGCGCATCGACAAGGTGGTCGACATCGATCAGTCGCCGATCGGCCGCACGCCACGCTCGAACCCCGCCACCTATACGGGCGCCTTCACGCCGATCCGCGACTGGTTCGCGGGCCTGCCGGAAGCCCGTGCCCGCGGCTACCGTCCGGGTCGCTTTTCCTTCAACGTCAAGGGCGGGCGCTGCGAAGCCTGCCAGGGCGACGGCGTCATCAAGATCGAGATGCACTTCCTGCCGGACGTCTATGTCACCTGCGACAGCTGCAAGGGCAAACGCTTCAACCGCGAGACACTCGAAGTCACCTACCGCGACAAGTCGATCGCCGATGTTCTCGACATGACGGTCGAGGACGCAGTGCGGTTCTTCGAAGGTGTACCGCCCGTGCGGCACAAGCTCGCCACCCTGGAGACCGTCGGGCTCGGCTACATCACGCTCGGCCAACAGGCGACGACGCTGTCGGGCGGCGAGGCACAGCGGGTAAAGCTCGCCAAGGAACTCTCACGGCGCGCTACGGGGCAGACCCTCTACATCCTCGACGAGCCGACCACGGGCCTGCACTTCGAGGACGTGAAGAAGCTCCTCGAGGTGCTGCATGCACTGGTCGAGCAGGGCAATACAGTGCTCGTCATCGAGCACAATCTGGATGTCATCAAGACCGCCGACTGGGTGCTCGACCTGGGTCCCGAGGGCGGCTCAGGCGGCGGCAAGGTGGTGGCCGAGGGGCCACCCGAGGCCATCAGCGAGGTCGAGGCCAGCCATACCGGCCGCTACCTGAAGCGCCTGCTCGATACCCGGAAACCGCGTACGCGGCGCCGTGCCTAGGACGCCGTCGCGTCGGCCAGTGCAGGGATGACTACCGCTTCCGCCGGCGCAGATACGCGCCGACGCCCAGAACAGCCAAACCCGCCAGCAGCATCGGCGCGGCCGCGGGCAATGGGACGACGTTGATCGCGAAATCGCCGTTGCGCTGATTGCCGTTGGCATCGAGAAAGTCGGGCAACGAGCTTCCGGCAAAGCCTGCGGTCAACGAGGTCGGATGGATCGTGTCCCAGTGCGAGATAAAGACCTGGTAGCTCCCCGGGCCGAACGCTGCAGGCGTGGCAGCGAGGTTCGCCTCAATCACAACATCGAATGCTGCGCCAGTGGAGGGATCGACCGTGGTGGAGCCATCGTCGGTCGTGGTCCCGGGGACGATCTCGGTACTCAGCGTGCCGGGATCGGGGACATCGACGGTGATGACCTCGTAGATGGAGACCCGAACATGCGCTCCGCCGGCTGGCACCGGCGCACCATCGACATCTTCACCGCCAGCGTAGCCGATACCTTCCAATCGATAGACGCCCGGAGTGGCGATCTCGAGGTCGAGCAACGCGGAATCGCTCGGGTTCGCGAGCGTGCCCGACAAGGTGATCGGCGGCACCGCAGCGTCGGCGACGGTCGACGCGGACATCGCCAGCCAAGCTCCCAGGACGATCACCAAGGATGACGCAGTTCGAACCATGTTCCACTCCCCCAACATAATTTACAAACCGTAACGTGCTCGGTCATGCGACACAAGGTGCTTGTCGATCAAGCGTGTCTCAAATGAAGTGCCGACGATGACGATGAAGCCCACCCCGGTAGCCGTTGAAGTCTGTCGTGGCGGTCTCGTCGAGAGCCGCCACCGGGTGGCGCTCGCGGTGGCGGAGCCGGACGGCCGCCTGCTGCATCAGCTCGGCGACGTCAAGACGCCCATCTACCCGCGCTCCTCGGTCAAGCCGATCCAGGCCGTGTCGCTCCTTGATACGGGCGCCGCCGACGCGTTCGAGGTGACCGCCGAGGAGCTGGCCCTCGCCTGCGCCTCGCATGGCGGCGAGCCCATGCATGTCGAGCGGGTGCGTGCCTGGCTCGCGCGCATCGGTCTCGACGAGGGTGCCCTCGCCTGCGGCGCCCACGCGCCGATGCATCGGCCGAGCGCGCGGGTGCTCAGAGCCGGAGGCGACGGGCCGACGGCCGTGCACAACAACTGCTCGGGCAAGCACACCGGCATGCTCTCGACCGCCATCCATCTGGGCGAGCCGACTGCGGGCTATCTGGAGCCCGACCACCCGGTGCAACGGCGCATCCGCGAAGTCTTTGAAGAGCTGAGCGGCGAGCGCATGGCCCCGCCCGGCGTCGACGGCTGCGGCGTCCCCAACTGGCCGATGCCGCTCGCGACCCTCGCGGTCGCGCTCGCCAAGCTGATGGAGCGGGGTGAGACCGCGGAGCGCATCTTCGCCGCCATGCGCGCGCACCCAGAGCTGGTCGCCGGCACAGGGCGGATCGACACGGCACTGATGCAAGCGCGGCCCGACATCGTCTCTAAGGGCGGCGCCGAAGGCGTGCATATCGCCATCCTGCCCGAGCGGCGCCTCGCCCTGGCGCTGAAGGCCGAGGACGGCGCCAGCCGTGCCGCCGACGTGGCGCTGATCGCAGCACTCGACAAGCTCGTCGGCGGGGACGAGCGCCTACGCAGCCTCGGCACGGCGCCCGTGCACAGCGTCGCCGGCCGCTTGGTCGGCGAAGTGCGCCCGACACGTGGCTGGCCCGATGCTTGAGAACTCAGGCGCGGCTTCTCCGATTTCTTCTCCGTCTAGTCACCCGAGCCACCATCTCAACAGTCCCAAATCTCGTCTTGGCGTCAAAGCCTGATACTTGCATGACCATCAAGCCGAACAAACGGGAGCAGATTGGCGTCTATTTGGAGTTCGCGCGCCCATACTACGAAAGTAAGGATGCAGCCCACGACTTCCGGCATATTCGGCGCGTCGCGGCACGGTCAGATGAACTTGCGAAGTGCGCTGACGATGAGATTCGCCTGGATCGTCTGTGCTGCCTCGTGGCGTTTCACGGCCTTGGCGGCAAGCTCGCCGACGACGCCCAGCTTGCGGAGCGCATAACGATATTCCTCGCGACGTTGGGATGGTCAGCGCCAGAGATCGAAGCGTTGCTGGCCGCATTGGCAAGACATGTGTCGGACCCGCAAACGGCAGAGGAGAGGATCGTCCATGACGCCAACCTTTTCGAAGTGACCGGACCGTTCGGCATCGCCAAGGCGTTCACCGTAGGCGGCGCCCGTGGTCAGTCCTACGAGCGCACCTTGGAGATCTTCGAGCGGAACCTCGACAAGGCGACTTTCCGAACCTCAGCCGCCCGCGCGGCCTACGCACCTCGAAAGGTGTACGCACACGCGTTCATCAAAGCGCTTCGCGCTGACCTCGAAGACGATCACGCAGGCATGGACGATGGCTGACATGGCGTGAGTGCGCCGGGCCACGTCGCGCATTGCGACCATACTCGGGACCATTGGGAAACACGGCGCCGGGACGAAACCCGGATGCCGTTCGACTGGGCGAAGCTGCCGCTGCTCGAGGAACTCGAGCGCAAGGCGCTATGGCTCGCCCGCAGGACGGTGCACAACGCCAACCACCTGCGCCCCCTGCGCGACGGTTTGAAGGTGAGCGGCCACCGTCGTCCTCGGCGTCCGTCGTCAGCCTGACGATCGCCAAGCCGCACGCCTCGCCCGTGTTCCACGCCATCCCGTACGTCTTGGGGAACCGGACGGAGGACCAGCTCGAGCGCTTCCGCGCAGCGACGTGCGCTGCCGACCGCGGTCACTCTTCCGGACGCTGAGATGGACGCGCTTGCGCCACGCCACGCAGGTCGCCCGCCTTGTGCGGTTGCAAAATGCGCCAAAGTAGGCGAAATATAAGCGATAGTGATCAGCGATGTATAATCCATTTCTAATAAATACGGGATGGCGCATATGTCTACATTGCTACTCAGGCGTTGGCGACCACAATACCGGAACCCACTTTACCTGTTAATTTTTGTTGGACTTGTCTTTGGCGGAAGAGCGGTCGCGCAAATAGACGTTGGCGCGTCATTTGACTGCCCGTTGGGGAGCTGCGACGCCAACACATCGGATGAAGGCGGCGATCATCACAACGTGGTGCTCGCTGAGCACCTGGCGGAGGCACGCGCCTCCGGCAACGGAGCCGCAGAACGTTCGGCATTTGCCGAGGTCGGTGTGCGGTTTCGCCCCTGCTTCACCGGACCGGTTCGCCTAGGCATGCACGACATCGACATCGACGGCCGTCTGCGCGGTTTCGGCGGTGGCCCGGTGATTCGCGGCGACGTCAACGTCCGCACCATCTTGCGCGACGTCACCGATGGCATCGAGCTTCACAATGAAGTCGTTTTCGAGGAGGAGGAACGCGGCAACGTCGGCGTCACGGTCAATCATGACATCAGCGTCAACCGGGAGAGCTTCGTCACCGAGACAGTAACCGAGAACCACACCTATGACTTCGTGGTCCGCGTGAACGCGCGGAAGTTCGGCCTCAACGGCATGTCGGATTTTCAGCAGGGCGGCCGTGGCGTGAGCTTCGACCGGGTCTCTCTCGTACCGCAGCTCGAAGACACGGACGGCGACGGGCTTTTCGATCAGTGGGAGATCTCGGGCATCGACGAAGATTGCGATGCCATTGTTGAGGTCGACTTGCCGCAAATGGGCGCCGACCCGACGATCAAGGACGTCTTCCTCGAGCTCGATTGGATGACCGGTGAGGCGCCGACGCAGGCGGCGGTCCGTGCGGTCGTCAACGCATTCGCGTTGGCACCCGGTACCGCGGGCGGCACGAACACGCCGGGCCAGGGCATCAACCTGTGGGTCGACACCGGCGACCTCACCGACCCCACCGCTAGCGAGGATGATGCCGGGCCCAACACGTGCGGGGACGGTTTCGACAACATGCTGGACGGCGCGGAGGACCAGCTCGATCCGGACTGCCTCGTCGGCGCCCTCGCCTTCTCCAGCTTGGGAGCGGACCTCGGCGGCGGCAACGGCTTCCCCGTGAGCGGCGTCCCGGACATGTTCAACGACGCCGACGTCGATGGCGAGACCGACTTCGAGGAAGCCAAGTTCGATCCGGGACGGGGCAACTTCGATCCGGCGCGCCTCCGGGTGTTCCGTTACGCCATCAACGCCGTGCCGGCTGGACCTCCGCCGAACATGGGGGGCCAGGCGCTCCACAACGACTTCGTGCTGTTCAATCAGAACGCCGGCCTGCTGATGCACGAGCTGGGCCACACGCTCGGCCTGGGGCATGGCGGGCCGTACGATGACGTCGAGGGCGGGGATGACGAGGTCAACTGCAAGCCAAACTACCTCAGCGTGATGAACTATCGTTTTCAAGGAGGTATTCAGGTCTCGGGTGGATTAGGCAACGGTCAAGACATCGACGGCGATGGCACGCCAGACGGTTTCATTCTCGATTACTCGCCGCCACGCTTCTCAACCGGTCCCGGCACGTTCGGTCGGAACGCAGCGCTAGCGGCCGTCGACGAGACGGCGTGGTCAGAGGCGGTCGTTCAGGACGTCGGCGACGCCGCGAATATCAGCGCTTGGACGATCGCCAATCAGAGCCTCTTCACCGGCATGGTCAACGCGCCACCGGATTGGAACGGGGATGGCGACACCAACGACCAAGCGCCGCCGTCGATCGATTTCAACACCTCAGCATGGACACCGAACGCCGCCGAGGGCACGGGCACCTGTTCCGATGGAATGGACCACGACTTAGACGGGCTCACCGACATCAACGACCCGGACTGCATTGTGAACCAGCGGTGCGGACTAGCGAGTAACGCGTCGGTGCAGCAGTACAACGGAGCCAATGACTGGGACAATCTCGATCTGGATCCGAACCGGTACGCCCAAGCAGATTCGGGCGATATTCCGGGCTGGAACGATGAGCCGGGTCTCGATGACATCCGTCGCCTGCAAGCCGCCATGCAGACGACGGACATCGCTGCCGTTGCAAAGGAAGCCGACGTCGATCCGGTCGCCGCAGGTCAGCCGCTGAACTACACGATCACTGTCGAGAATCTCGGGCCCAGGGCGACGACCGAAGTCATTCTAACTGATCTTTTGTCGCCGGACTTGCATTTCCTTGACGGAGAGCCGTCGTGCGAGGAAGCGAACGACGATGTTGTTTGCGCCGTCGGTGGCTTGGACCCTGGTGACAGCAGAGACGTGACGATCAACACCAGGGTCAGCGTCGACCTCGCCTGTGCGCCTGGTGAGCAGTTCACGGAGCTGGTGAACCTCGCCGAGACGACCAACCTTGGCGGTCCCGACAGCGACCCCAGCAACGACACCGTTCAGCTCACCTCGTCGGCGCTCTGCGCTCGCTACGAGTATGCGGCCAAGTATGTCTGCGGGCGTCAATCCTCGAGAGACGACCCACGGCTAAGCATCGGCGAATACAAGACCACCGTTAATGTTCATAATCCTAATGATGAGGACGTCTTTTTCTTCAAGAAGGTCGCACTGGCCTTCCCGCCGGCCGAGCAAGCGCCGGGTGACGTGATTCCGATAGCCATCGATCAGTTGGCCTACGACGAGGCGCTCAAGGTGGACTGTGCGGAAGTTCGCGAGGCGCTGGAGGCGTCGCCGCAAGACTACGTCGAGGGTTACGTCATCGTTCAGAGCCCGCTCAGTCTCGATGTCGACGCCGTGTACACGACAGAGGTCAGAGACGACGACGGGAGGGTCGTGTCCAGCAGCCTCGACGTTGAAGCCGTTGACGAACGCGAGCGTCGGCGCACGGCGGACTTGGAAGTTACCAAGAACGTGACCACTGCCACGATCGCGGAGTATCAGGTGGAAGGTCCTCAGCCTGTAAGGTTTGCCTACCACTTGGCGCTCTACGCAATCCAGCTAACGAACAACGGACCCGACACCGCGCACAACGTGGTCCTCAACGACGCCCTTTCGGTCAACGCTACCAACGGACTGGGAGCAGCGGCGATCTTTCCGGAGCCGATGACGCTGCCGGAGGGTGCGGAAGTCACGGATCTCGAGTTCGTCGGCCCGCATCTTTCAACCATGACGATCGCGATCGGCGACCTCGAACCGGAGGCGGCTGTCGAGGTTGCGTTTTGGGCTCTGGCCCTGACGGTCGTGATCGGTGATGGTGATCCGCATATCGAGCTACTCGACAAGGTCTCCACCGGGAGCATCGCCGCCGAGATCGCACCCGGAAACAACTCGGTCGAGGTCGTGTCGGTCCTTGTTCCATGAGGCGACGCGCGGCGCTCCGGCCACCATCAGGAGGAGCTGAGCGAATGTCGGCACAGGTGACGATCCTGTCGATCTTGCTGACCGGTGGCGCGCTGCTGTCGCATGGCGCGGCGGCTAGCGATAGGCCGCAAACGGCCTATCCCGAAGCGCCGTGCGCTGAGTACGAGCGACGCCTTATCGACGTTCTGGACAGGCAGACGCGGCTGCCCTCGACGTCGTTTGCCGCGGCGCGGCAGGTCGAAGAGCGCGCTCAGCAGCTCACGCAATCACGGGAGTTTGTCGACTATCTGCGCTGCCTGTCAGAGCAGTGAGGTAGCTACAACCGGCTGGCGTCGAGGTGCCGGGCCCGAGTTCGCGATGCTCTGGCGTAGGTGGCACGGGCGAGGCCAAGCATGTGGCGTTGCGCGCTCCTTTGATCTGCGGTGCCACCGTCCAATCGGACTACGCGGTGGCAGCGGTCGGCGTCGACGCACCAGGTCAGCGACCGAATGCCTCGCCGCCGTCCGCGCGAGACATAGGCCGTGGCACCAGATGCAAGGCGTGCGTTCGCAACACCCCCGGCTGGCCGCCTGTTGATTTGCGGGTGAGATCAGTCACGTTGCATGCTCCACGATGATGGGTACGCGGGCGGGGGCTTCCCGCCGCGCCGCCTTAGGGCTCGGAAGCCCATGTGCCACCGGCGTCATAGCGGGGGATCGGAACGATGCCGTTCGATCGGGCGCAGCTGCCGCTGCTCGAGGAACTCGAGCGCAAGGTGTTGTGGCTCGCCTGCTGGACCGTCCACAATGCCAACCACCTGCGTCCCGCGCGCGACGGGGTGAAGGTTGGCGGCCACCAGTCGTCTTCCGCTTCCGTCGTCAGTCTGATGACCGCGCTCTACTTCGCTGTGCTGAGGGCGCAGGACCGGGTCGCCGTCAAGCCGCACGCGTCGCCCGTGTTCCACGCCATCCAGTATCTCTTGGGGAACCAGACGCGGGACCAGCTCGAGCGCTTCCGCGCCTTCGGCGGTGCGCAGTCCTACCCGTCGCGCACCAAGGACAAGGACGACGTCGACTTCTCCACAGGGTCAGTGGGCTTGGGCGTCGGCGTCACGCTCTTTGCGGCTCTCGTCCAGGACTACCTTCTGAACCACGAACTCGTACCGGAGGGCACCGAACGCGGCCGGATGATCGCGCTCATGGGCGACGCCGAGCTCGACGAGGGCAACATCTACGAGGCGCTCTTGGAAGGCTGGAAGCAGGACGTCCGCGATCTCTGGTGGATCGTCGACTACAACCGGCAGAGCCTGGACGGCGTCGTCAACGACGAGCTGTTCCGCCGCATCGAGATGTTCTTCGCGAATGTCGGCTGGCGGGTGGTCAACATCAAATATGGCGAGAAGCTCAGGCGCGCCTTCGAGGGTCCCTGCGGTGAGGCGCTCAAAGACTGGATCGACGACTGCCCCAACCAGCTCTATTCGGCGCTGACATTCAAGGGAGGTGCGGCGTGGCGCGACCGCCTACGGCACGATCTGGGCGGCACGTCGGGTCTCAAGACGTTGTTGGACAGTCACGACGACCCGGCCTTGCAGCGCCTGATGACCAATCTCGGCGGGCATGACCTCGAAACGCTGCTCGACGCGTTCGAGGCCGTCGACGACGACCATCCCACCTGCTTCGTCGCCTACACGATCAAGGGCTACGGACTGCCGCTCGCGGGCCACAAGGACAACCATGCAGGGCTCATGACGCCCGAGCAGATGGCGCGGCTCCGCGGCGGGCATGGTGTGGACGAGGGCGCAGAGTGGTCGCCGGTGGCGGGGCTCGCAGCTCCGTCCGCGAAGCTTCAGGCGTTCCTCCGCGATGTTCCCTTCGCCAAGCGGGTCCCCATAGCCCCGCCGCCGCGACTGCAGGTGCCGCCCCTTGCGGCGCCACCCGCGCCCGTCCAGTCGACGCAGGAAGCCTTCGGCAAGATCCTCAACGACCTCGCGCGCTCGAACGCACCGATCGCCCATCACGTCATCACGACCTCACCGGACGTCACGATCTCGACCAATCTGGCGGGCTGGGTCAACCAGCGGGCCATCTTTCATCGCCAGCTTCGCCCCGATCTCTTCCGCGAGGAGCAGGTCGCCTCGCCGCTCAAATGGGATCAAGGGCCGCACGGTCAGCACCTGGAGCTCGGCATCGCCGAGAACAACCTGTTCTTGGCGCTCGCTGCGATGGGCCTCGCCCATCGGCTCTTCGGCGGTCGACTCTTGCCGGTCGGCACGCTCTACGACCCCTTCATCGCCCGCGGCCTCGATAGCCTCAACTATGCCTGCTACCAGGACGCGCGCTTTCTTCTGGCGGCGACCCCTTCCGGCATCTCGCTCGCCCCCGAAGGGGGTGCGCACCAATCGGTCGGCACGCCGCTCGTCGGGCTCGCGCAGGACGGCCTCGCCGCCTTTGAGCCCGCCTATGCGGACGAGCTGGCGTGGCTGATTGAGTGGGCGCTCGCGTATCTCCAGAACGACGGGACGGGCAGCTCCGCCACCGGTTGGGACCGCGATCTCGAAGGTGGCTCCGTCTATCTCCGCCTTTCCACCAAGCCGCTGAACCAGCCTGCGCGCACGCTCGACGCGACGCTCAAGCAGGCGATCGTCGACGGCGGCTATTGGCAGACGCCACCCACACCCGAGACCAGGATCGCCATCGCCTATCAAGGCGTGTTGGCAGCCGAGGCCGAGGCCGCCGTCGAGACGCTTGCAGACGAAGGCGAGCCGGCCGCCCTGCTGGCGGTGACGTCGGCGGATCGCCTGAACGCCGGCTGGCACGCGGCGCAGCGCCGTCGCCAGACCGAGGCGGCGCGCGTGGCCTCGCAAGCGGAGACGCTGCTCGCCGACCTGCCGCGCCGCGCCGCGCTGGTGACGCTGATCGACGGGCACCCGGCGACCCTCTCGTGGCTTGGCGGCGTCCTAGGTCACCGCGTGCTGCCGCTCGGGGTGGAGCATTTCGGCCAATCGGGTGACACCATCGACCTCTATCGTCACCATCGGGTCGACGCGGATGCCGTTCTCGACGCGGCGGCACACGCCCTGGTCACGACGCTAACCGCATAGTGCAATTGCGAACTGCTGGAGCCGGGGTGCACTAGGGAGAGAGAGCGCCTCGGCGGCGCGCTGTTTGACGCGACAAGGCACCCTGATGGATCTCGACTACCAGATCGTCGAGCGGGCGGAGGGATATCCCTACGACCTCCGTGAGGAGGCCTTTGTCTTCAAGAACGGTGAGGTTCAGCCCTACGATTTCGCCGAGCTTCGGCAGCGCACGCCGGTCGTAGCGATCGGCTCGAACGCATCGCCTCGACGTCTCGCGAGCAAGTTTGGTGACGAAGCCGTGGTGCCGGTCCGCCCGGCGCAGTTGCGCGATCGTGCCGTCGTCTACGCAGCCGCCGTCACGATCTATGGCGCGATCCCCGCGACGATCACCGAGGTGCCAGGAGCGACGGCGCTGGTTGCCGTAACCTATCTCGACGATGCCCAGCTCCGGCGCATGAATGCGACCGAGAGCCTCGATCGCAATTATGAACTCGTCGACGTCGGCCGGTCCGTGATGATCGACGACGAGCCGATTGCCGGTCGTGTGCTTGCCTATCGGAGCCTCTATGGGCCGCTGAGGATCAACGGCCAGCCCGTGCGGTTGGCGGAGGTGCCCACCGTCGGGACAACATTCGGCGCCGCCTATCAATCCGGGATGCTGGCCCTTCTCCACCAGCGCTTCGCGGCGCCCGGCGAGATCTACGCCTCCTTCATCGGTGACCTCGTGGCCTCGCCTGAGCGCCGCGCGGAGATCATGGCACAGTTGGCAGCGGGCCTGTCGACAAAGCCGCGCTGCAACGCCGGGTAGCTAGCGGCAGGGCACGCCAAGCGCACCTCGCGGCAGTCTTGGAGTCTCCAGGCGCACCCCGAGCGTTCAGAAGCCGGCGCCGGGTTGGCTCAGATACTCTTGTTCCTCGAGCGTCGAGACACGGCCCAAGGCGGCGTTGCGGTGGGGGAAGCGCCCGAAGCGACGGACCACGTCGCGGTGCCGATGCGCGTAGTCGGCGTATTCGGCGTCGCCTAGCGCCTCCATGAGCTCACAGCAGCGGTCCTGGTCCTCGAGATCTTCGCTGTGCTCCAGCGGCAAATAGAGAAACGCCCGCTCGTCGACGCTGAGTGCGGCCGGCACACCGCGGGCGATGGCGGCGTCGGTCTCGGCCCTGGCAACCGAATCATACGCGAAGGCGCGCGCTTCACCGCGCCACAGGTTGCGCGGTAGCTGGTCCAAGGCAACGATCAGGGCGACCGTGCCCTTGGGCGTCGCGCGCCAATCGCGCAGCTCGCCCGCTACGGCCTGCTCGGGGAGCGAGCCGAACCGCTCGCGGATCATCTGGTCCACGGTGTCGTCGCGCGTGAACCAAGCCGCCCGCGTCAGCTCCTCGAACCAGAAGCGCCAGAGCGCCAGCGGTCCAGTCATGGCGTCGTCTCCTCGGGAGAGCCGCGCCGCACTACGAAGCGCTTCAACAGCGATGGCAACAGGTAAATCGGGAACTGGGCGAGACCGAGGAAGACGACCGTTTTCGGATCGGCGCCGCCCCCCATCGCGGCGACCACCAAGCCGAAGTTCTTGAAACCCGACATCAGCCCCACGGTCATGGCGATCCGCCAACCGCACCAAGCGAACAAAAGCGTGCCGACCAGGTTGAGACCGATGGCCAACGCGAAGACCGCGAACAGGCAGTCCACGACAAAGCGTGGCTCCGCGATCGCCATGGCGGTGACGCCGTCCATGACGGCAAGCCCAAACGCGAGCAAGGCAAGCACGGCGATGCCGTCGAGGGCTGGCGAGACGTCGCGCACACGCGCGGCCCCAAGCCAGCCGCGAAGTAGGATCGCTACGACGCTGGCGCCGCCGATGAGAGCGACGAGCCGCGCGAGCAGGCTCACGGGCGAGGTCGTCAGCTCGACGCCGATGACGAGGCCGGCAAGCGGCGGCAGGGTAAGTGGCACGAGCGCCGTCGCGATGACCCCGAGCGCCAGGGCGAACGCCGCGTCTAAACCGAGAATGAGCGCATAGGCAATGCCACCGATCAGCGGGGCCGACGCGGCGGTGAGGATCAGGTGGTCGCCCAGGAAACCGGGGGCCGCGAGCTGCGCGATCGGCGCCACCAGCATTGGCGCGCCGACCAGCACCCAAAGCACCGCTAGTGCCAAGAGCTTCGGTCGCCCAAGGCTCGCCCGCACCGCGGCCGGCTCCAGCCGGAGAACCGTCACCAGCATCAAGACGAAGATGGCGACCGGCAAGAGCGGCCGGGCGGCTGCCGCGAGTGGTGGTACGATCACGCCGAGGAAGATGCCGGCAGCGAGGAACCGCGTCGCCTGACGCCCCATCACACCGAGCAGACGATCTGCAACCGCCAGGAAAGCGCCGCCGGTCACGCCGTCAGCTCCCCCACCCAGGGAGGAGCCGCGGTCGTACGTAGCGCGGATGAGCGGGTCAGCGGCCGGCGCGTCCGCTCCGGCCGGCAGCGGTGCCGCGGGCGGACACTCGCGCGCGGGCGACGGGCGGCGAGGAGAGCCGACATGTCGTGATAGCGTTCCCGTGGTGGGCTGGCATTGCTAGACGGCTCGATATCGCGGCCAAGCCGAGCCAACAAGCAGGAGCACCGGGATGATCCCCCGCTACAGCCGTCCCGAGATGGCCGCCCTCTTCGAGCCTGCCGCCAAGCTGGAGCTGTGGCTCCAGATCGAGCTGGCCGTCGCCGAGGCGATGGCCGCGCTCGACCTGCTCCCGCAGGCGCCGATCGAGGCACTGAGGCAAGCCTGCGTCGCCAACCATGCGCGACTCATCGACGCCGAGCGGGTCGAGGCGATCGAGCGGACCACGCGCCACGACGTCATCGCCTTTCTCACCCACGTCGAGGAGGTGGTCGGCGAAAACGCGCGCTTCCTCCATCTCGGCATGACCTCGTCTGACCTCCTGGACACCACGCTCGCCGTACAGATGACGCGCGCTTCGGACCTGTTGATCGCCGAGAGCGACCGCCTGCTCGAAGCGCTTGGCCGGCGTGCTCGCGAGCACGCGCACACGGTCTGTATCGGCCGCTCACACGGCATCCACGCCGAGCCCACCACGTTCGGTCTCAAGCTCGCCGGCCATCATGCCGAGTTCCAGCGGGCCCGACGGCGGTTGCTGACGGCGCGCGCGGAGATCGCGACCTGCGCCCTCTCAGGCGCTGTCGGCACGTTCGCCAACATCGATCCGCAGATCGAGGCCCACGTCGCCGAGCGCTTGGCACTGCGTCCGGAGCCCGTCTCGACCCAGGTCATCCCGCGCGATCGCCATGCGGCGTTCCTCGCGGCCCTGGCGATCGTCGCCGGCGGTATCGAGCGGTTCGCCGTCGAGGTGCGCCACCTGCAGCGGACAGAGGTCGGCGAGGTCGAGGAGGCATTCGGCAAGGGGCAGAAGGGTAGCTCCGCCATGCCGCACAAGCGTAATCCGGTGCTAAGCGAGAACCTCACCGGGCTTGCGCGCTTGATCCGCGCACAAGTTCACCCGGCGCTCGAGAACATCGCACTCTGGCACGAGCGCGACATCTCGCACAGTTCGGTCGAGCGGATCGCCATCCCCGAAGCCTGCATCCTCGCGGACTTCGCGCTCGCCCGGCTGACCGGCCTCATCGACGGCCTGGTCGTGTTCGAGGACCGCATGCGCGACAACCTCGACAGCACCCACGGGCTCATTCACTCGCAACGCGTGCTCTTGGCGCTCGCCGCCGCCGGCCTGCCACGCCAGCGTGCCTACGAGATCGTGCAGGCGCACGCTATGCGGGCCTGGCAGAAGAAGGTCCCGCTGCTCGGGCTCTTGGCCGATGATCCGGAGGTCACCCGTCACCTGGGCGAGGACGAGCTCGCCGGGCTCTTCGATCTCGCCCATCACACCGCGCGCGTCGACGCGTTGCTCGGACGGGTTCTCGACCCACCAGGCGCGGCCAACTGAGCACGAGAGTACGCAAATAGCTTCGCAAGGCGCGCAAGAAAGCGGCATCGTCATCGCCAGTTACGCGAATATCCTTCGACAGACCATCGCCAAGGCCGATTCTTTCCGGTAGTATCTTGACATATACGGCTAAGTGCCTGTGATCATGGTCCGGTCTTGGGTCGCCGTGCATTGCCGCGGAGGGGGCTTTGAACAAGGCTGTCTGGCTGATCGCGCTAGCCGCGATATGTCTCACATTGACCGCCGGCAACGCCGACGCGCGACGCTACGCATCAATGGTCGTGGACGCGCGCACTGGTACGATCCTCCACGCGGATGCACCGGACCGTTGGGTCTATCCGGCGTCGCTCACGAAGATCATGACGCTCTACATGCTGTTCGACGCGCTGGAGCGTGGGCGGCTCACGATGGAGACGCCGCTTCCTGTTTCGGCTCGAGCCGCAGCGCAACCGCCGTCGAAGTTCGGTCTTCGGGTCGGTCAGCGGATCAAGGTCCGGGACGCCATCATGGGGCTCGTGACCAAGTCCGCCAACGATGTGGCGGTCGTCGTGGCCGAAGCGATCTCGGGCAGCGAAAGCCGGTTCGCGCAACAGATGACGCAGCGAGCCCGCGACATGGGGTTACGCTCGACGACCTTCCGCAACGCCTCCGGCTTGCCGAACGCGCAGCAGAAGACGACGGCCCGCGACATGATCCGTCTGGCGATCGCGATCCAACGCGATTTCCCACAGTACTACGGCCTCTTCGCCACCCAGAGTTTCAGCTATGCCGGCAAGCGCTATCGGAACCACAATCGGCTTCTGGAGAGCTATGGCGGCACCGACGGCATCAAGACCGGCTATATCCGGGCCTCTGGCTTCAATCTCGCCGCATCGGTCGAGCGTGACGGCCGCCGGCTGGTCGCTGTGGTCTTCGGCGGCAAGACCAGCAAGAGCCGCAACGCGCACATGGCGGAACTGCTCGACCAAGGATTTGTCGATGCCGCGCGGCGTGGTCCGGCCTGGGCCGGCAAGCCGACACCGCGGCGGCCGAGCAGCCTCGCCTCGACCACCTTTGCAACGCGAGCCGAGCCCGTTGCCTCGGTCTCAGGCGCGGCGCCGCCTAAGCGCCGCCCGCCGATGATCATGGCAGCATCCAGCGACGAGTCCAAACCGCTGCGCGTCAGCATGATCCCGGCCGCTGGAGCAGCGGTGCCCGATCAGGTTCCGAAGCTGGTGTTCGGCGTCGAAGTCGGTGCTTTTCGCTCTGCCGGCGAGGCTCGACGGGCCGCGGACGCCGTCGCCTCGATCGCGCCGCTGGTCATGGCCGGCGCGCAGATCGAGGTCGCACAGGTCAGCGCAGGCGACACCACGCTCTACCGCGCGCGGCGGATAGGGTTGACACCCGACGCTGCCGCTGCCGTGTGCGAAGCGATGATCCGGCTGGGCCAGAGATGTGACGTCATCAGCCGCCATGAGGCATCGTAATCTCGACCGGTCAAAGCACGCCGTAGCGCGCGAAGACGTCAGCTAGTTTCGCACCCGCCTCCAGGTCTGCGCGAGTCCTGTCCTCGCCAGCCGCCTTCGCCAATGCTGCTTGAACGACCGCTTCTTCGACCGCGCGCGGCAGAACCACCACGCCGTCGGCATCGCCGAAGACCAGATCGCCGGGTTCGACCATCACGCCGCCGCACCGCACCGGCACATCCATGCGCACCATTTGCCCACGCCCCTTGCTGTCGAGGGGCCCAATCCCGCCCGCGTAGACTGGGAAGCGCTGCTGGCGGATCTGCCGGATGTCGCGGACGAGACCATCGGTCACACAGCCGACGGCACCGCGCGCCCGGGCTGCCGTCGTCAGCAGCTCGCCCCAAGGCCCGATCCGCTCACTCGGACCGTCACAGGCGAGCACCGCGACATCACCGGGCCGGAGGTCGTCGACGAGCGCGATCTCCACTTCATAAGGGTTGGCGCCGTCGTCTACGTGCCAAACGGGCATGTAGAGGCCGGTCCGCGCCCGCCCCACAAGAACCAGCGTTTCGTCGAGCGGCCGCACGAATGGCCGCATGGCCTGCTCGCGCAACCCGTGGGCGTCAAGGGTGTCTGAGATGATCGACGAGGTGAGCCGCGACGCCAAGCCTGGGTCCAGGGGAGCCACCGTCGTTCAGCCGTCGCCGGCGAGGTCGAACAACATGCCCGCCGCCTGGAACCCACCATCCACCGCCAAGACTTGGCCCGTCGTGAACGCTGCTTCGTCGCTGGCCAAGTAGACGCAGGCACCCGCGATCTCGGCGGGCTCGCCATAGCGATTCTGCGGAACGTGGCGGAGCCAGCCCGCGCGTGTCTCGGGCGTGTGCATGGCCTTGATCAGTGGCGTCTCGATCGGCCCGGGTGCGACGGCATTGACCGTGATGCCCCAAGGCCCCAGCTCCACCGCCGCCACCTGGGTCATGTTGATGACCGCCGCCTTGCTGGCGCCGTAGGCCGTTCGCCCGGTCGACCCACGCACGCCGGACACGGACGCGATGTTGATGATGCGCCCGCCCTTGCCCCGCTTCCGCATGGCACGTGCCGCTTCCCGCATGCCGAGGAAGACGCCCATGACGTTGATCTCGAGAAGCCGTCGGAACGCGGCACTCTCGGTCGCGACCATCGGGGTCTGAAAGGCGATGCCGGCATTGTTGACGATGATGTCGAGCCCACGCGCGGCGGCAAGCTCGGCGATGGAATCGGCCATCGCCGCCTCGTCGGTGACGTCGAGCGCCCGCCCCTCACCCTTGCCACCGGCCGCGGCCGACGCTGCGCTGGTCGCTTCCGCCGCCGCGCCGTCGACATCGGTCGCCACAACATAGGCGCCGGCCGCCGCGAGCCGTTCGGTGATTCCCTCGCCGATCCCCGCCCCAGCGCCTGTGACCAACGCGGTCTTCCCGTCCAATCGCATTGCCACGCTCCTCCGCGCGCCCCTCACCTCGATGTGCACGAGCAAGGCACGGGCGCCAAGCGGATCTCAGCCGTCCCGTTCGCTGACATAGGCGATGCGGAGCATGTTCGTGGCGCCCGGCGTCCCGAACGGTAGGCCCGCGGTGACGACCAGCGCCTGCCCCGGCCGCGCCAGATCGAGCTGAACCGCGGCGTCACGCGCCTTCTGGATCATGTCGTCGAGGTCTAGGGCGTCCCGGCAAACGAAGGGGCGGACGCCCCAGACTACGGTCAGCCGCCGCGCCGTGCCGAGCCTAGTAATGAGCCCAATGATCGGGTGTCCGGGACGCTCACGCGCCGCCCGCAACGTAGTCGTGCCGGCGGTGGAGTAGGTCACGATGGCTGCAGCGCCGATCGTGCGTGCAACGGACGATGCCGCTTGGGTGATAGCGTCGTCGGCGGTCTGCTGGGCCTCGGCGGCGTAGGCGGTGACATAGGGTCGGTAGAGCGGATCACGCTCCACCTGACGAATGACCCGAGCCATGATCGCCACGGCCTCGCCCGCGTAGTCGCCGACGGCGCTCTCCGCCGATAGCATCAGCGCGTCGGCACCGTCGTAGCAGGCGGTCGCCACGTCCGAAGCCTCGGCCCGGGTGGGCGACGGCGCCTTGATCATGCTCTCGAGCATCTGCGTCGCCACGACGACCGGCTTGCCCGCGGCTCTGGCCGCCCGGATGATCCGCTTTTGCAGGCCCGGCACCTCCTCGGGCGGCAGCTCCACACCCAAGTCGCCGCGCGCAATCATCAGCCCCTCGGAAAGGTCGAGGATCGCCTCCAGATGATCGATCGCCGAAGGCTTCTCGATCTTCGCCATGATCGCGGCGCGGCCAGCGACCAGGCGACGGGCCTCGGCCACGTCTTCGGGCCGCTGGACAAAGCTCAACGCGACCCAATCGAACCCCGCGTCGAGACCAAAGCGAAGGTCGTTGCGGTCTTTGCCGGTAAGCGGGGATACGCGCAGCATGGCGTTGGGCACGTTGACGCCCTTGTGGTCCGAGATGAGGCCGCCCACCTCAATCATCGCCTCCACATAGTCGTCCCCGGCCTTCTCCACCCGTGCCCGAACCTTGCCGTCGTCGAGCAGCAGCTCGGTGCCAGGCTCGACGGCCTCGAAGATCTCTCGATGAGGAAGCTGCACACGCTGCTGGTCGCCCGGCACGTCATCGAGGTCGAAGCGAAACCGCTGGCCCGTCACCAACATGGCCTTGCCGCTGCCGAAATGCCCGACGCGCAGCTTCGGTCCCTGCAGGTCCATGAGCGCACCGATCGGCCGTCCGAGCTCGTCCTCGAGTTCCCGCACAGCGGCCAGCCGGTCGGCATGCTCGTCCTGGCTGCCGTGGCTGAAGTTGAAGCGAAACACGTTCACGCCGGCCAAAACCAGCGCCCTGATCCGATCCTTGGTCGACGACGCTGGTCCCAGCGTGGCGACGATCTTCGTCGAGGCCTGGCGTCGCATGCTCTAATCCCCCAATGAGCCGGGTGTCTGCTGGCACGTGCGCGTGCGGGCGACAACCGCCGTTGTCGCAAGCGTCGGCAGCGGCCAACTTGCAGCTCTGGAATAACGAGGAGGCGGGTTCATGCTGCGGTTTGTCGTTGCCATCGCCCTGTGCTTTGCATTCCCGGCCGCGGGCTGGGCTCGCGATACGCTCAGAATCGGCATGACGCAGTTCCCGTCGACGTTGCACCCGAGCATCGATTCGATGCTGGCCAAGACCTATGTCCACGGCATGACGCTCCGCCCGATCACCGGTTTCGACCACGACTGGGAGGTGGCATGCTTCCTATGCACCGAAGTTCCCAGCTTCGAGAACGGCCGCGCCGAGCGCGTGGAACGCGACGACGGCAGCGTTGGTGTGCGCGTGCGCTACGATCTGCACCCGGACGCGCGCTGGGGCGACGGCGTGCCCGTGACGACCGACGACATCCTCTTCGCTTGGCGCTTTGGCACGCACCCGGCTAGCACCGTCCCAGCGCGTGAGGCCTATACCGACGTTCTCGACATCGAGGTGCACGGCCCGAAGAGCTTCACTCTGGACCTCAAGGACCTCACCTATCGCTACAACGCTGCCAACGTGCTCAGGCCCCTACCGGCACATCTCGAGGCCGAGATCTTCGAGGCATCCCCTGAGACCTACCGCAACCGCACCCTCTATGACACCGACCCGACGGAGCCTGGCCTTTGGATGGGTCCCTATCGGATCGCGGAGGTAGCGACGGGACAGTACGTCGTCCTAGAGCGCAATCCCGAGTGGTTCGGCGAAGAGCCGTACTTCGAGCGCATCGTCATCGAGGTCGTCGAGAACACCCCGGCGCTCGAGGCCCGCCTGCTCGCCGGTGAGATCGACATGATCCCCGGCGAGGGTGGGCTGCCGATCGACCAGGCGATCGCCTTCGCCGAACGTGGCGACGACCGCTTTCGCGTGGTCTACGAGCCGAGCCTCTTCTACGAGCACCTCGAAGCCAATCTGGACAACCCGATCTTCCAGGACGTGCGCGTGCGGCAGGCACTCTTGCATGCGGTCGACCGAGAGGCGCTCTCAGAGCGTTTGTTCGCGGGCGAGCAGCCGGTGGCAGCGACCAGCGTGCACCCCTTGGACTGGACGCACGCCGACGACCTCGAGCCCCACCCCTTCAACGTCGAGCTGGCGCGTGAGCTGCTTGACGAGGCCGGCTGGACCGTTGGCCCGGGCGGCGTGCGCACCAACGCCGCGGGCGACCGCCTCTCCTTCGAGCTGTCGACCACCGCCGGCAACCGCACCCGCGAGCTGGTCCAGCAGTATCTGCAGGCGCAGTGGGCCGCCATCGGTGTCGAGGCCGTGATCCGCAACCTGCCGCCGCGCGTCCTCTTCGCAGAACATCTGAGCAGGCGGCAGTTCCCCGGCATGGCGATGTTCGCCTGGGTCAGCACACCCGAGCACCTGCCCCAGACGACGTTGCACTCGACGATGATTCCTTCGGCCGAGAACAGCTGGAGTGGCCAGAACTATGCGGGCTACGCGAACCCACAGATGGACGCACTGATCGATGCCATCGAGGTCGAGCTCGACCGCGAGGCGCGTGCCGAACTGTGGCGGCGGTTCCAGGAGCTCTACGCGACCGACCTGCCTGCCCTACCGCTCTTCTTCCGCGCCAACGCGCACATTTGGCCCACCTGGCTCGAGGGCGTGCGGCCGACGGGCCACCAGGACATCAGTACGCTCTGGGTGGAAGAGTGGCGGCCGAAGGACTGACCGCGTTTGTCCGCCTACCTCGTTCGCCGCAGCGCCGAGGCGCTGGTCGCCTTCGTCATCGTCTCGGTGCTGGTCTTTGCGCTCGTCGGCCTGATGCCGGGGGACCCGCTGGATCTGCAGCTCAAGGGCGACCCGGACATCACCACCGCCGACGTCGAGCGGCTCAAGGCGATCTACGGGCTCGACCGCCCCTTGTGGGAGCGCTACGCGGCCTGGGCCCGAGGCGCGCTCAGCGGAAATCTGGGCTTCTCGCGTCTCTACGCGCAGCCGGTGACCGCCGTCTTAGGTGATCCGATCCTCAACACCGTCGTCCTGTTGGGCGCGAGCCTCGTACTCGGTCTCGCGATCGCCCTGCCGCTAGCCGTAGCCGCCGCCGCGCGCCCCGGCAGTCCGCTCGACCTCGGCATCAACCTCTTCGCCTTCGCCGGCTTCTCCGTGCCGTCCTTCTGGCTGGCGCTCTTGATGATCTTGTTCTTCGCGGTCGATCTCGGCTGGCTGCCCTCCGGCGGTGTCCACGCGATCGGCGATGACAGCCTGGCGAGCCGGGCGCGCCATCTGGTCCTGCCTGCACTCACGCTGACGGTGCTCAGCACCGGCATCTATCTGCGCTTCGCGCGCGGTGCGCTCCTGGAGGTGATCGGCGAGGACTTCATGCGGACGGCCCGAGCGAAGGGGCTCTCGCACATCGGAGCACTGGTGCACCACGCGCTGCCCAACGCGCTCCTGCCGCTCGTCACGATCGTGGCGCTCCAGCTCGGCACGCTGCTCTCGGGCGCGCTGGTCGTCGAGGTGGTCTTCGCCTATCGCGGCATGGGCAAGCTCATCTTCGATGCGATCCTCGCCAACGACTACAACCTGGCGATGGCGGCCCTGCTGCTGGCGACCGCACTGACGCTGATCTGCAATGTCCTCGCCGATGTCGCCTACGGTTGGCTCGACCCGCGGATCCGCTATGGCACCTGAGCTTGCCTTGCGCGTCGGGCGCAGCCGCCCAGGCTCGCTGATGATCCTTGCCGGCGGCACCCTCGCCTTGCTTGCCGCACTCTGCCTTGCCGCACCTCTGATCGCCGCCTTGCTTGGCTTGGACGGCACGCAAGTCGACCTCCTGAACCGCTTGGCGCCGCCGGGCGGCGACCACCTGCTCGGCACCGATGAGCTCGGGCGCGACTACCTCATCCGGCTCCTGGAGGGTGGTCGTGTTTCGCTCCTCGTGGGCCTGGGCGGGGCGCTCGCGGCCGGTGTCATCGGCACGTTCATCGGCGTCGTCAGTGGCTATGCCGGCGGCCGACTCGATGCCTTCTTGATGCGCCTGACCGACGTCGTCATCGCCTTACCGATCCTGCCCCTGCTCCTCATCGTTGCCGCGGTCGACCTCGGCAAGCTGGGGCTCGCCACGAACGACGGCGGTGGCGCGCTTCGGATCATCCTCATCGTGGCGCTCTTCGGCTGGACGACGGTCGCCCGCGTCGCCCGCGCCACGACGCTCAGCGTGCGTCGACGCACCTACGTGCTCGCCGCCGAAGCCTTGGGCGCTCGGCCGCCGCGGATCGTGGCGTTTCACATCCTGCCGAACGTCGCGGGACCGATCATCGTCGCCACCACGCTCACGATCGGAACCGTCGTCCTCACCGAATCGGTCCTCAGCTTTCTGGGCTTGGGCATCCAGCCGCCACTGCCGTCCTGGGGCAACCTGTTGAGCGGCGCGCAGACCCTGCTCGCGCAGGCCCCGCACCTGGCGGTGCTGCCGGGCCTGGCCATCTTCATCACCGTCGTCGCCTTCAACCTCCTGGGCGACGGGCTGCAGGCGCGGCTGGACCGTCGCCGTCGCGCGTAGCCTTGGCTCGCGCTGGGGTTTCGGCATTGACAATCGGTCTACGCAGGGGGAGCACGGGGCGCGCCAACCCGTTCGCCGGCACGGAGTGACCGCGTGTCCAGAGCGCCCAGTCCATGCCCGCCATCGGGCACCCCGATCGACCACCGCTCTGACGATGCGGCTGGCGGTCCCATGCGGCTGGTCGTCGGCTCGATCGGCCGGGTCATGCGCCGCTCGCGAGACACGCCTCGGATCGACAACGTCGAGCAGCTCGCCGGTCTGGGCGGTGTGCCGGCCTGGGAGATAGTACCGACGCCGCCTCGTCCAGCCCGCATCCGGAGCAATTGGACCACGCGCGACGGCCTCGCAATGCTGGTTCAGGAGCTCGAGGGCTGCGATCTGCCCGCGAGGACGCTCGCCGTTGCAAGTGTCGACGGCCGCCTTGCCGCCGCACCAATGGCGATCGCCTTGGCCCAGGCGTGGAGCCTGGCAGGACCAGCCGTCCTCGCGATCGATCTGACTGCCGATCGACAGGCGCTCCCCGAGCATCTCCGCTTCGCGCACCTGCCGGCCTTCGACGACCTGCTCGCCGGGCTTGCGCGGTGGAGCGAGGCGCTCCTACCGCTGACCGACTTGGGGCCATGGTTGCTTACCGCCCGCCGCACCGGCGGTGGCGCGCCGCCATCAGCGTTGACGCCGCTCCTGGCCGAAGCGACGAGGCGCTTCGACCGCGTGCTGGTGGCAACATCGCCGTTGAGCGCGGCGGACGGGCGACGTGCAGCGGGGCTCTGTGCCAGGACCCTCGCGCTCGTGCACCGACGGCGAACGGCGACAGCCGATGTCCGAGCCTCGCTCGCCGAGCTCGACGCGTCAGGTGGCGTTGCCGCCGGCACCCTTCTGGTCGGCTAGGAAGAGATGATAGCGTTGCGGCCCTCCTGGACGGCGATCGAGCGCTTCGCCACGTCGTTCGTCGATCTGGCGCTACCGCACCGCTGCGCCATGTGCGGTTCGGTGCTTGGCGCGGAGCGCGGCGTATGCGGCGGCTGCTGGGCACAGCTGAGCTTCATCGCCGAGCCCGTCTGCTCGGTCTGTGGGCGGCCCCGCACCGTCGATGAGACACCGGTCGACCCTTGTGTGCGCTGCCGCGCGCACCCGCCGCTGTTGCGCCGCACGCGCGCGGCGCTCGCCTATGACGACGCGAGCCGACGCCTCGTGATCGCCTTCAAGCACCATGCGCGTCTGAGCCTCCGGCCGCTGCTGGTGCGCTGGCTCCGCCGCGCCGCCGCGGACCTGATCGACGAGGTCGATCTCGTGGCGCCGGTGCCGCTCCACCGCCACCGGCTCCTGCACCGCGGCTACAATCAAGCGGCGGTTCTCGCGGCACCGCTCGCGGATCGCGCCGCGCACTATGTGCCGGACCTGCTCATCAAGCGCCGCTCGACCCGGCCGCAACAGGGGCTTGGCGCTCAGGCGCGCGCCAGCAACGTCACGGCGCGGGCGTTCCAGATCAATCCACGCTGGCAGGCGCAGGTCAAAGGGCGCCGCGTGCTACTGGTCGACGACGTCGTCACCACCGGCGCCACGCTGGACGCCTGCGGCCGGGTCCTTGCGCGCGGCGGCGTCGCCAGCGTCGACGGCGTCTGTTTGGCGCGGGTGACGCGGCCCGACCGGCCACCAATATAATCCTCAGGTAACGTGCGGAGAACGTCAGTTGGCGGCGGTCGAAATCTACACCTCCCCCTTGTGCGGTTACTGCCATGCGGCGAAACAGCTGCTCGCGGAAAAGCAGGTCATCTTCGTCGAGGTCGATGTCTGGGCCGAGCCAACGCGCAAGTCCGAGATGATCGAGCGCGCCAACGGCCGGCGCACGGTGCCGCAAGTGTTCATCGACGGCGAGGGCATCGGCGGCTATGACGACCTCGCCGAGTTGGCCCGGACGGGCCACCTGGACCGACTGTTGGGCGCGGCGGAACGGCCCCAGTAGAATGATCCGATATGCGCTTCGCTGCGCTTGCGGACATGCGTTCGAAGCGTGGTTCAACAACGCCGCGGCCTATGACGAGCAAGAGCGACGACACCTCATCACCTGTCCGATCTGTAGTGGCTCGGACGTCACCAAGGCGCCGATGGCACCGGCGATCGGGCGAAGCCGGCCATCCGTTGCGCCCGATCCCGCACAGATGCGGGCGGCGCTGATGCAGTTGAACCGGCACGTCAAACAGCATGCGGAGGCGGTGGGCGAGCGCTTCACGGAGGAGGCACGCGCCATTCACCGGGGCGACGCGGCGGAACGGCCGATCTGGGGACAGGCGAGCCCGACGGATGCCAGCGATCTGCGCGACGAGGGGATCGACGTGGTGCCGCTCCCGGACGTCCCCGATCACGACGCGTGAGGCTCAAGACCGCCGGGCGCTGATCATGTAGTTCACCGAGACACGGTCGGTCAGGTGGAACGCGTCGGCCCTGCCGTCCCACGCGACGCCCTGGAGCCCGGTGACGACGAACCCTGCCCGCCGCAGCCAGCCGGCCAGCTCCGCCGGCCTCACGAAACGCCGCCAATCGTGCGTGCCGCGCGGCAACCAGCCGAGCACATATTCTGCGGCGACGATCGCCTGCGCGAAGCTCGAGAACGTGCGGTTGACGGTCGTCAGGCAGAGGGTGCCTTCGGGCGCAACGACCCTTCCGAGGTCTCGAACGAAGGCAGCCTGACCCTCGACATGCTCGATCACCTCCGACGCCACGACTAGATCAAAGCGCTCGCCAGCTGCCGCGAGCGCGGCCACGCTCTTGTGCAAGTAGGTGATCTGGAGCCCCTGGTCGGCGGCGTGCCGACGGGCGGCATCGAGCGACTCGCCGGCTAGATCGATGCCGGTCACGTCGGCCCCCAGCCGAGCGAGAGGCTCAGCCAACACGCCACCCCCGCAGCCGACATCGAGCGCGCGCAAGCCCTTGAGCGGCCGCCCGCCCGTCGGTTCCCGACCGGTGAGCACAGCATCACGGATGAACGCGATGCGCAGCGGATTGAACCGGTGCAGCGGCGCCATCGGTCCGTCCTCGTCCCACCAGTCGTCGGCAAGAGCATCAAACTTCTCAATTTCCGCCGAATCCGCGGCGCTGCTCATGGGGTACTCCCCGCCAGGTTGTTGCTCGATCGGGTCAGCGCCCGCTTGCTTCGCAGCGCACAGGGTGGATATGAAGCCCGCGTCGTCAATGCCGCTGGGAAAGCGGCTACCTTGGAAGGGTCGAGGTGACACGCACCGTGCAGAAGTTCGGCGGTACGTCCGTCGCCGACCCGGAGTGCATCCAGAACGCGGCGACACGCGTTCAAGCCGCACTTGCGAACGGCGAACGCGTTGCGGTTGTGGTGTCCGCGATGGCCGGCCACACCAACCAACTCGTCGACTGGGTCGAGACGCTCGGCGGGCCTCTGGCCGACCGCGCGGAGCACGACGTCGTGGTTGCCGCGGGCGAGCAGATCACCAGCGGCCTGCTTGCCTTGGCGCTTCGGAACCGTGGCGTGCCCGCGCGCTCGCTCCAGGGCTGGCAGATCGCGGTGCGAACGGACAACACGCACGGTGCGGCGCGCATCAACAGCATCGATACCGAAGCGATCGGCCGGGTTCTCGACGCCGGTAAGGTGGCCGTGGTGCCCGGCTTTCAAGGCCTGGGCCCCGATGGCCGCGTGACGACGCTAGGCCGCGGTGGCTCCGACACGTCGGCGGTGGCGCTCGCTGCCGCCTTGGCAGCGGCACGGTGCGATATTTTCACCGATGTCGCCGGAGTATATACAACCGATCCGCGCATCGTGCCCCGCGCTAGAAAACTGCAGAGTGTGACCTACGAGGAAATGCTCGAAATGGCGTCGCTGGGCGCGAAAGTTTTGCAGACCCGTTCCGTCGCACTTGCCATGCAGTACAATGTGCCGGTCCAGGTCCTGTCGAGTTTCGATGACGAGCCGGGCACGATGGTGGTGGCGGATGAGCGCATGATGGAGCACCAGACGGTCGCGGGCATCACCTACAATCGCGACGAAGCCAAGGTGACACTGGTGGGCGTCCGCGATCAGCCCGGCGTGGCGGCTTCCGTTTTCGGACCGCTCGCCGAGGCGAAGGTCAACGTCGACATGATCGTGCAGAGCGTGTCGCCCGACGGCAGGACGACGGACGTGACGTTCACGGTCGCCGCGACCGATCTAAGCCGTGCCAAGGAGATCATCGAACCTCACGCCCGCGACTTGGGCTGCCAGCGCATCGATGCCGATGGCGGCGTGGTGAAGATCTCGGTCATCGGCGTGGGCATGCGCTCGCACGCGGGCGTCGCGCACCGCATGTTCCAGGTGCTCGGCGAACGCGGCATCAACATCCAGGCGATCTCCACGTCGGAGATCAAGATCAGCGTTCTGGTTCCGGAAGAGTATACGGAGCTTGCTCTGCGGACACTGCACACGGCCTACGGTCTCGACGCCGAATGAGCGTCAGCGACCCCGTTCGTGGGCGCGCCCGGCTGGCGGCGCTGACCCGTCGCGGCCGCGCCCTCTTGGGCACCGAGATCGCACTCATGGGCGGTGCGATGACCTGGGTGTCCGAGCGCAATCTCGTCGCCGCCATCTCCGATGCCGGCGCTTTCGGGGTGCTCGCCTGCGGGTCAATGGACCCGGATCGACTGGGCTTGGAGATCGAGGCGACGCGAGCGCTCACGGAACGGCCCTTCGGCGTCAACTTGATTCTCATGCACCCTGAGCTTGAAGCGCTCATCGCGCGCTGCGTGGAGCTCGGCGTGAGCCACGTCGTCTTTGCGGGCGGCGTGCCGAGCCGCGAGCACGTCACCCTCGCCAAGCGGGGCGGCGCCAGGGTCATCGCCTTCGCGCCCTCGGCGGCGATCGGCAGACGACTGGTGCGCGCCGGTGTCGACGGCCTCGTCATCGAGGGCGCCGAAGCGGGCGGCCACATCGGACCCGTGTCGACGAGCGTGCTCGCCCAGGAGATCCTGCCGGTCATCGACGATGTCCCGGTGTTCGTCGCAGGCGGCATCGGCCACGGCGAGGCGATCGCCGCCTACCTGGCGATGGGGGGATCGGGCTGCCAGCTCGGCACGCGTTTCGTCTGCGCCGAGGAATCGATCGCGCATCCGCGGTTCAAGGAAGCCTTCATCCGAGGGCAAGCGCGCGACGCACAACCTAGCGTGCAGGTGGATCCCGAGTTCAAGGTCATTCCAGTGCGCGCCCTCGCCAATCGGGCCACGGAGCGCTTCCGGGACGCGCAGGTGGAGACGATCAGACGCTATCGCGCCGGCGAGCTCGCCCATCACGAGGCAGCACTGGCAATCGAGCACTTCTGGGCGGGCGCGCTGCGCCGGGCCGTGGTCGACGGCGACGTCGACGAAGGCTCATTAATGGCCGGTCAGTCGGTCGGGATGATCAAAGCGGTGGAGCCGACCGAGGCGATCGTCGACACATTGATTGCGGAGACCGTCGCTGCCCTCGGGCGAACGGAAGGCGCTGCGTGAGCGCCGGCTGGGGCAGCTCAACGACGACACCACCAGCTGCGAGCCGCGGGCCCGAACTCTCGGCGTCGCGCCGGCTCTTGCGCCGGATCATGGAGCTGGCGGCAGCCCCCATCCAGCCGCAGCAACGCCTCGACCGGATCGTCGGCCTGATCGCCGCCGACATGGTCGCCGAAGTCTGCTCGATCTACGTGCGCCGCGGCGCAAGTGTGCTGGAACTCTTCGCCACTCAGGGCCTCAAGCGCGACGCGGTCCACCATACGCGCATGAAGCCGGGCGAGGGCCTCGTCGGCCACATCGCCCAGCACTGCGAGATCGTCAATACGAGCGACGCGCAGAGCCACCCGCATTTCCACTACTTCCCGGAAACTGGCGAGGAGATCTATCGCTCCTTCCTCGGCGTGCCGATCCTCCGCGGGGGTGAGGTCGCGGGCGTCGTCGTCGTGCAGAACAAGGTGGCGCGTGTCTACGCCGAGGATGAGGTCGAGGCCCTCGAGATCATCGCTGCACTACTCGGCGAGATGCTCGCCTCGGGCGGGCTGGTCGACCCCGACCTCTACGCCGACTTTGCCGAAGCGGCCTCGCCGCCACGCCGGCTCACGGGCATCGCGCTGGTCCCAGGCGTGGCCCTTGGCGAAGCGATCCTGCATCAGCCTCCGCCGCGGGTAACGCGCTTCATCTCCGACAATCCCGAGCTCGAAACGGCGCGGCTGGAGCGGGCGGTGCAGGCGTTGCGCTTCGATGTCGATCGGCTCGTTGCCGGTGCGGGCCTCGGCTTGGGCGAGCACGGTGACGTGCTCGAGGCCTACCGGATGCTGAGCCAGGACCGTTCGTGGTCCAGGCGCCTTCACGAGGCGATCTTGACGGGGCTCACCGCAGAGGCGGCGGTCAAGCGGGTCCAGGAGGAAACAAAGGTCCATCTGAGCCAGTCGAGCAACAACTATCTTCGCGAACGGCTGTTGGACCTCGACGATCTCGCCAACCGTCTCTTGCGGCATCTGGTCGGCACGCCGCGCCATCGCCAGCCAACCCCCCTACCCGAGCGCGCGGTGGTCTTCGCCCGCACGCTGAGCCCGGCCGAGCTGCTGGACTACGACCGTGAGCGGCTCGCCGGCCTCGTCCTGGAGGAAGGCTCGCACACGGCCCACGCGACGATCATCGCGAGAGCGCTCGAGGTGCCCGTCCTCGGCGGCGTCGAGCGGGCGCTGTCGGCGGCGCGCGACGGTGATCGTGTGGCACTCGACGCCGACCACGGCCAGCTATTCCTCAGACCCAGCGACGACGTCGTCCAGGCATTTCACCGCGCCGTCGGCGCGCGTCAGCAGGCGAGCGAACGCGCCCTCTCGCTGAAGGATCTGCCGCCGATCAGCCGCGACGGCGCACAGGTGCGCTTGTCGTTGAACGGCGCCTTCCTGATGGACCTCAGAGCAGTGGACGTCACCGGCGCCGACGGTATCGGCCTCTATCGGACCGAGCTCGCTTTCATGGCCCGCGGCAGCTACCCCAGCGTCGAGGAGCAGACCCAGATCTACAGCAAGGTCGTCGACGCGCTCGGCGGCAGGCCCTGCGTGTTTCGAACGCTCGACGTCGGTAGTGACAAGGTGCTGCCCTACTGGCGCTTCCCCCAGGAGGAGAATCCGGCGCTCGGCTGGCGTGCCATTCGGCTGGTCATCGACCAGCCGCAATTGTTGCGGCAGCAGCTACGCGCGCTGATCACGGCGCATGCCGGCCGCGAGCTGCGCGTGATGTTCCCGATGATCAGCGTCGTCAGCGAGCTGGAACATGCGCGCAACGTCCTCGAGATCGAGCTTGCGGCCGCGAGGCGCGCCGGTCTCGTGCCTCCCTCCCGCGTCGAGGTCGGCGCGATGCTCGAGGTCCCGGCTTTGTTGTTCCAGCTCGACCGGCTGCTCGAGCGGATCGACTTCCTGTCGATCGGCACCAACGACCTGCTGCAATTCCTGTTCGCGTGCGATCGCGGCAATCCGCGTCTCCATACCCGCTACGACCCGCTGTCGCCGCCGGTGCTGCGGCTGGTTCGGGAGGTGGCGACCCATTGTCGAGCCCACGATGTGCGGCTCACGGTCTGCGGCGAGATGGCGACGCAACCGCTGGAGGCCATGGCGCTCGTCGGCCTCGGCATCCGTGACCTTTCGCTCAGCGCGACCAGCATGGGCAGCGTCAAGGCGTTGGTTCGTTCGCTCGACGTCGGTGCCCTCGGCCGGCTTCTCGATCGCCTCATCGAATTGCCGGCCCACTCGGTGCGTGATACGCTTTTGGCCTATGCGCGTGATCACCGGGTGGAATTGCCTCCCGAACTTCCGCGCGGGCTGCTAGAGCACGTCTGACGATCGCTGGTTGCGCGGCTACAGGCGGCTTGAGGCTGCTGTCGACGGCCACTGGGTGGTTGCGCGCGTGACCACGAACATCTCGATCTTGAGGTCGCGTTGAACGAACCGTTCGCAGCCGGCGATGCCAAGGACCCTCTGAGCGGACCTCTGCTGAGGCAGATCGGCACCCATCTGCGTCTCGCCCGCGAAGAGCGCGGGCAAAGCCTCGCGGAAGTCGCTGCGGTCTTGCGCATCCGCAGAACCTATCTGCAGAACCTCGAAGACGGCGAGCTGGCCGAGATCCCGGGACGTATCTACGCGCTCGGTTTTTTGCGAACCTATGCCGATTTTCTCGAGTTCGACGGCGAAGCGATCGTCGACGAGGTCAAGCGTGCCAACGAGGAACTGCCGGAAAACCCCCAGTTGCACGTCCGCGAGCCGCTGCCCGAGAGCCAGCGGCCGCCCCTCATGCTCGTCGGCGCGTCGGTGCTGCTCGCAGCCCTCGTTTATGCCGGATGGACCTATTGGCAGGCGCATGACGGCGACCAGCTCAACGTCGCGCAGAGCATCGTCGGCCCGGCGCCGGAAACACTTGAGCCCACCGCAGCGGTAGCACCTACGGAGGAACGGCCGGCGCCGGTCGTGCCGGACTTGCCAGCTTTGCCGGCGATCCCGACGCCCCCACCGGAGAGCGTCGACGATCTCTCTGCCGAGACGGCGGAAACGACGCCTCCGGACATCGACCCCGCGGCTGCCGAGGCGACGGTCGATGCGATCATCGAGCGTGCGGAGCCGACACCGGAACCCGCCGCCGCCCCTGACACGGCGGAGCCCTCCCTGCCGGCACCCGAGACGTTGCTAGCACTCATCGAGACGGAAAGCGGCGGTACGAGCCCGCAGCCCTATGGCGACGCGAGCGGCAGCAGCCGGATTGTCCTGGTCGCCACGGCGCCGACCTGGGTGCGCGTGCGGAGTGGCGACGAGGACTTCGAATGGACGCGCACGATGGAGCAAGGCGACGCCTTCTTCGTGCCCAACCGCGACGACTTGGCGCTGTGGACCGGCAATGCCGGCGGCTTGAAGATCATCCTCGACGGCGAAGCGCAGCCGGCGCTCGGGCAATCGGGCGAAGTCCGGCGCGACATTCCGCTTGCCGTCGATTCGTTGCGGGCCCAATACGCCGACGACTGAGAGGCTTCCCGCGAGTTTGAACCGCGCTCGACAGGCGAGGACAGGATGGTCGCGCTTCCCGAGATAAACCGTCATCTGACCCACACGGTCCGCGTGGGCACCGTGACCGTGGGCGGTGGTGCCCCGGTCGTCGTGCAATCGATGACCAACACCGACACCGCGGACGTCGACGCCACCGTGCGGCAGGTGCGCGAGCTCGCTCAAGCAGGCTCCGAGATCGTCCGCATGACCGTCAACAACGACGCGGCGGCGGCGGCCGTGCCGCACGTCCGCGACCGGCTCATGGCGCTGGGCGTCGACGTGCCGTTGGCCGGCTGCTTTCACTACAACGGCCACAAGCTGCTCCACGACCATCCGGCCTGTGCCGAGGCGCTCGCCAAATACCGGATCAACCCGGGCAATGTGGGCTTTCGCGAGAAGCGCGACCGGCAGTTCGAGATGATCGTCGAGCGCGCCATCGAGTACCGGAAGCCCGTGCGCATCGGCGTCAACTGGGGCTCCCTGGACCAGGAGCTGGCGCAGACGCTCATGGATGAGAACGCCACGCTCGCCGAGCCCAAGCCGTCGGACCACGTGATGCGCGAGGCGCTCGTGCGCTCGGCGCTGGATAGCGCTGGTAAGGCCGAGGCGATCGGCTTGGCGCCGGACCGGATCATTCTGTCGGCCAAGATCAGCCGGGCGCCCGACCTCATCGCCGTCTATCGGGAGCTGGCCAGGCGCTCCCGCTATGCGCTCCACCTCGGCCTCACCGAGGCGGGCATGGGCGCCAAGGGCATCGTCGCCACAACGTCGGCGCTCGCCCCCCTCCTCCTGGAGGGCATCGGCGATACCATCCGCGCGTCGCTGACGCCGCGACCCGGCGAGGCCCGCGTCGTCGAGGTGCAGGTCTGCCAGGAGGTCCTGCAGTCGTTGGGGCTCCGTGCGTTCGTGCCACAGGTGACCGCGTGCCCCGGCTGCGGCCGCACGACGAGCACCTTCTTTCAGGAGCTGGCGGATCGCATCGAGGGCTATCTGAAGACGCAGATGCCGATCTGGAAGCAACGTTATCCGGGCGTGGAGGAGATGAACGTCGCGGTGATGGGTTGCATCGTCAACGGCCCCGGCGAGAGCAAGCACGCCGACATCGGCATCAGCTTGCCCGGCACCGGCGAGCAGCCGGCAGCACCCGTCTTCATCGACGGCGAGAAGCGCTTGACGCTGCGCGGCGAGCGCATCGCCGAGGAGTTCCAGACGCTGGTCGAGGACTACGTAGCCAAGCGCTTTGCCGGAGACAGCGACCGCTCCGCGGCATCTTGAGCTGCGGCCCGGCTGTCGCCGACGAGGCGCCGCAGCCGAGACCGTCGTCAGCGGCCGCACGACCTGACTAGCCAGTGGGTGGAAGGCCGCGCGATCCCCAGCCGCTAGGCGAAGCCGACCTCGGCAGTCATGGCTGCCTTGCCATCGACCCGAACGGCCTCCAACACGAAACCGCCTTCGCTCTCCCGCGCCAGCAGGCGCAGTGGCTGGTTGACGAACGCCGGCATACGCGCGCGAAAGCTGAATGAGGTCGCGTTGGCACGCCGTGTCCGCATCGCCAGGTCGAGCAATTTCGAGGCGATCAGCGGGCCGTGCACGATCAACGCCGGATAGCCCTCGACCGACGTCGCGTAGGGCTGATCGTAGTGGATGCGGTGGCCGTTGTAGGTGACCGCGGAAAAGCGAAACAGGTCGACCGTGTCGGGCGTCCAATCCTCCATGATCGAGGTGGTCGGCAGCTCGCCGCCGGCGGTCGGCAGGGCCTGCGCGGCGCCGGGGTTGAGGTAGACGATCGACTGCTTCTCGGTGAGCGCGGGCTGCCCACCCTGAACGAAGACGCTCTCGGTCTCGACGAAGATCATCTCGCCCGCCGCGCCATCCTTGCGGCTCACGCTCTTGATCGTCGTCGTCTTCTCGGTCTCCTGGTTCAGCGCGAGGTCGCCAGTGCGCTGCATCGTGCCGCCGGCGAACATGCGGCGCTCTAGCCTGATCGCGGGAATGAAGCCGCCCCGCTTCGGATGCCCGTCCGGTCCCGTCCCGGACCGCGTCGGTCTAGGCAGGAAGAAGGCCCACTGCCGGCCGAGCGGCAGCACGCTCGGATCGTCGAACGGCTCGTCGCCGAGCGTGGCGGCGAAACGATGCTCGACGTCGGCGTCGAGCCGCTCGGCCTCGGTTTGCGTGCGACCCGACGCGTCCTCGTAGCTCGCGATCTCCTCGGCGGTCAGCGGAACCTTGTCGGTCATCAACGCGTCTCCCACGCATGGCTTGTCTGCATGGCACCGATCTACTTGGAGGCCCCCTTTCGCCGCAACCTTCCCGACGCATCGGCATCGAAGACGTAACAACTGACACGCGCTACGTTGCGTCTTGTCCGAGCGAGAGGATGTCATGAGCTTCGACTTCGATCTGTTCGTCATCGGCGCCGGATCCGGCGGCACGCGTGCGGCGCGGATCGCCGCTGCGCACGGCGCGCGCGTGGGCATTGCCGAGCGGCAGTATCTGGGTGGCACCTGCGTCAATGTCGGCTGTGTGCCCAAGAAGCTCATGACCTTCGCCGCGTCCTATGCCCATCACATCGAGGATGCCCAAGGCTTCGGCTGGGACGTCGGCGACAGCACCCATGACTGGAAGACGCTGATCGCCAACAAGGACCGTGAGATCGACCGTCTCAACGGCGTCTACCGCCGCCTCCTGGAAGGCGCCGGCGTCAAGCTGTTCTGGGGCGACGCCCGCCTCGTTGGCGCCAACGAGGTCGCAATCGACGGCACGGTCGTCAGCGCCGAGAAGATCCTCATCGCCACCGGCGGCCGCGCGATGCTGCCCGACGTCCCGGGCGCACGCGAGCATGGGATCACGTCCGACGACGTCTTCTACCTGGATGAGATGCCGCGGCGTATCGTCGTCGTGGGCGCCGGCTATATCGGGATCGAGTTCGCCGGTGTCTTCGCACGGCTCGGCGCCGAGGTGACGATGGCGCATCGCGGCAAGCAGATCCTCAATGACGGTTTCGACCCCGACGCGCGGCGCGTGCTGCAGGAGGAACTCGCCAAGCAGGGCGTGGTCTACGCGTTCGACTGCCTCATTCGCCGCGTCGAGCGAACCCAGGGCGGCATCCTCGTGCATCGTTCGAACTGTGACAACATCGAGGTCGATCAGATTCTCTTCGCCACCGGTCGGGCACCGAACACCGAGACGCTGGGGCTCGCGGAGGTCGGCGTCCGGCAGGCGGCCAACGGGGCGATCTGCGTCGACGACGACGATCGCACCAACATTCCGTCGATCTACGCCCTCGGCGACGTCACCGACCGCATACAGCTCACGCCGGTCGCGACTGGCGCGGGGCACGCGTTTGCTGACCGGCTTTTCGGAGGGAATGCTCGCCGCATCTCCTACGAGAACATTCCAACCGCCGTCTTCTCCAACCCACCCATGGCGCAGGTTGGGTTGACGGAGCCCACGGCGCGGGCGCGCTTCTGCGACGACATCGACATCTTCGAGAGTACCTTCAAGTCGATGCGCTTCGCCCTCGCCGACCGTGACGAGAAGACGATGATGAAGCTCGTCGTTCAGCGCTCCACCGACCGCGTCCTCGGCGTCCATATGGTCGGTCAGGACGCGCCGGAGATCGTCCAGGGTTTCGCCGTCGCCGTGAACATGGGCGCTACCAAGGCCGACTTCGACGCAACGATCGGCATCCATCCGACGGCCGCCGAGGAGTTCGTGACGCTGCGGACGAAGCGCGCGTCCGCCGCCATGGCAGCGACGGCGGCGTGAGCGCCGCGGCAACCGCTGTTCCGCCGGCAACCGCCGGCATCTGAGAGATGGACCGACGCCGCGTGCTGGAGATTGGCCTGCTCCTTGCCGGTGGCTACGCGGCGGCGGTCGGCGGTCTCTACGTGCTGCAGGACCGTCTGATCTTCCCGCGAGGGAGGACCTCCCCGCCCTATCGCGAGTTGCCGAGCGCAGCCGAGAGCTTGGTCCTGGAGACGGCGGATGGCGCCCGCCTCGAAGGCGTTTACCTGCCCTCGCCCGACGCGTCGGCGCCCCTCGTCCTGGGTTTTCCCGGGAATGCGTGGAACGCGCAGGATTTCGCACTGTTCCTCGCCGACTGCCTGCCCGAGGCCGCCATCGTCGCGTTTCACTACCGTGGCTACCCGCCGAGCACCGGCCATCCGGGCGAGCGGGCGCTCGCCCGAGACGCACACGCGATCGTCCGCTGTCTCGGCGAACGCTGGCCGGAGCGCCCGCTGGTCGTTGTCGGCGTGAGCATCGGCTCGGGTGTCGCCGCGCACGTGCTCGACGCCTCCGAGGTCGCGGGCGCCGTCCTCATCGTGCCCTTCGATTCCGTCCTGGCCGTCGCGCGCGAGCAATATCCGTGGGTCCCGGTCGGCGCGCTCTTGCGCCATCCCTTCGATACGGTGGCCATGGTCGAGCGTACCGACCTGCCGATCGCCGTCCTCAGCGCCGCCGAGGACAAGCTGATCCGACCGGCGCGAACGGCGGCGCTCGTGGACCGAATCCCCAACCTTGCCTTCGAGCACACGTTCGAAGGTGCCAGTCACCACAGCATCTTCGATGAGCCGAGCTTTCCCGCGGTGCTCGACGCGGCGGTGATAAAGGTCAGTGGAGCCAACGTATGAGCACCGGCCTGCTCGCATTGCTCGACGACGTCACCGCCATCGCCAAGGTTGCGGCCGCCTCGCTCGACGACACGGTGAGCCAGGCCGCGCGGGCGGGCGCCAAGTCGGCGGGCGTCGTCATCGATGACGCCGCGGTCACGCCCCGCTACGTCGTGGGCTTCGCGCCTGCGCGCGAGCTGCCGATCATCGGCAAGATCGCGCTGGGCTCGCTCAAGAACAAGCTCCTCCTGCTGCTGCCCCTGGCCCTGGTGCTGAGCTTCCTAGCGCCTTGGCTCATCACACCGCTCTTGATGCTCGGCGGCGCCTATCTCTGCTTGGAAGGGGCTGAGAAGGTGAGCAGCGTTCTCTTCTCGGGCGCCGAGCACGGCAAGGCGAAAGCAGCCGAGATCGCCGCGGGAAACGCGCGGGCGCTCGAAGATCGGCAGGTGAAAGCGGCGATCCGGACGGACCTCGTGCTGTCTGCCGAGATCATGTTCATCGCGCTCGCGACCGTGCCCGATCTCGGCATCTGGTCGCAGGCGGTTGTCCTGGCCATCGTCGGGCTGGGGATCACCGTCGCCGTCTATGGCGCGGTGGCGATCCTCGTGAAGGCGGACGATGTCGGCCTGGCGATGGCCCGTCTTGAGGCGACGAGCCGGCTCGGCGGCCTCACGCGCCAGCTCGGACGGCTCATCGTCGCCGGCATGCCCGCGGTGTTGAAGACGCTCACCGTCGTCGGCACGACGGCCATGCTCTGGGTCGGCGGTAGCATTCTCGTTCACGGCCTCGCCCACTTCGGCCTGGCGGCACCTGAGCACCTCATCGAGGCCGCGGCCCATGCCGCGTCTGTGGCGGCGCCGGGAGGCACCGGCATCGTCCAATGGATCGTGACGGCCTTGGGCCACGGCATCACGGGGCTCGCTGTCGGGACCCTGCTGGTGCCACTTGCGCACCACGTCCTGGAGCCGCTTCTCACCCTGGCGAAGGGCGACGTTCGCGCGCTTCGCTGACGCCGCGCAACCCAGCGATCTACGACCTTTTGACCCCGGTCATGGCGTTCGCACACGCGCCCGTGTATAATTCACGGTTCTGAATATCAGGAGATACCGCTATGCGCGCCAGCGACGTGATGACCACGGAGGTCAAGACCGTTACCCCCACGACCTCGGTCGCTGAGATCGTCAAGCTCCTGATCAGCAACCGCATCAGCGCGGTGCCCGTGCTGAGCGCGTCGGGCAAGCTCGTCGGCATGGTGAGCGAGGCCGACCTCTTACACCGCGCCGAGACCGGCACGGAGGCGCGCCGGCCGTGGTGGCTGGACCTGTTCACCGACCCCGCAGCCCGTGCGGAAGCGTTCTTGAAGGCGCACGGAAGGACGGCTGAGGACGTCATGACGCGCGACGTCCAGGTCATCGCCCCGGACACCCCGCTGGGCGACGTCGCCGAGCTGATGGAGGAGCGCCGCGTCAAGCGCCTGCCGGTGGTGGATCAGGGCGAGCTGGTCGGCATCGTCGCGCGCGCCGATCTCATTCGCGTGCTCTCGCGCGCGGCCCCGATCGCCACGTCGATCGCGGTCGACGATCTGGCGATCAAGGACCACTTCGAGGACGCCGCGCGGCAAGCGGGCTTCGGCGGCATCGGCTCGATGACCGTGGATGTCCGGTCCGGCAAGGTGCACCTCTGGGGCGTGTGCGAATCGCCGGCAGAACGCCGCGCCCTAGAAGTGGCCGCCGCGGAAATCCCGGGCGTACAGAGTGTCGAGAACCACCTCGCCGTCCGCTCGGCCTACATGCAGGCGTTCTGAGGCTAGAGTCTGCACAGGCGCTAGATCTGGCCATCCGCCTCGCCGAGCCGCCCGACCAACCGGGGCATCATGTTCCTGGGCGGTCGGGCGGGGTGTGCGGGCGGCTCGGCATGTATGGACAACCCTCTAGATCGAAGGACAGGTGACGCGGGGCGACAGCAGCGCTAGGGAAAGGATTCCGCAGATCGGGTGGAGCGTCCGGCGGGCGCTCCTCAGAGGCAAGAAGCGCCCCGAACGGGCGCTCAGAACGAGGAAGAAACGTGATGACCCACATCGCCCCGCGCCTGCGCCGCTACCTGAACGGCCTCAAGCTCCACTACGATGTCAGCGTGCACGCGCGCACCGACACCGCTGGGGAGACGGCACACGCCGCGCACGTACCCGGCGACGCGCTCGCCAAGGGTGTGCTGCTTGCCGATGATCGGGGTGCCGTGCTGGCGGTCCTGCCGAGCACCCACCACATCAGCGTGGAGGTATTGAACAACGCGCTCGGCCGGCGCCTGTCGCTGGTCCAGGAGGACCGGCTGCCGGAGTGGTTCGACGACTGCACGCCGGGCGCCGTGCCTGCCGCCGGTGGGGCATACGGCGTTGAGGTCGTCGTCGACCCCTCCCTCGAGTGCGCGGAGGAGGTCTTCTTCGAGGCCGGTGACCATCGCCACCTCGTCCATGTCGATGCCGAGGGCTTCGAACGACTGATGGAGACGGCACGCCGCGCCAACTTCAGCGTCCACGACTGAGGCCCGACAAGGCCTCGTCAACGCACCGGCACTCCGTCAGACGCGCTCCCAGCCCTCGTGCTCCAGCGTGAGCGTTTCGATGGCGGCAGCGTTGCCGCCTGACCCCGCGACCACTTCACACGCGGATGGCCAGCACTGGAGCAGCCGACAGGCTGACACCACCTGCCCGGCCTCGTCGCAGACCTCGAGCGTCAAGTCCTTGCGGAAGTCCGCCTCTGCGTTTGCGGCATCGACGTCGGGCGGCCGGCTCGCCCATCGCTCGAACGCGGCGTCGTGGATGAGCCCGCGCTCGAGGGTCACCGGTTCGTAGTGCGACAGGCCCGGCATCTTGCGGGCCAGTGTCCGCTCGGCCCCAAGGGGATCACTCACGACCTCGGTGGTTCGCTTGAGCGTGCCCAAAGCCGCCACCGCGGCGACATAGCGGCCGTCCATCACCACCCGAACGTTCAACGCCCCATGCGGCTCATCGGCGTCGTCCCGCGTCGGCGGTGGCGCGTCGACGGCGCTCAGGCGCTGCCGGATGGTCAGCACGACGAACTCGGCCGGACGCAGCGGGGCGAAGCCCACGACGACATTGACGACACCGTGATCGATGTCGGCCTGTGTCGTCGTCTGTCGATCACATCGCACGAAATAGGCGTCGCCCCCGTCGACCCCCTGAAAAGCACCCTGCCGGAACAGGTTGTCCAGGAAGGCTGCCACCGTCAGGCGAAGCTCGGCCCAGAGCGGCTCGTCATTGGGCTCGAAGACCGCCCACTGTGTGCCGCGATAGAGGCTCTCCTCGATGAAGAGCGCGAGCCGGCGGACCGGCACGTACTTGTACTCGTCCGCGGCATTCTCGGTACCGTGGAACGTCCGCGCGCCCCAAACCACGACGCCCGTGCGCGGCAACGAGCGAAGCGCATTCACGCCCGCTTCATTCAGTAGCTGCAGATCGCTCTCATCGAGCGCCATTTCGAGCTGTTCGACGCCTCGGAGTGTCGCGTTGGGACCCGAAGGTGCGCGCCACACTCCGCGGTTCGTATCGGATCTGGCGTAGAGCCCCGCGATCGCAGCGGATGGCGGCAAAGGGATCAGCGGATTGCGCTGCAGCGGATCGCGCACCATGAGCCTCGGAAAGAACACTGCCGCGTTGCGCGCGTCGGCCCCGCTGACGGGCGGCGTGGCGCGCAGGTGATCGCGCACCGCAGCACCACTGCCCGTTGCCACGACAGAGGGCGGATCAACGAGCAGGAAGGCGCGCCGCTCCACACAATAGCGTGCCGCTGCCTGCCACACCGCTTCCGGCGTGTCGCCCGCGCGACGATCCGGCGGGATGCAGAGCAGGTTGAAGAAGTCGGCCTTCTCCAAGGCGTGGAGCCCACTCTTCGAACCAACATCGCCGATGATCGTCGCTGCGTCCAACGCCTGTCCGTCATTGCCGCCCGTGGCAGCGACGCCGGTTGCTTCCGCCGGCACGGCGGTCGGCAGTGCACCATCCACGCGCACCAGCGCAGACCTGTCGGCGAGGACTCGGTCGATGCGGCCGGGGCCGGCGGCTGGGTCGACACTGACGTTGCGGAACGTCTCGAGTGCTCCAGAGCCAGCTTCCTCCACCTGCACATCGAAGGCATCTACCGGCTCAGGCTCCGGGCCCGTGGTCCCGTGGCGGCCAAGGGTGACCCGGAGCCCGTTGCCCCAAACGCCGGGCGCTGCGGCCATGAGTGCCAAACTGTCACCAACGAGGGCGCGCGCTCGGCCGTCATCCCCGGCTTCACGAAAAAGCCGGACGATGAGAGCCTCGCGACCACCGTTGGCGAAGAACTGGCGAACGGCGTAACTCAGCGGATAGTCGACCGCGAGGTCGCCGAACCTCTGGGCAAAGTCGGCGAAGCTAAGACACGTCGTCGGCTCTGCCACCGGCCCGCGCGGCGCCCTGCCGAGGAAGGCCGTGATCGAAGTCGGAACGCCGGCGATGTTCCGGCTGTCGCCAGACATTTCCGCGATGTAGACGCCCGGATAGGGCCTCGTCTTCGGCATGCCCCCCTCCTTCGGCGCACCGTCCCCTGCGGCATGCGCCGTTGGGAAAGCAGTCGTCACTCTCTCGGACGCTACCAGCATCGCCGGTTGCGCACACTGCCTGACGCCCGGCCTCGTCCCCGTGCGTGCCCCATGCCGATGGCGCGCGCCAGCCCGTTCTGTCAAAGGTCGGCGAAACAACCTCGGGAGGCTCCGATGGGTGAGAGTGCGCTCGGCGGCGTGCAGGTCTGCGTTTTCGACGCCTACGGCACGCTCTTCGACGTGCACAGCGCCGTCGGGCGACATGCCGAGGCCCTGGGTCCAGAGGCGATGGCGATCTCGGCGCTGTGGCGCCAAAAGCAGCTCGAATACACTTGGCTCCGGGCCCTGATGGGCGCTTATGCCGACTTCTGGCAGGTGACCGCCGATGCGCTGGACGTGGCGCTCGAACGGCATGGTGTCGGCGATGACGCGCTACGCGCGCGTCTACTCAAGGCCTATCTGGAGCTCGCCGCCTACCCCGAAGTCCCGGTGACGCTCGATCGGCTAGCAACGGCAGGCATCGACCTGGCGATCCTCTCGAACGGTTCTCCCGCCATGCTCGAGGCCGCCGTTGGCCACGCCGGCTTGGACGAACGGTTCGCGGCTCTCCTCAGCGTCGATGCGCTCGCCACCTACAAGCCCCGCCCGGAAGTCTACGCGCTGGCGACCGAACGCTTCAATGTGCGTCCCGACGAGGTCTGCTTTCTGTCGAGCAATGCCTGGGACGTGCACGGCGCTGCTGCCTTCGGCTTTCGCTGCGTCTGGATCAACCGGTTCGGGCAGCCGGCGGAGCGTCTGCCCTCGGGCCCCGTCGCCGCCATCGACCGGCTGGACGGCCTGCCGCCATTGCTAGGGCTCGCTTGAGGGCACGGCGACACCGCGCATCGAAGCGGCTGCCCGCAGGGCTTTTCCGAGTTCATCGGCGAAGCGCTGGGGCGTGAACGCCGGCCCCAGCGCCTTGGCCCTGGCGGCTGCGCCCAAGCGCCGGCGCAGGTCGCCGTCGGCAATCAGGCGCGCCACGGCGCGCCCCATCGCTGCCGGCTCACCGATGGACACCAGCAGGCCGTCCTCGCCGTCCGCCACCAAATCGAGCGGGCCGTTGGTTCGGGTGGCGACACAGGCGAGCCCAGCGGCCATCGCCTCCAGCAGCACGAGGCCGAAGGGTTCGTCGCGTGACGGCAGGCAGAAGACATCGGCCTCGGCCAGGAGTTCGGCGATCGGGCGCCAGCCCACGAACGCCACCGCGACGCCGAGGCTCTGCGCGCGCCGCTCGAGGCGCTCCCGGTGTTCGCCATCGCCCGCGAGCACGAGCCGAACGCTCGTCAACGGCACGTCAAGCTGCGCCAGGGCCTCCAGCCAATCCTCGAATCCCTTCTTCTCCACGAACCGTCCCGCCGCAAGGACGACTAGAGGCCCTGTCCGCTCGCCGAGGGCCTCGAAGGCCCGCGCTGCCTCAGGCAACGCGTGCGGAAGCGCGACGATCCGGTCCTCAGCGAAGCCGCCTGCCGCCAGGGTCGCCGCGAACGCCCGGCTCAACGTGACGATGCGGTCAGCCGCTTCCAGATGCCGGCGCTTGTCGCCATGGGCCACCGCCAGAACCGGCACGGACAGACGTCGAGCGGGCGCAATGAGACGGTTGTTGTGGGTGATGACGACGTCTGCCTCGGCCACCGCGCCCGCCAAGCGGCCGCCAAGCCCGTGACGAAAACGCCACCAGTCGGTCGGCGACGGGTGCCAGATCAAAGGACGACGTGCACTCTCCTGGGCAATGGGCGCGCCGGCGGGTACCGCAAGCCGATGCGGCAGGCCGAGCCGCGCCAGGGCGTCGAGGTAGAGGGCGAGCGCCGTCTGGATCCCGCCGGCTCGGGCATCCGTCGACAACATGAGGACGCGCGGGTGCATGAGGGTTTCCTAACCCGAGCGCGACTGGAGATCGAAGGGCACTTCTGCTAGCACGCCGGTTTGCATGGTGCGGGAGGTTCGATGTCCACCGCTACGCCAGCCGGCGCCTGGTGCCGCCTCGACGACCGCGCGCTCCTCCGGGTGACCGGCGAGGACGCCACCAGCTTTTTGCAGGGGCTAATCAGCAACGACATGCGGCAGCTCGCCGAGGCGCCGGCGATCTACGCCGCGCTGCTGACGCCGCAAGGCAAGTATCTCTTCGATTTCCTCGTCGTGGCCGACGATGGCGGCGTCCTCCTCGACGTGGAGGCCGCTCGGCGGGCTGCCCTCCTGCAGCGGCTGACCCTCTATCGGTTGCGAGCGAAAGTCGAGCTGACGGCGGCGGACAATCTCCAGGTCTTCGTGCGCTTCGGCGCCGAGCCACCGTCCAGTGATGCGCCCGCGGGCGTGCGCGCCTTTCCTGACCCACGTCATGCAGGCCTCGGCTGGCGCGTGGTGGGCCCAGCGAAGCCGACGTCCGCCTGGCTTTCGACCGGCGGCGAGGAAGTACCGGCGACAGCCTACTTGCACCAGCGCCTCGCGCTCGGCGTGGCCGAGGGGAGCCCTGAACTCGCGCCGGACCAGGCCCTCCTGCTTGAGAGTGGCTTCGTCGAGCTCAACGGCGTCTGCTTCGACAAGGGCTGCTTCGTCGGTCAGGAGCTGACGGCACGTATGCGCTATCGGGCGACCGTCCGCAAACGCGTGCTGCCGGTGCACCTGACGGGCACCGCGGAGCCCGGCACGCCGATCCGCGACGGCGAGATCGAGGTCGGTCAGGTGTTGGCCAGTGACGGCGCGCAGGGCCTCGCCCTCGTCCGTCTCGACCGCTGGCAGAAGGCGCGCGACGCCGATCGCTCGCTTCAGGCGGACGCGGCGGTGGTAGAGCCTTGGGTTCCCAACTGGGTCGACCTCAGCTTGGCGTCGAGGAGCGCCGACAGCTCGGCATAGTTGTGGAACGGCTGCTCGGGCGCGGCCGGCAAGGTGGCCTCTTCGTGCAGCACGGCGAGGCCCGAGCGCCCGTAGAGGTCATGGAGCTGGCGACGCAGCCACCCGCCCGCTTGGACGGCGCGATGATCCGCGAGATCGCCCAGCATCTCGCGGTGCCGGTCAAGGTCCTCGACCAGCTCGGGAATGCCGACGCGATCCGGCGCTGCGACCAGCCTGACGCCTACGGTCCAGTCGTCCTCCTCCGGCTCCGCCAAGTCGAGCGCGCCCTCCAGCTCGCGCGCCGCCCGCTCGGCGGGACCGCCCATGTCCGCCTTGGTCACGACGACGAGGTGCGGCACCTCGACGATGCCCGCCTTCATGAACTGGAGGCTGTCGCCCGAGGCCGGCTGCGCGGCAAACACCACCGTGTCGGCCACATCGCCGATGGTCGTCTCGGATTGGCCGACGCCGACGGTCTCGACGATGACCCGGTCGAACAACGCCCGCATCAGCACGAGGGCCGGCATGGTGAGCGCCGCGATGCCACCGAGCTGATCGCGCGCCGCCATCGAGCGGACGAACACGCCCTTGTCCTCGGGGTCGTGCAGGATCCTGGTGCGGTCGCCGAGCAGCGCGCCGCCGCGCCGTTTGGAGGAGGGATCGACCGCGATGACGCCGACGGTGTCGCCGCGCTCGCGAAACGCGTCGATGAGCGCAGCGAGCAGCGTCGACTTGCCGACGCCGGGCGGCCCCGTGATGCCGATGACGTGCCCACCGCCTGCCGCGTAGGCGGCGTCGAGCAGGTCGAGCACCTCGGCACCTCGGGGCTCGGCCTCCATCGCCGCCAGCGCCCGGGCGAGCGCTGCCTTACCGCCCGCCCGGATCGCCTCGAGCCAATCGCTGCCGCTCACGATCTCCCCTTGAGTGCCGCCTGCGCTGCTGAGAGCCGCGCGATCGGCACCCGATAGGGCGAGCAGGAGACGTATTCCAGCCCGGTCTGCTCGCAGAACATGATCGACCTGGGATCACCACCATGCTCGCCGCAGATGCCGATCTTGAGGTCCGGTCGAGTCTTGCGGCCGCCGTCGCGCGCAATCTCGATGAGCCGGCCCACGCCCTGCACGTCGAGCGTCTGGAATGGGTCGGCCGGGTAGATCTCGTCGCGCAGATAGGATTCCATAAAGCTGCCGCTGTCATCGCGCGACAGGCCCAGGGTCATCTGCGTGAGATCGTTGGTCCCGAAGCTGAAGAATGCGGCATGCTCGGCGATGACGTCCGCCCGCAGCGCCGCGCGCGGCACCTCGATCATCGTGCCGACGAGGTAGTCGAGCTGCTGGCCCTTCTCCTCGGCGACCTGCGCGGCCACCGCGTCGATCCGCTGCTTCAGCAGCTCCAGCTCCTTGGATGCGCCGACCAGCGGCACCATGACCTCCGGAACAACCGTGCTGCCGGACTTCGCGGCCACCTCGTGCGCAGCCTCGAAGATCGCGCGAGCCTGCATCTCGTAGATCTCAGGGAAGACCACGCCGAGCCGACAGCCGCGCATGCCGAGCATCGGGTTCGACTCGCGCAGTTCGCTGGTCCGGCGCTTGACGCGGGCGAGCGGCGTGCCCGTGGCTTCGGCGACGCGCTCCATCTCGTCGTCAGAGTGCGGCAGGAACTCGTGCAGCGGCGGGTCTAACAGCCGGATCGTCACCGGCAGTCCGGCCATGATCTCGAAGATCTCGACGAAGTCGCCCTTTTGCATCGGCAGGATCTTGGCGAGCGCCGCGCGCCGGCCATCGGTGTCCGTAGCCAGGATCATCTCGCGCATCGCCAGGATGCGGCCATCGTCGAAGAACATGTGCTCGGTCCGGCAAAGACCGATACCTTCGGCCCCGAACCGGAGCGCCGTACGCACGTCCTCGGGCGTTTCGGCGTTGGTGCGGACGCGCAGACGACGCATGGCATCGGCCCACTCCATCAAGCGAGCGAAATCACCGCCGAGCTCGGGATCGACCGTCGGCACCTCGCCCAGCATGAGCGAACCGTCGCCACCGTCGATCGTGACGACATCGTCCTCACCGAGTTCCTCAGAGCCGACCCGGAGCTTCTTGTCGCCCGAGCGAACCTCGAGGTCAGCGGCACCGCAGACGCAGGGCTTGCCCATACCACGCGCGACCACCGCGGCGTGGCTGGTCATGCCCCCCCGCGCCGTAAGGATGCCGCGCGCCGCGTGCATGCCGTGGATGTCGTCGGGCGAGGTCTCGGTGCGGACGAGGATCACGCCCTCGCCCGCCGCCGCACGGCGCTCGGCACTGTCGGCGTCGAAGGCGAGACGCCCGGAAACCGCACCAGGCGAGGCCGGCAGGCCGCGGGTGAGGATGTTCCGCTCGGCCTTCGGATCGAGCGTCGGGTGCAGGAGCTGGTCGAGCGAGCCGGGCTCGATACGGCTCAGCGCGTCTTCGGGTGAGAGCAGGCCTTCGTCGACCATGTCCACCGCGATCTTGAGCGCCGCGCTCGCCGTGCGCTTACCGGTGCGGGTCTGCAGGATGTAGAGCTTGTGCCGCTGCACGGTGAACTCGATATCCTGCATCTCCTTGTAGTGGCCCTCGAGCCGATCGAAGACCTTGGAGAGTTCCGCATAGGCGTTGGGCATGGTCTCCTCGAGGGCCTGACCGGCAAGTCCGCCGCCCTCGCTCATCGCCTTGGACAAGGGCTGCGGCGTGCGAATGCCCGCCACTACGTCCTCGCCCTGCGCGTTGATGAGATACTCGCCGTAGTAGGCCCGCTCGCCGGTCGAGGGATTGCGGGTGAAGGCGACGCCGGTCGACGACGTCGGCCCCATGTTGCCGAAGACCATCGCCTGCACATTGACCGCCGTGCCCAGGATGCCAGAGATGTCGTGCAGGCGACGATAGGTGACCGCGCGTGGCGTCATCCAGGAGCTGAAGACGGCGCCGACGGAACCCCAGAGCTGCTTGAGCGGGTCCTCGGGGAACGGCTCGCCCGTCTCGCGCTTGATGATCGACTTGTACTCGCCGACAACACGCTCCAGCGACGCGATGTCGAGCTCGGTGTCGAGGGTGACCCCCGCGTGACGCTTGGCGTCGTCGAGAGCTTCCTCGAACAGGTGGTGGTCCACGCCGAGGACGACATCGCCGTACATCTGCAGGAAGCGGCGGAAGCTGTCATAGGCAAACCGCGGATCCTCCGCGCGGCTCGCCAGCCCTTCGACCGTCTGGTCGTTGAGGCCCAGGTTCAAGACAGTGTCCATCATCCCCGGCATCGAGACCGGCGCACCGGAACGCACCGACACAAGGAGCGGGTTCTGCGGGTCGCCGAAGCTGGCGCCCATCGACGATTCCAGGAACTCGAGCGCCGCCAGCACCTGCGCCGACAAGTCGTCGGGGTAACGGCGGTTATGCTCGTAGAAGTAGCTGCAGACCTCGGTGGTGATGGTGAAACCCGGCGGCACCGGCAAGCCAAGGCTCGCCATCTCGGCAAGATTGGCCCCCTTGCCACCGAGCAACTGCTTCATGCCGGCTTGGCCGTCGGCGCGGCCGTCGCCGAACCGGTAAACCCACTGGACCATCTCTCATCCTCCCGGTCAGGCCGCGGCACGCGGCTCCTCGATGACGTCAAACACAGCGATAGCGTCGAGCAGGCCGCTCAATCGCGCAAGCAGGCGCAGGCGATTGGCGCGAAGTTCCGCTTCTTCGGCATTCACGAGCACCTCCTCAAAAAACCGGTCTACCGGTGCCCGCAAGCTAGCCAAATCGGCCATGGCGTCGGCGAAGCGTTCGTCCGCGAGCGCTGTCGCCATACGTGGCCCCACCATCTCGAGCTGCGCGTACAGATCGCGCTCCGCTGGAGCCTCAAGCAAAGCGGCTCTTACTTGACCCTCCGCGCTGACGCCATCCTTTCTGGTCTCGATCCTGACGATATTGCGCGCGCGCTTGTAAGCCGCCAGCAGATCGTCACCGTCGCTGGACCCCAAAAAGGTGTCAAGCGCCCGCACCTTTTCACGGATCCGCCAGAGATCGTCCTCGGCACCCACGCCCAACACCGCAGCGATGAGATCACCGCTCCGCCCCTCGCCCCGCAGATGCACCTTCAGACGCTCGGTGATGAACGTCATGAGGTGGGGCGTGAGCTCGTCGCGTGGCGGCAGGTCGAGCGCGCCGTCGTAACCTTCGAAGGCCGTGACTAGCGCGTCTTCGAGGCGCAGGCGGAGATCGTTCTCGAGGATCAGCCGGATGATGCCAAGCGCCAGCCGCCGGAGCCCCAGCGGATCGCCCGAGCCCGTAGCGCGCTCGCCCGCGGCCATCAGACCTACGAGGCTGTCGACCTTGTCGGCAAGCGCCACCGCGACGGCGATGGGGGCCGTCGGACAGGTATCGGCAGGGCCTTGCGGCGCGTAGTGCGTTCGGATGGCCTGGCAGACGACGTCGTCCTCGCCTTGCGCCTCGGCATAGTAGGCACCCATCACGCCCTGGAGCTCGGGGAACTCGCCGACCATGCCCGTGACCAGGTCGGCCTTTGCCAAGTGGCCGGCGCGTCCGGCACGCTCCGGGTCGGGCACGGCGAGCCGCTGCGCCAGAACGCCGGCAAGCCGCTCCAATCGTTTCGACTTGGCCGCCATCGAGCCCAGCCGCGCGTGGAAGACCATGCGATCGAGAGCCTCCGCACGGCTCTCCAACGGTGACTTGCGGTCCTGCTCCCAGAAGAACCGCGCGTCCCAGAGACGTGCCCGGAGCACCCGCTCGTTGCCGGCGACGATCGCAGCGCCCCCGTCCGGCGCCTCGAGATTGGCCACGACGATGAAGCTGGGCGCGAGCCGGCCGTCCGCATCGACGAGCGTCAGGTACTTTTGGTGCGCGCGCATCGAGGTGATCAGCACTTCGCGCGGCAACGTCATTAAGTCACCGTCGATCCGTCCGAGCAGCGGCACGGGCCACTCAGTCAGGCCCACGAGTTCGTCGATCAGCGTCGGGTCATCGCGGACGAAGAGGCCAGCCGTCGCCGCCAGCCTGACGGCTCCGACCGCGATGAGGTCCCGCCGGTCGGCCGAATCAACGACGACCTTGGCCGTGCGCAGGCGCTCGCCATAGCCGCCGACGCTGTCAACTACCAAGGGCCCCGGGGCCATGAACCGATGGCCCTCGGTGGTCGCTCCCGCCTCGATGCCCGCAAAGCGGACCGGTACAACCGCGCCGTCGAGCAGGCAGAGGATGCGGTGCAGCGGCCGAACCCAACGCGAGTCACCAGCCCCCCAGCGCATCGACTTGGGCCATGGAAACCGCGGCAGGAACGAATCCAGTAGGTCCTTGATGACCGTGCTCGCCGGCGCACCGCCTTCCTCGACGACGGCGACCCAGAACCGGCCCTTGCTATCCTCTTCCTGTTCCAGCTCGTGGTGGACACCTTCGAGCGAGCGGCGAAAGCCCGCTTGGGCCTGCTCCGGGGCGTCGATCCGTGGGCCGCGGCGGCGCACCGTGCGGCGGGGCTCGGCGGCGGCGATGCCACCCACCTGGAGCGCTACCCGCCGGGGCGTGGCGAAGCGCCGACAGGCATCAGCAGCGACCGGCATGCCGCGGGTCGCGAGACCCTCCTGCACAGCCACGGCAAGCGCCTTGGCTGCCCCGGGCTGCAGGTGCGCCGGGATCTCCTCCGAGAACAGCTCGACGAGCAGCTCCCCCATCAGCCGGCGGCAGCTTGCAAGCGAGAAGCGAGCCACGCCTCGCAGCAGCCTTTGGCAAGCGCCCGTACGCGGGCGATGTAGCCCGCGCGCTCGCTCACGCCGATGGCACCCCGCGCATCCAACAAGTTGAACAGGTGGCTCGCCTTCAAGCACTGGTCGTAGGCAGGCAGCGGCAGGCCCCTCGCCAGAACATTCTGGCACTCGGCCTCGGCATCGTCGAAGTGACGCAACAGCCGCCCGACATCGGCAAGCTCGAAGTTGTAGGCCGAGTACTCGCGTTCCGCCTGCAGGAAGACGTCGCCATAGCGGGTGCCGGCGCCGTCGAAATCGAGGTCGTAGATGTTCTCGATGCCCTGCACGTACATCGCCAGGCGCTCTAGCCCGTAGGTGAGTTCGCCCGATACCGGCACGCAGTCGATCCCGCCCACCTGCTGGAAATAGGTGAACTGCGAGACCTCCATGCCGTCGCACCACACTTCCCAGCCGAGGCCCCAAGCGCCGAGGGTCGGGTTCTCCCAGTCGTCCTCGACGAAGCGGAGATCATGGAGCGTCGGATCGATGCCCAGCGCGAACAGGCTCTCGAGGTAGACGTCCTGGAGGTCGGCCGGAGACGGCTTCAACAGCACCTGAAACTGATAGTAGTGCTGAAGCCGATTGGGGTTCTCGCCGTAGCGACCGTCGGTGGGCCGCCGCGAAGGCTGAACATAGGCGACCTTCCAAGGCTCGGGTCCAACGGCTCGGAGCGTGGTCGCGGGGTGGGAGGTGCCGGCGCCGACCTCCATGTCGTACGGCTGCAGGATGACGCAGCCGCGGTCCGCCCAGAACCGCTGCAGGCGCAGAATGAGATCTTGAAAGCTCGGTGCGCTCACGCTTCGGCCCAGGTCCCCAAAACGGAGCCCGGACACTAGAAACGGCGGATCAACGGGTCAACCGTCGGACCAACCGCGCCGCTCGGCACCGTGCCGAACCGCGCCGACTGGAAATCTCTTGCGACGCGCGCCAATGTCTTTCGGCATGTTCAGGGAGGAAGACACCATGCGAGCATTCTTGGCCGCCGCCTTCTTCGCCGTCTTGGCGACGCCGGCCCTCGCCGACCGGGCGCCGGCACCCGAAGGCGCGGAAGCCTACATCGTTTCCCCGTCAGACGGCGCCACACTATCGAATCCGGTCACCGTGGTCTTCGGGCTCCGCAATATGGGCATCGCGCCCGCTGGGCTCGAAGCCGAGAACACGGGCCACCACCATCTCATGATCAACATGACGCCCGACGAGATCGTGCTCGACGAGCCCCTGCCCGCTACGGACCAGCTCCGGCATTTCGGCGGTGGGCAAACCGAGACGACGCTCGAATTGCCCGCGGGCGAGCACACGCTCCGGCTGATCGTCGCTGACTATCGCCACATTCCGCACGATCCACCGATTATCTCCGAGCCGATCACCATCACGATCGACTAGCGCCACGGTTCAGCCCTTGCGGCTACAGTGCGGGCATTTCTCACCGCGCGGGACGTAAGTCCCGCAACGCGTGCAGGGCTCGAGTTCGACAGCCTCCTGCCTAGCTGCTTCCGGCGGTTGCTTACGGAGCGAGCTGGTTTTCTGACGACGCTCGAGAAATCCGATCACGCGCCAGGCGAGAACGATCGCCACGACGGTAAAGAGGATCTGGGTGAGCGAGAGCCCCACGCCTCAGCCTCGTTGCCTGAATGGTGACACGCCGGTCAAAGGCCGTATCGCTGCCAATGCAGGCGCTCCTCGAGGGAGGCGAGCACCTCGTCCGCACCACCGGAGCGGAGCCGGCGCCACCATGGCCGCGGTCGTGGTGCGTACATCCGCACCTGGACGGCCTCGCCATAGCGGTCGCGCAACACGTCCATCGGGTCGCCGCAGGCATCAACGAGGCCCCGCTGCTGTGCCTGGAGGCCTGAGAAGACCCGGCCGTCGAACAGCTCAGGTGTCTCCCGCAGACGCTCGCCACGGCGCTCGCGAACGAGCGCCTTGAACTGCTCGAAGGTGTCCTGGTGCAGCTCCTTGAGGATGTCCACATCCGCCTCGTTCTCGGCGCGAAACGGGTCCAGCATGCCCTTGTGCGCGCCCGTCGCATAGAGCCGGCGGTCAACGCCGAGCCGCTCGAGCGCCCGATCGAAACCGAAGCTCGCGGTTATCACCCCGATCGAGCCGACGATCGAGCTCGGATGGGCGACGATGTGATCGGCGGCGAGCGCCAGCCAGTAGCCACCGGAAGCCGCGATGTCCTCGACGAAGGCGGTGACACGGCGCCCGTGGTGGCGCGACAGCCAGCGGATCTGGTCGTGAATGCGCGCGGCTTGCACGGGCGCGCCGCCTGGACTGTTGATCAGGAGAGCGACCTCACGAGCTCGGCGCAGTCGAAAGGCGGCCCGGAGCGCACGGTCGACGGCGGCCAGATTGAGCGCGCCTGCGCTGCCGGCGGCAATCACCCCCTGCAGGCGCACGGCCGCGACCAGGGGCTTCCGGCGCCATCGGCTGAACAAGAACTCGGGTCCAGACATGCTCACTCCCAGGACAAGGACGCAGCGCCGCGCAAGATGGCATCGGCCTCGGCCGTGAAGTGGCCGTCCGGAGCGTGGAGAACCAGCCCAGCCAGGAGACGTGCGGCACCGCTGCGCCCGACACGCGCGCGGACGAGCACCCGCTTTGCCGGCGCACCGGACCGCGGCCAGAGCGGGAGGATGTCGACCGCCGGCGGCAGCGCGGTGAGCAGCTCGCCCAGACGGTCGGCACGATGGACGACAACCAGATGCCCGCCCGGCCGGATGAGGGCGATGGCTGCCCCTATCCAGTCCTGCAGCTCAACCGTTCCTTCGTGACGCGCGGCGCGGCCAATCGTGGTCTTGGGCAACGTGCCGGCGCCCGAGCGGGCGAAGGGTGGATTGGTGACGACGAGGTCGGCACAGGCGGCCGCCAGAGGGATCGCCCGAACATCGCCGACGATGGCGTGCACGCGATCGCCCAGTCCGTTCGCCTGGATGTTCCAGTCGAGCGCCGATGCGAGGCTGGGGTCCGCCTCCAGGGCCACGACCTTTCGTCGCTTGCCCTCGGCCGCCAACACCAGTGCGGCGCCACCGACGCCCGCCCCCACGTCGACGACCAGCGCATTTCCGCTGCACCCTGCAGAAGCAGCCAGCAGGACCGTGTCGATGGCGATGCGGTAGCCGTGGCGCGGTTGCCGGACCACCAGCCGCCCGCCGAACAGACGGTCCTCGGTCCACGCAAGAGCGCTCGGCTCAGGCGTCATCCGCGTCGAGCGCCCGGCGCTCGGTCTCGAGGACCCAACGCGCCCGCTTTTCATCGTCGGCGGCGACCATCAGCCGGCGCGGCAGGACGCCTATACTACCTTCGATCGCGGCGATGTGCTCGTCGAGCCGCAGCGTCTCGATTCCATGGGCAGTGAGCGTCGCTTCGGCCCAAGAAAGCAGGACCAGGTCGTTGGTGCGCAGCAGCTCGATCATACATCCATCCGTTGCGGCCGTTCGCCACCGACGTGGTTTGCCAGCCCTTCGGCCCCCATGTTACGTAGCGCACGCTTCGTCTTCGGATAGGACGTACCATCGTGACCGCTGAGCCCGCGACGCGCCTAGACGTCAGCGATTCCCGCGCCCGCCTCGACACACTGCAGGCGCTGGTGCGCGACGAGCTGTTGCGTGTCAACGGCGTCATCGTCGAGCAGATGGAGAGCCCGGTCGAGCTGATTCCGCAGCTCGCGAGCCACCTGGTCGCCGCCGGCGGCAAGCGTATCCGGCCGATACTCACCCTGATCTCCGCCCGGATGTGCGGCTATCGCGGCGACCGGCACGTCAATCTGGCGGCCTGCGTCGAGTTCATCCACACCGCGACACTGCTGCACGACGACGTGGTCGATGCGAGTGACCTGCGCCGAGGCCGGCAGACGGCCAATGCGCTCTGGGGCAACAAGGCGCCGGTCCTGGTGGGCGACTTCCTCTTCAGCCGCGCGTTCCAGCTCATGGTGCGCGATGGCAGCCTAGACGTCTTGCGCATCCTTTCGAGCGCTGCGGCGGTCATCGCCGAAGGTGAGGTCCTGCAACTCCTCACCGCCAACGACAGCGCGACGTCGGAAGCCGACTATTTTCGTATGATCGAAGGCAAGACCGCGAAGCTCTTCGAAGCCGCCGCCGAGGTCGGGGCGGTGGTCGCCGGCCGGACGCCCGCCGATGTCCAGGCGCTTGCCGACTATGGCCGCTCGATCGGCGTCGCCTTCCAGCTGATCGACGACGCGCTGGACTACAGCGCCGAAGAGGAGGCCCTCGGCAAGACGGTCGGCGACGACTTCGCCGACGGCAAGGTGACGCTACCCGTCGTCCTGGCGATGGCGGAGGCCGGTTGCGAGGAGCGCGCCTTCTGGCACCGGGTCATCGAGGACGGTGTCCAGGGCGAGGACGATCTGGCCACGGCGATCGGCTATCTCACGCGGCATGGCGCGATCCGCGCCACGATCCGCCGCGCGGAGGCCTATGGCGAACGCGCGCGCCGTTCGCTCGACCGCTTCGGGCCGTCGCCGGAGCGCGCGGCGATGCTGGACCTGGTTGATTTCTGCATCGAACGCGCCTACTGATCCGGCCCGCGCGACGGGGTCCCGGCCCGTCGTTCTCACGCGCGTCGGAGTGTAGCTCAGCCTGGTAGAGCACCGTCTTCGGGAGGCGGGGGTCGCGTGTTCGAATCACGCCACTCCGACCAACGTTTCCGGCAACGTCTCTGCTTCCCCGGAACCGAGAACGGTCGATAGCCGTCTCAGGGCTCAGCCTTCAACACCGAGCTGGCGTAGCGCGCCGAGGCTCTGGGCGGCGGAGGTGTGGTGAACGAAGTGGCCGCCCGCTTGCTCCCATCGATCACGATAGTGCGGGCAATCATCCACGAGGATGTCGCACGGCTTGCAGTAGGCGCGCTTGTCCCGAGCCGTGCAGATCACCATCGGGATGCCGGGAAAGTGCTCGGCGCTCCACGCGAGTTTTTGCGGCTCGGCCCACCCGCCCGGGGGGGAACCGGTCAGGATAAGCGGGCGCAGATGTTCCACCCCCTCGAACAGTTGCCGCGCGTCTGCCGTCAGCGGTAACTGGCGAAAGAAATCTGGCGCTTCACTGCGAATGTCGCGCCAGAAGACCTCGGAGCCGTGTTCGTCCTCGTAAACACCCGGCGGATACCCAAAGACTCTCTCGAAAGCCGTATGAAAATCGGCTAGCACACCATCACAATCTAAGTACACTCGCCGCATCGATGACATGTCCCTCGTCCACGCTGATGGCAATCGTCGAGCCGATCCGGGATCGGAATTGCAACTAACTGCCGCGTGCGATCTCTACAGCCTTGAGCCACACCATGCGAGCCGCAACCGATCCGTGCGACCGGTGCCGGCGTATTACGAGCGTGGGCAGCGGCGCCACGAGACTGGTGCGTGCCACGCTGTCCCGAGCCATCACGATTCTCCTCACGATCGCTGGTGGTCAGGCCCGGGGTCGGTGCGGCCAACACCGCCTCGGGCCGCTTGCGCCGTACACCCGGCGAGCTTCTTTGGACGGTCTCCGATGCGGTCCTCCTTTGAATGTGCCGGCCTCGTTACCCACCACTCGGGTCACCATAGCCACAATTGCCGCGACCGCTCGAGACCAAGGACCGTTGCGGCCGGTACCAACCGGCGGCCGCGCTCCGCGGGGCGGACGTCGACGTTGAGGCCAACGTCGGCGCACCAGTGGACAGCGAGCGCGTTGGTGACGGCCTCGGTGTTCTTCACGGCGATCCACTTCTGCCGGAGCGCGATATGGGCGAGTTCGTGGGCGACGACGAAGCCCGCTGCGTCCTCCATCCGGCGAAACCCGTAGAGCACCGGACCGCTGCGCCAGCCCTGCTTGGTCCGCGGTGCGCGGAGTGCACCCCAATGCGGCAAGCCCAGGGGGTAGGCGCGCCGGTCGGCGCGAACGGCGGCGGTGATGATGTAACCCTGCTGGCGCAACTCAGCGCCGGGCTTGTTGCCTTTGGCTGGCCGTGGGTAGCGGCAGCGGCCGTGGAGGGTGCCCACCCGTTTGGGGCCCAAGGTGACGCGCGCGATGATCGAGGGGTCCGCACCCGGAAGCCCCAGGAGCCGGCCGATCATGGCGTCGAGAACGGCCGGCAAGCCGACACGGTCCAGGACGCGGATGCCGCCGATCTCGCGAACCGCCAACGCTCAGGAAGCCGCCGCTTCGTGGGCGATGAAGCCGCCGGACTGGCGTTGCCAGAGCTGCGCATAGAGCCCGCCCTGGCGCAGGAGCTCGGCGTGATCGCCCTCCTCGACGATGCGTCCCTGGTCCATCACGACCAGCCGGTCCATGGCGGCGATGGTCGACAGGCGATGCGCGATCGCGATCACCGTCTTGCCGGCCATGAGGTTCTGGAGCTGTTCCTGGATCGCCGCTTCGATCTCGCTGTCGAGGGCAGACGTCGCCTCGTCCAAGACGAGGATCGGCGCGTCCTTCAAAAGGACCCTGGCGATAGCGATGCGCTGCCTTTGGCCGCCCGAGAGCTTCACGCCGCGCTCGCCCACATGCGCCTCAAAGCCGCGTCGGCCGCGGGCGTCCTCGAGGTCGGGGATGAACTCGGCGGCGTGCGCCTTGGCCGCGGCGCGCTCGGCTGCGACCATGTCAGCTTCGGGATCACCGTAGAGGATGTTGTCGAGGATCGAGCGGTGCATCAGCGAGGTGTCCTGGGTCACCATCCCGATCTGCGCTCGGAGGCTCTGCTGGGTCACGCTAGCGATGTCTTGCCCGTCGATACGGATCTGGCCGCCTTCGAGGTCGTAGAAGCGCAACAGCAAGTTGACGAGCGTCGACTTGCCGGCCCCCGAACGACCGACCAGGCCGACCTTCTCGCCGGGTCGGATGGTCAGCGACAGGTCCTCGATGACGCCCGTGCCCTTACCGTAGTGGAATGTGACGCCGTCATAGACGATCTCGCCGCGCGCGACGCGCAACGGTGCTGCCTTGGGCCGATCGACCACGGCATAGGGCTGCGCAATCGTCTCCATGCCCTCCTGGACGGTGCCGATGTTCTCGAAGATCGACGTCAGCACCCACATGATCCAGCCGCTCATGTTGACGATGCGGATGACGAGCCCGAGGGCCAGCGCGATCGCGCCCAGCGAGATGGCACCCTGCCCCCAAAGCCAGAGCGCCAGAGCCCCCGTCGCGGTGATGAGGAGGCTGTTGATGCCCCAGATCGCGAACTCCATGAAGGTGATGAGCCGGAGCTGGGCGTGGAAGTCGCGGGTGTGATCAGCGATCGCGGCCTGGGCGTGGTTGTCCTCGCGGTCGGCGTGCGCGAAGAGCTTGACCGTCATGATGTTGGTGTAGCTGTCGACGATGCGGCCGGTGAGCGTCGAGCGGGCCTCCGACATGACGGCGGAGCGGACCTTTACCCGTGGCACGAAGTGCGCGATCGCCCAAACAAAGCCGACGAGCCAGAGGATCAACGGCACCATCAGCCGCCAGTCGGCCTCGGCGAACAGGATGAGCGCCGCGAGCGTGTAGAGGCTCGTGAACCAGAGCGCGTCGACGACCATGATCACCGATTCGCGGAGCGCCGGACCGGTCTGCATGATCTTGTTGGCGATGCGCCCGGCGAAGTCGTTCTGGAAGAAGCCGAGGCTCTGGCGCAGCACATAGCGGTGCGTCTGCCAGCGAACGAGGTTTGTGAAGCCGGCGGAGATGCCCTGATTGACGATCAGCGCGTGCAAGCCGAACACCACCGGCCGCGCGATGAGCGCCACGAAGGCCATCCAGGCCAGCAGCCAGCCATGCTCGCGGAAGAAGCTCTCCGGGCTCTCGGCGGCGCGCATCAGGTCGACGAGCTGGCCCAGAAACGCGAAGAGCGCCACCTCGACCAGCGCCGCGACGGCGCCCACCGCCATGATCGCCGCAAGGAGCGGCCAGATTTGGCGGACATAGTGCCAGTAGAACGGCCACAGCCGCTCGGGTGGACGCGCGCGGGTGCCGTCCGCGATGGGATCGATGAGCCGCTCGAACCAGGCGAGCATGAGGGATGCTCCGACTAGACGCCCTAGTAGGTAGTGCCGCCGCGTGACGCGCCCAAGGCGTCAGGCGTCAGCGAGCAGCGTCTGGGTGAGGTCCGTGAGGAAGCCCGAGCGCTCGACAAGGGAACTCACGCGCAGATGCTCCCAGCCGGTGTGCGCGCCGGCCCCGTCGACGCCTAGACCGTCGAGGGTGGGCGTCCGCTCGAAGGTGAAGTTGCCGTCGCTGCCGCCCCCGGTATGAACGCCTTCGAGCCGGAAGCCGTGCCCTTGGGCGATGGGCTGGGCCAGCTCAAAGAGCGCCTCGGTGCCGGTGTTGACGGCGAAGGGCGGCCGGTTGAGCCCGCCGTCGAAGGCGATCTCTACGTCCGGATCGTAGCTGCGGCTGGCCTCGAACCGGCGGAGCGCCGCGTCGCCGATCGCCGGGTCTGGCACGCGGATGTCGACATAGGCCGCCGCGTGCTCGGGCACGACGTTGAACGCCGTGCCGCCCTCGACGATGCCGACATTGACCGAGAGGTTCTGCGCATAGTCGGTCATCGCCTCCCAGTCGAGGATTTGCCGGGCCATCTCCTTGATCGCACTGCGCCCCGCCTCGTGGCGCGAGCCAGAATGCGAGGGTCGACCGCGAAAGCGCACGATGTAGCGGGCCACGCCACGCCGGGCGGTGACGATCTTGCCGCCGTCGCGGGCGGGCTCGACGACGAGCACCGCGTGCGCCGCTGCACCGAGCTCGCTGATGAGCCTTCGCGAGGTCGGCGAGCCCAGCTCCTCGTCAGAAGTATAGAGCACCTGCAGCCGGCGCAGGCCCGTAGGCTCGTCGCGGGCGATGTCGGCGAGTGCCCGGAGCGCGATGTAAGCACCGCCCTTCATGTCGTAGATGCCCGGTCCGTAGGCGTAGTCACCTTCAACACGAAACGGATTTTTCTCAATTTCTCCAATTGGATGGACGGTATCTATGTGACAAAGGATTAAGACTGGTGCACGCTCGTCGCCCCAAGCGCTCTCGCACAGCAGGTGGTCGCCATAGCCGTCGCGGCCGGCGATGCGATGCGCCTTGGCGCCGACGGCCATGGCCTGCGCCTCGACATGCCGCGACAGCGCCGTCACCCGCTCGGCGTCCTGGGTTGGGGTCTCGTGCTCGACCCAGACCCGGAGGTCGTCGAGCATGCGGGCGGTATCGAGCACCGGCGCGGTCCTTCGTTGCGATGGGCGTGCTTCAGGGGATAGCTCATCTCGCCCCCTGCTGGCGAGCGCGCCGTCAGGCGTCGCCGCCGGGAGGAGGCGTCGATGCCCCCACGCGAAGGATCAGCACATGACCACGACGACTGCGCCGATCGTCAATATCGAGGCGGTCCTAGGCGACCCGGCCTTCACCAAGACCAACGGTCCGCGGGGCCATTTCGAGGCCCAGCTGGGCTATATCGGCAAGGCGCTGGGCACCAAGAACATCGGCATCACGGCCACCGTCGTGCCGGCCGGTAAACGCGCTTGGCCACGGCACTACCACTACGCCAACGATGAGCTCTTCATCGTGCTCGCGGGCACCGGCACGCTCCACTATGGCGACGACCAGTACCCGCTCCGGGCCGGCGACGTGGTCAACATCGAGGCCGGCACCTGCATCCCCTTCCAGATCGAGAACACGTCCACCGGCGAGTTGCGCTACCTGGCCCTGAGCACGCTCAAGCACCCGGACGTCTTCGTCTATCCCGACAGCGACAAGATCGGCTTCACCGCCGGCGGTCCGCCAATGCGCGAGGCCCAGAACCCCGATCGCGGCAAGCTAGGCCGCTACATCAGGGCGGACATGGAGGTGGACTACTGGGATGGCGAAGTGGACGCCTGAGAACGACCGCCGCTAGCCGGCGAGCGCATGGCGCTTGCGCGCTGCCGCGAACAAGAGCCCGTAGATGCTCGCGACGACGACCGCGAGCGTGACCACCTGCGCGCCGTCGACCTGCTCGCCCAGAACGAGTACCGCCAGCACCGTCGTCACCACCGGCCACGGCACCGTGATCGAGGCAGCCATAGAAACGTCGATATGGCGCACGGCGCGAAACCAGAAGAGCAGTTCGAGATAGTAGACGAGGCCCATCAAGGCCGCGAATTTCTGAAACGCTGGGCTCGCCAGATCCTGCAGCACGCGCTCCGGGCCAGATGCGATTAGCAGGATAATCACCAGCAAAAGCGACGAAACGAGCACGCGCAAGAAGACCACCTGTGCCGGCGAAATCGGCGTGCGATCCAGGACCTCCTTGATGACCACGTGGGCGACGCTCCAGAGGAACGGCACGCCGACGGCAACGGCGAACCAGATGGAGAAGCCTTCGATCCTCCAGGTGCCACCGGTCGCCTGATGGACGAGGGCCGCCAGGAGGCAGGCCGTGAATAACAGCTCGAGCGCGGTCTTCCTCCGGCCGAGAAACAACGTCTCCCAGAGGATCGCGAAGAGAGGATAGGCCTGGATGGCGATCGCAGCGCTGACGGCGCCCGCGCGTTCGACGGCGACTACATAAAGGTAGGTCGACACGCCGAACATCGCCCCCGTCAGCACCACGACGGTAAGGGCGCGGCGCTGCAACTTCGCTCCGACGGTCCGTGCCAGGATACCCCTGTTCGCCGACGAGGCCTCGCGGACCACCAGAGGAAGGGAAAACAAGAGCTGCCAAGCCGACAAGAAGAACGCAAAACTCAAAGCATCAAAAGTCGCTGGCCGGCTATTTGCGATGATCGGCATGATACCGAGCAATCCCAAACAGACAAACGCTAGAATAATGCCAGTTTTAGGCTGAGCACTCTGCATGACTACACGCGAAAATCGGCGTCAAGCTTAAGAAGCGTGAGCCATCGCAGCGCGATGAGCAACAAAAATATTGTCTCGATGACAATTATGCGGTGGACCTGCGGTACGCCGCTCGGCTCACGCCGCCGCCCGGGTCGCTTCCTCATCGATCCGCAGCCCGGTGTCCGGGTCGAACAGGTGGAGCGCGTCCGGCGCCGGCACCACGTGGAGGGTGTCGTTTTCCACGACGCTGTAGGCACCGGGGAGACGAACGAGCAGCGGCTCACCGCCGACCACGTCCCCAAACACGACTTGGTCGGCGCCGAGCCGTTCGACGAGACCGACGCGGAGCGCGAACTCCCCTGTGCCGTTCGCAGGGCTCAAGTCCTCAGGGCGGATGCCGAGCGTCACGGGACGACCACCCTCGCGCGGTCGAGGCGTCGGCAATGCGATCGACAGGCCTTCGCGCTCGAAGCGGGCACCGGTCGCGTCCAGATGCCCTTGGATGAGGTTCATGGCCGGCGAGCCGATGAAGGTGGCGACGTAGGTCGTGCGCGGCCTCCGGTAGAGGTCCATGGGCGCACCGATCTGCTCCACCCTGCCCCTGTTCATCAAGAGAATGCGGTCGGCCAAGGTCATCGCCTCCACCTGATCGTGGGTGACGAACACGCCGGTGGTCGCGAGCCGCTTCTGGAGCTGGCGGATCTCGACGCGCATCTGGCCGCGCAGCGCTGCGTCGAGATTGGATAGTGGCTCGTCGAAGAGGAACACCGCCGGCTCGCGGACGATGCAGCGGCCCATCGCGACGCGCTGCCGCTGGCCGCCCGAGAGCTGGCGAGGCTTGCGATCGAGGAAGTCGGCAAGCCCGAGGATGCGGGCACTCTCCTTGACCCGCCGGTCGATCTCGTCCTTGGCCATGCCGCGATTGCGCAGGCCGTAGGCCATGTTGTCGTAGACCTTCATGTGCGGGTAGAGCGCGTAGTTCTGAAAGACCATCGCGATGTCGCGATCCTTGGGCTCCAGATCGTTGACCACCCGCCCGCCGATGCGGATCTCGCCGGCGGTGACGGTCTCGAGGCCGGCGATGAGGCGCAGCAGCGTGGTCTTGCCACAGCCCGACGCGCCCAAGATCACGAGCATCTCGCCGTCGGCGATGTCGACGTCGACGCCCTTCAAGACCTCGACGGGGCCGAAACGTTTCTCGACGCCGCTGACGGTCACCTCGGCCATCTTACTTCTCCGTGTCGATCAGGCCCTTGATGAACCAGCGCTGCATGAGGATGACGACCACCACCGGCGGGAGCAGCGCCAGGGTCGCAACGGCCATGACCTCGGGCCAGACCGGTGTCGAATCGGCGACGTTCACCATCCGCTTGATGCCCATGACGATGGTCGTCATCTGATCGCCCGTGGTGATCAACAGCGGCCAGAGATACTGGTTCCAACCGTAGATGAAGAGGATGACGAACAGCGCCGCGATGTTCACCTTGGAGAGCGGCAAGAGGATATCCCAGAAGAATTTCATCGGCCCGGCGCCATCGATACGCGCAGCTTCGGTCAACTCGTCGGGGACGGTGAGAAAGAACTGGCGGAAGAGAAACGTCGCCGTCGCAGACGCAATGAGCGGCAGGACCAGGCCGGTGTAGGTGTTCAACAGCTGGAGGTTGGCCGCCACCTCGTAGGTGGGCAGGATCCGCACCTCGACGGGCAGCATCAGCGTGACGAAGATCGTCCAGAAGCAGAGCATCCGGAACGGAAAGCGGAAGTAGACGATGGCGAAGGCCGAGAGGAGCGAGATGACGATCTTGCCGACGGCAATTGCGATCGCCATCACGAAGGAATTGGCGAGCATCGTCCCGACCGGAGCGCCACCCACGCCTTGGACGCCCTCGAACAGCACCTGCTCGTAGTTCTCCAAGAAGCGCCCACCCGGCCAGAAGGGCATCAAGCCCCGGAAGAAGCTCTCCGGCGCATGGGTCGAGGCGACGAAGGTGAGCCATAGCGGGAAGGTGACGACCGCGATGCCGATGAGCACGGTCGCATGTGCGAGCCAATCGAGCCAGCGCGTCCGCTCGATCATTGATACTGCACCCGGCTCTCGACATAGCGGAACTGGATCACCGTGAGCCCGATCACGATCAGCATGAGGATCACGCTCTGGGCCGCCGATGATCCCAGATCGAGCGCGATGAAGCCGTCACGAAACACCTTGTAGACGAGGATCTCGGTGGCGCGCGCCGGGCCGCCCGACGTCACCGCGTCGATGATCGGGAAGGTGTCGAAGAATGAGTAGACCAGCGTCACCACCATCAAGAAGAAGCTGGTGGGCGCGATCAGCGGAAAGATGATCGTGCGAAAGCGCTTCCAGGGGCCGGCACCGTCAATCGCCGCCGCCTCGATGAGGCTCTTGGGGATCGACTGCATCGCCGCGAGGAAGAAGAGGAACGCGTAGGCGATCTGCTTCCAGACGCTCGCGACGATGACCATGATGAGTGCCTGCGTGCCGTTGAGGTTATGGTTCCAGCTCACGCCGACGCCCTGGAGGACATAGGCGATGATCCCGATGGTCGGGTTGAACATGAACAGCCAAAGCACGCCGGCCACGGCGGGCGCCACGGCATAGGGCCAGATCAATAGCGTCCGATAGTAGGTGATGCCGCGGATGATGCGGTCGGCCATCGCCGCAAAAAGCAGGCCGAAAAACAGAATGGAGAAGGTAACCGCTGCACTGAACAGCAGCGTCGTCCAGACGCTGTCGAGATAGAGCGGGTCGTTGAACAGACGCTGGAAGTTGGTAAAGCCGACGAACTCACGCCGGAGCCCGAAGGCGTCCTCGCGCAAGAGCGAGGTGTAGAGCGCCTGCGAAGCCGGCCAGATGAAGAAGACGAGCGTGATGAGGATCTGCGGGGCGACCAGCAGATACGGCAAGAGCCGGTGCCGAAAGACGACGCGTTTTTCCATGGCCGCAGCGACCGGCGCCCGGAAGCGCCGATCGCTTGCTCATCGGCTCAGGAGTTGTCGGCCTCGAACTGACGCAAGAGCTCGTTGCCACGCTCGGCCGCGGCATCCAGGGCCTCCTGCGCGGACTTCTCTCCGGCCCAGACGGCCTCGAGCTCCTCGTTGATGATGTCGCGGATCTGGACGAAGCTGCCGAATCGCAAGCCCTTCGAGTTCTCGGTCGGCTCGTTCAGCGTCATCTGTAGGATCGAAGTCTCGGTGCCCTGGTTCTTCTCGTAGAAGCCCTGCTCCTTCGAGAGATCGTGCGCAGCAGAGGTGATCGGCAGGTAGCCCGTCGCCTGGTGCCAGTCGGCCTGGACCTCGGGCGACGACAGATAGCTGAAGAACTCGGCGACGCCTTTGTACTCTTCCGGCTCACCGCCCTGCAGCACCCACAGGGTGGCGCCGCCGATGATCGAGTTCTGCGGCGCGCCGGGTGCCCCTTCGTGGTACGGCAACATGCCGATGCCGAACTCGAAGTCGGTGTTGGCGACGACGCCGGCATAGGCGGCCGAGCTGTTCATGTAGAAGGTGCACTCGCCGGCGTAGAACTTCGGCGCGCTGTCAGACCGGCGACCGCCATAGTCGAACTTCTTCGTCTTCTGCCAGTCGCCGAGCATGCCGATGTGATCGACGGCCAAGGTGTCATTGAAGACGAGCTCGGTATCGAGACCGTCAAAGCCGTTCTGCTGGGTACCCAGCGGCACGTCGTGCCACGCGGAGAAATTCTCCAGCTGCACCCAGCTCTGCCAGCCCGTGGTCATCCCGCACGGAATACCGGCGGCCTGGAGCGTGTCGATCATCTTCCCCATCTCTTGCCAAGTCTCGGGCGGTGCCTCGGGATCCAGACCGGCCTGCTCGAAATGCGCCTTGTTGTAGTAGAGGACCGGCGTCGAGCTGTTGAAGGGCATCGACAGCATCTCGCCCTCGGGCGTGGTGTAGTAGCCGACGACGGAAGCCAGATAGTCGTCGGGGTTGAACGGCACCTCGGCGTCCGCCATGAGCTGGTAGACAGGGTAGATGGCGCCCTCGGCCGCCATCATCGTCGCGGTCCCCACCTCGAAGACCTGAACGATGTGCGGCTGCTCGCCGGCGCGGAAGGCGGCGATGGCGCCCGTCATCGTCTCGGTGTAGTTGCCCTTGTACTCGGGACGGACGACATACTCGTTCTGGCTCTCATTGAAGCCGTTGGCGATCTCTTGCACCTTCTCGCCGAGCTCGCCGCCCATGGCGTGCCACCAGGTGACTTCGGTTTGAGCGGCAGCGGTTCCGGCAAGGCTGAAAGCAGCGACGGCAGCAGCCGACGCCAAGAGACGGGATGTCGTCATCGGGGTCCTCCCACTAAAGGCCGCGCTTCGTTAGCTAGCCCATGTGACAGATCGACGACAAATTGCCTCTCGTCCAGTGCGGACAACTCGCATTCAACACATCGCGTTCAAGCACCCGCCCGTCGGACGACTGCACAAGCGCCTCTACCTGCTATCGGTCGCGCTGCCGCGGCCACGCATTGCGTGTGAGGCCGAACCGCGGCAGCTCGCGGCCGTAGTGGAAGCCGGTGCCGCGGGGCTCGAAGCCGAGCTTGGCGAGCACGCGCTGCGAGGCGGCATTGTCGGGATGGGTGACCGCGAGCTGGTCGTCCAGGCCCATCACCTCGAAGCCGAAGTCGCGCACCACGCGGCCTGCCTCCGTCGCCACGCCGCTGCCCCAGGCGCCACGCACATAGCGGTAGCCGATCTCGATCTCATCCGGCGAACCGTCGAGCGGAAAGAGCCCACACCAGCCGATGAAGCCGGGCCGCTCGCGCCATTCGACGCACCATATGCCGCCGCGCTGGGGCCAACGACCCTCGATCTGCGCCAGCAGCTTTGCGCGCTGCTCGACCGGGTCCGGTGGCGCACCCGAAATGAAGCGCGCGACTTCGGGGTCCAGGTCCATCGCCAGCTGCGCCTCGAGATCACCGTGCACGAGCGGCCGCAGGCGTAGCCGCCGTGTCTGCAGCAGCGGGACGTCGCTCAAGCGCCCCGCCGCCTGGACTTCGCGGCCCACTTGCCCTTTGACATTTTCGGCCGGCGATCGGGGCGCCGCTTCTGCGGGGCGTAGTCCTCCTTCGTGCGGGTGGGCATGCCGGGCTTGTTGAGGCCGAGCTCATTCGCCTCCAGCCGCTTGATCTCGTCGCGCAACCGCGCCGCTTCCTCGAACTCGAGATTGGCGGCGGCATCCCTCATCTTCTGCTCGAGCTGGCCGATATAGGCCTGCAGATCGAGACCTTGGAGCGTCGCGGGCGCATCCGCACCGACATCGATGGTGACATAGTCGCTCTCGGCAACGCTCTCGATGATGTCGCCGATGCGGCTCTTGATCGACTGCGGCGTGATCCCGTGCTCGGCGTTGAACGCGAGCTGCTTCTCGCGCCGGCGCTCCGTCTCCTCGAGCGCTGCCCGAAGCGAGCGCGTGACGGTATCGGCGTAGAGCAGCACCCGGCCGTCGACATTGCGCGCCGCCCGGCCGATCGTCTGCACGAGCGAGGTCTCGGAGCGGAGATAGCCTTCCTTGTCCGCATCGAGGATGGCAACGAGCCCGCACTCGGGAATGTCGAGACCCTCGCGCAGCAAGTTGATGCCGACGAGCACATCGAACTTGCCGAGCCGGAGGTCGCGGACGATCTCGATGCGCTCGAGCGTGTCGATGTCCGAGTGCATGTAGCGCACCTTGATGCCCTGCTCGTGCAGGTACTCGGTCAGATCCTCGGCCATTCGCTTGGTGAGGGTCGTCACCAAGACGCGCAAGCCGCGCTCCGCACATAGCCTGGCCTCGGCGAGCAGATCGTCGACCTGGCGCTCCACCGGACGCACCTCGCAGCGCGGATCGACCAGGCCCGTGGGCCTGATCACCTGCTCGACAAAGGCTCCGCCTGTACGTTCGAGCTCCCAATTGCCGGGTGTCGCCGAGACGAAGATCGTCTCCGGCCGCATCTGCTCCCATTCCTCGAACTTGAGCGGACGATTGTCGGTACAGGACGGCAGGCGGAAGCCGAAATCGGCGAGCGTCGACTTGCGATTGTAGTCGCCCCGATACATGCCCCCGACCTGCGGCACCGTCACGTGGCTCTCGTCGACGATCAGGAGTGCACTCTTCGGAATGTACTCGAATAGCGTCGGCGGCGGCTCCCCCGGGGCGCGACCGGTGAGGTAGCGCGAGTAGTTCTCGATGCCGGGGCAGCTCCCCGTCGTGACCATCATCTCGAGATCGGCAGTGGTGCGCTGCTCGAGCCGTTCGGCTTCGAGCAAGCGACCCATCGTCCGGTATTCGTCGAGCCGTTCAGCCAACTCGACCTTGATCCGCTCCACGGCACCCTGGAGCGTCGGCCGGGGGGTCACGTAGTGGCTGTTCGGATAGAGCTTGATCTGCTCGAGCGCGCCGGTTTTTTCGCCGGTCAATGGATCGAACTCGGTGATAGCCTCGATCTCGTCACCGAACAGCGACAAGCGCCAGGCGCGGTCCTCCTGGTGTGAGGCGAAGATCTCGACCACGTCGCCCTTGGCACGGAACTGGCCGCGTTGCAGGTCGAGCGACGTGCGCTTGTACTGTAGCTCGACGAAGGCGCGCAGGAGCTTGGTGCGGTCGACCCGCCCCCCTTTGCGGAGTGCGATCACCATCTGCGAGTAGAGCTCGGGCGAGCCGATGCCGTAGATGCAGGAGACGGATGCCACGATCACCACGTCGTCGCGTTCGAGCAAGGCCCGCGTCGCGCTGTGGCGCATGCGGTCGATCTGCTCGTTGATGCTCGCCGTCTTCTCGATATAGGTGTCACTGCGCGGCACATAGGCCTCAGGCTGATAGTAATCATAGTAGCTGACGAAATACTCGACGGCGTTATTGGGAAAAAACTGCTTCATCTCACCGTAGAGCTGCGCCGCGAGAATCTTGTTCGGCGCAAGGATGACCGTGGGCCGCTGCTGGTCGGCGATGACCTGGGCCATGGTGAAGGTCTTGCCAGAGCCGGTGACGCCGAGCAGCACCTGGTCGCGCTCGCCGGCCGTGAGGCCCTGGCAGAGCTCGGCGATCGCTGCGGGCTGGTCGCCGGCGGGCTGGTAGTCGGAAACCAGCTCGAAAGGCTTGCCGGCTTCGGGCCGGTCCGCGCGGAGCGGGTCGCGGGCAAGCTGGAGGAGGACATCCAGGCTCTCTTCAACCTGCTCGCGCATGACGTTCCTCCGTCTGCAGATGCGGTGCGACGAGCCGCTCGCTGAGCTCCCAAAGCTGCCGCGCGGTCCCTTCGTCGCGCGCATAGGGCCGCGGTGCCGCCGCCCGCCGGTCGATGAAGTAGCCACCGTCGGGCTCGGGCACCGGCGCGGCGCTCGCGAGCCAAGCTCCAGTATCGGCACCCTTCTCCGGCGTCTTCGAGAATGGCCGAAAAAGCCAGATGAAGAGACGCAGCCGCCCGCGGACGTCGCCGTCGTGCGCGAAACGGGAGGCGACGATGCCGGGATGATAGCTGAACGCCTTGACGCCGCTGCCGGCAACCCGCCGCGCGAGCTCCGTGGTGAAAAGGATGTTGCAGGCCTTGGAGCGTGCGTAGACCTGCATCGGCAGATAGGGCTCGGGTCGTGTCAAGCGGTCGACTTCGAGGTCCTTCGCCATGCCGTGCGCACCGGAGGCGACCGTCACCACCCGCGCCGATGGGGCTGCGCGCAACGCTGGCATGAGGCGGAGCGTCAGCAGAAACGCCGCCAGATGGTTGACCTGAAACACCTCCTCATAGCCGTCCGCGTTGAGGACCAGCCGGTCGCGGATGAGGCCGGCGTTGTTGACGAGGACATCGAGCGGGCCGCCAGCCGCCACCTCGTCGGCGAGCCGCGCGACGGACGCGAGCGAGGTGAAGTCGGCGACGACGCCGCGCACGCCACCACGCGCCGAGCCGCGCAGCGCATCGACCGCCGCATCGACCCTCGAGGCGTCCCGGCCGTGAACCAGGAGATCCGCACCAGCGTCCGCCAGCGACCGTGCGATCGCGTTGCCGATGCCCGCGTTGGCGCCGGTCACGAGCACGCGCTTGCCGGTCATATCGTCGATCGTTGTCATGCCCCTGAGGTAGGCCATCCGCCGTCGGGCAGCTAGGGTCGCGCCGGACATTCGTGGAGAAGCCGCTTGGACCCGACGGTCGCGACGGACATGCAGAACCCGTTCATCATCCTATCCTACATTGTGGGTCCGGCGCTGCTCACCAACGCGACGGCGCTCTTGACGACGGCGACGTCCAATCGCCTGGCGCGCGCTGTCGACCGGTCACGCCACCTGCTCGGCGAACTGGCGGACGCAGCGCCCGAACTGGAGCAGCATTTCCGCCGCGGCCTCGAGGTGAGCCAACGCCGGGCGCGGGTCATCGTGCGCGCCATGGGCGCACTCTATCTGGCCGCCGGCATGTTCGCGCTGGCGACCATGCTGTCGGTCATCGGCGCCGTGCTGGCGCAGTTCGGCGCGCCCGTGGCGCTGCACGTCGACGTCATCGCGGCGGCCGTCGCCGGCGGCTTGGGCTTTGCCGCCCTCGTCTCCGCCGCAGTGGGGCTCGTCGAGGAAGCTCGGCTGGCACTGCGTGGGTTGGCGATCGAAGCTGCCGAGGTGGAGCTGACGATCAGTCGGCGACCGGCACCGTGTAGTTGAGGGCCATGCGCCCACCGTCGGCGACGATGATCTCGCCCGTCACGTAGGAGCTGTCGTCGGAAGCGAGGAACAGCGCGACCTTGGCGACCTCGTCCGGCTCGCCACACCGGCCCATGGGCGTGCGCGAGAGAATCGTCCGCCGCGCGTCATCATCGGTCATCACCGCCTGCAGCATCTCGGTCAGAATCGAGCCCGGCGCCACGGCGTTCACCCGCACACCCCGGTCGGCGAGAGCAAGCGCCATCACCCGCGTCAGCTGGTTCAGCCCGCCCTTTGCGACGTTGTAGGCAAGCAGCGTGGGAGCGGCGAGCGTTCCGTTGATCGAGCTCATGTTGATGATGCTGCCGCTGCCGCGCGCCGCCATGGCGCGAGCCGCCGCCTGCCCCACCAGGAACGCGCCCTTGAGGTTGACCCGCAGCACCTCGTCGAAATCGGCCTCGCTGAAGCTCAAGAAGTCGCCCGTCTTGATGACGGCCGCGTTGTTGACGAGGACGTCCAGCCGCCCTGCCCATTCGAGGGCGGCATCGATCAGCGCGCCGGCGGCGGTCGCTTCGCCGACATCGGCCTCGACGAAGTGCGCGTAGCCGCCGCGCTCGACGATCGCCGCGCGCGCAGCATCGCCCGCTGCCGTGTCGATGTCGGCGAGCACAACATAGGCGCCCTCGTCGGCGAAGCGGTCGGCGATGGCGCGTCCAATGCCGCGCGCAGCGCCCGTGACGATGATACCCTTGGCCTCCAAGCGCATACTCGTTCTCCTCGTTCTCCCGAGCGGACGACCTTAGGGCCGATCCCCTCGCCCCGTAAGCGCCACAGGCAGACCCGCGCGCATGGCGTTGGCGTCGGCGCGACCGCGTGCGACAGTCGTGCGAGGACAGACTCTAAGGTAGGTCCGGATGCGGGTGACCTTCGTCGGTTCTGGCGACGCCTTCGGCAGTGGCGGCAGATTCCATACATGTATTCACGTCCAGAGCCGCCGCTCGCGGTTCCTCGTCGACTGCGGCGCGTCCTCGCTGATCGCGTTGAAGAGAATGGAGATCGATCGCAGCGGTATCGAGACGGTCTTCGTCACGCATTTTCATGGCGACCATTTCGGTGGCATCCCCTATTTTCTTCTTGACGCGCAGTTCTTCTCCGGGCGAACGAACGCGCTGACCATTGCCGGCCCTGAAGGGCTGCCAAGTTGGTTCGAGCGGGTCATGGAAACGACGTTCGCCGGCTCGTCGCGGGCGGAGCGCGCGTTCGAGGTGCGGCTGATCGAGATCGAGCCGGGAACGCGCGCCCAGATCAATGGCATCGATGTCGAGGCCGCCCGCGTGCGCCACGGCGAACCCGACGGGCCATTCCTCGCCTACCGCTTCACCGTCGACGAGAAGGTCATTGCCTATACCGGCGATACCGAGTGGGTGGACGACCTGATCGACATCGGCTGCGACAGCGATCTGCTGATCGCCGAGGCGTACTTCTACGAGAAGCGCGTGCCGCTGCACCTCAGCTTTGCCATCCTGGCCGAGAAACTACCGCTGATCGCGCCGAAGCGCCTCATCCTGACGCACATGAGCGACGACATGCTCGGTCGGCTAGGCCGCATCGACCACGAGACCGCCCGCGACGGCTTGATGGTCGAGGTGTAGCGGGCGGGCGACGCCCGTCACGCCGTCAGGGTCGGAGTAGCTTGCGGTCAGGGCTTCCACGCGCTGAAGACCGTCTGCCCGGCCAGCATCCAATGCACGTCGACGTGGACGAAGCCGGCCTGCTCCAGCCAGCGGACGTGATCGGCGAGCGTGGACGGCTGGTCGATGTCGTGCGGCTCGCCATCATGGAAGTTGTTCCATTCGGCCTTCTGAAAGACCTCGAAGCCACGCGCGTCGCCGTGCAGGTCCAGCGAGCGGCGATGCGTCTCCTCGTCCCACATCCAAGCCGCCACCGCGTGGCCGACCGGCCGCGCCGGCAGGATCATATCTGCAAGCACGAAGACGCCGCCCGGCGCCAGCGCGGCGAAGAGGTCGGCGAACAGCGCCTGCTTAGCAGCGCCGTCGACGTGGTGGACCGCGAGCGAGGAGACGACGGCCCGCAGCGGCGCATCGAAGCGGCGCCAGTCCCGTGCAGCTAAGTCGATCGTGCGGGTGACGAGCCGTCCCGTCGCGCCGAGACGTGCCGCAACATCCGCCAGCATCGAGGCAGAGCCGTCGAACGCAAACACCTTTGCTTCGGGCAGCGCCCCAAGGAGCGCCTCCGTCAAGAGCCCCTCGCCGCAGCACAGGTCGAGCACGTCACCGGGTGCGTCGGCGGCCCGGACCAGCTCGATGATGATCCGGATCTGCCGCTCCCGTTCGGGCACGGCATAGCGCGCGAGCCCCCGATAGGTCGCGCTGTCGTCCTCGCTCCAGCCGGGTTCAGCCATCGATCGTACTCCCCAGCGCCGCAGCACGCGTACGGGCGTGTGGCTTGGCGCATGAACAACAGGACGTTACCACAACTGCGCGTACCTTCCCGTTATCAGGTCTTCAGCAGCGACAACTCTCGGTCTGCGTGATGGATTGCGTGTGTCGTGGCTAGGAGGGTTCTGGCAATGAACAGCTTTGGTAGTTGCGGCCCGGTGGCGGAGACTTCGGCGGTCTTGGACCCGCCAGATTGCACGAGCGCGCGGCGAGCGGTGGCCGGCGCCGTGGCCTTGGCAGGTGTGCTCATCTTGGTGGCCTGCGGGGGCGGCGAGACGGTCGTGCTCCATGATCCCAACGAGGTCATCACTTGTGACCATAACGGGGATGGCGTGGTCACGCTGGCAGAGAAGACCACCTGCCAGGATCAGGGTCGCCTCAGCGCACCGCAATAGCATCGGCAACCCGCCGTTAGGTAGCGCGCGGGTCCGCGCCCGGCATAGGCGGGCGCCGGCGCCGGACCTCGACGCTCACCCCATAGCTTCGCCGGCAGCCCTTCATCGAACGTCCGCTGACCAGTAGGCGAACGCAGCTTCCTGCGCGCGCGTGACTCGGGCACGCCGGCTGCCCGCCAGCACGTCACCCCGCTCCGCCTCCGCGGCGAAGTAGCCTTCACCCGGCAGGCCGTCGCTTTCGCGCACAACGAGGCAGGCGAGGTCCGGCTCGCCCCGCGCCTCCATGCGGCGGCAGACCTCACCCAGGACCCGCATCAGCGCGCGGACGTTGTTGGGGCCGACGCGCCTTCCGCCCATCGCCAGGAGCGCGCGGTAGCTCACCGTGTGGCCACCGCGCGCCGCCTGGATCAGGACCTGCTCGAGCTGGTCGGCGTCGAGCAAGCCCCGCTGCCCGCGGCGCTCGACCGCCTACCCATAACCCAAGGGCTTCAGCGCGTCGCCGATCTCGTCGAGGATCGCCGGGTCGTCGATGGTGGCCGGCATCTTGTACTCCTCATGGTCGGCGATCTTCTTCATCGTGCCGCGGAGGATCTTGCCCGAGCGCGTCTTGGGCAGCCGGTTCACCACGGCAACGTGGCGAAACGCGGCTACCGGGCCGATCTCGTCCCGCACCTTCTGCACGAGCTCCTTTCTGATCTCCTCCTCGTCGGTCTGGACGCCGGCCTTGAGGACCACCAGACCCAGCGGCAGCTCGCCCTTGAGCGCGTCATGCACGCCGATGACGGCGCACTCGGCGACCGCAGGATGGCTCGCCAGCACTTCCTCCATCCCCCCCGTCGACAGGCGGTGCCCGGCGACGTTGATGATGTCGTCGATGCGGCTCATGATGTAGACGTATCCGTCATCGTCCTTGTAGCCGGCATCGCCCGTCAGATAGTAGCCGGGGAAGCGCTTCAAGTACGACTGCTCATAGCGCTCGTCGTCCTGCCAGAGCGTCGGCAGGCACGAGGGTGGCAAGGGCAGCTTGATGCAGATGGCGCCGATCTGGCCGGCGGGGACGGGCTCGCCCTCGTCGTCCAGGATGCGGATGTCGTAGCCGGGCGCTGCCTTGGTGGGCGAGCCAGGCTTCACCGGCAGCAGCTCCACGCCAACGCAGTTGGCGGCGATCGACCAGCCGGTCTCTGTCTGCCACCAGTGATCGATCACCGGCACGCCGAGCTGCGTCTCCGCCCATTTCAGCGTGTCGGGATCACAGCGCTCGCCGGCGAGAAACAACGCCCGGAAGTGGCTGAGGTCGTAGTTCTTGATGTAGGTCCCGTCGGGATCCTCTTTGCGGATCGCCCGGAACGCGGTGGGCGCGGTGAACATCGTCACGACCTTATGCTGGCTGATGACCCGCCAGAAGGCACCAGGATCGGGCGTGCCGACGGGCTTGCCCTCGAACATGATCGTGGTGTTGCCGTTGAGGAGCGGCGCATAGACGATGTAGCTGTGGCCCACGACCCAGCCGACATCAGATGCCGCCCAATAGGGTTCGCCGGGTTCTACGTTGTAGATGTTCTTCATGCTCCAGAGGAGTGCCGTGGCGTGCCCGCCATTGTCGCGGACGACGCCCTTGGGCTGGCCCGTAGTGCCCGACGTGTAGAGGATATAGAGTGGATCGGTCGCCTCGACCGGCACGCACGCGACCGGGCGGCTCTTCGCCATGGCGTCGTCCCAGTCGATGTCGCGGCCCGGCGTGAGTTCGGCCGGCCCTTGCGGTCGCTGCAGGAGGACGCAGCTCTCCACCTTGTGGTGTGCTTGAGCGATCGCCTGGTCCAGGAGCGGCTTGTAGGGAATGACCCGCTGACCTTCGATGCCGCAGCTCGCCGAGACGATCACCACCGGCTTCGCGTCGTCGATGCGGGTCGCCAGCTCGTTCGGCGCGAAGCCACCGAACACCACCGAGTGGATCGCCCCGATGCGCGCGCAGGCGAGCATGGCGATCGGCGCCTCGGGCACCATCGGCATGTAGATGATGACGCGGTCGCCGCGCTTGACGCCGGAATCCGTCAAAACGCCCGCAAACCGCGCCACCTGGTCGAGAAGCTCAGCGTAGGTGATCGCGCGGACCGTGTTCGTGACCGGGCTGTCGTAGATGATCGCCGGCTGTTCGGCGCGACCGCCCGCGACGTGGCGGTCGACGGCGTTGTAGCAGGTGTTGATCTGCCCGCCGGCGAACCAGCGGTAGAATGGGGCGCGCGAGCCATCCAGAACGCGGTCCCACCTTCGGTCCCAATGCAATCCCTCGGCTGCCTCCCCCCAGAAGCCCTCGGGGTCGCTCAGCGAGCGCTCCAGCAGGCGATCCTGCAAGCTCATTGTGTCAGCCTCCCGACATATTCCTGAATCTAGTGGATGCACATGGCCGGGCGACGCTCCAGAAGGACTTAGATCGACCCGTCCGTTGACTTCGGGCGTGCCGGTGGTCACATGCGCGGTCACTCTGGAGGAGCACACCATGCATGTGCGTCGCACTGCCGCTTTTCCCGAAGATTCCATCTACGAACGGGACCTGGCGCGGACGAAGGCGAACTTCCGCCCGTTGACCCCCCTCACCCTGCTCGATCGCGCCGCCGACACCTACCCAGAGCGTACCGCCGTGCGCCATGGCGACCAGGCATGGACCTACCGGACGTTCCGTGAGCGCTGCCAACGGCTCGCCGCCGGCCTCGCCCACCAGGGCGTCACGCCCGGCGACACGGTCGCGGTGCTGGCGCCGAACATTCCGCCACTCCTGGAGGCGCACTACGGCGTGCCGCTCGCCGGTGCCGTGCTCAACGCGCTCAACACCAGGCTCGACGCCCGGACGATCGCCTACATCCTCCAGCACGGCGAGGCGAAACTGTTCATCGCCGATACCGAGTTCGCACCCGTCGTCCGCGACGTGCTGGCCCTCATGGAGCGCCCGATTCCGGTGATCGACATCGTCGACGACCCCAACGTGGGCGAGCGCTCTGGCAGACTGACCTATGATGAGCTGCTGGCGGGTGGCGACGCCGACTTCGTGCCGTACGAGCCCGCCGACGATTGGCAGGCGATCGCCCTCAACTACACGTCCGGCACCACCGGCAACCCGAAGGGCGTCGTCTACCACCACCGGGGTGCGTATCTGAACGCCATCGGCAATGCGCTCGTCTGGGACCTGCCCGATGCGCCGGTCTATCTCTGGACCCTGCCGATGTTCCACTGCAACGGCTGGTGCTTCCCGTGGACCGTCTGCCTCAAGGGCGGCACGCACGTCTGCCTCAGGAAGCTCACGGAGGAAACGGTCCTCGGCACGATCGCTGCGGCCGGCGTGACCCATCTGTGCGGTGCGCCCATCGTCATGAGCCTGATCGCCAACGCGGCCGACGCACTGCATGCCGGCATCGGCCACAAGGTGCGGATGATGACCGCGGGCGCAGCGCCGCCGGCCGCGGTCCTCGAAGCGATGGCAAGTCGGGGGTTCGAGGTGACCCACGTCTATGGGCTCACCGAAGTCTACGGCCCGGCGACCGTTTGCGCCTTGCAGCACGAGTGGGTGGAGCTGACCCCGACGGAGCATGCCCGCCTGCTCGCCCGCCAAGGGGTGCCCTACCCGGTTCTCGACGGCCTGGAGGTGGCGGACCCCGCTACCCTCGACCCGCTGCCCCATGACGGCGAGCAGATCGGCGAAATCCTCATGCGGGGGCACATCGTCGCCAAGGGCTATCTCAAGGACCCAGAGGCTACTGGCAAAGCCTTCGCCGGCGGCTGGTTCCACACGGGCGATCTCGCGGTGACGCACGAAGACGGCTATGTCGAAATCAAGGATCGCGCGAAGGACATCATCATCTCGGGCGGCGAGAATATCTCGTCGATCGAGGTGGAAGGCGCCCTCTTCCGGCACCCCGCCGTCCTCGAGGCTGCCGTCGTGGCCCGCCCCGACGAGCGCTGGGGCGAACATCCCTGCGCCTTCGTGACCCTGAGGCCGGGGCACTATGCAACGGCCGAGGAACTCATCGAGCACTGCCGCGCGGTGTTGGCGCACTACAAGGCGCCGCGGACCGTCCTCTTCGAGGAGCTGCCGAAGACGTCGACGGGCAAGGTGCAGAAGGCGGTCCTGCGCGAGCGGGCGTCGTCCTTGTAGAGTTCTTTG